>NZ_LYMI01000023.1 GCF_001660815.1 Xanthomonas nasturtii
TGGCCGGCAATCGTGGCGATAGCGCCTGCTCCAACGCACTCCACGGCAGCCGATGGCTTAGTTGAACCAGTGGATGGCGCAGGTCGATCTGGTTTTCCAGACGCGAACGAAACAACTCATCGGCAGGTAAGTGATCGGCAGCGGGACGGCGTGTGCGCATGGGCGAAAACTGCCAGAAACCAGTGCGTACATTAACGAAAACTGGCAGTTCCAGCACGCCGAAAACGCGGGGGACGCCCTGCAATGGATGTGGTTTGGGGGTTTTTCAGGGGCGACTAAAGACTGAGAGCAGCTAACGAAACATCGCGAGCGGTTGTCAGGTGGGTGCGGACGGCGCGCTCAGGACCGGAGTGGACACGTGTGGTACATGCCGATTCCGAGCCCCGACCGCGCGCGCCTGGCAGCTGAGTAGGCGTTTCTGTTAGCTGCTCTGAAGTCGCCTCGTCCGGGTGACGGATTGCCGTCGCCCGGACGAAAAGGTCTAGCGCTTCTCGAACACCGCAACGCTTTCCACGTGCGCGGTGTGCGGGAACATGTCCATCGCGCCGGCCGATACCAGCGTAAAGCCCTGCTCGTTGACCAGATAGCCGGCGTCGCGCGCCAACGAGCCCGGGTGGCAACTCACATAGACGATGCGCTCGAACGTTTTCAGCGGCAGTTGTTGCAGCACTTCCAGGGCGCCGGAACGCGGCGGATCCAGCAGCAACTTGTCGAAGCCCTGGCGCATCCAGGAAGCGTTGCGCTGATCCTGGGTCAGATCGGCAGCGTAGAACTGCGCATTGTCCAGACCATTGCGCCGGGCATTCTCTTTCGCCCGCGCCACCAGCCCGGCGTCGCCTTCCACCCCCACCACCTCGCGCACCACGCGCGCCAGCGGCAGGGTGAAGTTGCCCAGGCCACAGAACAGATCCAGCACACGGTCGTCGGGTTTGGTATCGAGCAAGGCCAGCGCGTGCGCGATCATCTTCTGATTGAGCGAGGCGTTGACCTGGATGAAGTCCAGCGGCCGGAACGCCAGCTCCACATCCCATTGCGGCAGGCGGAACGACAACGGCACGTCCTGCGGCCATAGCGGATGCACGCTGTCCACCCCGCCGGGCTGCAGAAAGATCGCAAACCCGTGCTCCTGGGCAAAGGCGATCCAGGCCTGTTGGTCGCGCTCGCTCAGCGGCTGCATGTGACGAATGGTCAACGCTACCGTTTCGTCGCCGGCGATGAATTCGATCTGCGGAATGTCGCGCTTGCCATCCATGCTCTCGACCAGCGCGGCCAGCAACGGAATCTTGTCGCCGATCTGCGGGATCACCGTGTAGCAGACCGACAGATCGGCCACGAAGCGCGGATCGAGTTCGCGGAAACCGACCAGCGTCTTGTCCTTCTTCTCAACCCGCCGCACCGAGAAGCGACCCTTGCGGCGATAGCCCCAGTTGTCGCCACTGAGCGCAGGCAGCACGGCCTGCGGGGTGACGTGCCCGATGCGCTCGAGGTTGTCCATCAGCACGCGCTGTTTGGCCACGATCTGCTGCGACTCGTCCAGATGCTGCAGCACGCAGCCGGCGCAGACGCCGAAATGCGGGCAGCGCGGGGTGACCCGTTGTGGGGATGCCTCCAGCACCTCCACCGTCTTGGCTTCATCGAAATGTCGGCTGCGGGCAGTGGGTTCGGCACGCACCAGCTCACCGGGCAGGGCGCCGCTGATGAAGGTGACCTTGCCGCCCTCGCCGTCGCGGCGCGCCACACCGCGGCCGTCATGGCTCAGGTCGGTAATCGCGGTCTGGAAGGGAGTACGGTCGAAACGGTTTCTGGTTCTGGCCACGTGGCGACAAGCTGCGGGCAAAAAGGGTGCGTATTGTCGCAGATGCGATCGACCGAGGCCGCGCCAGGCAGCGCAGCAATTGTCGCGCCCCACAAACCCAGGCAAACTCCGGGTGTGCGCGGCGAATCAGGACGCAGCATCGCTGACAAGGAGGCAGCATGAACATGGCCACACGCCAGGAATCCAACCCACGCATCTTGCTGGTGGAAGACGACCCGATCAGCCGAGGCTTCCTGCAGGCTGTGCTGGAAGGCCTCCCCGCGACGGTGGACTGCGCCGACTCTCTGTCTTCCGCACTCGACCGCGCGCGCGAACGTCGCCACGACCTGTGGCTGATCGACGTCAATCTTCCCGATGGCACCGGCAGCGGGTTGCTGCGTGCATTGCGCCTGCTGCACCCGGACGTGCCGGCCCTGGCGCACACCGCCGACATCACCATGGCGATGCAACGCGGCCTGCAGTCCGACGGATTTCTGGAAACCCTGGTCAAACCGCTGACCTCCGAACGCCTGCTGCAGGCAGTGCGGCGCGGCCTGGCGCGGGGCCGCTACAGCGTGGCGCCGGTGAGCGTGCTGGACATCGCCGCCAGCGATTGGGACGAGGCGGCCGCGCTCAGCGCGCTCAACGGCCAGCAGCACCATCTCAACGCGTTGCGCGAGCTGTTCCTGGCCGAACTCCCGGGCAGCCGCGATGCGGTGGATTCGGCCCTGCAGATCAGCGACGAGCAGGCACTGCGCAACCATCTGCATCGGCTGCAGGCCAGCTGCGGCTTCGTCGGCGCGGCGCGGCTCGCCGGTGCGGTACGCCTGCTGCGCGGCGACCCGCAATCGCGCACCGCGCGCACCCAGTTCCATGCAGCGGTGGCTGCGTTGCTGCATTGAAAGCACTACATCGGTGTTATTCGGGCTTGGCACAGCGTTCGATGCCGTGCATCGCAGTTGTTCGGATCGAGAGGTTTGCGGCTGGCAGCGCTGACGGCACTGGCGCACTCACAGCAGCATCGCGTGCATGCCCAAGGCTGATCCGATCAGCGCCGGCGTGCCAGGTCCTCAAGCATTTCCCAGGACTTCAGCCCGCGCCCGCCCAGATGATGCAGCAGCACACTGCGCATGCTACGCCGTAGACCAGGCATGTCGTCTGCGGCCGGCATGACATCCTCGCCCAGCGCCAGCAGCGCCGAACCGGTGACGGTTTCGCGGCGATCCTGCGCCAGGCGTTCGCTCAACACGCGCAATGCGCCTTCCTGCGGATCCAGGCGATACCGCGCTGCCGGATCGATCGGCTGCCCGTCGCTGTCGTGCTGCAGATCGAAGGCGAACCCCAGCCCTTCCAGCACATCGCGCTCGAACCGACGCAGCCCCCAGGCCAACGGCAGATCGGACGCGAGGTGCGCCCGCGCCTGCGCGTAGCAGGCATACAGTTCGGGCACCGGATCGTTACGCGGGGCGAGCCGCAGCAGCAACTCGCTGATGTAGAAACCGGCCAGCATGGTCTCGCCGATTAGACGCGGCGCAGTATCCAGCGCCTCGGCCTGGCGCAACTGGGCCAACTCGCCGCGCTGCACGGCGCTGAACTGAATCAGCTGCAATGGCTGCAAGGCAGCGCGCAACGCCTGCTTGCGCGGGCCATGCACACCGCGCGCCAATAGTCCCACCCGTCCGTGCTGCTCGGTCAGCACTTCCACCAGCAGACTGGTCTCGCGCCAGGCACGCACGTGCAGGACGAAGCCATGTTCGTGCTCGATCAGCATGTCCTGGGGAGCCGGAACCGGGGAACGGGGACCCGGGATCCTGGACAAGCCAGGACGAGCAGTGGCGGCTCACCACACCAGTGAAGATGCGCCACACCATCGCATCCGCCAAATCCGCGCGCCAGGCCGTCAGCATGGGGGGCGCCCCATAACGATGTTCCCCGCCTAGCTTGGGCGACCGGTCCAGCGCTCTTACCGGGTCCCCGGTCCCCGGCCCCCGGCCCCCGGTCCAGGATCCCCGGTCCCGCCCTCATTCGTACCCGAACGCCTTCAGCGCGGCCTCGTCGTCCGACCAGCCTTCGCGCACGCGCACCCAGGTTTCCAGGAACACCTTGGCACCGAACAGCCGCTCCATCTGCAGGCGCGCCTTGCCGCCGATTTCCTTCAGGCGGGTGCCGCCCTTGCCGATCACGATCGCCTTCTGGCCTTCGCGTTCGACCCAGATCACCGCACCAATGCGCAGCAACGCGCCGTCTTCGGCAAAGCGCTCGATCTCCACCGTGGTGGCGTACGGCAGTTCTTCGCCGAGCTGGCGCATCAACTGCTCGCGCACCAGTTCACCGGCCAGGAAGCGCTGGCTGCGGTCGGTGATCTCGTCTTCGCCGAACATTGCCTCGGCTTCGGGCACCAGCTTGAGCAGGTCACCGACCAGCGCTTCCAGGCCCTTGCGCTTGAGCGCCGACACCGGGTGCACGGCGGCAAACGTGCGGCCCTCGCTGACCTGGGCCAGAAACGGGAACAGTGCGGTCTTGTCCTTGAGCCGGTCGACCTTGTTGACCACCAGCACCACCGGCACGGCGGCATCGCTGAGCACGCGGAACGCCAGCGTGTCTTCCTCGTCCCAACGGCCAGCTTCGATCACCAGCACTGCCGCATCCACGCCTTCGAGCGAGCCGCGCGCGGCGCGATTCATCACCCGATTCATCGCGCGCTTCTGCTCGCGGTGCAAGCCGGGCGTATCGACCAGCACCAGCTGGCCTTCCGGGAAGGTGGCGATGCCCAGCAATCGATGACGCGTGGTCTGCGGCCGGTTGGACACGATGCTGACCTTCGCGCCCACCAGGGCGTTGGTCAGGGTGGACTTGCCGACGTTGGGCCGGCCGATCACCGCAACGCTACCGCTGCGGTGGGGAGAAGATGTTTCGCTCACGTGTTTGAATCCAGTTGTGCGATGACAAGAGTCGCCGCCTGTTGCTCGGCGAGGCGACGCGAGGTGCCCTGGCCCTCGGCGCGGGCGGTGGGCTGCTCCAGAATGCAGGCGACGTGGAACTGCTTGGCATGTTCGTCGCCGCTTTCGCTGATCAGAGCATAGTTGGGCAGCGGCAGCTGGCGCGCCTGCAGCCATTCCTGCAGCCGGGTCTTGGGATCTTTTTCTGCCTTGCCCACCGGCAATGCTGCCAGCGAGGCTTCGAACCAGGGCAGCACCACCGCACGGCAGCGCTCGAACCCACAGTCCAGGTAAATGGCTGCAACGATCGCTTCGACCGCATCGGCCAGGATCGAATCGCGCCTGTGACCACCGGACTTCAATTCGCCTGGCCCAAGCGTGAGGCGCTCGCCCAGACTGAGGGTACGCCCGATCACCGCCAGCGCCCCTTCGCGCACCAGCTCGGCGCGCGCGCGGGTCAATGCGCCTTCATCGGCCTTGGGCCAGCGCTGATACAGCGCCTCGGCAATCAGCAGATTGACAATGCCGTCGCCAAGAAACTCAAGCCGCTCGTTATGCGGTGTCCCGGCGCTGCGATGCCGTAGCGCCTGGGCGAGCAGAGCCGGATCGGCAAAGGCATGCCCGATCGGATCACCGCGCTGGAAGGTTCTATTCGACACCACGTCCAGTCATATCCTGCGACGTTTCGAATTTACCGACAATATCCAGATTGCCGATCAATTCGCGGCGCACTTCGTAGTTCACCTTCATGCGCCAGCCGCCATCGACACGCTCGAACTTGACGTCTTCTTTTTTGACGTTTTCCGAGTAGTTGATATAGAGCCGACGAAAGAACAGATCCTGCAACTTGGACGGATCCATGGTTGCGCTGCCGGGCTCCTTGGCCAGGCCCTTCATGGCAGTACGCACGGAGTAATACTCCTGATACATCGGGAACAGCTTCATCCCGATATACAGACCGAACCCCACCACCGCCAGCACCACCACGAACGACGTCAACGTCATACCGCTTTGCTTGCGCTTCATTGTGCTTCCCCTGGCACGCCGTGCGTGCATTTACTGGATTCCAGTCCCGATCCGCGATGGATCGAAACTCCCCCTGCAGAACCACCCTTCGCAATTGAGCCAGATCAAGAACGCCTTGCCGCGCAGATTGGCTTCCGGCAGGAAGTGCGTCTGGGTCCAGAACCGGCTGTCTTCGCTGTTGTCGCGATTATCCCCCATCACGAAATAGCTGGCGGCCGGCACGGTCCAGTCGCCCTGCCCGGCCGGCATGTTGCGGTCCACCCATTCCAGCACGGTGTGCGTGCGGCCCGGCAGGTCCTCGACCAGCAGCGTGGTGCCGGTCATCTCGGCGCCCTTGCCCTTGCCGATGTACTCGCCCTTGACCGTGTAGCGCATGGGCTTGTCGTTGATGTACAGCGTATCGCCGTGGAAGCCGATCTTGTCGCCCGGCAGGCCCACCACGCGCTTGATCCAGTTCTGGTCCGGCGCATGCGGCGGCTTGAACACCACCACGTCGCCGCGCTTGGGCTCGCCGGTGGGAATGAACTTGGTATTGGTGATCGGCAGGCGGAAGCCGTACGCGAACTTGTTGACCAGGATGAAATCGCCGATCAACAGATTGGGCATCATCGAACTGGACGGAATCTTGTACGGCTCGGCCACGAAGCTGCGCAGGATCAGCACCACCGCCAGCACCGGGAAAAAGGCGCGCGAGTAGTCGATGATCGCCGGCTCGCTGTCCAGCAACCCGGCACGCGCCGCTCGACGCCTGGCCAGGAACAGCTTGTCCAGCAGCCAGATGAAGCCGGAACCCAGCGTCAGGACAACCAGGATGATTTCAAACCATTTCATTGATGTTCCTTCGGAACGGGATTCGGGATTGGAGATCGGGGATTCGCAAAAACTCGGGAGCCGGCATGCTTTTACCAATCCCTAATCACGAATCCCGAATCCCTGCTACTTATCCATCTGCAGGACAGCCAGGAAGGCCTCCTGCGGAATCTCCACGCGGCCGACCTGCTTCATGCGCTTCTTGCCTTCTTTCTGCTTTTCCAGCAGCTTTTTCTTGCGCGAAACATCGCCACCATAGCACTTGGCCAACACGTTCTTGCGCATCGCCTTGACCGTGGAACGGGAGATGATCTGCGAGCCGACGGCGGCCTGGATCGCCACGTCGAACATCTGCCGCGGGATCAATTCCTTCATCTTTTCGCACAGTTCGCGGCCGCGCCTGTCAGCGTAGCTGCGGTGCACGATGATGCTCAACGCATCGACCTTGTCGCCGTTGATCAGCGTGTCCACGCGCACGAACGGGCCGGCATCGAAACGCAGGAAGTGATAGTCCAGCGAGGCGTAACCGCGCGAGACCGACTTGAGCTTGTCGAAGAAATCCAGCACCACTTCGGCCATCGGCAGCTCGTAGCTGATCTGCACCTGGCTGCCCAGGTAGTTGATGCCGATCTGGCTGCCGCGCTTTTCTTCGCACAAGGTGATGATGTTGCCGACGTAATCGGGCGGGGTGAGGATGTTGGCGCGAATGATCGGTTCGCGAATCTCTTCCACGTTGTTGAGCGGCGGCAGCTTGGACGGGTTGTCCATCGGGATAACGCTGCCGTCGGTCTTGAGCACCTCATAGACCACGGTGGGCGCGGTCGAGATCAGGTTGAGGTTGTACTCGCGCTCCAGCCGCTCCTGCACGATCTCCATGTGCAGCATGCCCAGGAAGCCGCAGCGGAAGCCGAAGCCCATCGCCTCGGAGCTTTCCGGCTCGAAGCGCAGCGCCGCGTCGTTCAAACGCAGCTTGTCCAGCGCTTCGCGCAGGTCCGGATAGTCTTCGGCATCGACCGGGAACAGGCCGGCGAACACGCGCGGCTGCATTTCCTGGAAGCCGGGCAGCGCATGCGGTGCCGGGTCGGCGGCCAGGGTCAGGGTGTCGCCGACCGGCGCGCCGTGCACGTCCTTGATCGAGGCGTTGATCCAGCCCACTTCGCCGGCACCCAGCGCAGGCAATTCCTTGCGCTTGGGCGTGAACACGCCGACCTTGTCGACCAGATGCGTGCGGCCGGTGGACATCACCAGGATCTTGCTGCCCGGCTTGATCTCGCCCTGCATCACGCGCACCAGCGAGACCACGCCCAGGTAGTTGTCGAACCAGGAATCGATGATCAGCGCCTGCAGCTTGTCGGTGTCGCGCGGCTTGGGCGGCGGGATGCGATGCACGATCGCCTCCAGCACCAGATCGATGTTCAGACCGGTCTTGGCGCTGACCGCCACCGCGTCTTCGGCGTCGATGCCGATCACCGCTTCGATCTCGGCCTTGGCGCGATCGACATCGGCGGTGGGCAGGTCGATCTTGTTGAGCACCGGCACCACTTCCAGCCCCTGCTCCACCGCGGTGTAGCAGTTGGCCACCGATTGCGCTTCCACGCCCTGGGCGGCATCCACCACCAGCAACGCGCCTTCGCACGCGGCCAGCGAGCGGCTGACTTCATACGAGAAGTCCACGTGCCCGGGGGTGTCGATGAAATTCAGGTGGTAGACCTGCCCGTCCTTTGCCGTGTACGGCAAGGACACCGACTGCGCCTTGATGGTGATGCCGCGTTCGCGCTCGATCGGGTTGGAGTCGAGCACCTGGGCCTCCATCTCGCGCGCCTGCAGGCCGCCGCACAGTTGGATGATCCGGTCGGCCAGGGTGGATTTCCCGTGGTCAACGTGGGCAATGATGGAGAAGTTGCGGATGTTCCGCATTGAATCAGAGGACATTGAGGTGGGCGCCGGCGGTGCCGTCGTCAGGGTAACGCAGCATTATCGCACGGCCGGCCCCCTTGGGGCCGGGGGATTGGGGAATCGGGATTCGGGAATCGCAAAAGCCAGGCGGGCTATCGCCTCGCGGAGCCGCTCTTGCCATTCCCGATTCCCGATTCCCTCCGTTAGCCGCCGGCCTTCAAGGCCACATAACTGGTCGCCTTGCCGTCGGTGACCAGCAGCATGACCACGTCGCCCTTCTTGTAGCTGGACAGGGCGCGGTTGAGCTCGGCGACGCTGCCGACCTTGGTACGGCCGACGCGGGCGATGATCAGGCCCGGCGACAGCGGCGGCTGGGTGCTGCGTGCTGCCGCACCGGTGACCGCGACAATTCGCACGCCCTCGCCCGCTTCCAGGCCCAGGCGGCTGCGTTCGGCAGCAGTCAGGTCGGCCACCTGCAGGCCGAGCAATTCCACGCTGGCCGGGGCGCTGGGCTTGGCCTCATCGGCGGCGGTGCGCGGCGCGGCGCTGCCGTCCGGAGTGTCCAGCGTTGCCAGGGTGACCGTCACCTTGCGCGGTTTGCCGTCGCGCAGGACATCCAGGCTCACCTTGGTGCCCGGCGCCATCAACCCGATCATCGGCGGCAGATCGCTGGCCACATCGATCGGCTTGCCGTTGACCGCGCGGATCACATCGCCCACTTCGATACCGGCCTTGGCTGCCGGGCTGTTGGCGGGAATATCGTTGACCAGCGCGCCGCGGGTATCCGGCAAGCCCAGGCCCTGCGCCTTCAGCGAGTCGATCGCACCAACCTGCACGCCCAGCATGCCGCGACGCACATGGCCGGTGGCCTTGATCTGCTCGGCGGCGCTGAAGGCCAGGTCGATCGGGATCGCAAAGCTAATGCCCATGTAGCCGCCGGAGGCGGAGAAGATCTGCGAATTGATGCCAACCACTTCGCCGCGCGTATTGAGCAGCGGGCCGCCGGAGTTGCCCTGGTTGATCGCCACGTCGGTCTGGATGAAGGGCACATAGCGCTGATCGGCATACGGATTGCTGCGCCCGGTGGCGCTGACGATGCCGGCGGTCACCGAGTGGTCCAGGCCGAACGGTGAACCGATCGCCACTACCCACTGGCCCGGCTTGAGCGTGTTGGAGTCGCCCAGGCGTACTGTCGGCAGACCCTTGGCCTCGATCTTCAGCAGCGCCACGTCGAATTGCTCGTCGCTGCCCACCACCTTGGCCTTGAACTCGCGGCGGTCGGTCAGCTTGACGGTGACTTCGCTGGCGCCATCGACCACGTGATGGTTGGTCAGCACATAGCCATCGGCCGAAATGATGAAGCCCGAACCCATCGACTTGCCGGCAATGCCGCCGTCGTCATCGCCCTGCCCCGGACCACCCGGCCCCTGACGCGGCCCACCCGGCATCTGGAAATCCGGACCGAAGAAACGCTTGAAGAATTCCGGCATCTCATCGTCGGGCATCGCACCGCCGCCACGCCCACCTGGGCCACTGCGCTGCTGACGCGCCATGGCGTCCTTGCGGGTGATGGTGGTTTCGATATTGACCACGCCCGGCCCAACCTGTTCGACCAGGTTGGTGAAGTCCGGCAGCCCCGCCACCAACTGCGGCGCCGGCGTGGCGCTACGGTTGGCCGCGATCGGCGCAACGTCTTTGGCAGCAGGTGCCGGCTGCTGCGCGCAGGCGGCCAGCGGCAGGGTCATGGCGATCAGGCCGAACATCTGGGTGCGGATGCGTTGGTTCATCAGGTTGCCTCCGATGGCAGGGCGACAGGAGCCGCAACCCGCGTCGCAACGCGGGCTTGGCACGATAACGAAAGGAAGGGGGCCGAAAGGATGAAGGTCGGCCGCCGGATCAGTCTTGCGGAACCTGCACCGGCAACGGCCGGTTCGGCGCCGGGCTGGCGACCGTCTGCGGCGCAGGCTCGAACGGATAGAACGTCGTGCCCGGGCGGCTCTGGCGGAAACTGGCATTGAGCGGACTGTCGCCAGCCCCGGACAAGGCCGCACGCGGCCACGGGCGGGCCTGCAGTGTGGTGTCCGGATGCGTGAACGGGTTGGACGGCGCTACCGCCACTGCGGCTGCAGCCGCCGCTGGCAACGGTGCCGGTGGTGCCGTGGCGACCATGCGGGTCGGCGCCTGTTGCTGGCGCGCGGCGGCGCTGCGTGCGACTTGCTGATGACGCGTTGCCGCGCCGCGGCGGGTGGAGGCCAGCGCAGCGGCAGGAACAGCGGCAGCCAGTGCAACGACCTCGTCAGGCGTGCCCGGAACCGGGGCGGCCGGCGCCTTCGGCGCAACGGGAGCCTGCGGTTGCTGCGAGGCCGGCGGACGCTGCGCCGCGCTGGCGTACACCGGCGCGTCGGCAGCAGGTGCGGGGGTTTCGGGTAGACGCTCGCGCGCCATGAACAATGCGATCGCCGCGACCGAGGCAGCAATCGCCGCGCCCCCCCCCCAGCGCCAGCGTGCGCCCGGGCGGGCCGCGGGCTGCGCTTGCGGAGCGGGCTCATCGGCAATCGCGCTGCGCACACGCGCCGCGAAATCCAGCGGTGCCGGCGCACTGGCCGCACCGCGCAGCACGTCGCCGCACAGCTGCCAGCGCTCGTGGCAGCCAGCCAGTTCTTCATCGTGGGCCAGACGGCGCAACAGGAAGCGCGACTCGTCTGCGCTCAATTCGCCGTCGACCAACGCAGACAGCTGCTGGCGATAGTGAAGTTCGAACTTGTCGGTGGTGGACATGGCAGGGTTATGGCTCATACACGGTGTCGCTCACGGGTGGCGCTTTCGGTCTCCAGCAGAGGCCGCAGCTCGATGTCGATGGCCTCGCGCGCCCGGAAGATGCGCGAGCGCACCGTTCCGACCGGACAATCCATCTTTCGCGCGATGTCCTCGTAACTCAGCCCCTCCACCTCGCGCAGGGTGATGGCCGACCGTAGTTCTTCCGGCAGGGCTTGGACCGCGCGCATCACCGTTTGTTCCAGCTCCTGTCGCATCAATTCGCGCTCCGGGGTGTCGTTGTCGCGCAAACGGGTCGCTCCATCGAACTGTTCGGCATCGCTGATCTCGATGTCGTCGGTGGGCGGGCGGCGGTTGTGCGCAACCAGATGGTTCTTGGCAGTGTTGACGGCAATACGGTGCAGCCACGTATAGAACTGGGAGTCGCCGCGGAAACTGTTGATCGCGCGGTACGCGCGCACAAAGGTGTCCTGGGCCACGTCCTGACATTCGCTCCAGTCGGCGATGTAGCGCCCGATCAACGCGACGATCCGGTGCTGGTATTTGCGCACCAGCACATCGAACGACGCGCTCTCGCCGCGCTGCACACGCCGGACCAGTTCCAGGTCCAGCTCCTGAGGTGTATCGACTTCGGCCATGTCGGGCCGCACTCCTGTCAGCCCACCGAAGTCGGGCAATGAGACCGCCATTGAAAAGAAAAGTTCATACCGATCCGCACGACCGTCACGCATCAGGGTAGCGGCACCGATGCGCCGCCGGCGAGGCCGCGCGCAAGGCGCGTATCCCCCTGTCGACAGGTATGGGTATTTGACGTGATGGAAACAACCTCTGGATGATAACGACCTTTCCTTCTATCGCCGGACGGCCAGACGCATGCTTCCAGGTTTCGACGGGCTCCGATTCAGCCATTGGCAGGCCGATGCGCGCGAGGACGGCGTGGTCGTGCTCAGCCTTGATCGCCAGGGCGCATCGGTCAACGCATTTTCGCAGGAGGTGCTGCTGGAGCTGGGCGCACTGGTCGAGCGGCTGGCGCTGGACCCGCCCAAGGGCGTGGTGCTGCGCTCGGCCAAGCCCAACGGCTTCATCGCCGGTGCCGACCTGAAGGAATTCCAGGAATTCGACCGCAAGGGCACGGTCAACGATGCGATCCATCGCGGCCAGCAGGTCTTCCAGAAACTGGCCGAACTGCCCTGCCCCACGGTGGCGGCGATCCACGGTTTCTGCATGGGCGGCGGCACCGAGATTGCCCTGGCATGCCGGTACCGCGTGGCGTCCGACGACGCCAGCACGCGCATCGGCCTGCCGGAAACCAAGCTCGGCATCTTCCCCGGCTGGGGCGGCAGCGCCCGCTTGCCGCGCCTGATCGGTGCGCCGGCAGCGATGGATCTGATGCTCACCGGCCGCACCGTTTCGGCCAAGGCCGCGCGGGCGATGGGGCTGATCGACAAGGTCGCCGCGGCGGCGGTACTGGTCGATGTCGCCGCTGCATTGGCCTTGAACGGCACCATGCGCCCGTTCAAGCAACGTGCGACCGCGTGGGCCACCAATACGCTACTGGCCCGCAAGCTGCTGGCGCCGCAGATGCGCAAACAGGTTGCACGCAAGGCGCGCAAGGAGCACTACCCGGCGCCATACGCCTTGATCAACGTGTGGGAACGTGCTGGCGGCAGCGGCATCCAGGCGCGCCTTGCGGCCGAGCGCAAGGCGGTGGTCAAACTCGCCAGTACACCGACCGCACGCAACCTGATCCGCATCTTCTTCCTCACCGAACGTTTGAAAGCGCTGGGCGGCAAGGATGCGGGCGCGAACGCTGCCCCGCCGATTCGCCATGTGCATGTGATCGGCGCCGGCGTGATGGGCGGTGACATCGCGGCGTGGGCGGCCTACAAGGGCTTTGAGGTCACCTTGCAGGATCGCGAGCAGCGCTTTATCGAGACCGCGCTCACGCGCGGCGGCGAGCTGTTCGCCAAGCGCGTCAAGGACGACGCCAAGCGGCCAGCGGTGGCGGCACGCTTGCGTGGCGATCTGCCCGGCGCGGGCGTGGCGCAGGCCGATCTGGTGATCGAGGCGATCATCGAGAACCCGCAGGCCAAGCGCGATCTGTATCAATCGATCGAGCCGCAGCTCAAGCCCGATGCATTGCTGACGACCAATACGTCTTCGATTCCGCTGACCGAGCTACGCGGGCATATCCAGCGCCCGGCGCAGTTCGCCGGCCTGCATTACTTCAACCCGGTGGCGATGATGCCGCTGGTGGAAATCGTGCAGCACGACGGCCTGGATGCGGCCAACGTGGCGCGCCTGGCGGCGTTCTGCAAGGCGCTGGACAAGTTCCCGGTCCCGGTGGCGGGCACGCCCGGGTTCCTGGTCAACCGCGTGCTGTTCCCTTACCTGCTCGAAGCGGCCACCGCGTATGCCGAAGGCATCCCCGGCCCGGTGCTGGACAAGACGGCGGTGAAGTTCGGCATGCCGATGGGGCCGATCGAGTTGATCGACACCGTTGGCCTGGATGTCGCCGCCGGTGTGGGCGCAGAGCTCGCACCGTTTCTGCACTTGCCGATTCCTGCCGCGTTGGCAACGGTGGAGCCCGGCAAGCGCGGCAAGAAAGACGGCCAGGGCCTGTACAAATGGGAGAATGGCCGCGCGGTCAAACCCGAGGTGGCCAGTGGCTACACCGCACCTGCGGATCTGGAAGACCGCCTGATCCTGCCGTTACTCAACGAAGCGGTGGCATGCCTGCACGACGGCGTGGTGGCCGACGCGGACCTGCTCGATGCCGGCGTGATCTTCGGCACCGGCTTTGCGCCCTTCCGTGGCGGCCCGATCCAGCACATCCGCAGCGTCGGCGCCGACGCGCTGCTGGAACGTCTGCAGGCGCTGCACGCACGCTACGGCGAGCGCTTCGCACCGCGCCCGGGCTGGGATTCACCGCTGTTGCGGGAAGCGGCGGTGTAAGGCGGCGGCTCCCGCACCCGGCAGCGTTTCGATCTCAGCAAAGACGCCGTTGGCAGCCTTCTTTTTGGATCAAGGCCCCAGCGTGCAGACGCCGGGAATCATCACTACGTCATTGCCAGCAGTCGCATCACTGCTGCGTGCGGACGCGGCCATCTTCATCGGTCGGTCCTGCAAGGCGAAGCCAAGTCAACCGATCACTTGCACCGAGAGACGTTAGTGGTGGGCATGCCCACCATGCGTATGCGCATGCCCGTGGTGGGTGTCATGTGCAGCCGCTGCAGTGGGCGTTGGGGTGCCGCAGGGCACGGTGCCACAGTCACCGCTTTCCACCTGCAGGGTGACGTGGGCGATGTCGAAGCGGTCGTGCAGCAAGGTGCCGAGCGCGTCGCGCAGGCGGTCGCGGTCGGTGGTTTCGTTGACCACGACGTGCGCGGTGAGCGCGGGTGTGCTGGAGGCCAATGCCCATACGTGCAGGTCGTGCACGTCTTCGACGCCTGGATGGCTGGCGAGTGCCTGCTGCACCTGGGCCAGGTCGATGCCTTTGGGGACGCCTTCGAGCAACACGTTGATCGCTTCGCGCAGCAGCACCCAGGTGCGCGGCAGCACCCACAGGCCGATCAGCACGGCCAGCACCGGGTCGATCCATTGCCAGCCTGTCCAGCGGATCAGCAGCGCGCCGATGATCACCGCCACCGAGCCGAGCATGTCGCTCCAGACTTCCAGATAGGCGCCCTTGACGTTGAGGCTTTCGCCGCTGCCGGCATGCAGCAGCTTCATCGCGATCAGATTGATCACCAGGCCGAAGCCGGCGATCAGCAGCATGCCGCTGGACGAAATATCCTGCGGTGCGCGGAAGCGCTGCGCGGCTTCCCACAGGATGTAGGCGCCAACCGCGAACAACAGCGCGCCATTGGCCAGCGCGCCAAGCGCTTCAAGCCGCACGTAGCCATAGGTGCGGCGCGCATCGGCCGGGCGCCGGCTCAGGCGCACCGCGACCAGCGCGATCATCAGGCCCACGGTGTCGGTAGCCATATGCGCGGCGTCGGACAGCAGCGCCAGGCTGTTGGTCACGAACGCGCCGATGACTTCCGCCAGCAGGAATGTCGCGGTCAAGCCGAGCGCCCACCACAACGGGGCTTCGTGGCGGATTTCGCTGGGTGCGTGGTTGTGATCGTGTCCCATGGATGTCGTGGTCTGCTGCGATGCGCGCACCTTATGCGCCCGCGATGGCGGAGACTATTACACCTGTGCGTGATGACATCACATCACGCGCGCCGTGCCATTGGCCGGAGACGCGCAGCGCTTGCGCGATTTGCGGGAAAAATGCCTACAGGCGCACCACTGGCCGACAACCAGCTACTTATGCATGGGGGGCTCGTTCCGGTGTTGATGAAGGCGCAGGCATAACGTGATCCGGCGCCTCTCACCATGCGCAACGCCGAACTCTGGATAAGCGGCGCGGCCCGGTTCGCCGCTCAGACCTTGGCGACCAGCTTGACCACGCTGGAAAAATCCAGTGCGCCATTGCCAGCGTGGCTGTTCATCGCATACAGGTTGCGCGCCAGTTCACCGAGCGGAATCGACACGCCGGCCTGCACCGCCGACTCGGCAACCAGACCCAGGTCCTTGAGCATCAGATCGTTACCGAAGCCACCGCTGTAGCCGCGCGATGCCGGGGCATTCGGCAGCACGCCGGGCCATGGGTTGCACACTTCCGTCGCCCAGCTGCGCCCGGTGCTGACCGCCATCATCTGCGACAACACCGCCGGGTCCAATCCCTGTGCGACGCCCAGCGCCAACGCTTCGCCGGTGGCGGCCATGATCACGCCCAAGGCCATGTTGTTGCACAGTTTGGCAACCTGCCCGGCGCCGTTGTCGCCGACATGAAAGATATTCTTGCCCATTGCCTGCAGCACCGGACGCGCGCGCTCCAATGCATCGGCGCCGCCACCGACGATGAAGGTCAGCGTGCCGGCGGCGGCGCCGGCGGTGCCGCCGGACACCGGGGCGTCCAGCATCGCCAGGCCGCGCGCCCTGGCCGCATCGGCCACCTTGCGCGCAGACAGCGGCGCGATGGTGCTGCAGTCGATGACCAGCGCACCGTGCGGAATCTGCGCCAGGATGCCGGATTCGCCCAGGTACAAGCCTTCGACGTGGCGACTCGCAGGCAGCATCGAAATGACGATCTCGGCATCGGCCAGGGTGTCGTGCGCGGCGCTGGCGGCGTGTGCGCCGGCAGCTGCGGCAGCGTCCAGCGCTGCGTGCGTTAGATCGAACACCCGCAGCTGATGCCCGGCCTTGATCAGGTTGGCGGCCATGGGCCCACCCATATTGCCCAGGCCGATAAATGCGATGTTGCTCATGGTGTCGGTTTCCAGGTTGGAACGATCAATAACAGGGTGTTGCGGTCACCACGGGCTGCTCAAGCGCATCGCTGTGGCCGCACATGTCAGCCGTGGCGACGTCGGCGTGTACATGGCAATCGCCGAGCAGGGTGCGCCAGCACTTGCCCGATCCCGCACCTTGCCACCACTCAGCGCGCCGCTCGCCCATCTGCCGCCAGATCGGCAAGCGGGTGCTGTGCCGGCGGCCAGGGCGCAACGAAATAGTCTGCAGCCCACTGCGCATCGGCCGCTTCCAGCGACGCTGGCTGCCACTGCGGTTGGCGATCCTTGTCGACCAACAGCGCGCGGATGCCTTCGGCAAAGTCACCGTGCGCCGCGACGTGCAGCGCAACCACATACTCGGTACGGAAGGCGTCGGCCAGCGTCGTGGTGCCCGGATGGCGCTGCAGCTCCCAGGCCAGCCGCGCCGAGCCCGGAGCGCCGGCCGCCAGGGTCGCGCGCGCGGCCTGCAGCCAGTTGTCTCCGCTGTGCAGGGCAGAAATCGCAGCAACCACTTGCTCCAGCGTGTCGCCGGATACCAGTTGCGCAATCAAAGCCGCATGCAGCTGCAGCGGGCCCGGCTCCAGCGGTTGCGCGATGCCATGCAGGAACGCACTGAATTGATGACGATCGTCTTCGGCATTGCCTGTCCAGGCGTGCGCGCTCAGCGCATCCAGCACGGCTGCATAGTGCGCGTGCTCCAGGCGCACGTCCGCCAGCCCTGCGTAGATCGCATCGCTGGCATCCAGCGACGCGCCAGTGAGCGCCAGAAACAGGCCGGCGCCATGCGGGACGCGACGCAGCAACCAACTACCGCCCACATCGGGAAACAAGCCGACGCTGATTTCCGGCATGGCCAGGCGCGAGCGCTCGGTGACCACGCGATGGCTGGCACCGGACATCAGGCCGATGCCACCGCCCATCACGATGCCGTGGCCCCAGCACAGCAGCGGCCTGGGGTAGGTGTGGATGCGGTGGTCGAGCCGGTATTCCTCTTCGAAGAACGCGCCAGCATGTGCATTGGCCTGCGGCTGGGCACGTCGCGTTGCAGCGTCGGGCACCGCATCGCGATGCGCACGCATGCTCTGGTACAGGCCATGCAAATCGCCACCGGCGCAGAATGCCTTGTCGCCGGCACCCCGCAACACCACGCAGGCGATATGCGCATCCTCGGCCCAGGTGCGCAGCTGCGCATCCAGCAGCCGCACCATCTGCAGCGACAGGCCATTGAGCGTCTTGGGCGCATTCAAAGTGGCGATGCCGATGCGATGCCCGTCGGCGCAATCGCGCTGCTCGAACAGCACCGGCGCCTCGTCGAAAGCGTTGACGTCCGCCATCAGCGATTGCTCCATTGCGGTGCGCGCTTTTCCAGAAATGCAGCCACGCCTTCGGCCTGATCGGCCTGATCGGCCTGCTCGAACAGGTCGACGAACGCTTCGCGCTCTGCAATCAGCGCAGCGGCATGGGTGCCGTGGCGCGTGGACTGCACCAGCCGTTTGCAGGCCGCCACACTGGCCGGGCTTTGCTTGCCGGCACGCTGCGCCCAGGCAACCGCCAGCGCACGCGATTCGCCCTTGCCGACCACCTCTTCCACCAGACCAATGCGCTGCGCGGTGGCGGCATCGACACGCTCGCCGAGCAGGATCATGCGCTTGGCCCAGCCCTCGCCAACCAGGCGCGGCAGGTTCTGGGTACCGCCCGCACACGGCAGCAGGCCGACGCTGGCCTCGGGCAAGGCGAGCTGTGCGTGTTGCTCGGCGATGCGCAGATCGCAGGCCAGGGCGCACTCCAACCCGCCGCCCATCGCATAGCCGTTGATGGCGGCGATCGAGACGCCGCGGAAGGCGCTCAAGGCTTCGAAGGCTTCGCCGAAGCGGCGCGCAGCTTCACGCGCGTTGGCCTTGTCGCCATCGGCAAATTGCTTGAGGTCGGCACCGGCGCTGAAGAATTTCTCGCCTTCGCCGGTGATCACCAGTGCGTAGATGCTGCGGTCGGCATCCAGTGCGCGCACCAGGTCGCGCAGGGCTGCCAGGCTGTGCACGGTCCAGGTGTTGGCCGGCGGGTTGCTCAAGGTGACGATGGCAACGTGGCCATCGCGCTCCACATGCAGGCCGGTATGCAGGCGGCCTTCCCAAGTGCCGGTTGCAGCGTGGCTCATCGCAGTTCCTCCTCGCCGTTGAGCAGGTGACGCGCCACGATCATGCGCATCACTTCGTTCGTGCCTTCCAGGATGCGATGCACGCGGCTGTCGCGCAGCAGGCGCTCGATCGGATATTCGCGGATGTAGCCGTAGCCACCATGGATCTGCAAGGCGTCGTCGCAAATGGCAAAGCCGGCGTCAGTGGCGAAGCGCTTGGCCATTGCGCACCACACCGTGGCATCGTGACTGCCGGCATCGAGCTTGCGTGCGGCGGTATGCACCATCTGTCGCGCGGCCACCAGTTGCGTGGCCATGTCGGCCAGCTTGAACTGCAGCGCCTGGAAATCGGCCAGTTTCTTGCCGAACTGGCGGCGCTCGCCCATGTAGCGCCGTGCAGCGTCCAGCGCGCCCTGGGCTGCGCCCAGCGAGCAGGCAGCGATATTGATACGGCCACCGTCCAGCGCCTTCATCGCCATCTTGAAGCCTTCGCCTTCCTTGCCGAGCAGATTTTCGGCCGGAATGCGCACATCGGTGAAGGTCACACCGCGCGTGGGCTGGCTGTTCCAGCCCATCTTTTCTTCCTTGCGGCCGTAGCTGATGCCGGGCGCATCGGCCGGCACCACGAAGGCACTGATGCCGCGCGCGCCGTCGTCGCCGGTGCGCGCCATCACCACCAGCACATCGGTGGCACCGGCGCCGGAAATGAAGGCCTTGCTGCCGTTGAGCACATAGCTGTCGCCATCGCGCTGCGCGCGCGATTTCAGCGATGCCGCGTCCGAGCCGCTGCCCGGCTCGGTCAGGCAGTACGAACCCAGCTTGGCGCCGCTGGTCATCGCCTCGCCCCACTGCGCGCGCACCGCATCGGTGCCGTAGCTGGCAATCAGCCAGGTGGCCATGTTGTGGATGCTGATGAAGGCCGAGGTGGACGGATCGACCGTGGCGAGCTCTTCGAACACCACCGCTGCATCGAGCCGGCGCATGCCCAGGCCGCCCACACCTTCATCGGTGTACAACCCGCAGAAACCGAGCTCTGCGGCCTTGGCGATCGCCTCGCGCGGGAAGTGGCTTTCTGCGTCCCATTGCGCCGCGTGCGGGGCAAGCTCCTTATCGGCGAAGTCGCGGGCGGCCGCGCGGAAGGCTTCCTGCTCGTCGTTCAGATCGGCCGCGTTGGGGTGTAGCTGGATGGCTGCATTCATGGCGATCGGGTCACTTGAGAGAAATGGTGGTGTTGACGCCGTGGCCCAGCGTTTCGTCGTCGAACCAGCGCGCGGTCACGGTCTTGGTCTGGGTGTAGAACATCACCACCTGCTTGCCGTACGGGCCCAGGTCACCGAGCTTGGACGCACGCGAACCGGTGAACGAAAACAGCGGCACCGGCACCGGAATCGGCACGTTGATGCCGACCTGGCCCACGTCGATGTCTTCCTGGAAACGCCGCGCGGCCGCACCGGATTGGGTGAACAACGCCGTGCCGTTGCCGTTGGGATTGGCGTTGACCAACGCGATGGCTTCGTCCAGCGTGGCGGCTTCCAGAATCACCAGCACCGGCCCGAAGATTTCTTCGTCATAGATGCGCATGCCGGGTTTGACGCCGGAGAAGATGGTCGGGCCGACAAAGTTGCCCTGCTCGAACCCCGGCACCTGTGGGGCGCGGCCGTCCAGCTCCAGTGTGGCGCCCTGCTCCACGCCGGAGGCGATCAAGCCTTCCACCCGCTCACGCGCAGCGCAGGAAATCAGCGGGCCAACCTCGGTGCCCGGCGCATTGCCGGCGCCGATCTTCAAGCCCTTGGCCTTGGCCACCAGCTGCGGAATCCACGCGCGCGCTTCACCCACCAGCACCAGCGTGGACGCGGCCATGCAGCGCTGGCCGGCAGCACCGAACGCGGCGCCGACCATCGCATTGAGGGTCTGCTCCTGGTTGGCGTCCGGCAGCACCACAGCATGATTCTTGGCGCCCATCATGCATTGCACGCGCTTGCCGGCCAGCGAGGCGCGGCGATAGACATGCGTGCCCACCTTGGTGGAGCCGACGAACGACAGCGCCTTGATGTCGGGGTGATCGCACAGCGCATTGACCACATCTTCGCCGCCATGCACGACGTTGAGCACCCCCTTGGGGATGCCCGCTTCCAGCGCAAGTTCCACCAAGCGCATGGTCACCATCGGGTCCTGCTCGGACGGCTTGAGCACGAAGGTGTTGCCGGTGGCGATGGCCATCGGGAACATCCACAGCGGAATCATCGCCGGGAAGTTGAACGGGGTGATGCCTGCGCACACGCCCAACGGCTGCACCAGGCTGTAGGTGTCCACGCCATTGGCGACGTTGTTGGCCAACTCGCCCAGCTGCAGGTTGCCGATCGCCGCGGCATGCTCCACCACTTCCAGCCCGCGGAATACATCGCCTTCGGCATCGGCCAGGGTCTTGCCCTGCTCGGCGCTCAGCAGCGCGGCCAGCTCGGGCAGGTGCTCGCGAATCAGCTGCTGGTACTTCAGAAAGATGCGCGCACGCGTGCCGATCGGCGTCTTGCGCCAGCTGACGAAGGCGCGGCTGGCCGCAGCCACTGCCGCGTCCACTTCGGCGGTGGTGGCGAACGGCACCTGCGCCAGCACCGATTGATCGGCCGGGTTGACCACGTCCTGCCACTGCGTGCTGGCGGACACCACCAACTCGCCATCGATCAACAGGCAGACGCGGGGGACGGATTCGCTCATTGCAGGGCTCGCTGATAGGAAGGACATCGGCCGTTGCAGGCCGGTACTTCGCATTGTTCGCATGGAACCTGAGCATTCCCAGCCTCGATTCGCTTAATTGCGCTAAGCTGGCGGCACAATTTTGCGAATCTTGCGAATGCCCCAGTCGCATCCCCTGCTCCGCCACCAGCTTGGCCTGCGCCTGCAGCGGCTGCGTCAGCGCCACGGCCTGACCCAGGCCGAACTGGCGCGCCGGCTTGGGCTCTCGCCCAGCTATCTCAACCAGATCGAGCGCAACCAGCGCCCGCTGACGCTGGCGATCCAGCAGCGGATCAAGGCCACGCTGGGCGATCTGGACGGCCTGCTGGAGCTGGACGACCCGGCCGCGCTGGTCGAGCCGCTGGACGAAGCGCTGCGCAGCCTGGGCCACACCCTGCTGCCGGCCGAGCTGCGTGCGCTCACCGGCAATCTGCCGCAGGTGGCGCAGGCGCTGCTGGACCTGCACCGCGCCCATCGGCACCTGCTCGAACGCAATGCCGCGCTGGAGCTGCAGATCGGGGTCGAGCACGCGGCGATACCGTCGCTATCGCCCGGCGAGCAGGTGCGCGACTACTTCAACCGCGCGCACAACTATCTGCCCGAACTGGACGAGCGCGCCGAAGCGCTCTACGCCGAACTCGGCCTGACCCCGGAAAACCTGCCGCTGCGGCTGCGCCAGCGCCTGGCCGACCGCCACGGCCTGCTGGTGCAGGAGGCCGCCGACCTGCACAGCGACAAACGCAGCGTGGACACCCAGGCGCGTGTGCTGTGGCTGCCCGCCCATCTGCGGCCCGGCCAGCAGGCGTTCCAGATGGCCGCGCATTTGGCCTTGCTGGAATGCGCCCCGCTGCTGGAGGCGCGCATCGCCGATGCCGGGTTCGAAGATGCCGAGCGCATCGCGCTGTCGCGCATTGGCCTGTCGAACTATTTCGCCGGCGCGCTGGTGATGCCGTACAGCGCGTTCCTGCACAGCGCGCAGGCCTCGCGCTACGACATCGAATGGCTGGCGGACCGCTTCGGGGTGGGCTTCGAGGCGGTGTGCCATCGCTTGAGCACCCTGCAGCGACGCGGTGCAGCCGGGTTGCCGATCTTCTTCATGCGGGTGGACCGCGCCGGCAATGTCTCCAAGCGCCACTCGGCCACCGATTTCCACTTTTCGCATGTCGGCGGCGCCTGCCCGCTGTGGATCGTGTACGAAGCGTTCAACCAGCCCGACCGCATCCTGACCCAGATCGCGCGCATGCCCGATGGCCGGCGCTATTTCTGGCTGGCCCGCCAGGTCAGCAGCGGCGCTCCCGGCTACGGCCGCCCGCGCAAGACCTTTGCGCTGGCGATGGGTTGCGACCTGCGCCATGCCAACCAGCTGGTGTATGCACGCGGCTGGGATCTGAATGCGGTGGACGATGCAGTGCCGATCGGCCCGGGCTGCCTGACCTGCGAGCGCAGCGACTGCGTGCAGCGCGCGTTTCCGGCGTTGCCGCGTCTGCCGGCGAGTGCGGGTTAGGTTGTTGGGGAATCGGGAATCGAGAGTCGGCGGTGCGCCGACCGACAATAGAAGCGACATACACGAGTGCTTCTTGCACATACTTGCACATACCAGTAGCCGATCTAACGCGCCCTCTCCGTGGGCACCGACGACACCAGTGACAACCGCTTCCGCCGAACCCAACCGTTCGCCAGCCCCAGCGCTACAACTCTCCGCGCGTGCGTCACCACTCACTCAACCACTGTGAACAAGCAGGCGCTATCGCTGCACCGCAGCATTCCAAGCCGAGATAGCTCCCGCAAAATGCTTCATTGGAATGGAATGGCTTGCGCTTCTACCCTGAAGCGGACACATGCAGGACAGGGGGACGCCAGCGCGCTCCATCGCGTTGCCAGCGCCACGCAAACGAACACACATCGCCTATAACGCCGCACCGCACCGCACCACCCGCCACGCCCGCGCGGAGGCGCCAGACCCGCTCCATGCCGGCTGGCCGCACCAGCAGCCACCACCTTATTCGGTCATTTTGTCCTGGGAGGGATCAACCGATGCCTGTTCACCACACCGGCCAACCGGCCAGCCGGCGCCTGCGCCGCACGCCTGTTCGCGACATCCTCTGCACCACCATTGCCTGCGTGCTGGCCACCGCGTTCAGCGCCCACGCCCAGGACAGCGCTCCCGCCGCGCCGCCGGCCGGCGACAGCAACACCGCTGCCACCAACGCGCCGGCACCGGTGACGCTGGACAACATCACCGTGATCGGCCAGCGCGCCAGCCTGAATCAGGCCGTGCAAGCCAAGCAGATGTCCGACCACGTCATGGAAGTGATTTCCGCAGACAACATGGGCCAGATGCCCAATGTCACCGTGGCCGAAGCGCTGGTGCGCCTGCCCGGCGTCAACGGCACCCGCGACCGCGGCAACGAGAGCCTGGCCACCGTGCGCGGCCTGGGCCCGCGCATGACCATGGGCACCGTCAACGGTCGCGAAATCGCCTCCTCCGAGCCCAATCGTGCGGTGCGCTGGGAAGTGTTCCCCACCGAGATCGTCTCCACCGTCAAGGTCTACAAGACCCAGTCGGCGGATCTGGTCGCCGGCGGTCTTGCTGCCACCGTGGACATCTCCACCATCAGCCCGCTCGACTACACCGGGCCGGGCTTTGTCGGCACTGCCGGCCCGGTGTTCTACGACCACGCCAAGGATGTGGACGGCTACACGCCGTGGGGCAGCCGCTTCGGCGCCAGCTGGGTGCACAAGATCAACGACAACCTCGCCGTTGCGCTGGGCGCCACCTACCAGAAGCAGAAGAACGCCAGTTCCTCGATCGGCAGCTGGGGCTATACCGATGCCACCACCTCGCGCGATGTGGATGGCGACGGCACCGTGGACCCGACCCCGTTCGGCGCGGCCGACCAGCTCAAGCTGATCGATCAGACCCGCACCGGCGCGATGGGCACCGTGCAGTGGCGCTCGGGCAATTTCGAACTGAAATTCGACGGCCTGTATTCGCGCATCGAAATCGACGAAGACCAGCTGCAGAACTGGTTCAACGACCTGGCCTTCAGCACGTTCTCTGGCAGCACCAACCCCTACACCACGCCCGGCTCGTCCTACACCATCGTCGATGGCGATGTGGTGGCCGGCACCCTGGCCAACTCGAACCTGCAGGTCGACCATGTGGTCAGCCACTACAACGAGGTCAAGACGCTGACCGCCGGCGGATTGAATGCCAAGTGGAACGGCGATGTGTGGACCCTGGGCAGCGACCTGTCGTTCTCGCAGGCCAAGCGCGACAACACCTGGCAGGCGGTGCGTTTCGGCAGCAATCCGGACACGGTGTCGTTCGATTTCCGTCGCAGCGTCACGCCCACCATCAGCACCAGCTCGGACACGCCCGAATACGGCATTGCCGGGCAGAACGAGCCGCAGGCACTGCGCGACAAGATCGCCGCGCTGGCACTCAATGCCAGCCGTGCGGTGGACGCCGGCCCGTTTACCTCGCTGGAATTGGGCGCACGCGCTGCGCGTCGCGAAAAGCAGAACCGTCGCTTCCTCAGCAACCAGTCCGGCTACGATCAGCCGATCTCGGCGTACCAGGGCCTGATCTACCCGGTCACCATGCCGGACTTGAACGTGCCCACGCTGACCGGCGGCAACATGGCCGAGATCGCGCGGGTTGGATTTGGCGGTTTCGATCCACGCACGCTCGACGAGCAACTGCTCGACCATTGGAACGTCAAGGAAGACGTGCGCGAAGCCTTCGCCAAAGCGGTCTTCAGCTCGCAGCTGTTCGGTACCGATGTCACCGGTAATGTCGGCGTACGCCTGGTCAACACCAAGACCACCAGCGACGGGTTCGATTCGATCGGCAACACCATCCAGGCCAGCACCGACAGCAAGGAATACACCGACGTCCTGCCCAGCGCCACGCTCAATTTCCTGATCGACGATCAGCGGATCTTGCGTTTCGCCGTGGCCAAGGTCATCGCGCGTCCGCCGCTGGACGAGCTGCGCACCGGCCGCCGCCTGGACGACCCCACCGTCACCGTCGGCCAGCTCACCGGCAGCGGCGGCAACCCGCAGCTGGACCCGTTCAAGGCCACCCAGGTCGACGTCTCTTACGAGTGGTACTTCCATAAGGAAGCGCTCGCCGCGCTGGCCGTGTACCGCAAGGAAGTGGATTCGAGCATCGGCTACCGCACCGACCGCGAAGTGATCAACGGCCTGGATTACCTGGTCAGCGCGCCGTTCAACGGCGGCGGCGGGCATATCAATGGCGTGGAGCTCACCTTCCAGACGCCGTTCTTCTTCATCCCGCACATGGAAAACTTCGGCGTCTACTCGAACTATTCGCTGGTGGATTCCAACCTCAAGGAATTCTCCCCGGAAGACAACCCGCTGCCGCTCAGCGGCCTGGCACGCAAGACCGGCACCTTCGACCTGTGGTACAGCAACGGCACCTTCGAAGCGCGCGTGGGCTACAAGTACCACAGCCCCTACACGGTGGTGTACGGCTGGAATGCCGCGCGTCTGGCACGCCTGCAGAGCGAAGGCACGGTGGATCTGAGCCTGAACTGGCAGTACAGCAAGCAGCTCGGCTTCCGCTTCCAGGCCGGCAACCTCACCAACGAGCCGCTGCGCGCCTACACCGACAACAAGCCCAACCGCCTGGCCAATCAGGACGATGGCGGCTACCAGCTGTTCGGCCGCCGTTACCAGCTGGAAGCCACCTACCGGTTCTAAGCGCAGCCAGCAAAACACCTGCACAACACCGCGGCCGCTGTGTGGAATCCAATCTGCAACCTAGGTTTGGATTCTGCACAGCCCCGCGCAGCAGCACGGCCGCCTGCGGCATGCTGTCACCCGCTCCACGTTTGATTTGTCGAGGAATTGCATGCGCTCACCAGGCCGTCTCTGGACGCCCGCGCTACTGGCGCTGGCCATCTCCACCTTCGCACACGCCGCGCCCGCTCCCGCCACGCTGTATCTCGGCGCGGACCTGTCCTACGTCAACGAGATGGAGGAATGCGGCGTGCACTACCGCGAGAACGGCGTGGTCACCGATCCGTTCGAACTCTTCCACGCACACGGCGCCAACCTGGTGCGTGTGCGCTTGTGGAACGATGCACGCTGGACCAAGTACAGCGACCTGTCCGACGTCAAGAAAACCATTGCGCGTGCACGCGCGCAAGGCATGCAGGTGCTGCTGGACCTGCACTACTCCGACGATTGGGCCGACGGCGAAAAACAGCTGATTCCCAAGGCCTGGGCCAGCATCACCGACACCGACGAGCTGGCGCGCACGCTCTACGGCTTCACCTACGACACGCTCAGCGCGCTCGACCGCGCCGGCCTGATGCCGGAGCTGGTGCAGGTGGGCAACGAAAGCAATTCCGACCTGATGGACAGCACGCCCTGGGACAAGAAGCGCCCGATCAACTGGCAGCGCAACGCCAAGCTGTTCAACGCCGGCATCAAGGCGGTGCGCGACATCGGCGCGCGCTCCGCGATCAAGCCGCGGGTGATGCTGCATATCGCCCAACCGGAAAATGTGGAGCCGTGGTTCGCCGCCGCCACCAAGGCCGGCGTCACCGATTTCGATCTGATCGGCATCAGCTACTACCGCAAGTGGTCCACGCACTCGATGGCCGAACTGGGCAAGACCATCAAGCGCCTGCGTGGCCGCTACGATGCAGACGTGGTGGTGGTGGAAACCGCGTATCCGTGGACGCTGGAATCCGGCGATACCTCGCTCAACCTGCTTGGCGAAGACTCGCTGATTGCCGGCTACCCGGCCACGCCGCAAGGGCAGTCCAAGTACATGATCGACCTGACCCAACTGGTCATCGATACCGGCGGTGCCGGCGTGGTGTATTGGGAGCCGGCATGGACCAGCAGCAGCTGCAAGACGCGCTGGGGCACTGGTTCGTCGTGGGAAAACGCCAGCTTCTTCGACTTCAAACACGGCAACGAGGTGTTGCCGGCAATCGACTTCATGCGCCACCCGTACACAGGTGTACCTGCGTCGCATAAATCCGACGCGAGCACGCGTGATGCGAGCACACCAGGCAGTTCTGCAGAGACCGGAAAGAGGACGCAGCCATGAGCGGCATCAATCGGCGCGAGTTACTGCGCGGCATGCTGGCCAGTGGCGTGAGCGCTGCATTGCCGGTGGGCGCAGCCGGCGCATTGGTCTCGGCGGGCGCTACAGCTGCCCCCGCTTCGGCGAAAAACAACTCAACGACAGCAGCACTGGGCGATGCAGCACTGGCGCCGCGTGAGCGCCTGCTGTTCGACTTCGGTTGGCGGTTCCATTTCGGCCACGCCAGCGACGCATCGCGCGACTTTGAGTTCGGCACCTTCCAGCGCACCTTCGCCAAGGCCGGCAAGGACACCGCAACTGCTGCGCAACTGGCGTTCGACGACAGTGCCTGGCAGCAGGTGGACTTGCCGCACGACTGGGCCGTCAGCCTGCCGTTTCGGCAGGAGCCGATCTCCGCCTTGATGACGGAGGAAGACCCGGCCGCCGCACACGGCTACAAGCCACTGGGCACCAGTTTCCCGGAGAACAGCGTGGGCTGGTACCGGCGCACGCTGCAGATTCCGGCAAGCGATCTGGGTAAGCGCATTTGCCTGGTGTTCGATGGCGTGTTCCGCGAGTGCGTTGTGTTCTGCAACGGCCATATCGTGGGCCGTAACGCGAGCGGCTACTGCGGCTTCGAGGTCGACCTCAGCGAAGTGCTCGACTACGGCAAGCCCAACCTCATCGCCCTTCGCGTGGATGCCACGCTGGGCGAAGGCTGGTTTTACGAAGGTGCCGGCATCTATCGGCATCTGTGGCTGCAGAAGACCGACCCGCTGCATCTGCCACAAGATGGCGTGTTCGTGCGCAGCACCGTGCAGGACGGCAATGCCACTGCGCAACTTTCCACCGAAGTGCGCAACGACGGCACCGCGCCGCGCCAGTGTGTGGTGCAGGCGCGCATCACCGCACCGGACGGACGCACCGTGGCGCAGGCGGCCAGCGCGGCAATCACGGTTGCGCCCGGCCAGGTGCAGGTGGTCGAACAGACCCTGCCACTTGGGCAGGCCGCACTGTGGTCGATCGACACCCCGCAGCTCTACAGCCTGACCACCAGCGTGCACAGCGACGGCAAGGCGGTCGATGCGCTGGTCACGCCATTCGGCGTGCGCAGCATCGCCTTCGATGCACAGCGTGGCTTTTTGTTGAATGGCGCACCGCTCAAGCTGCACGGCACCAACAATCACCAGGATCATGCCGGAGTCGGCACCGCCATTCCGGACGCCTTGCACGAATGGCGCCTGCGCCAGCTCAAGTCGATGGGCTGCAACGCCTATCGCAGTTCGCACAATCCCGCCACGCCGGAACTGCTCGCGCTGTGCGACCAACTGGGCATGTTCGTCATCGAAGAAACCCGGCGCATGTCCACCGACCCGGAGGCCATGGGCGAACTGGAGACGATGGTGCGGCGCGGCCGCAACCATCCCAGCGTCATCCTGTGGTCGCTGGGCAATGAAGAGCCGCAGCAGGTCACCGAGCGCGGCGCACGTATCGTCGCCCGCATGCAACAACGCGTGCGCCA
Source organism: Xanthomonas nasturtii (assembly GCF_001660815.1). Lineage (GTDB taxonomy): Bacteria > Pseudomonadota > Gammaproteobacteria > Xanthomonadales > Xanthomonadaceae > Xanthomonas > Xanthomonas nasturtii. The sequence continues at coordinate 29,040 of NZ_LYMI01000023.1, forward strand.
GCTCGACCCCACCCGCCCCACCACCTTTGCCATGGATAAAGGCTTCGGCGATGGCGTGGGCCAGGTAGTCGATGTGGTCGGCTTCAATTACCGCACCAGCCAGATGGACGGCTTCCACGCGCAGTACCCCAACATTCCGATCTACGGCAGCGAAACCGGCAGCACCGTGTCGGTACGCGGCAACTATCAGCGCGACGAGAAGCGCGGCTACACCCGCGCCTACGACCTCGACCACCCCTGGTGGGCCAGCACCGCCGAAGCCTGGTGGAGCTATGTCGCGCAGCGCCCGTACATCGCCGGCGGCTTTATCTGGACCGGCTTCGACTACCGCGGCGAACCCACGCCGTATAACCGCTGGCCGAATGTCGCCTCGCAATTCGGCGTGCTCGACAGCTGCGGCTTTCCCAAGGACAACTACTGGTACTACCGCGCGCAATGGACCAGCGAACCGGTGCTGCACCTGTTCCCGCACTGGAACTGGGACGGTCTGCTGCAACCCGACGACAATGGCCGGATCGACGTCTGGTGCCACAGCAATCTCGAGGCGGTGGAACTGCTGGTCAACGGCGTCAGCCAGGGCCTGCAGCAGGTACCGGCCTACGGCCATGTCGAATGGCGCGTGGTCTATGCACCGGGCGTGATCGAAGCGCGCGGGTATCGCGGCGGCAAGCTGGTGCGTACCGAACGCCGTGAAACTGTCGGCAAGCCGGCGGCGCTCCGCTTGAGCTGCGACCGCAACGCGCTGCGTGCCGATGCCGAAGATGTCGCCGTGGTGAAGGTGGAGATTGTCGATGCACAAGGCCGCCTGGTACCAACCGCCGACAACCAGGTGCAGTTCACCCTACGCGGCCCCGCGCGGCTGATCGGCGTCGGCAACGGCGACCCCAGCAGCCACGAGGACGACAAGGTGCCACAACGCAAGGCGTTCAATGGCTTGTGTGCGGCTCTGTTGCAGACCACGCGCAACAGCGGCGACATCGTGTTTCAGGCAAGCGTGCCCGGACTGACCTCGGCCACGCTGCGCCTGCACGCGGATGCTGTGAAAGCACGTGCGGCGGTGGTTTAAAGACGCGGCAATTGTTACGCAATGCGATGGAAGCTATGGCATTGCCGGGGCCAGCCGCGGCATCGGCAGTGCGCTGACTTCAGACCTTGACCGAGCTCTTGCATCGGCATGTCGGCAATGCCTCTGCATCATCGAGTAGGTCACCCAGGTATAAGGATCGTGCGCAGAGTTTCATCTGCGTACGACATCCCTGGCATCCTCAAACAAACCCACTTACTCGATGCTCTTGCCACGCGGCACAGGGCCGCGCGGGAGTGCACTCTTTCATCGCAAGCGCGAGAAAGCACCGATCCCCGCAATCGCCAGCCGCTCGGCGGGCACTGCGGTTTCCGCGAACGACAGCCGCAGGTAGCGGATCTGGCGGACCTCGGGGAAATTCAGCCGCTGGGTAGAGAGCGCATAGGCGATATTGGACAGCTCGCCGGCGCCGGCCGGCTGCCAGTGCTGGCCATCTTCGCTGGTTTCGGCGCGATAGCCCTTCGGTGGCGCAGCACCGGTCATCACCGCGCGCGAGGGCGTGAGGCTGAAACCGGCAACCTGACGCAGCGCGCCGAGGTCGATGGTCGCCTGCACAGGATGACCAGGCGTAGGCGCGGGCGTGACCCAGATCGTGCTGGCATCGTCGTCGAGCAACTTGTCCGCTCCTGGCGCGCTGGCCTCGACGATGCGCCAGCCAGCGCTGGACAGCACGTCCGGCGCGGTCGCCGTCGGCCGCGCGACCGGCACTGGTGCCACGGCACGGAAGAGCGCGAATTCGCTGATCGCCGGGCACACCGGTGCATCCAGCACGACCAGGCGCACCCGGCGCGCGGCGATCGGTCGATCCAGCCGCAAGATGCGCTGCGCACCGATGCACTGCGCTTCTGCCAGCCGCCGCCATTGTCCATCGAGCTCGGCTTCGACCGCAAAGCGAGTGACGCGCAAGCCCAGCGGCAGGTGCTCGCGTAGCCGGATCAAGTCGAAGCTGTGCACCGCCGACAGCTCCAGCGTCAGCGTCGGCGTAGTGACCGCGTCCGGCGTGGACCAATAGCTGTCCGGCTGGCGGTCGAGCACGCGCGCCGGCTCGAACCCGGCACCACGCGACGCACTGGCGCTGGCCTTGGCACCCTTGGCCAGATCGATGGCGAAGCTGGCGCGGATCGCATCGCCAAAACTCTGCAGTACCGCCACATCGTGATCGGGAATGCGGCCGCGTCGGTCGGGCGGAAGATTGAGGTTCATGTTGGTGCCGCGCGCGACCGAGGTGTCGAAATAGCGCACCAGGTTTTCCGGGCTGCGCACCTTGCCGTCTTCGTCAGCATGGTAGAACCAGCCCGGGCGGATCGACGTATTGGTTTCGGCCGGCCACCACAGCGCCCCGCCGCGCACGCCCGAATTGCCGTTTTCCTGGGTGTACGGGGCATTGGGCATGGTCGGCCAGCTCGGATCGCCGGCGATGCCGTCCTCGTTGCCGCCCCAGCGGATATCGGCGCCGAGCGGGTCGAAGGTGCAGGACATCGGTTGGTGCTGGTGCACCAGCTCGATCATCCGTGGCCAGTTGTAGTAAGCGGGCGCGTCGATCTTGCGCGATTCGCGTGCGCCACCGTAGTAGCCGTCGCCGCCATTGGCGCCGTCGAACCAGAACTCGAACAGATCGCCATAGCCGGTGCAGAGTTCGACGATCTGCTTGCGGAAATAGTCGATATAGCCGGGGCGCCCGTACTCGGCGTGGTTACGATCCCAGGGGGAAAGATAGAGGCCGAACGCCAGGCCAGCGCGTCGACATGCCGCTGCCATCTCCCCGACGATGTCGCCCTTGCCGTTCTTGTAGGGCGAGTTGCGAATGCAATGCTCGGTCAAGCGGGTCGGCCACAGGCAGAACCCATCGTGGTGTTTGGCCGTGAAAATAAGCCCCTTCAAATTGCCGGCTTTGGCCGCGGCGACGATTTGATCGGGCGAAAAATCGCTGGGATCGAACTTGCGCGGATCCTCGTCGCCGTAGCCCCATTCCTTGTCGGTGAAGGTGTTCATCGCAAAATGCACGAAGGCGTATTGCTCCCACCGATGCCAGCGCAGCTGGCGCGCGCTGGGCAGCGCACCCCACGGCGCCGGCCCATTGGCGCGCGGCGTCTGCACGATCCGAGCCGCCGATGCACTGAAGCTGGCGGTAGCGGCAGCCACACCCGTGGCAAGAAAGGTACGACGATCGATCATTAGCGCTTCCCACTTTGCACAGACTTCGATCTTAGCTTTTCCAACAGCGAAAGAGTCCTAACTCCGAAGCAACGCATGGGTGTGCAATGCACTGCACGCACAAAGAGCCTGCGCGGCTGGCGTCGAACAGCGAGCGAAGTGAGCCGCCCGCATTCGTTAATGTATGGCTGATTGCCCCGTCCTACGCTGCGATGTAGCACCTGCATGGCGGTGCATCTTCCGCACGCGAAGTGAGCTTCGCGAGCAGGACAAAACAAGGGCTGGGTGACGACAACCAACATAGTCGGCACGACACTGTGGGCGGGCCACCACCAGCCAAGTCTTGGCATCACTATTGTCCGCAGACTCCTTATTTTGTCTGTCACTGACTTGATTCTGTCCACGGGTGGCTACGTCGCAGCAGTGCATTGACCGACGAGCCACACGCTCCGGTATCGAAACGCCCTGACCGGCAACCGTACGCGGTAGCGAGGCTGTTGCAGATTCATCTGCTGCAGCAGCGGTCTACGTTGAGCGATTCAAACAATGGAAGAAACACTGCACGAGATCCGCCTGCTGTGGCGTGCCCCCAAGCTCAAGGCCACTACGCGCGTTGTCCCGGCGGTGTCGATGAACCTCAAGAATCGTGGCCGCTTCTTCGTGCACCGCGTGCATCATCGGAACAAGCACGCACGCGTCGAGCAAATGCACTGCGCACCCTCGCTTGCTGTATTTTTTTTAACGACGGCGACAACGCTCGTTCGCGCACCTATCGCAGGTCCACATCGCGCGGAAAGTAGCGGCGGAACTTCTCTTCCCATGCCTGGAATTGTTCCAGCGTGTATTCGTCCATTGGCCGTTCCACCGCGGCGACTGCCTTGTTCTGTGCCACCACTGCGATGCGCTGGGACGACAGTTCGTCCCAGGCCTTTCTCAAGGCGACCGGGTCGGGATGCGAGACCAGCATGGCTTCCAGCAGCGTGGCTTGCGCAACGCGTGCAGCCAGCAGATCGCTGAGCGCATCGGTGACGGCGTGCATCCATTCCTGATTACGGTTATCCATGTGCGGCGTGTCGTAGCTACTGTGTGACCGGCGACTTTAGCGTGGCGGCCGCAACGACGCCGTGTAGCAGTCGGCGGCCTTGGTGAGCGCACCCGAGCCGCTCGTTTTCGCAGTCTGCGCGTGTTCGTGCAGCACGCGCCAGTCGGGCGATTCCCGACTGCTGCCGTTCACAACCTGGGCCTAAATCCGAGCGGTACCGTAGGGTCAAGTTTCCTATCGGTGCGTCGTTATCCACGGTGCCGGCCCGACACTCATGCGTTCTTCACGCAACTGCCCCGACGGCACCCTTCGACTTCGTATCCGGGATTGCCGCATGACTGCCTTACTCCAACGCTATTCCGTCGGCCATCGCCTGGGCGCCGCGTTCGGCTTGATGATTCTCCTGTCGGGTCTGCTTGTTGCCATCGGGCTGAGCTCGATGGTCAGCGCCAGAAAGCAGCTGGACTTCATCGTGCTGGACCGCATGGCCAAGATCCAGCTCGGCAACGGCATGCTGGATGCCAACTCCTCGATCATGATCGCGTTGGGCACCTACGCCATGGCCACCAGCGCCGAACTTGACGCACAGGCGTTGGCAGCGATCAAGGCGCAACGCCAGCGCTACAAGGAACTGCGCGAAAAGCTCGATACGCTGCCCAGCTCCGAAGAAGGCCGCAAGATTCGCGCAGAGATGGATGCGCGACGCGCCATTTCCGGCAAGATCAACGATGAAGTAATGGCACTCGCCGCCCATGACGACAACGGCCCGGCGCAGGCATTGCTCAACGAGAAGGGGAGCCAAGCCAACGCAGCCTGGCAGGACAAGATCCGTCAGCTGGTCAGCCGGCAGGAAGAACAGAGCCGGCAGGCCTACACCGAAGCAGTGCAGTCCATGACCCGCGCCAAGTTGGTGCTGCTGATCGGCGGCGTGGCCGTGGTCACCATCAGCGTCCTGCTCGCCTGGCTGATCACGCGCAGCCTGACCCACCCGCTCGCGCGCGCCACCAAGGCCGCCGAGGCCATCGCCAATGGCCAGCTGGATAACCAGGTGCAAACCGACGCGCAGGATGAAACCGGTCGCCTGCTGCGTGCCATGAGCGGCATGCAGACACAGTTGCAGTCGCTGTTGCGCGCGCAGGCCGACATGGCCAAGCGACATGACGAAGGGCAGACCAGTTTCCGGATCGACGCCAATGCATTCCCCGGCGACTACGGCCGCATGGCGCAGGACACCAACACGCTGGTCGCCTCACATCTTGAAGTGCAGACCACGCTGGCCCGCATCATGGGCCGCTACGCCATCGGCGATTTGAGCGTCAGCATGGACGTGTTGCCTGGCGAAAAGGCCGTGCTCACGCAGACCATGCACGAAGTCAAGGCCAATCTTTCGGCGATGAATGCGGAAATCAAGCAGCTGGCGCTGTCCGCAGCCAACGGCGACTTCAGCGCGCGTGGCGATGCCGACCGCTTCCAGTACGACTTCCACCTCATGGTCGACAGCCTCAACCAGCTGATGGCCACTGCAGACGGCAACCTGCAATCGCTGTCGGCACTGCTGCAGTCCATCGCCGCGGGCGACCTGACCGCGCGGATGACCGGCGACTTCAAGGGTGTGTTCGCGCAGATGCGCGACGACGCCAATGCCACCGCCACGCAGCTGGCCGAAATCGTCGGGCGCATCCAGCATTCGGCGGTATCGATCAATACCGCCGCCAGCGAGATTGCTGCCGGCAATCAGGACCTGTCGCAGCGCACCGAACAGCAGGCCGCCAACCTGGAAGAAACCGCCGCATCGATGGAAGAACTCACCTCCACCGTGCGCCAGAATGCCGAACACGCACGCCAGGCCAATCAACTGGCGATCGGTGCCGCCAGCGTGGCCTCGCAGGGCGGCGATATCGTCAGCAAGGTCGTGGGCACCATGAGCGGCATCGAGGCATCGTCGAAAAAGATCGCCGACATCATCAGCGTCATCGACGGCATCTCCTTCCAGACCAACATCCTGGCGCTCAACGCGGCGGTGGAAGCGGCGCGCGCGGGCGAGCAAGGCCGCGGCTTTGCCGTGGTGGCCAGCGAAGTACGCACGCTTGCGCAGCGCTCCACGGCAGCGGCCAAGGAGATCAAGCGCCTGATCGACGATTCGGTACAGCGTGTGACCGAAGGCTCCACCCTGGTGCACACCGCCGGCACCACCATGGCGGAAATCGTCGCCAGCGTGCAGCGCGTCACCGACATCATGGGCGAGATTTCCGCTGCCTCGCAGGAACAGTCGGCCGGCATCGAACAGGTCAACCTCACCGTCACCCAGATGGACGAAGCCACCCAGCAAAATGCCGCACTGGTGGAAGAAGCCACCGCCGCCGCACGTTCGATGGAAGAACAGGCCGGGGAACTCACGCAGGCGGTGTCGATCTTCAAGATCGAAGCCGAACGCCCTGCTGCCGTACGCACCGCAGCGCCGACCGTGCTGCGCCCCAAAGCCGCGCCTGCTGCAACGCCAACCCGCAGCGCGGCGAGCCCGTCCCGGCGCACTACCCGGCCGGCGGCCGCGGTAGCCACCGCAGCGAGCGACGGCGCGGACTGGCAAGAATTCTAAAAAATAGAAGGTGCAGCAGCAGCCGTTCCAGAACATCAGAACGCATGCTCACAAGGCCGGCTGTGCGAACAGCCGGCCTTCTTCGTGCACGGCTTACCATCCGGCCGCCCGGCTCAACGAACGGCGACGGCCAGCTGCAAGGTCGCTCGACAGCGCAGGCGCGGCCTGTTGCCCGCAGCGTTGCCTCCAAGGCACGACCATGCGACACCACGCCGGCGCGACGATTGGGGATTGAGCGCCGCTCGGCTTAAACTTGCCCTCCACCGCCATGCCCGCGCCGGTCATTGCGGCAATCCGGCCCATCCAGCCTGCGCGGCCGCTGCCGCAACCGCCGCATGCATGGGTCGCAGACCTGGCACACCAACACCCCCGCCACCGCAGTGCGCCACGCACCTGCGCAGCAGTCAGATTCCGGAAGGACGTTGCTTGCACACCGCCGACAGCAAAGACAAGACCAAGATCAGCACCGGTGCTCCCGAGCACACACCGCTCATGAAGCAATTCTTCGCGGCCAAGTCGGACTACCCCGACCTGCTGCTGTTCTTTCGTATGGGCGATTTCTACGAGCTGTTCTACGACGATGCGCGCAAGGCGGCGCGCCTGCTCGATATCACCCTGACCCAGCGCGGCAGCTCCGGCGGTGCGCCGATTCCGATGGCGGGCGTGCCGGTACACGCCTACGAAGGCTATCTGGCGCGACTGGTGGCATTGGGCGAGTCGGTGGCGATCTGCGAGCAAATCGGCGACCCGGCGCTGGCCAAGGGCCTGGTCGAGCGCAAGGTGGTACGCATCGTCACGCCGGGCACGGTCACCGACGAGGCATTGCTGGACGAGCGCCGCGACACCTTGCTGATGGCAATTTCGCGCAGCAAGCAAGGTTACGGCCTGGCCTGGGCCGATCTGGCCGGCGGGCGCTTCCTGGTCAACGAAGTGGACAGCGTGGATGCGCTGGAAGCGGAGATCGCGCGTCTGGAGCCGGCCGAGCTGCTGGTGCCCGACGAGGACAACTGGCCGGAATTCCTGCGCGGGCGCATCGGTGTGCGGCGTCGGCCGCCGTGGTTGTTCGATGCCGATAGCGGTCGTCGGCAGCTGCTGGCGTTCTTCAAACTGCACGATCTGTCCGGCTTCGGCATCGACGACAAACCCTGCGCCACCGCAGCGGCCGGCGCATTGCTTGGGTATGTCGAAGAGACCCAGAAACAACGTCTGCCGCACCTGACTTCCATTGCGATGGAAGTGGCCAGCGAGGCGATCTCGATGAACGCGGCCACGCGCCGGCATCTGGAGCTGGATACGCGCGTCGATGGCGACACGCGCAATACCTTGCTTGGCGTGTTGGACAGCACCGTCACGCCGATGGGCGGACGCCTGCTGCGGCGTTGGCTGCACCGCCCGCTGCGCCTGCGCGAGGTGCTGGTGCAACGCCACCATGCGGTCGGCACCTTGATCGACGCGGGCGCCGATGCCGACGTGCGCGAAGCCTTCCGCGCACTTGGCGATCTGGAACGCATTCTTACCCGCGTGGCATTGCGTTCGGCGCGCCCGCGCGACTTTTCCACCCTGCGCGACGGCCTGGCGCTGTTGCCGAAGGTGCGCGCGATCCTGGCACCGCTGGATTCGCCGCGACTGCAGACCTTGTTTGCCGAACTCGGCGAACACGATGCCACCGCGCATCTGTTGATCAGCGCCGTGGCCGAGCAACCGCCGCTCAAACTCAGCGACGGCGGCGTCATCGCCACCGGCTACGACGCCGATCTGGACGAGCTGCGCCGCCTGTCCACCAATGCCGATCAATTTTTGATCGACCTGGAACAACGCGAACGCGCCAGCAGTGGCATCGCCACGCTCAAGGTCGGCTACAACCGCGTGCACGGTTACTACATCGAGATCAGCAAGGGCCAGGCCGAGAAAGCCCCGTTGCACTACAGCCGCCGGCAGACGCTGACCAACGCCGAGCGCTACATCACCGAAGAACTCAAGAGTTTCGAAGACAAGGTGCTGTCGGCGCGCGAGCGTTCGCTATCGCGCGAAAAACTGTTGTACGAAGGCCTGCTGGATGCGCTAGGCACCGAACTGGAAGGCCTCAAGCGCTGCGCCGGCGCGCTCAGCGAACTGGACGTGCTGGCCGGCTTTGCCGAACGCGCGCAGGCGCTGGATTGGTCGCAGCCGGAACTCGGTAGCGCGCCGTGCCTGCGCATCGAACGCGGCCGTCACCCGGTCGTGGAAGCAGTACGCGACCAACCGTTCGAGCCCAACGATCTGGATCTGCACAGCGACCGCCGCATGCTGGTGATCACCGGCCCGAACATGGGCGGTAAGTCGACCTATATGCGCCAGAACGCCTTGATCGTGCTGTTGGCGCATATCGGCAGCTACGTGCCGGCCAGCCGCGCGGTGATCGGGCCGATTGACCGCATCCTCACCCGCATCGGCGCCGGCGACGACCTGGCGCGCGGGCAATCCACCTTCATGGTGGAAATGGCCGAAACCAGCTACATCCTGCATCACGCCACGCCGCACTCGCTGGTGCTGATGGACGAGATCGGCCGCGGCACCTCCACCTACGATGGCCTGGCACTGGCCGATGCGGTGGCGCGCCATCTGGCGCACACCAATCGCTGCTACACGCTGTTTGCCACGCATTATTTCGAACTCACCGCGCTGGCCGACGAGTCGCATGGCGGCGGCGCCAGCGGCATTGCGAATGTGCATCTGGATGCGGTCGAACACGGCGAGCGCCTGGTGTTCATGCATGCAGTGAAGGATGGCCCGGCCAATCGCAGCTTCGGCCTGCAGGTGGCCGCGTTGGCCGGCCTGCCGAAGGCGGCAGTGACCCAGGCGCGACGTCGCCTGGCGGAGCTGGAACAGCGCGGCGGCGAAAGCCATAGCGCGCAGATGGCCCCGGCCGCGCTGGATGCGCCGCAACAGTTCGGGCTGTTCACCGCGCCCTCTTCCGCCGCGCAGGAAGCGCTGCAGGCCCTGGATCCGGACGAGCTCACGCCCAAGCAGGCGCTGGAGGCGCTGTATCGGTTGAAGGCGTTGCTTTGAGGTGCCGGGATTGGGGAGTCGGGATTTGGGATTCGTAAGAGCGTAGTTGCCGTGATTGACGTTTGCTGCGCGTGCGGACGCATTGCGCTGCAGGAATCGGCGGCCGCAGAAGTGCAGTGCGTAACGGCTGACCTGCCGCAATGCCGCATGGATTGCTCTGTCGGCGCGACGGGCGCACCCTGCGGCAACGCTTCATCCAACAGGAAACCTTCCGATGACCACGTCCGCCTCATTGACCGATCAACTCGCCGCGCAATTGCAGGGCCCGCAGCTGCAGCAACTCGCCGGCCGCCTGGGCATTGCGCCCGAGCAGGCGCAATCGGCCGTGCAGACCGCGCTGCCGCTGTTGATGGGCGCGCTGGGCCGCAATAGCCCGCAGGCCGGCGGCACCGATGCCTTGCTGGGCGCCCTGCAACGCGACCACGCTGCCAGCCCGGACATCGGTAGCCTGCTGGGCTCGCTGCTCGGCGGCTCAGCCAGCGGTGCACAGGGCAACGGTGCCGGAATCGTCGGACACCTGTTCGGCGACAAGGCGCCGCAGGCCGCTGCCGGGCTGGGCCAGGCCACCGGGCTGGAAACCAGCAAGGCCAGCCAGCTGCTGCAGCTGCTCGCTCCTATCGTAATGGCGTATCTGGCCAAGCGCTTTCTGGGCGGCGAGACCGCAGCCAGCAGCCAGCTCGGCTCCGCGCTGGCGCAGGAACATCAGCAAGTGCGCAGCAACCCCGGCGCCGGTGGCCTGCTGACCAGCGTGCTGGATCAGGACGGCGACGGGCAGTTGGGCCTGGGCGATGTCATGAAGCTGGGCGGCAGCCTGTTCGGCAAGCGCTGAGCCGGCAGACCGTTCAACCGGTAACGCTGTTGCAGGCGCTCGGTGGCCGCCTGCAACCCCGACGCAATAGCGGGACGGCAGGCTGGTCGGGCACCAGCGTGCTATCCATAGCAACATCCTATCGATATGGTTGGATAATTCGAATTCACAAATCGATCGATGTTTTTTATCGTGTGCGCACGCCACCCTGATGCGTCCGCCTGATGCGCCTGCTCGCAATCCCCGCCAACCGCCCGTCGACCTATTCCGGGCCATCCTGGCAGGCGCTAGCATCGGCGAACCTTGTGAGCGCTCCAGATCGGCGTCGCTCGCAATCACCCTCATTCCCGCTGACCCAGCCGTAAGCACTGCCCGCCACGTCGATTCCACCAGCACGTGCCCGCAGCGTCGGCACGCAGCTCCCCAAGTGCACTCGCACACAGGTAAACGCCATGACCACCGAAGCAAAGTGCCCGTTCAACCACGCCGTCGTCGGTACCGGAACCACCAACCGCGATTGGTGGCCCAAGCAATTGCGCGTGGATCTGCTCAGCCAGCATTCGAGCAAATCCAATCCGTTGGGCCAGTCGTTCAACTATGCGGAAGCGTTCAAGCGCATCGATCTGCAAGCGCTCAAGCAGGAACTGCGCGCGTTGATGACCGATTCGCAGGACTGGTGGCCGGCCGACTTCGGTCACTACGGCCCGCTGTTCGTGCGCATGGCCTGGCATAGCGCCGGCACCTACCGCATCGGCGACGGACGTGGCGGCGGCGGCCGCGGGCAGCAGCGCTTCGCACCGCTCAACAGCTGGCCGGACAACGTCAGCCTGGACAAGGCGCGCCGCCTGCTGTGGCCGATCAAGCAGAAGTACGGCCAGGCGATTTCCTGGGCCGACCTGATGATCCTCACCGGCAATGTCGCGCTGGAGTCGATGGGCTTCAAGACCTTCGGCTTTGCCGGCGGCCGCGAAGACACCTGGGAACCGGATCAGGATCTGTACTGGGGCCGCGAAACCAAGTGGCTGGGGGGCGACGACCGCTATTCGCGCGGCTCGCCTGGCGTGGACGAAGCGCACGGCGTGCTGGTGAAGGACGACGACAGCCAGGTGCCGCATACCCGCGACCTGGAAAACCCGCTGGCGGCCGTGCAAATGGGCCTGATCTACGTCAATCCGGAAGGCCCGGACGGCAATCCCGACCCGATCGCCTCCGCGCGCGATATCCGCGACACCTTCGCGCGTATGGCCATGAACGATGAAGAGACCGTGGCGCTGATCGCCGGTGGCCACACCTTCGGCAAGACCCACGGTGCCGGCCCGGCCGACAACGTCGGCGCCGAACCGGAAGCCGGCGAGCTGGAAAGCCAGGGCTTTGGCTGGCACAACCGCTACGGTAGCGGCAAGGGCGCCGACACCATCACCAGCGGCCTGGAAGTCACCTGGACCACCACGCCGGCGCAGTGGAGCAACGACTACTTCGACCATCTGTTCGGCTTCGAGTGGGAGCTGAGCAAGAGCCCGGCCGGCGCGCACCAGTGGGTGGCCAAGAATGCCGACGCCATCATTCCCGATGCGCACGATGCGTCGAAGAAGCATCGCCCGACCATGCTGACCACCGATCTGGCGCTGCGCTTCGACCCGGCGTACGAAGCCATTTCGCGTCGCTTCCACCAACACCCCGAGCAGTTCGCCGATGCCTTCGCCCGCGCCTGGTTCAAGCTCACCCACCGCGACATGGGCCCGCGCTCGCGCTACCTGGGCACCGAGGTACCAAGCGAAGAACTGCTGTGGCAGGACCCGGTACCGGCGGTGGACCATGCACTGGTCGATGCGCAGGACGCGGCCGCACTGAAGCAGACCATCTTGGCCTCGGGCTTGAGCGTGGCGCAGCTGGTGTCCACCGCGTGGGCCTCGGCATCCACCTTCCGCGGCTCTGACAAGCGCGGCGGCGCCAACGGTGCACGCATCCGCTTGGCACCGCAAAAAGACTGGCAGGCCAACCAGCCCGAGCAGCTGGCCAAGGTGCTCGCCACGCTGGAGCGCATCCAGGCCGATTTCAACGCCGCGCAGTCGGGTGGCAAGAAGATTTCGCTGGCCGACCTGATCGTGCTGGCCGGTAACGCCGCGGTGGAACAGGCCGCGCAGGCCGCCGGCCACAGCGTCACCGTGCCGTTCGCGCCGGGCCGCACCGATGCCTCGCAGGAACAGACCGATGTCGAATCGTTCGCCGTGCTGGAACCGGTAGCCGATGGTTTCCGCAATTTCGCCAAGCGCAGCTATGCCGTGCCTGCCGAAGCGCTGTTGATCGACAAGGCCCAGTTGCTGACGTTGACCGCGCCCGAACTCACCGTCCTGGTCGGCGGCCTGCGCGTGCTGGGCGCCAATGTCGGCGGCACCCAGCATGGCGTGTTCACCACCCGGCCCGGCGTGCTGAGCAACGATTTCTTCGCCAACCTGCTCGACATGCGCACCGAATGGAAGGCCACGTCGGAGGCGAAGGAGACCTACGAAGGCCGCGACCGCAGCAGCGGCGAACTGCGCTGGACCGGCACGCGCGTGGATCTGGTGTTCGGCTCCAACTCCATCCTGCGTGCTGTTGCCGAGGTCTATGCCAGCAGCGATGCACAAGAGAAGTTCGTGCACGACTTCGTCGCCGCCTGGACCAAGGTGATGCAGCTGGATCGGTTCGACTTGGCGTAAGCGCCTTCACCCACGTGCATCCGCCGCCACCCATGTGAGCGAGCACCGCAACGCAAACGCCCCGGGTCACCGGGGCGTTTGCGTTTACAAGATTGCTGCACAGCGCCCTTCCGCGGCAATGCCTTACAACGCGTCGATATCGCCCAGCGCATTGATCAGCCGGCGCGCACGCTTGTCCGGTTTTCCTTCCGGCGCCCGATAGCCGGTGCGTTCGGCGGCGCGCTGCAGCCGCCATTGCGCACGCGCCTCACGCGAGGCATCGCTTTCTGCGTACAGCGCCTGGGCGACCGGTGCCGGGCCGCGCACATCGCTCAATGCAGCGACGGTGACCTCAAAAATTTCGCCGCCACGGTCGATGCGTAGGTGCTCGCCACTGCGCAGCGTGCGCGAGGGCTTGGGCCGCTGCCCAGCGACATCCACCTTGCCGTTGTCCACCGCCGTCTTGGCCAGGCTGCGCGTTTTGAAAAAGCGTGCTGCCCACAGCCAGACATCCAGCCTGACCGTTGCCGCTTGTTCCAGCTCAAGATTCATGCGTCTTGCGGTCTCGTGTGGTGCGTTGGCTCGCGCCCACATCGTGGATGCGCGCAAACACTGCGATCTCGGGAACGCCGGCGTGGCTGCCGGCGTGGTCGGCGACGATGGTTTGCGCCAAGCCCGATATTTGGGCAGTGGCTGCGGAACTCAAGCGGCCAGAACCAGGCGCGTCGCCGGGAAAGGCGCGGCAACACTGCGCTGCCCAGCTTCAGCCACAACATCCAGGCGAGCCGATCCTGACGCCGGTCCTCTCGCATCGCAGCCGCATGCAGCTTGCATCCGGGCTCACCCGCGCAATGCTAGTGTGCGCACCTTCTGCGCGACGATACGACTGCGATGCCCAAATCCGCTGTCCTGACCGAAGGCCCGATCGGCAAGAACCTGCTGTTGTTCGCACTGCCGATCATGGCCGGCAACATCGCCCAGTCGCTCAACGGCTCGGTCAACGCAATCTGGATCGGCCGCTATCTCGGCGAAGAAGCGCTGACCGCTGCGGCCAACGCCAACAGCATCATGTTCTTCCTGATCGGCTCGGTGTTCGGCATCGGCATGGCTTCCACCATCCTGATCGGCCAGGCCATGGGCGCGCGCGATATTGCCCAGGCACGCAAGGTGATGGGCACCAGCGCAAGCTTCTTCGGCGGGCTGTCGGCGCTGATTGCCGTGCTGGGCTGGTTCCTGGCACCGCATCTGCTCACCGCAATGGGCACGCCCGCTGCCTCGCAGACGCTGGCCGAAGACTATTTGCGCGTGATCTTCCTGGCGATGCCGACGCTGTACCTGTTCGCCTTTCTATCGGCAGCGCTGCGCGGTACCGGCGATGCGCGCACGCCGTTCCGTTTTCTACTGCTGTCGGTGCTGCTGGATATCGTGTTCAACCCGCTGCTGCTGTTCGGCATCGGCCCGTTCCCGGCGCTGGGCATTGCCGGTGCGGCCTGGGCCACGCTGATTGCACAGGTGGTTGCACTGGCCGGCCTGCTGATCTATCTGCGGCACAAAAAACATGTGCTGTGGCTGGGGCGACGCGACCTGCATCTGTTCCGCATCGATGCCGCCATCCTGCGCGCGCTCGTCGTCAAGGGCGTGCCGATGGGCTTGCAGATGGTGATGATCTCGCTGGCGATGATCGCGATGCTGTCGCTGGTCAATGGCTTCGGCACCGACACCGCCGCCGCGTTTGGTGCCGGGCTGCAGCTGTGGAACTACGTACAGATGCCGGCAATGGCGGTTGGTGCTGCCTGTTCGACCATGGCTGCCCAGAACGTGGGTGCCGGCCTGTGGTCGCGCGTGGATGCCGTTGCCCGCACCGGCATCGCCGCCAACTTCCTGATGACCGGCCTGCTGATCGTGCTGTTGATCCTGTTCGATCGCTGGACCCTGGCCCTGTTCCTGCCCGAAGGCAGCGCCACCCTGGAAATCGCGCGGCATCTCAACCACATCGCGATCTGGTCGTTCCTGTTGTTCGGCGTCAGCTTTGTGGTGTCTGGCGTGGTGCGCTCCACCGGTGCCGTGATCCCGCCGCTGTTGATTCTGGCGTTTTCGCTCTGGGGCGTGCGCGTGCCTCTCGCAAACATCCTGCTGCCGCATATGGGCGCAGACGCAGTGTGGTGGAGCTTTCCGATCAGTTCCACCTGCTCGATGCTGCTGTCGCTGGCGTATTACCGCTGGGGCGGCTGGCGCAAGGCGCGCATGCTGACCACACCGAACCACCCTTCCGCACTGGCGGCGGCAGCCGAGGTACCCGCACATCCTGCATCGCCGGTCGCCGATCCCGCCCCCATTGCCGAGCCGATCACCGAGCCAACCCGGACACGCTCGCGCTGATTCGTGCACGCTGATTCGTGCATGCCGGCCGCAGTCAAGCTACGAGATCGATGCAGATGCGCTGCATCAATCGGACTCAAGCTGCTACGTAAGACGGCTAACAAAACAAGGCGCGCGGTTGTCAGGTGGTTACGGGCATCGCGCCCAGAACCGCAGTGCGGGAGTGGCACATGCCGATTTCGAGCGCCGCCGCTATTCCCGTTCCACAAACGCAAACGACCGCCCAAGGGCGGCCGTCTGGCAGTGGCAGATCGATCAGACCTGCCAGCAGCGTGGCTTACTCGGCCTTGGCAGCAGCCTGGCGAGCGGCCTTGGCCTGTGCAGCGGCGGCCAGATCTTCCTTGATGCGGGCAGCCTTGCCTTCCAGGCCACGCAGGTAGTACAGCTTACCGGCGCGGACCTTACCGCGGCGCTTCACTTCGACCGAGTCGATGATGGCGCTGTGGGTCTGGAACACGCGCTCGACGCCGAAGCCGTGCGAGATCTTGCGCACGGTGAATGCGGAGTTCAGGCCGGCATTCTTGGTACCGATCACGACGCCCTCATAGGCCTGTACGCGCTCGCGGTTGCCTTCCTTCACCTTGACGTTCACCACGACGGTGTCGCCCTGGTTGAATTCCGGCAGCTGGCGCTGAATCTGGGCGGCTTCGAAGTCAGCCAGGATGGTCTTGTTGAGTTTGCTCATGATGGGCACCGCGTGTCTGGTGATATTGGACCGGCAGTCGCCGCACGGCGATTGCTCGAGGTTCGTAAGAGGGCCAGACGCAAGGCTGGCCAGCAAGCCGCACATTGTACCCCAACTCATCTTGCTAGAGCTAGGGGTGAGCCCTTATTTCTCGTCACCGGGTTTATCGTCGCCTGGGGCGCGTTCGCGGCGAAACTCGTCCAGCAGACGGCGATCGTGCTTCTCCAACCCGGCTTCGTCGAGCAGATCCGGACGACGTAGCCAGGTCCGGCCCAGCGACTGCTGCCGGCGCCAGCGCGCAATGGCGGCGTGGTTGCCCGAACGCAGCACATCCGGCACATCGCCCCATGCGTGGGTGGCCGGGTGGCTGTAATGCGGGCAATCGAGCAGCCCTTGCGGACCTTCGAAACTGTCCTGGGCGGCAGATTCGGCGTCGTTCAACACGCCGTCCTGCAACCGCGTCACCACATCCACCACCACCGCTGCGCCCAACTCGCCGCCGGACAACACGTAGTCGCCGATGGAGATTTCCATATCCACCGCCTGGGCCAGGAAGCGCTCGTCCACACCTTCATAGCGGCCGCACAACAACACCATGCGCGGCAGCTGTGCCAGCTCGCGGGCAAGCACCTGGGTGAGCGGGCGCCCCTGCGGGCTGAGGTAGATCACCGGTGCCGGCCGCGGATCGGCGGCTTGCACCGCGTCCAGACAGGCCCGCAGCGGCTCGATCAGCATCACCATGCCGGGCCCGCCACCGAATGGACGGTCGTCCACGCGGCGATAGTTGCCCTGCGCATGCTCGCGCGGATTCCAGCCCTGCAATTCCAGCAGGCCGCGCTCCTGCGAGCGCCCGACCACACCGAACGCCGCGCATTGCGCGATGAACTCCGGGAACAGGCTGATGACGTCGATGCGCACTGGAGAATCGGGAATCGGGAGTGGGGAATGGTGTAGAGCAAGAGCGAAGCCGAAGCACCGCCTTGATCAGAAATCCGGGTCCCAGTCGACCACGATCATATTGGCCTCGAAGTCCACCGATTTGACGAACTCCGGAAACACGAACGGGATCATCCGCTCGCGATCGCCGCGCACCACGACCACATCGTTGGAACCGGTAGAAAACAGATGCGACACCGTGCCGAGCTTGACGCCCCCGACGGTTTCCACCTGCAATTCTTCCAGATCCACCCAGTAGTATTCGTCGGGCTTGGGCGGCGGCAACGCGCTCCGGGCGACATAAATCTCGGTCCCGTGCATGGCCTCGACCGTATCGCGGTCGGTCACGTCCGGGAACACCGCAATCAGGTTCTTGCCCTGGTCGCGCCCACGTACGCCGCTCAGCACGGTTTCCTGCCCCGATGGCGAGCGCACGATCCACGGTTGATACCGGAAGATTGCGCTGCGCGGCTCGGTCCAGGATTCGAGCTTGAGCTCGCCCTTGACACCAAAAGCGCCGACAACCCTGCCTAACAGGATGCGGCGCTCGGTCTGCTTCATCTGCGTCGACTCTGGGCCAGGTGGCGACACCCGGCCCTCAAGATCAGGCCGCGACGGCCTGGGACTTGGCTTCGCGATACAGGTTGCGCACCTTGTCGGTCAGCTGCGCACCGTTGCCGACCCAATGGTCGACGCGTGCGGTGTCCAGCACGATGCGCGGCTCTGCGCCCTGGGCAACCGGGTTGTAGTAACCCAGACGCTCGATGTTGCGGCCGTCGCGCGCGCTGCGCACGTCGGTCACGATGATGTGGTAGAACGGACGCTTCTTGGCGCCGCCGCGGGTCAGTCGAATCTTGACCATGGTGTCGTTTTCCTGAGTTGCCCAGTCGCCAGAGTGGCGCGGTAAGCCGGCGATTATAGCGGGCTGCGGCGGCGAAGCCAAGTCAGCCGGCGCGGCAGCGCCAGAATGCTCAAATCGCTTGCCAGGCATGGGTTTGCAGGGCCCGCTCCAGCAGCGGCAGCTGCGCGGCATGCGCGCCCCAGCGGGCCGGCCCCAGCGCCACGATGGCCTGCTGACCACGCGCATTGCAGGCGAATGCCCCCTCGAACCGGTCCAGCTCGGTCAACTCCACCGGCCGACTGACCTGGGCAACGCCCAGCGTGTTCAGGCCTGACTGCAGCAACTGCTGCCGGGTTCCCCGCAGCGCCGGCCCCTGCGGCCAGACCACCCCGCCGCGCTCCCATAACCCCAGATTCCAGAACGCCCCCTCCAGTACCCTGCCCTGCCGGTCCTGCAACACCACATCGTCGTGGTCGGCCTGCATGGCCTGCCGGCGCAGATGCAGCAGCGGAAACGTGCCCACATGCTTGAGTTCCGGCCGCTCGCGCACGTAATCGGTCACCTGCACGCGCAGCCCGGTCTCGGGCATGTTGGCCGGCGGCGAAATGGCGACCAGTACGGCCAGTGCGACCTCGCGCAAGGGGTTTCGGAAATCGAAATCGGGCGCGAACACGGTGACCCGCAGGCTGGCATCGGCCATGGCCGATGCAGCCAGCGCAGCACGCAACTGCGCGCGTAGCTGGTCCGCGTCCAGTTCCTGGCCGAACAGCGCGCGACTGCCTTCCTGCAGGCGCTGCAGATGCAGGTCCAGCCCCAGCGCTGCGCCGTTGCGCACCTGCAGCGTGGTGAAGTGGCCGTAGTTGATCAGCGCAGCAGCGCCGAGCTGTTGCGCGCTTGCCGGCGCGCCATTGCAGAAGATCAGCGACACAGCAGTGCCTGCGCTTGATTCCACCACTGCGTTATGACGTGCGCGGCCGGTTGCGCCGGCGCCATCCAGGCGGACTGGCCGGCCCAGGCCTGCATCGCCGCCAGACGGTTGTCGCGCGCTGCCGCCTGGCGCATCGGTGCGGTGAGCCCGCGTTGCACCGGATAAGCCGCGGGCGGCGGCGCATCTGCAGCGCTTGCCGCATGCACGTAGGACGTGGCCAGCGCACGCCCCAGCCGACCGGAAAACGCACGGGTTGGCTGGGTGTGCTCCGGCTCGGCGGCGGCCAGCGCATCGGCCCAGGCGCTTGGGAGCGCCGCTTCGGGCGTGCGCAGCAACCCGGTGCCGATCTGCACCGCGCTTGCGCCCAAGGTCAGCGCTGCCGCAATGCCGCGCGCGTCGGCGATGCCGCCGGCAGCGATGACCGGGACATCAAGACGATCGACCAGGCGCGGCAACAGCGCGAACAACCCGGTCATCTGCTGCGCCGCGCGGCCGGCATCGAACGCGCCGCGATGGCCGCCGGCTTCGGCACCTTGCGCGACCACTGCATCGGCACCAGCTGCCTGCGCCGCAAGCGCTTCATCCAGGGTGGTGGCGCAGGCGAACCAGGCGATGCCCGCATGCTTGAGGCGCGCAACCTGATCGGGCCGGAACACGCCCATGATCGATGAGGCCACCGCCGGGCGCGCGTCCAGCAAGGCAGCGAATTGCGCGTCGAAATCGGCTGGTGTGGCATCGCCTGCCGCTTCCGGCACTGGCGGCCCCCACTGCGCAAGAAACACCCGCAGGCGCGCTTCGGCAGCGGCATCGCGCACAGGCGCCGGATCGGGAATCCACAGATTGATTTGCGCGGGCCCGGCACTTGCCTCACGCAATGCGGCCACCCACGTCACGATGTCCTGCGGCTGCGACAGCACCGCACCCATCGCGCCCATGCCACCGGCATTGGCGACCGCCGCCGACAGCGGCACCGGGCAGGCGCCGGCCATGGGGCTGAGCAGGATCGGCAGACGCAGGCCGAAGCGTCGCTGGAAGGCATCGACGTTGGAGAATCCGGTCATCCACCACCTCAGCGGCCATGAAACAACGCATGGTAACCGCGATGGACGGATGCCGATGCCGGCACGCGCGACACGGTCAGTCGCGTATGCACTGCATGCCGCACGTTGCGTTTGGAGTGGCCATCAACACGTGGCAACCGGGATCAGGTGAACATGAAGTTGCCGGTGGATACCGCTGCTACAGGCCGCACCGAACTCCGGCCGCGCCCATGTGGCGTGGAGCACAGTGGTTCGTTCGCCACTCTCTCAGTGCACCGGCATCACTTGCTGGTACCAGTCTTCGACCCAGACATCCTGCAACGCGAACGCACGCAAGCTCTGCGGACGCTGCAGGTAAGCGCCCCACAGGCGCAAATCGACAAACGACGAGACGGGCTGCGTGCGCCACGCCGGTGGCCCGAACAGCCGTAACTCCAGGCAGTAATCGCCATCGGCGGGACAGGTGAGCTGGGTGCAATCGGCCGGCGCTGCGCTCGCCCACACATGCGCCAGATCCGGCCCGCGTACCAGCTTGAACAAACGCACCTTGCGTGCGACCGATGCACTGGTCGGCCAATGGCAACGGGCAGTCGAAGTGCGTGCTGGCCCAGGCCAGCTCCAGCGTCAGTACATCGCCCTGGCTCAGATGCAGAAAGTAGCGATGCAGATGGGTATTTTCCGCGCGCCACGTCGTTGCGGGGTCGGCGCATGCGGACACGTCCCAGACATCGTCGGCACTGGCGAACAACAGCCGGCGTGGCGTGCACAGGCGAGCTGTCGAGACATGCGTGCGACGCCACATGCGCTTCGTTTTCGATATGCACGACCGCCGCACCTTCATCGCGACGTGCGTAGCGCAGGCTCGACCCGAACGCCGGCTTCAGCGACAACGCCAGACGGTCCGGCTCGGGCACGCGCAGCCACACCCCGATCACACCCGGGCAGTGCCCGTCGGCCTGGCCGATGCCGATCGAATACACCCCGGCATGCATCACCGGCACGTCCGCCTCACCCCTTGCGGGCACCTCCAGCCACTGCGATTGCGTGGCGCCTGGCGGCCACAGATCGCAGCGCCATGCGTGTGCATGGCGTACTGCCATGCGCGTCGGGATGAAACGCCAACACAAGCTGGTCGCCGGCGCGCAGGAACAACTCGACCGTGGTGCAGATGCCCTGCCGCGGATAGCGCTCTTCTTCGTAAGGCACCACGTCGGCGATGTGGCGCCGCCACTGCCGCACCGACGTGGCGCGGGCGCGGTTCTCGATGCCCCGCCTTGCTGCTGCCTCGAGCTTCGGCAGGCGAGGAAGCTCATGCGCCGAACCGGTGCTGTCCTTGGTGTTTTAAGCGGCGGGCGGTGCCGCCGGCACCTCCACCGGAGGCGAGGTAAACAGGCGATCGATGCCTGCAGCGACCAGTGCGATGCACAGCCAGACTACAAAGCCTGCCGGTGCGAGCGCCCACCCCGATGTGACCTGCCACGCCAGCACGAAAGGCCTGCGCCAGATGCACGCAGTGCGCGCCTGCCGATGCCCTCACGGCGTGCGCGGCCTGCGCAGGTGGTTCGCAGGTTGCTCAGCGGAACGGCATGCCGCCGCGGCCGCCCATGGCGCCCATCATGCCCTTCATGTTGCGCATCAGGCCCTTCATGCCGCCGCCGGCCAGCTTGCCCATCATCTTTTCCATCTGCTGGTACTGCTTCATCAGCTTGTTGACGTCGGCCGGCAGCATGCCCGAACCGCGGGCGATGCGGGCGCGGCGCGAGCCGTTGAGCAAAGCCGGGTTGCGGCGCTCTTTCTTGGTCATCGAATTGATGATCGCGATCATGCGCGGCACTTCCTTGCCGGTGACCTGCTGCTTGACGTTGTCCGGGATCTGCCCCATGCCCGGCAGCTTGTCCATCAGCCCATGGATGCCGCCCATGTTCTGCATCTGCTCGAGCTGCTCTTTCATGTCGTTGAGGTCGAACTTCTTGCCCTTGGCGACTTTGGCGGCCAGCTTGGCGGCCTTTTCCTGGTCGACGCTGTGCTCGACCTGCTCCACCAGCGACAGCACATCACCCATGTCCAGGATGCGGCTGGCGACGCGATCGGGATGGAATACATCCAGGCCGTCGGTCTTTTCGCCGGTACCGACGAACTTGATCGGCTTGCCGGTGATGTAGCGCACGCTCAGCGCGGCACCGCCGCGGGCGTCGCCGTCGGTCTTGGTCAGCACCACACCGGTCAGCGGCAGCGCCTCGCCGAACGCCTTGGCCGTGTTGGCCGCGTCCTGGCCGGTCATCGCATCGACCACGAACAGGGTTTCGGTGGGATTGACCGCGGCGTGCAGCGCCTTGATCTCGTCCATCATCGCCGCATCGATCGCCAGGCGACCGGCGGTGTCGACCAGCAGCACGTCGGCGAACGACTTGCGCGCATCGCTGATGGCCGCGCGCACGATGTCGACCGGCTTCTGCGAGGCGTCGGAGGGGAAGAACAGCACGCCGACCTGTTCGGCCAGGGTCTTGAGCTGCTCGATCGCGGCCGGGCGGTAGACGTCGGCCGAGACCACCATGACCTTTTTCTTGCGCTTTTCCTTCAGGTGCTTGGCAAGCTTGCCAACCGTGGTGGTCTTGCCCGCGCCCTGCAGGCCGGCCATCAGGATGATCGCCGGCGCCGGCACGTTGAGATTGAGGTCGGTGGCGGCCGCGCCCATCACGGCGGTGAGCTCGTCGCGCACGATCTTGATCAGCGCCTGGCCCGGCGTCAGCGACTTGAGCACTTCCTGGCCCACCGCGCGCACCTTGATGCGTTCGATCAGCGCCTGCACCACCGGCAACGCGACGTCGGCTTCGAGCAGCGCGATACGCACTTCACGGGTGGCTTCGCGGATGTTTTCCTCGGTCAGGCGGCCGCGGCCGCGCAGGCGCTCCATGGTGCCGGAGAGACGTTGGGTAAGGGACTCGAACATGCGCAAAGGACCGCGTGAGGGGAAACGGGTGCCGATTATAGCGGCACCGGCCAACGCCCCGACCCCGACCCGTCTAGCGCCTGAGAGGCGAACCGGCCCAGGGGGAGCTGAACCGGCGCGCGGCACCACGCGCGATCATCCAGGACAGCAGCGCTGCAACAGCCAGGAGGCATCACACCCAAGCCGGCAGGGATGTCCAGCCCTGCCCTGCTCGCAGGCATGCCCAGGTGCACTGCCTGCCCGCGCACTGCCTGCCCACCCCGAGCCCTGTAGCCCGAGCCCCTGCTTTCCCGATTCCCGATTCCCGATTCCCGATTCCCGATTCCCGATTCCCGAATCCCAAATCCCCGCCCCACCATGCGAAACTTCTACGATGACAATCGTTCTCATCGCGTTCGCCTTGTATCTATTGGCCACCGCGCTGCTCACCCGGGCGGTGCTGCGCGATGGCAACCAGGCGCCAGCACGCTGGTTGGCACCTGCGCTGGCAGCCGTAGCCTTGCATGCCGGTTACCACGTGCTGGTGGCCTTGCGGACCGCCGGCGGCCCGGACATGCATTTCTTCGCGGCGCTGTCGCTGTGCGGGCTGGGCATGGCCGCACTGACGGCGGTGTTCGGTGGCCGCGGGCGGATGGCGGCGGTGGGTGTGGTGGTGTTCCCGCTCTCGGCGATCCTGCTGGCCAGCTATCACGCTTACGGCCACGAGCCGAGCTCGGATCTGGGCTGGCGCCTGGAACTGCACGCGTGGATGGCACTGCTGGCCTATGCCACGTTGGGTATCGCCGCGCTACTGGCGATCATGCTGTGGCTGCAGGAGCGCGCACTGCGTCGGCGCGATTTCCATACCTGGTTGCGCGCACTACCGCCGTTGACCGAGCTGGAAACGCTGCTGTTCCGCACGATCACGGTGGGCTTTGTGCTGTTGAGCCTGACCCTGCTGACCGGCCTGCTGTTCGTGCAGGACTTTCTGGCACAGCGCCTGTTGCACAAGACCGTGCTCAGCATCCTGTCGTGGGTCGTGTTCGGCGCGCTGTTGATCGGCCGCTGGCGCAACGGTTGGCGCGGCAGCAAGGCGGTGCACTGGACGTTGACCGCGATGGCGCTGCTGGTGCTGTCGTTCTTCGGCAGCAAGTTCGTGATCGAACTGGTGCTGGGGCCACGCTGAGCGCGGTGTCAGCAAGCGATGCGGACACAGCAGATTCTGCTCGGCCTATCAGCCACGGTCGCAACATCGCGCCGCGGCATCGCGCGTTGCTACGGCAAGGCCCCTTGCTAGCCCGCACCTACCGCCGGCGCCAGCGCGCAACCCGCTGATGCGCGAAATCGCGAAGTTTGCATCGCCATCAACACAGCGCTGCGCGCCCTCACTGCATGGCCGCAGCCGGCGCCATGCCTGCAACGACACTCAGGCATCCAGCGCCGCTTGCACCGCTTCCCACGGCTGATCCGGGCCCACGCTGGCGAAGCGATAGCTGATGCGGCGGCGGTAGATCTCGCCGGGCCGCAGGATGGTCGACGGAAAGTTGGCGTGATTGGGCGCGTCCGGGTAGTCCTGCGGTTCCAGGCACACGCCGCGGCCCAGGCCGGGATGGTGGGCGTCCAGATGCTGGCCTTCGTACAGCTGCACCGCCGGTGCGTCGCTGCCGATGCGCAGCGCCACGCCACTGTGCGGCGAATACAGCTCGGCAATGCAATCCGCGTCGGCGGCCAGCACCAGACACTGGTCGTAGCCCTTGCCGAGCACCACCTGCGGATGCGCCGGGTCGGTGTTGTCGGCGAGCGCGGCAGGCTGGCGGAAATCGAATGGCGTGCCGGCGACCGGGGCGATCTCGCCGGTCGGAATCGATTCGGCATCCACCGGCAAATAGCGATCGGCCGGCACGCGCAGCACCTGCGCGGCGGCGCAGTGATGCGGGTCGCCGGAGAGATTGAAGTACGGGTGATGGGTGAGGTTCAACACAGTCGCGGCGTCGCACTTCGCCTCCAACTCCAGCTGCAGGCTCAGCCCCTGGAGTTGCAGGCGCGCACGCACCTGCAGATTGCCGGGGTAGCCTTCTTCACCATCCGGCGAGTCGTAGCCCAGCAGCACCTGATCCGGCGCCTGCTCCAGCACGCTCCACACGCGTCGCCCGAAGCCGCGCAGACCACCGTGCAACTGGTTGCGCCCTTCATTGGCCGCCAGCACGTGAGTGACACCATCCAGCGTGTAGCGCGCACCGGCGATGCGGTTGCCGAAGCGGCCCACCAGGATGTTGAGACTGTCGCCATCGGCGGCGTATGCATCCAGGTCCGGCAACGCCAGCAGCACTGGCACCACGCCTTGCGCCGTGGTCAAGCGCAGCGCGTGCAGGATGCCGCCGTAGGTGAGCACTTCCGCCTCGAGACCGGCCTCGCTGCGCAGCGTAAGCGCGTGAATCTCGACACCGTCTGGCAACTGCCCGAATACGCGCTGCATGGATCGTCCTGCCGATGAGGGAAGCCCGCGAGCATAGCCGCCTGACGTGGCCACCGACCATGCCGTTGCGCACATCCTGGCCTGCGAAGCGGCTGCCGCGTCGGCGAGGCGCTGCCGCGCTCGTCTGCGTTGGTCGCGCTGCAGCAATACAAACCGCTGCTGCGCGCACTACGCTAGCCCACGCTTTTTCCCTGGCAACGACGCCCACCCGACAGCCGACCGGCACAGGAGTACCAGCCCGATTACGCCGCCGATGTGTATCGGCGTTCCAGACATTCGACAAGGCGCCGGCCAACCAGAACATCCTGAAAATCGCGCCCGGTCCCAACAACGACGATCACCACTTGACCGAGGTGATGATGCGCGAGGCCGGTACGCTGATGGACGGCCTGAGCCTGCACTACTACACCGTGCCCGGTGGCTGGCCGCCACGCGCCTCGTCCACCAACTTCGATGAAGCCGCCTGGATCGATACGCTGTCGCGCACGCTGGTGATGGACGAGCTGATCAGCAAGCACAGCGCCATCATGGACAAGTACGACCCCAGCAAGAAAGTCGCGCTGGTGGTGGACGAATGGGGCACCTGGTGCGCCGGCCTGCCTGGCGCAAACCCGGGCTTTCTGCAGCTTCAAAACAGCCTGCGCGATGCGCTGGTCGCATCGTGAAATATCGCTATTTTCAGCAACCATGCCGAGCGCGTGCGCATGGCCAACATCGCGCAGATGGTCAACGTGCTGCAGGCGATGATCCTGACCGATGGCGACAAGATGGTGCTGCCGCCGACCTATCACGTGTTCGCGCTGTACAAGCCCTATCAGGACGCCACCCACCTGCCGCTGCACTTGCAGACCCCGGAGTACCGGCATGACGCTACGCATGTGCCGGCAGGCGGTCAGGGCCAAAGACGGCCACGTGTATGTCGCGCTGACCAATCTGGACGCGATCGTGCCGGCAACCGTCAGCGTGCAGGTGGAAGGGCTGCCGCTACGCACGGTGCAGGGACAGATCCTGACCGCACCGGCGATCACCACGCACAACACCTACGCGCAGCCACATGCGGTGGCACCGGAGGTATTCAAGGGCGCGCGCGTGCAGGGCAAGGCCTTGCAGGTGGCGTTGCCGGCGCACTCGATCGTGATGCTCGAACTGCAGTGAGTGGCCGCCTGCGGCAGTGGTGCGCGCCCGCAGACGCATCAATGGTCAAACAGACAATGGCGTTGTCTCGACGCTGCGCCACTGCGCGGGCAGGCGTTCGAGTACGTGGTCCATGAAGGCGCGCACCTTCGGGGTAAAGTCGCGGCGGTCGGAAACGCACAGGTAGAGCCGCAGCGGTTCCGGCGCGGCCCGGGCGGTGTCGTGCGCATCGGCCGCGAATAACGATTGCAACGCGCCGCGTTGCAGATAGGGCTGTACGACGAACGCTGCCAGCCGCGCGATGCCGCCACCGGCGGCCGCCATGCTGGCAAGTGCGTCGACGTCGTCGCTGACCATCGCCTGGCCGAGTTGCGGCTGGAAGCGCACCCCGTCGCGCACGAAGTTCCAGCGCAGGAAACGGCCGTCCACCGGATAGCGCAGCAACAGGCAATCGTGATATTTCAATTCATCCGGGCTCTGCGGGGTACCGCAACGGGCCAGATAGTCTGGCGCAGCGCACACCACGAACGGCACCTGCGCGATACAGCGCGCCACCAGCCCATCTTCCAGCTGCGCTTCGATGCGCAGGCTGACATCCACGCTTTCCTGCGCGTGCTGCACCACCCGGTCGGTGCACAACAATTCGATGTCCAGTTGCGGATACCGCTGGCGCAGCGCAGGCAGCATCGGTGCGAGCACATGCCGGGCGAACGCGGCGGTGCTGGCCACGCGCAAGCGCCCGGCAGGCGCCTGCTGCGGGCCGGCCACCAATTGCCGCGCGCGTTCCAGGTCGCGCTCCAGTTGTCGCACGTGTTCGAAGTACAGCGCGCCGCGCTCGGTCAGCGCCAGACTGCGGGTGGTCCGGTGCAGCAGGCGCACGCCCAGATGCTGCTCCAGGCGCGCGATGTTCTGGCTCACCGCGGCCGGACTGACCCCCAGCGACTTGGCCCCGCCGGCAATGCTGCCGGCATCGACGGTACTGACAAAGCTGCGAATCGACTGAATAATATTCATTTATTGAGCACATATTCCCGAGCGATTCGTAAGATTTACTTACGTAAGCCGCAAGGCTACGCGATCTACCGGGCCGGCGCAGGCGTGACTACAGTGCCGGCCATGTCGCTGTTTCGCGGCAGCCTCGAGACCTCCCCATGTCGTCACCACCCTCCTCCG
Source organism: Xanthomonas nasturtii (assembly GCF_001660815.1). Lineage (GTDB taxonomy): Bacteria > Pseudomonadota > Gammaproteobacteria > Xanthomonadales > Xanthomonadaceae > Xanthomonas > Xanthomonas nasturtii. The sequence continues at coordinate 56,971 of NZ_LYMI01000023.1, forward strand.
CCTTGGCACGTTCGCGCTGGAAACTCGGCACGCGCGCCACCCCGTTCGTGTTCGCGTTCTACATGGCTGCGATCATGGCGTTGCTGATGTGCCTGGTCATCACCGGCGCCAACACCGGCCTGGCGCCGGGATATCTCTGGCGCGTACTGGATGCCTATCGCATTGCGATGCCGACCGCGTTCTGTTGCGTGCTGGTGGTGCGACCGTTGGTGATCCGGCTGGTAGCGTGGACGGTGCATGCGGCGCAGTGAGCACCGCCTGCGTGGGGATGCGGGTTGACGCTGGCAGCCCTGTGCGCATCGCTGCGCGCAGCAATGGTGATTTTTAGCGGTAATTGCCGCTGACACGGCCACAACCCAGCGCGCGTGGGCAGCCTGTGTCGCCGCTCCCATCCATGCGCAACCGATGCGCTTGCGTTTTGAACCGCGCACCGCAGCAGCACGCCACCGGCTGCTGCCGCGCAACATGCAGGCCGCGTCATTTGCGACCGGCGTCATGCCATTGATTGCTTATTCCGGAATGAACACCACGGATTTGAAACAGGGCCGACATTTGCTTTGACACTGAAGTTGCTGCTGCGCAGCGTCACGTCTCCATGGACGTTGGTCCACTTTTTGGAGAAGCACACAATGAACACGCTACGCAGTGTCTCGGTGCAGTTCGCCCTGCTATGCGCAGTGGCGATGCCACCAGGCGCGCACGCGCAAACCCTGGTCTGGGAAGACAACTTCAATGGCCCCGGCATCGATGGCAACAAGTGGACCTATGACGTCGGCAACGGCTGCCAGATCGGCCTGTGCGGCTGGGGCAACGGCGAGATGCAGTACTACACCAGCCGCGCCGAAAACGCGCGCATCGATAACGGCCGGCTGGTGATCGAAGCACGGCGCGAAGCGTTCCAGGGCATGCCGTTTACCTCGGCGCGTCTCAAGACCGAAGGCCGCATGCATTTCAAGTACGGCACGCTGGAAGCGCGCATCAAGACGCCGGTGGTGGGCAATGGGCTGTGGCCGGCGTACTGGATGCTGGGCACCATCGGCGTGTGGCCAGGTCGCGGCGAGATCGACCTGATGGAAGCCGGCATGGCCGCGGCGATCGCCAATGGCACCGCCAATCGCCGTATCGGCGCCGCGGTGCACTGGGACTACAACGGCCAGCAGGCCGACTACGACACCAGCTATACCAGCCCGGTGGATCTGCATGCCGACTTCCATGTGTACCGCATGACCTGGGACCCGCAGTTCATCCGCGTGTCGATCGACGGCCAGCAATACTTCGAGTTTGCGATCTCCAATATCGAAGGCGCCTCGCTGCACGAATTCCATCAGCAGCAGTATCTGCTGCTCAATCTCGCCGTGGGCGGCACCTATACCGGTATCACCTCACCCGCGGCGGTGACCGCGCCGTTGCCGGGCAGGATGGAGATCGATTACATCCGCCTGTATCAAAACCCCGGTTCGCAGCTGTACGTTGGCGCGCAACACGCAGCGCCCGCAGGGCGCTTTGGCGTGTTCACCGAGCAGGCCGATACCAGCGGGCGACTCAACTTCGGCCAGGATGCCGAGCTGTATCTGTGGAACAACCTCACCCCGATTGCACAGGCGCCGTTCGAAGGCAGCAACGTGATGGCCTACCGCGCCAACGCCGGTGCCTGGTATGGCCTGGGCATCCAGACCGACTATCGCAACATGGCCGCCTATGCCGGCGGCACGCTGAAGCTGCACCTGAAAACCACCACGCCGTCGACCTTCAAGATCGGCATCAACACCAGCTTCGGCGATAGTTGGGTGGATTTTGCCGCTGGCGGCAATCAATACGGGCTGGTGCGGGATGGCGCCTGGCACCAGGTCAGCATCCCGTTCAGTGCGTTCCACGACCTGGATCTGCAGGCGGTCAAACAGCCCTTCATGCTGGTGGCCGATCCGCCGGCCGCGCCGGTGGAGATCGCCATCGACAAGGTGTACTACCAGAGCCGTTGATGCGGCATGCGCCGCCATCGTCTAGGCGTTGGCGGCGGTGCTCTTGAGCATGTCGATAAGCTGGCGCAGACGATACGGCTTGGGCAGGAAATCGACATGCGCCGGCAGCGGCGGCAGCTGCGCCTTGGCAAAACCCGAGGCCAGAATGACGCGCGCCTGCGGCAACAGTTGCGCCACCTGCTCGCTCAATTCGATGCCCGACATGCCGTTGGGCATGCGGACATCGCTGAACACCACATCGTAGGGGCCGCTGTCGCGCAGCATGCGTAACGCGCTGTGGCCGTCGTCGGCGGTGTCGACGCTGATGCCTGCATCGCGCAGCGCTTCGCCGATCAATTCGCGCAGTTCTGCCTGGTCTTCCACCATCAACAGGCGCAGGGATTCAGTCATGCTCGGCTTCCTCGATGGCCGGGAGAAACAGGGTGACGGTGGTGCCGCGTCCGGGTGCGGTCTCAAGCTCGACGAAGCCGCCGGACTGGGAGGCAAAGCCGAACACCTGGCTCAACCCCAGGCCGGCGCCCTTGCCGACATCCTTGGTGGTAAAAAACGGTTCGCTGGCGCGTTGCGCGACATGCGCCGACATGCCGGGGCCATCATCGCGCACGGTCACGGTGACGTACTGGCGCCGCGCACCCTGCGGGGCAGACGGCGCAGCCCGATGCAGCGCGCCAGTGGTCAGCACAATCGCGCCGCCAGCAGGCATTGCATCGCAACTGTTGAAGACCAGATTGAGCAGCGCCGCCTCCAGTTGGCCCGGATCCACGCGCACATCCGGCAACACATCGGCGAACTGCAGCGATAACCCTACCGCTGGCGGGCAAGCGCGCCGCAACAGTTCCAGCGAACGCGTCACGACGGCAGTGACGGCGTGGCGCTCGGGGTTCAGGCGCTGCCCACGGGCAAATGCGAGCAGTTGCCGCGTCAACGAGGTACCGCGATCCACTGCGGTTTGCGCCGATTCGATCAGCATGCGGGTGCGTGCGTCCTCGCCTGCGCGCAGGGCGATCAGATCCAGGCTGGTCACCATCACGGTGAGCAGGTTGTTGAAGTCGTGTGCCATGCCCAGCGTCAGCCGCCCCAGCGCTTCGAGCTTCTGCGACTGCAACAAGGCGTGCTGTGCCTGCTCCAGCAGATGCTGCGCTTGCTGGCGCTCGGTCAGATCGCGGGTCACCTTGGCGAACCCCACCAGCACGCCGAATTCCAGCACCGGTTCGATCACCACACTGGCCCAGAACCGGCTGCCGTCCTTGCGCAGGCGCCAGCCTTCGACAGCGAAGCGCCCCTCGCGCTTGGCGATCTCCAGATTGCGGCCGGGTTCGTCGCGCTGCGCATCCTCGGGCAGGTAGAACCGCGAGAAATGCGTACCCAACACCTCGCTTGCGCGATAACCCTTGAGACGTTCGCCGCCGGGGTTCCAGCTGCAGATATGCCCAGCGATATCGAGCATGCAAATCGCACAATCGGACACGCTCTGCACCAACAGCTGACACTGCCGGCTGTCGTAAGAAAGCGGCCCTGCACTGTCGACGGCCGTTTCCGCATCCATCGCGCGGTGTTTCCCCCGGAAAAGCGCGCGACCTTAGTGAGGGTTGCGTGAAGGCTGCGTGCAAGCCAACCCGGCTGCAAAATGCGTCAAATTTCCGGCGATTTGCGCGTGAAACTTATCGGCTACCATGACCGCCCCCAGTTCGGTCCACGCTTCCTATGCACAGCATCTCGACCACACGCGACCGCTGGATCTGGGTGATCGCGGGGGCCTTGATGGCTGGCACGCTGGGCGTGGAGTTGGTCACCCCGCTCGGGTATGCGGTGTGGCTGACCTACTTCGTGGCGGTGGGCGTGACGGTGTTTCAGAACCGCCCGCAGGTGCCGCTGCTCGTGGGCGCGCTGTCGTGCGTCTTGCTGGCAATCGGCTTTCAGCTTGCGCCACCGAGCACCAATTCGAGTTTTTCGTCGGTCAACCGCGGCATCGGCGGCGTGTCGTTTCTGGCGATGGCGCTGGTGGTGATGCAGGCGATCCGCGCACGCCGCCAGGCCGAATTCGCACTGTGGCTGCAGCAGGCAGAAAACACCGTTGAAGCCAGTTTGCGCGGCGATCAGGCGCCCCAGGAGCTGGCCGACGCCGCAGTGCGCGCACTGTGCGAGACCTTGGATGCGCAGGTGGGCGCGCTCTATCGCATCGAAGGCGATCGCCTGCGGCTCACCGGTGGCGCGGCGTTGTCGCCCGATCTGCCACAGACGCTGCCAACCACTGCCGGGCAACTGGGCGAAGTGCTGCAACGTGGCACGGTGCGGCGCGTGCGCGGCGTGGACGCCGGGCACCTGCAGATTGCCTCGGGGCTTGGCAGCAGCGGTTGCCAGGAACTGCTGCTGGCGCCGGTCACTGCCGATGGCCGGGTGATCGGCATCATCGAACTTGGCCGCGTGACCGACCCACGCACTGCCGGATCGCGCGAAGAAGAACTGCTGGCGCGCTGCGGCGAAAACATCGGCCTGGCCCTGCGCACCGCATTGCTACGCGCGCAGCTGGTGGCCTTGCTGGAAGAAACCCAGCGCCAGAGCGAAGAACTGCAGACCCAGCAGGAAGAACTGCGCGTCGCCAACGAAGAACTGGAAGAACAGAGCCGCAGCCTGCAGCAATCGCAAAGCGATCTGGAGTTGCAGCAGGCAGAGCTGGAGCAGACCAACGTGCAACTGGAAGAACGCACCCAGGCCCTGGAAGCGCAGAAACAGGCATTGCTGGTGGCGCAAGATCAGCTGGTGCGCAACAGCAACGAGTTGTCCACCGCCTCGCGCTACAAGTCGGAATTTCTCGCGAACATGTCGCACGAGCTGCGCACCCCGCTCAACAGCGCGTTGATCCTGGCCAAGCTGCTGGCCGACAACAAGGACGGCACGCTCAGCGCCGAGCAGGTGAAGTACGCGCAGGCGATCCTGTCGTCCAACAACGACCTGCTGACGCTGATCAACGACATCCTGGACCTGTCCAAGATCGAAGCCGGGCACGTGGAGCTGGCCGACGAAACCGTCGCCACTACATCGGTGTTGCAACGCCTGCGCGAAACCTTCGAACCGCTGGCGCGGCAAAAAGGCCTGGCACTGGAGATTGCCGCCGATGCAGACGCGCCGACGCAGCTGGTGGTCGATAACCAGCGCCTGCAGCAAATCCTCAAGAACCTGCTGGCCAACGCAATCAAGTTCACCGAACACGGCAAGGTCAGCTTGTCGGTCCACGCGTATGCGCCAGGCCGCGTGCGCTTTGCAGTGACCGACACCGGCATCGGCATCGCGCGCGAACAGAACGAGGTGATCTTCGAAGCGTTCCGTCAGGCCGACGGCAGCACGCGTCGCCGCTATGGCGGCACCGGGCTGGGCTTGTCGATTTCGCGCGATCTGGCGCAGCGCATGGGCGGCAGCATCGGTGTCGACAGCGAACCCGGACGCGGCAGTTGCTTCACGCTGGAATTGCCCACCGACGGCGCACCGGCGGAAGCGATCCCCGCCGCCGCTGCCACTGCGCACGCCGCCGCGGCATCGGCCCCGGCTGCAGCCATCGCCGCGCAGCAACGCAATGGCACTGCGCTGGCTGTGCAACCCGGTGCGCATGGGCGCGCGGCCGCCCAGACAGCGCCGCTGCCGATTGCCTCACCGAGCGCAGCGCCGATCCCGCGTGCCGACGACGACCGCGACCAACGCAGCCGCCCGGGCCGCCTGATTCTGGCGGTGGAAGACGACACCCGGTTCGCGCAGGCGCTGGTGGACCTGGCACACGAGCTGGATTTCGATTGCGTGGTGGCTCCCAATGCCGAAGAAGCCTTGCGCCTGGCAGCCGAGCTACGTCCCAGCGGCATCCTGCTCGACATCGGCCTGCCGGATGCCTCCGGCCTGAGCGTGCTTGAGCGCCTCAAGCGCGACCCGGCCACACGCCACATCCCGGTGCACGTAGTGTCGGCGCTGGAGCGCAGCCAGATTGCGCTGGAACTGGGTGCGGTCGGTTACCTGATCAAGCCGGCCACGCGCGAGTTGCTGGCCGGCGCGATCCGCCAACTGGAAGAAACCAACGCGCGTGCGGTGCGGCGCCTGCTGATCGTCGAAGACGACAGTGCCTTGCGCGCCAATCTGGAACTGCTGCTGGCGCGCGACCAGCTGGAGATCGTCGCGGTGGGCAGCATTGCCGAGGCGATGCAGCAACTGGCCGGCTCCACCTTCGATTGCATGGTTACCGACCTGGCCTTGCCAGACGGTAGCGGCTACGACCTGCTCGAACGCATGGCCGGCAACGACGCGGTCGCGTTCCCGCCGGTGATCGTCTACACCGGGCGTGCGCTCACCCGCGATGAAGAACAGCGCCTGCGCCGGTATTCCAAGAGCATCATCATCAAGGGCGTGCGTTCGCCGGAGCGCCTGCTCGACGAAGTGACGCTGTTCCTGCACAGCGTGGAAGCCTCGCTGCCCAGCGACCAGCAACGCCTGCTGCGCGAAGCGCGCCGCCGCGATGCGGTGCTGGACGGCGCAACGGTGCTGCTGGCCGAAGACGATGTGCGCAACATCTTCGCGCTCTCCAGCGTGCTCGAACCGCTGGGCGTCACGCTGCAGATCGCACGCAATGGCCGCGAGGCATTGGAGCATCTGGCCAAGCACGACGTGGACCTGGTGCTGATGGACATCATGATGCCGGAGATGGACGGCATCACCGCGATGCGGCAGATCCGTGCCAACCGTCAGTGGCAGGATCTGCCCATCATCGCGCTGACCGCCAAGGCCATGGCCGACGACCGCGAACGCTGCCTGGAAGCCGGTGCCAACGACTACATCGCCAAGCCCATCGATGTGGACAAGCTGGTGTCGCTGTGCCGCGTGTGGTGCACGCGGCAATGAACCCGGTGGAGCTGTTCGACCTGGAACTGCGCGTGCTGCTGGAAGCGGTGTACCAGCGCTATCACTACGACTTCCGCGACTACGCGGTGTCGTCGTTGCGGCGGCGCATGCGCCACGCGATGGCGCGGTTCGAGTGCGCGCACGTGGCCGATCTGCAGCACCGCCTGCTGCACGAGCCCGACACCTTTGCGCAGGCGATGCAGTTCTTCACCGTGCAGGTCTCGGAGATGTTCCGCGACCCGGCGTATTTCCGGGTGCTGCGCGAACATGCAGTACCGGTGTTGCGCACCTATCCCTCGATCAAGCTGTGGGTAGCAGGCTGCAGCACCGGCGAAGAAGTCTGGTCGCTGGCCATCCTGCTGCACGAAGAAGGCCTGCTGGAAAAGGCGGTGATCTATGCCACCGACATCAATCCCGAAGCGCTGCACCTGGCCGAAGCCGGCGCCTACGGCATCGATCGCATTGCGCAGTTCAGCCGCAATTATCTGGACGCCGGCGGCCGCGCATCGCTGTCGGATTACTACACCACCGCCTACGACGGTGCGGTGTTCAACCGCCGCCTGAAGCGCAACATCGTGTTCGCCGACCACAGCCTGGCCACCGACACGGTGTTCTCCGAAGTGCACCTGGTGTCGTGCCGCAACGTGCTGATCTATTTCAACCGCACCTTGCAGGACCGTGCAGTGGGATTGTTCTTCGATGCGTTGGTGCATCGCGGGTTTCTTGGGCTGGGCAGCAAGGAATCGTTGCAGTTCGGCGCGCACGCACAGGCATTTGAAGCCTGCGCACGCGAGCAACGCTTATATCGGAAGGCTGCATGAGCGGCGTCTGCGCAGCGCAGGATTTCGACGCGATCGTGATCGGCGCCTCGGCCGGCGGCGTGATGGCCTTGCAGGCGTTGTTGTCCGGGCTGGCGGCAGATTTGCCGATGCCGGTGCTGGTCGTGCTGCATCTGCCGCGCGACCGCCCCAGCCAGATCGCCGAGCTGCTGGATGCGCGCTGCGCGTTGCCGGTACGCGAGGCCGAAGACAAGCAACCGCTGCTGGCCGGCAGCGTCACCGTCGCCCCACCCGATTACCACCTGCTGGTGGAAACCCGCGACAGCCTGGCGTTGTCGATGGATGCGCCGGTGCTGTTTTCGCGCCCGGCCATCGACCCGCTGTTCGAATCGGCTGCCGATGTTTTCGGCGCACGCCTGCTGGCGATCCTGCTCACCGGAGCCAGCAGCGACGGCAGTGCCGGCGTGGCGGCGGTGCGCACGGTGGGTGGCACCGCGTGGATCCAGCGCCCCGACGATGCTGCATCCCCCTTGATGCCGGCCTCTGCCCTCGCCCATGCCGGTGCGGATGCGGTGCTTACCCTGCAGGCAATCTGCACACGACTGGAAGCTTTTCACGCATGAACCTCACCGCGACCGGCCCGGCGACAAGCAGCGACAGCACCGAACCGGCCAAGATCCTGATCGTGGACGATGTGCCGCAGAATCTGGTGGCGATGGAAGCACTGCTGCAACGCGACGGCATCCGCGTGCTATGCGCCAACTCCGGTGCGCAGGCGCTGGAACTGCTGCTCGAACACGACGTGGCACTGGCGCTGCTGGACGTGCACATGCCGGAAATGGACGGTTTTTCGCTGGCCGAATTGATGCGCGGCTCGCAGCGCACCCGGCATGTGCCGATCATTTTCCTGACCGCCTCGCCGAACGATCCGGTGCGTGCCTTCCAGGGCTACGAAACCGGCGCGGTGGATTTTCTGCACAAGCCCATCGAGCCGCACGTGATCCTGAGCAAGGTCACCGTCTTCATCGAGTTGTACCAGCAACGGCGGCTGCTCAAGGCGCGTAACGCGTCGCTGGAGCGTGCGCTCACGCTCAACGAAACCATGATGGCGGTGCTGACCCACGACCTGCGCACACCGCTGTCGGTGATCCTGCTCTGCGCCGACAAACTCGGCCTGGATGTCGATGCCGGCAGCTCGGCCGCGCGCACGCTGGAACATCTGGAAAACAGCGCGCGCCGCATGGCACGCATGGTGGAGCAACTGCTGGATTTTTCGCGCCTGCGCAGCGATGGTCTGCCGATGCAGTTCGGCCCGTGCAACCTCGGCGAGGTGGTGCACAGCGTGGTGGGCGAAGTGGCGCAGGCCAATCCGCACACCACCATCGACCTGCGTACCGAAGGCGACCTGGATGGCGACGGCGATGGCGACCGGTTGGCGCAGGTCGTCTCCAATCTGGTTGGCAACGCCGTGCTGCACGGCGGCCGCCATCCGGTGCAGGTGCATCTGGACGGCCGCGAGCAGGATGCGTTGCGCCTGTCGGTGCGCAACGCCGGGCACATCCCGGACAGTTTGATGCCGCGTTTGTTCGAACCGTTCAAGGCCAGCTTCCACGCCAGCCAGGGGCTGGGGCTCGGGTTGTTCATTGCCGACCAGTTCGTCAAGGCGCACGGCGGCACGCTGCAGGCGCGCAACGAAGATGGCGACGTGGTGTTCGAAGCACGACTGCGCCGGCGCAACCTGGCGGCGTGACGACAGCGGGCATTGCGCTGAGCTAAGACGCACTCGCCTGCGCTATCGCACTGGCCAAAAACCGGGCCGCGCTCATGGCATTCCTGCGACAGCAACGCTGGCGGCCTGGCTGCCTGCTGCGTGGCTGTGCGCCGCCGCTAGCGGCCTGATCCCTGGCGCTTTTTTTGGCAGTGATTCGCAGGCAATCGCCCGCCCGGCGAGCTCAACGGCCGACATGCCTTATGCGAGCGCGAGCAGTGCTTGGCAGCGCAATGCACCGTATGCTCGCCGGCAGCGCAGCGGCGACTACAGCGGCTGCCCACTGTTTCATCAGCAGATCTGTTCGTCATCATCAGGCGCACGCCGTGCGCCATGTCATCAGCGGAGTTGTCATGTCGTATGTCGATGGTTTTGTGCTGGCAGTCCCCAGGGCAAACAAGGACGCATTCATCGAGCACGCCCACACGGGCGATGCAATCATCATGGAATACGGTGCACTGCGCGTGGTGGAGTGTTGGGGCGACGATGTGCAGCAGGGGCAATGGACCGACTTCCAGCGTGCGGTGGATGCCACCGACGACGAAACCGTGGTGTTTTCGTGGGTCGAATGGCCGGACAAGGCCACCCGCGATGCCGGCATGCGCAAGATGATGGACGACCCGCGCATGGACCCGGACGTCAACCCGATGCCGTTCGATGGCAAGCGCATGATCTATAGCGGCTTCGTGCCGGTGGTCGCCTTGGGCCACATGGCCTGAGCGATGCTGCGGAATGGCCTGCATGCCGCTATCCGCAGCGCGGGCTCGCTTGCGGTCTTCGGCACAAGCACTTGCAGCGTGATCGGTACACTGGCAGTGCGCAGCTGCGCTCGCCGCGATGGCGGCGCAGCTGCATTGCCCGACCACCGGAGATCACCGCATGACCGACGCACCGCTCCTGATCGCCTGCCCCAGTTGCGCTGCGATGAACCGCATCGCGTCCACCCGCCTGCACGATGCGCCCAACTGCGGCAGCTGCCACAGGCCACTGTTTCCGGGCACGCCGGTGGCGTTGTCGGCCGCCGATTTCGACAAGCACGCAGTGCGCAGCGCGTTGCCGCTGGTGGTGGATTTCTGGGCACCATGGTGCGGGCCTTGCCTGAGCATGGCGCCGCAATTTGCCGCCGCCGCCGCGGCACTGGAACCGCAGGTGCGCTTGGCCAAAGTCGATACCGACCTGCATCCGGCGCTGGGCACGCGCTTTGGCATCCGCAGCATTCCCACGTTGCTGGTCATCCAGGGCGGGCATGAGATCGGCCGGCATTCCGGGGCGGTGAGCAGTGCACAGATCGTCAGCTGGGTACGGTCGGTCTTGAGCAACCGGTGATGCAACAGAAAGGCCAGCTGCGCATGCACGCAGCTGGCCTACAAACACACGGCAAGCTTCACTGCGGTATATCCCCCGCAGTGACTGCACTCAACGCATCACCCCATTACTGCCAGTTGACGTTGACCGACACACCCACAATGCGCGGCTCGTTGTAGACCGCGGCCATGTAGTTTTCGATCACGCCCTTGACGTTCTTTTCGTTGATGATGTTGCGTGCGAATGCCGCCACTTCCCACGCACCGTAGCCACCGGTATAGCCCAGCTTGAGGCCGCCGTCGAAGTTGCCGTCGGCGCGAAACTCGGTGGAGTCGTACAGCACGAAGCTGGTCTGGCCCTGCTTGTTCCAGTCGGTGGAGACGAAGAACGCGCCATCGTTGCCCACCGAAATGTCGTAGCGCGCAGCCAGGTTGAGGTTGTACTTGGGCGCGTTGGGCAGCGGGTTGCCGTCGATCTGCGCGAAGGTGTTGGCCCCCACCCGGGTAGTCGGGTCGAACACATCGAAGGCCCGCATCTGTTCCGCCGCGATGGCTATTACTACCTCACCGCAGCCGAAGGCGGCACCGGCGAGCAGCACGCGCAGATGATCTACCGCAGCTGCCAGATCACCGGGCCCTACGAAACCTGGAGCGGCAATCCGGTGCTGACCCAGCGCGACCTGGATCCGTCTCGCAGTGCGCCGATCACCTCGGCCGGGCACGCGCAGTTCGTCGAACTCAAGGACGGCACATGGTGGGCGGTGTTCCTGGCCACGCGCCCGTACCAGGGCAACCACTACGCCCTGGACCGCGAAACCTTTCTGCTGCCGGTGCAGTGGCGCGATGGTTGGCCGGTGGTGCTGCCGCATGGCATCGCAGTGCCGGCAGTAGCCGCGCGCCCGCCCTTGCCGGCAGGCACGCAGACCATGCCGACAAGTGGGCCGATGCAGTGGAGCGAGCGCTTCGGGGATGCGCGTGTGCCGATGCAATGGATGACCATCCTCCACCCGCCGACGACGCCGTGGTATCTGCCCGGTGCGCAGGGCTTGCGCATGACGCCGGCGAAGCTTGCGCTGGGCGAAATCGGCCGTGGCCAGCCGGCCTATCTGGGCCACCGCCTGCAACATCACCACGCCACCTTGGTGGCCAGCGTGGACGGCAGTGCGCTGGCCACCGGCGAACAGGCGGGCCTGGCGATCGTGGCCAAGGAGAGCCACTTCCTGGCGGCCATGCTGGTGCGCGAGGACAGCGGCACCGCGATGGTGCTGTATCGCCGTGCGGGAACCCAGCAGCCGAGCACCGGCACCGAGCTGGCGCGCGCGCCGCTGCCCGATGCCACGCAACCGGTGAAACTGCGTTTCGCGCTGGACGCTGCGCGCGTGCATGTGGATTACGCCATCGGCGACGGGCAGTGGCAAACGCTGCTCGACCAGGGCGATGCTCGTGTGCTCAGCACCGAGTCGGCCGGCGGTTTTCTGGGCGCCACATTCGGGCCGTATGCGTATGCGCGCTGAGCGCCAGTAGCTGCATGGCTGCGCTGCGCTGCAGTCGAGCAAGGCAGCGGAGGCACGCGTTGCGATTCACCGCGGTGCGCGCAATCCTGAACCCTATGTCCGCGCCAGCACGCTGCTATCGAGCATCTGCCCTACCGTATTGAGCAGATCGTTGAGGCTGAAGGGCTTGGGCAGCAAGGCCATGCCTTCGGCCAGGAATTCCTGCCGCGTGGCCGCGTTTTCGGCGTAGCCGGTAATGAACAGAATCGGCAGCCCCGGGCGCAGCGTGCGCGCCACATCGGCCATGTCGCGCCCGTTCATGCCCGGCAGGCCGACATCGGACACCACCAGATCGATCTGCACCTCGGTGCGCAATTGCTCCAGCGCGCCGTTGGCATCTTCGGCTTCGATCACGTGGTAGCCGGCATCGCCGAGCACCTCGCTCACCATCATGCGCACCACATCGGTGTCGTCCACCAGCAGGATGCGCTCGTTACGCGCGCGCGGTGCGCTCGGCGCCGGTGCCGGCAGCACCTCGTTGGCCGAGAGCCCACGCGGCAACAGCAACGCCACCGTGGTGCCAAGGCCCACGGTACTGGTGATGCGCGCAGTGCCGCCGGATTGACGTGCAAACCCGTAGGTCATCGACAAGCCCAGGCCGGTGCCTTCGCCAATGGGCTTGGTCGTAAAAAACGGTTCGAACACCTGGTCGAGAATGGCCGGCGCGATGCCACTGCCGTTGTCGATCACCTTCACCGCGACGTAGTCGCCGTCATCCAGTTCCGGGTCGTTGTGCGCGGTGTAGGCCGCGCTCTGGATACGGATGGTGCCCTGCCCCTTCAATGCATCGCGCGCATTGATCACCAGGTTGAGCACCACGTTTTCGAGTTGGTTGGCATCGGCAATGGCCACCAACGGCATCGATGCAAGATCCAGTTCCAGCGCGATGTTTTCGCCGATCGACCGGTGCAGCATGTCTTCCAGCGAACGCACGCGGGTGTTGACGTCGAACGGTTGCGCGTCCAGCGACTGCTTGCGTGCGAACGCCAGCATGCGCTGGGTCAGCGCGGCAGCGCGGTGCGCCGAGCCGGTGGCGATCTCGGCCAGGCGCGGCACGCGTTCGATGCGATTGGATTCCACCGCCAGTTGGATCATGTCCAAGCCGGAAATGATGCTGGTCAGCAGGTTGTTGAAATCGTGCGCGATACCGCCGGTGAGCTTGCCCAGCGCGTCCATCTTTTGCGCCTGCAGCAGCTGGATTTCGGTGTGCTGGCGCTGCGCGATCTGGTGCGCCAGCTCGCTGGTGGCGGTGTCCAGCTCCTGGCGCTGCTCGCGCTCGCGCAGGCGCCGCTCGGTGACGTCTTCCACCATCAGCAAGCCCAGATCCGGCTCGCGGTACGGCGACACCCGCCATTCGGTTTCGCACAGCTTGCCATCGCGCAGCAGCGACAACGCACCGCTCCAACGCTCGCGCTGCGCCAGCGCAGTGGTCAGTGCGTGCACGGTAGCTGCCTGATCCAGCCCGGCGGCGTGGATTGCAGCGCCGGGCGTGGCACTGCCGATCAGGCGCTGAAACGCGGCATTGGCCTCGTGCGTGTGCAGATTGGCATCCACCACCGCGATCGGCGCGCTGATGTGTTCGAAGATCTCGCGGAAGCGCGCCTCGCTGACCCGCAATGCCTCTTCGGCATTGCGCGCACGCAACAGCGTGCGCAGCGTGGCGACCAGCACATTGGGATCGACCGGATGGATCAGGTACGCATCGGCGCCGGCTTCCAGCCCGGTGATCATGTCGCCGGTGGCAATCGAGGCGGCCGAGACATGCACCACCGGCAGCAGCGCGGTGCGCGGCTCGGCACGCAGTGCGCGCACGATGTCGAAGCCGCTCATGTCCGGCAGGTTGACGTCCAGCACCACCGCCGCAAACGTCTCGGTGGCCAGCCTGGCAAGACCCTCGGTGCCGGTGCCGGCCTCTTCGACCACGAACTGGTGATGTTCGAGCACGCGCCGCACCGAATAACGCGTCACCGCGTTGTCGTCGACGACCAGAATGTGCTGCTTACTGCCCACGTGCATCCTCCGCTGCCAGCGTTACCGGCAGCACCACGTAAAATTCCGAGCCCTGCCCGACCACGCTGTTGACCCCCACCCGGCCGCCCAACAGCTCGGCGAACCGCTTGCAGATCGACAACCCCAGGCCGGTGCCGGTCAGGCGTTTTTGCAGCGGCGAATCCACCTGTACAAAATCCTCGAACAAGGCTCCGTGAAGCTCGGCCGGAATGCCGATGCCGGTGTCCTGCACGCCAAAGCGCACGTGGGTGTCGCCTTCCAGCTGCGCGAACACGCGCACATGCCCGTGTGGGGTGAATTTGAGCGCATTGGAAATGAAGTTGCGCAGGATCTGCGCCAGCTTCTTGTCGTCGGTATAGAGCATCGGCAGCACCGGCGGATCGTCGAAGATCAACATGGTCTTGCCGGTATCGGTGAGCGGGCGGAACATGCCGCGCAAGGCGGCGAACAGGTCCATCAGGTCGAACCAGCCCGGCGAAATGGTGATGCGCCCGGCCTCGATCTTGGCCAGATCCAGCAGGTCGTCCACCATCTCGGTGAGCTCGCGCGCCGAGGCGCTGACAAAGCGCACCTGCCTGAGCTGCTCATCGTTGAGCGGCCCGTCCATGCCGTCCTCCAGCAGCCGGGTGATGCTCAGGATCGAACCCAGCGGGGTGCGGAACTCATGGCTCATGTACGACAGGAAACGGCTCTTGAGTTCGGAAACGTCGCGCAGCTGTTCGGCCTGCTGGTCGAGCTCGGCATACAGCGCCAGCACGCCCTGATTGGTTTCTTCCAACTCCTCGCGCAAGGCCTGATTCTGCTGGCGCAAACTTTCCAGCTCGGCCATCGCATCGACGGCCGGCACATCGGCGGTTGAATTCATTGCATGCCTCCTAGCCGCATGACGAACACACAACAATCGTCGCGGCCGCGCGCGTGATCGCGCAACAGCAGCGCCGCCACGATGCGCGGGTGGCGCGACAGAAGACCGGGATGATCGCGCAGGTTCCAGCGCGATTGCAGGCCATCGCTATGCATCACCAGCAACTTGCCGGCCGCATGCGGGAAGTCGAACGGCTGCGCCTTGCGAAACTGCACCCCGACGATGCCCGGGTGCGATGGCATGCCGCGCACGCCATCGCCATCGCAGAGCGAGGCGACGATATTGCCCACGCCGGCAAAGCGTACCTGGCAGGTGGTGCTGTCGAACTGCATCACCGCCGCCGCGCCGCCGCGCGTACCACTCATACCGGCGTGCAGGCGCGCGATGCGTTCGCCGGGTTCGCCGCTGGCAACCGCGGCTGCCCGCGTGCCGGCGTCGGCCGCGTCGGCCGCGCCCGGCCCGTGGCCCAGGCCGTCGATCATGCTGACAGTCACCCGTTGCGCATCGATCGCCAGGTGCCAGCCATCGCCGCATACCACTTCGTTGTGCAGCGGCACACGCAGCGCGCCGTAGGGCAGATCCAGCTCGACGCAAGACTGGGCGAACACACGTGCCAGCACGATCGCGCCCTTGGCATCGGAATACGCATCCAGCAGCTGCGCCTGGCGCTTGATCGCGCCCAGCCCGGTGCCCGGCGTGCCGGCGGTGGAATAACCATCGCGCACACCGTCTGCAAGCGCAAAGCCCGGGCCGTCATCGATAGCGCACAGCTCCACGCCCGTGCCGCCGTCGCGCGCAGCCACCGTGGACAGCTGCAGCCAGCCGCCACGCCCGTGCTTGACCATGTTGGTCGCCAGTTCGGTGGCCACCAGGGCCACCCGGCCACAGCCCGCCTCGTCGAAGGCCAGCGTCTGCGCCAACGCAGTTGCTTCGCGGCGCGCCTGCCCAACCTGGCTCGCCTCCTCGACACGCAACGCACGGGTCACCGCACCGGTGACAGTCACTTCCATTTGGTGATGGTGATACGCGTTCCTTGGCCGGGCGTGGTGTCGAGCACGAAGTCATCCACCAGCCGCCGGCTGCCGGACAGGCCCAACCCCAATCCGCCGCCGGAGGTCCAGCCGTCGGTCAGCGCCAGATCCAGATCGGGAATGCCGGGGCCTTCGTCGCGAAAGGTCAGCTGCACGCCCTTGCGGATGCCGCTTTCCACCAGCGCCCAGTCCATCTCGCCGCCGCCGCCGTAAATCACGGTGTTGCGCGCCAGTTCGCTGGCGGCAGTGACCAGCTTGGTCTGGTCGACCAGGCGCAGGCCGCACTGCACCACCAGCTTGCGCACCGTCTGCCGGGCCAGCACCACATCCTGTTCGGTGCGTACCGGTTGCGAACCGGCCGTCATGACTCGTTTTCGGGTTGCTGCAACAGGCGCATGCCGCGTTCGACGTTGAGTGCGGTGCGTACCGAGGGCAAGGTCAGTCCCAGCTCGACCAGGGTGATCGCCACGGCCGGCTGCATGCCCACCACCACGGTCTTGGCGTCCATGATCGCGGCCAGCCCGGAGATGGTGCTGATCATGCGGCCGATGAACGAATCGACGATATCCAGTGCGGAAATGTCGATCAGCACGCCACGCGCGGAGGTGGCGCTGATCTTTTCCGACAGGTCTTCCTGCAGCTGCAGCGCGAGCTGGTCGTGCATGTCTACCTGGATGGTGACCAGCAGCAGATCGCCCATCCGCAGGATCGGGATGCGCTCCATGTCAGCTCGCCTTGCTCACGCTCACGCCGGTGCGCTTGAGCGCCAGCGCCAGCGCATCGGCCAGGTTGGCCTTGGTCACGATGCCCTGCAGATCCAGCCCCAGGTGCACGATGGTCTGCGCAATCTGCGGGCGCACGCCGCTGATGATGGCATCGGCGCCCATCAGCCGGATGGCGGTGACGGTCTTGAGCAGGTGTTGCGCCACCAGCGTGTCCACGGTGGGCACGCCGGTGATGTCGATGATGGCGATTTCCGAACCGGTGTCGACGATCCGCTGCAACAGCGATTCCATCACCACCTGCGTGCGCTGCGAGTCCAGCGTGCCGATCATCGGCAGCGCCAGCACGCCATCCCACAATTTCACCACCGGCGTGGACAGCTCCAGCATCTCTTCCTGCTGGCGCACGATGATGTCTTCGCGCGTCTTCTGGAACGCCTTGACGGTGTACAGGCCCAGGCGGTCGAGCAGCTCGGACAGCGCCCACAACTGCTCGCCCAGGTCTTCCGGCGTGCTGGCGTATTCGCGCTGTACCATCGCAAACAGCACACGCTTGAGCGAGAAGATGAAGTTGGCGGTTTCCTGCGAATCGAAGCCGCGGGTGGCGCGGTCGCGCGAAAGGTTTTCCAGGAAGCGGCGCACTTCGCTCCACTCGGCGCTGTCCAGACTGCTGCCGTCGTCCTTCAACGAAGCGACCAGCAAGCGCAGGAATTCGGAACTTTGCGTTTCGAGTTCCTGCCGCGAAATCCGTCCATCATTGCTCAGGCTGGAACCCAGCCATGCACCCAACAACGCACTTTCCTGGCCACGAATCGCATCGATCGAGCGCTGCTGCAATGCCACCATGAGATCACCCACCGGAAAAAGAAAAGAGGCTGGGCATGCGGGCTGGACTGCGCCCTGACTGACGCGGCGCCCCCACGCCGATGCGCAGCAGAGTAAAGCAATTCAGATTCGGCAACCAGCAAGCCAACCTGTAGCAGTCATCGGACCACACCCGCTGCAGTTTGACATTGCAGCGCACACGTCGAACGTGCGCCTGTCCACGCCTGCGGACATGCGGTGGGCTGAAGCAATGCCGCTGGACGACATCGCACGCGTACGCGGTGATGTGGTCGCCGCCGTGCAGCGCGCCCGCGATGCCGGTTTCAGATGGCTGGAACTGCCTTGCGCGCACGGGTCTCTCGCGCAGAGCGTCTTCTCGGTGCACGTCAACCAGCGCCAGGACCAATACGGCGGCGACGCAAAGGGCCGCGCACCACACTTGAACCACGCCTGCCAATACCGAATTCCCGATCTCCAATCCCGGCGGCGGCCGCATCAACAACCGCCGCCAGGCAGCTTCGATCGCCACCTACAATCCGTAACGCTCCACCGCGGCCAGATGCGGCTGCGGATCCTGGTCGCAGGCCTCGGCCAGGCGCAGCCAGCACATCGGATGCGGCCACTGCGCTGTTGCGGCAAGCAAGGCGCGATGCAGCTCCAGCGGCGCGACCGCTTCCGGCAATGCCACGGTGAACAGCACGCCCGGCAACCCCGAACCTTCCTGTTCCGGATCGAAACCGTCCGGGTCTTCCGGGTCGATCAACCGATAGTCGTCGCGGCTGTGCAGCCACAACTTCCAACCGCGCGCTTCGATGTCTTCGCGCAACGCATCGATCGCCGCTTCGCCAGGATGCACGCCGTCCACCAGCCAGCTGTCCGTATAGCCGCCCGCCTGCAGCACATGCACCTGCGCATAGGTCGGCACGAAACGCTCGCGTTCGGCCTCGTCTTCCGGCGGCGGATACAGCAGTTCTGCGTCGAACACCACCCAGTCGCCGACATGCTGGCGCCGGTGCGCAGGTGCGTTTTCGACGATGCGCGCAGTCACCGGGCCGGTGCGGCGCGCGTAACAGTCGGCCACCTCGCCGTCGTCGATGCAGCGCACGATCACCCAGCCCCAGGTTTCTTCGACCACACCGCTGGTGCTGCTCAGTTCCATGCCGATCGCCTGCGCGGACGCACGCACCGCCTCCCAGTCCTGCGCCGCACTGGCCGCGGTCATATGGTCCCAATGCGCAGAACGCGGTTCTTCCAGCAACGCGGTGAGTTGCCGGTAGACCGCGGCAGCCTCGGCAAAACGGCCCGTGTTGAGATACATGCGCGCCAGCAGGCCGCGTGCGCCGTGCGAGCCCGGCGACAGCTCCAGCAGCGCGGTGCAGGCCTGTTCCAGCGCCGGCCAGTCGGCCAGCCGCTGGGCAAGCTGCGCCTCGCACCACAACGCGGCCACCGGCACCTGCGGGCGATACAGCTGCGCCAGCCGCCGCACGCCGGCTTCATCGCCACGGCCCAGCAACAGATTCATCAGCCGGAACGTTGGGCTGGTTTCGCGGTCGGCGTGCCGCTGCACGAACGACCACAGCAGTGTGATCGCTTCCTCGTCGGCCGCACAGGCGTTCAACGCCGACGCCGTGGCATCGACAAGCTCGGCATCGTCCGGGCACTCGGCCACCGCCTGCAGCAACCATTGCGCTTCGCGCTCGGGGTTGCGCACGACATCGTCGCCTTGCGCGTTCAACCATTCCAGCAAGTGCGCGGCCGCAACCGGCGCGGCCGCGCCCGTAGGCGCCGCATCGATACGTGCGGCCAAACCATCCAGCAACTGCGTAGCGCCACGGTCCTGGCGCAGCTTGGGCAGGCGCGTGCGCGCAAGCGCCAGATGCCGGCGCGCGGTCCATACCGCACCGCGCTGCAGTGCAAGCTCGATCGCCAACTCGGCCGCTTCGATCAGGATGCGATGCGCGCCGACCTGCGCGTAATGATCGAGCATCACCTGCAGGCGGCTACCCAGATCCCAACTGTTACGCTGGGGCGTGCGCGGCACCAGCACCGCCACTGCGCGCAACCAGTGCAGGCGGTAACGCGGCGCAACCTCGCGCCACGGCAGCAGCGCGTCCACCGCTTCGTCGTCGCGCTGCAACAGCGCCAGCGCGCGCGCTTTTTGCAAGCGCCGCGGCTGACTGCAGTTGGCCCACTCGGCGCCCTCGCGGGAGGCTTCGCGTTCGCGTTGTTCCACCAGTGCCAGCGCTTCCTGCGCACGGCCTAGCGCAAGCAGGATCGAGATGCGCATGTCCGGCACGCCGTCGTAGATGTCGCCGCCGTGCGCCAGGATGATCTGCGATTGCTGCTCCAGATAATCCAGTGCCGCCTCGCCGCGCCCGTCGTCGAGCAAGGCATCGGCCTTCTCGCAGCTCAGGCACTGGTAACACGACCAGCTCGGGTCGATGCGGCCCAGCGTTTCTTCGCACACCTCGATACGCTCTTCCACCCAGCCCGGGCCATCGATATTAGCGTAGCACGCAGCCAGATCCTGCGTCACGCACACCGATTGCGGGCACTCCACTGCGTCGGCGCGATGCGCACGTTCGAACAGTGCCACCGCATCGCCCAGCGCGCGTTCGCCCTCGCACAGATTGCCGACCCGGTTACGCATTTCCCAATGCCCGACGAACACCTCCAGCCACGGGTTTGCCAGCGTCTTGCCCAGCGCACGCGCCTCCGGCAGCAAGGCCTCGGCGCGGTCGATCTGCAGATCGCAGATATGGTCGGTCAGCCGCGTCAGCAGCTGCGCATTCTGCGGCTGGCCGGCTTCGCCCAGATCGTCCTGCAGTTTTTCCACCCAGCTCCAGATTTCCATCGTGTCGCTCCTGCGATGTGGCGGCGTTCAGCGCGCCAGCAATTGGGTCACGGCCTCGGCAAGATCGCCGAAGGCCTTGTTGAGATCGGAAACGCCCGATTCGCCATTGCCGGGCTGCGGCTGCGTGCGCCCCTGCGCCGAGACGATCACCTTGAGCGAGCGCAGCAAACGCGCTGCCACGGCTGCCTGCGGGTTGCGCGCACGTTGTGCGGCCAACAAGGCCTGCAGCGCGGGATTATCGAGATTCAGATACAACCGCTGGGTCTGCCGCGTTTCGATACGCGCAGTGAACTGCCGCGCCAGCCGCAACGCGGCAGTGGACACCCGCTTGTCGTTCTCGTCCTGCTCCAGGCGGCGTTTGAGTTCGGCCTCGCGATCAGGCACCACCACCAGCGGCAACTCCTGCGGTGCGAAACGCGCAGGCACCAGCGCTTCGCCATCGCCCAGATGCTGTTCCAGCCAGGTCAGTTCGTCGGCCGGCAACGTGTCCAGATGGAACAACTGGCGGTTGCCCTGTTCGGTGCCCAGCTCGACCAGGCGCACACCCTTTGCCTGCGCCCAGCGCCGCAGAAACGGCACCACCGCATAGCGGTTGCCGTAAGCCACCGGCACGCCCATCGCGCGGAACAGCATCTCTTCGAAACCGCTGTCGCTATCCAGGATCACATGCACCGCACCGCGCGCGGGCAATTGCTGCGCCGGCAGATCGCCTTGCGAAGTCGGCACCCGCACATGTTCCAGCAGCAAGTCGAACAGGCGCTCGTCGCACAGCGCCGCGCCCAGCAACGCTTCGTTGTGCCGCAGCAGGATGCGTCGCCAGGCCTCCGGCTGCTGGCGTGCGACATCGGCCAGGCCCTGCACCAAGGCCTCGGACAAGGCGTGCTGTACCGCGCTGTAGACCGTATCGCGCTGCAGATCCTCGCGGCTTGCGGTAGGCGTCAACCGGTTGGACTCGATCACCCCACCGATAAAACCTGCCCACGGCGGCAGCAGTTCGCGCGCGTTGTCGTCCAGCAACATGCCGCGCAGGAACACCGACAGATTGCGGTTGTCGCTGGTGCCGTAGGTCGCACCGTCCTGCACCCATAACAGGCCGACGGCATCGCTGCCCTCCTCCGCACGCACCGGCATGCAGCACAGCGGTTCGAAGTTGCGCTCGAAACGCGCGGCAAACTCGCGCTGACGGCGCCATGCCTGCACCGGATGCAGCGGCACCGCATCGTGCGTGCGCCACGGTGGCGGCTCGGGGTTGATCGGCCGCGTGTCGGCACCGATCCAGATCGGCTCGCGCAACAGCGCGCAGTAGCGCGACAGGATCTCGCGCAGCCGCCCTTCCTGTGCCAACGACAGATAATCGGCATGCAGTTCCAGCACCACCTCGGTGCCCACCTGCGCGCACGCCGGGATCGGGCTCACCGTGTACTGCTCGGCATTGCTGGAGACATAGCAATGTCCCAGCGTGGGGGTCTGGTACGAAGTGGTGCGCACGGTCACCCGCCGCGCCAGCACGAAGGCCGACAGAAAGCCCAACCCGAACATGCCGATCAGGCCGCTGTCCTCGTGCCCGCCCTGGCGCAACCCACGCGTATAGCCCACGCCCACGGTGGCCAGGTAATCATGAATTTCCTGCTGGGTCAGGCCGGCACCGGTATCGATGATGCGCACGATGCCCTGGGCAGGATCGGCGTGTACTTCGATGCGCGATCCGCCTTGCCAATCCGGTTGTTCCAGGCGGCGACGCAGGATGGAGTCGTGCGCGTTCTGCACCAGCTCGCGCAGTGCGACCATCGGTGTGGAATACAGATGCTTGCTCAGGACGGACATCAGTCCATTGAGATCGACGCCTGCGCGGCGGATCTGCGAGGCGTCGGTGGCCTCGGGGGTGTGATCTTGCATGATCGGTCGTCGTTTCCTTGGCGGCCGCGCCCATCCTCGGACGCGCCTCATGGGTGCCAGTGCCAGCCGGAAAGGATAGCCGCAAGCCACCTTGCACGCACGTCTCGGTTAGGCTCCTGCCCTCCGTTGCGTACAGCGACAACCGCCGCATCACCTACTGGAAACGACCGCCACGGCCTGATAGCGCTGCCAGGCCGTGGCGTGCAGAGATTAGCGCTGCAAGGTCTCCATCGGCGCCTCGTTGAAGTGCTGGCGATAGCCCTTGGCCAGCGCAGAGCGGCTGCCCACGCCCCAGCGGCTGGCCGCCTGCAATACGCTGCCGCAGCCGCCCTCGGCCAACAGTTCGTCGCGGATGCTCTGCATGCGGTAACGGCGCAGCACCTGGGTCGGCGACAACCCGGTGGCGGACTTGAACGCCTGCTGCAGCGCCCGCCCGGTGACCCCGATCTGTGCGGCCACCTCATTGATCGACAGATCCGAACGGTGCGCATTGGTGATCATGTAGCTGTAGGCACGCCGGTATTTGGCCGGCAACCGGGCGGAAATGTCGTCGCTCACATGCGCCGGCGTGCCGCTTTCCAGTAACCGTGGTGCCTGCACCTCGCTGCGCAGGCATTGCACCGCGCCCAGCGCATAGCGGTTGTAGAGCAGTAACGCTTGTTCGGTGCGCCCCAGCGCCTGGCTGATCTTGGCCTGGCAATACTCGAACTCCAGGTTCCAGCGCGGCGCATGATGACGGCCGGCACCGGCCAGCGCACGCTCGGCCAGATCGGCACGCCCCACCGCCAAGGCGGCCAGCGCCAGCTCCACCTGTGCGTCCTGACGGGCGCACGGCGGGCAGCCGGTGGCCGCGGCCGGCAACGCATCGATCTGCGCATCGAAGCCGAAGGTATCGCCGCCGGCGATCCGCAGCAGGTTGCGCACATGCCGCATGCGCTGTGCCAGCACCGGCATGCTTTCGGCCAGATCGGCGATGCACGCGCGCAGGTCGCCGGGCTCGAAGGCATGCGCGGCATCTTCCTGGCGCAGCGTGGCCTGCCAGAACACATGGTCACCCATGCGGTCGGAGCGGCGGATGCGCAGCTGCGCAATCATGTCCAGACGCAGCGCCGTGGCGATGCGCACCCAATCGGACGCACCCACCTCCAGCTCGGCCAGCACCTCGTTGGCGCGCTCCAGGGTCTGCAAGGCCAGTGTGCTCTGGCCCAGGTGGAAGTGGGTCAGCGCCTTGCCCAGCAGGCTCTCTCCGCACAGGGCAGGTGGCGTTTCGCGGTCCATCGCCAGCTGTGCAAAGCAGTTCAACGCCGCACTCAGGCGCCGCTGGCTCAGCATCAGCCAGGCCGTGTTCCGGCACGACAACAACCGCAACTGGCGCTGATGCCCGCGCATCGCCTTCAGCGCCTGCCGATAGGCGTCTTCGGCCTCTTCTTGATATTCCAGGATCAGCAGCGCATCGCCGCTGGCACCGAACAGACTGACTTCATCGTCGGTGCCATCGGCTGCACCCTGTCCGTCGCGTCGTTGCTGGAGATGTTGCAGTCCCTGTGGCCAAGCACCAACCAGCATCCTGCTCGTATAGATAGGAAGACGTTCTGCGTAAGACAACGCAGAGATCGCTGCGAAGTAGGTGGAAAGGATCATGCCGGTCTCTCTCATGGGGGGGCGGAGCAAAAGACAACAAAACGCCGGGCTCGCTGGCGCAAATGATTGTATGCAGCGGATCCAATGGAATTTCTCACCTGAAGACACTGAAAAAATCAAAAAATCTCACTCTGTAGTCAAACGTGTACGTCGTGCATTTCGCGAGATACGGTGACTTTTTGCATACCTGTAGCGTTGTCGTGCGCGGGACATTTGACGCCATTCGGCAGGGTATTGAGGGGGTTTGTCTGCGCCGATGCTGCGGCGCATTCTGGCAACGTCTGCGAACGGGTTGCTTCCACGCACATTGATCGATGTCGGCCGTTGTCATGCCGATGACCGTCCACTGCGTGCGCACGTGCGCCAACGTTTCTGTAAAGCGATGGCAGCAGGCATAGCGCGCTGCTGAATCGCTCCCGACATATTCCAGGCGGGCCAGTTCCTACGACGAATCGCAATACCTTGGTCTAGACCTTTGCAAACCAGACCGTGGGATCGAGCGCATCGGCTCATTGCTGCGCCGTCGTGCCGCTGCAACACGCAACGCGCGGCCCGGACTCAGACATGCCCTAGATGTAAGAGCTCCGTTACGTCTAGATGAGCGCAGGTTAAAGCTGCCCCCTACAAACCCGAAGAAACGTGCGCAACAGTGAAACTTTCTGCCTTTGCAATGGTACATACCATTCGTCCGGCCTCGGCTGGACCCTCCCCCCTGGCAGCCGAATGGTCCGACGATGCATCCATCTCTCCATCTGGGTTTTGCAGTGCCACCGGTCGCGCGGCATCGGCATCCGACCGGCTATGGGTCTGCGTGCCGGCATCGGACATCCGGCTAATGCATGACCATTCTTCTCACGCGCACGGATCGGCGTTCCTGTTGACGCAGGATGCGCGTCTGGCCTCCCAGGTCAACGCCAGTTTGGCGCCGCTTTCGTCCAATTTTTCGGTGTTTTCCGACGAATTGGAACTTTTGCGGTCGCTGCGGCATTCGCCCTGCGAGTTGCTGATCTTCGATGCCAGCTGCGTTACCTCCGACGACAGCTCGCTGCTGGCATGGCAGCGCTGCCACAGCGGTCATCCCACACCGCTGATCGTGGTGGGACGTTTCGATAGCGCCAACGACATTCTGGGCTGGTATCGCGCAGGCGCGCAGGACGTGCTCGCGCTGCCGTTCAATTCGCACGAATTACACGTCCGTGCGGCGCTGGCGATGTCGCCGGTGACCCAGGAATGCCCGGAAACGCAGCAACTCAGCGTTGGGCCATACCAGTTGATCCGCGACGAAAATACCGTGTATCTGCATGGCAAGCCGGTTGTGCTGACCGCACGCGAGTTCTCGATTGCCTGGCTGTTGTTTTCCAGCCCCGGTGTGTGTTTCCGGCGTTGCCAGTTAGCCAAGGCGGTCTGGGGCAGCCACACCGAATTCACCGACCGCACCATGGAGCAGCACATCTACAAGCTGCGCAAGAAACTGCAGCTGTGCAACCACAGCGGTGCAGTGCGCATCCGAACCGTGTATTCGCACGGCTACAAGCTGGAACTTGCGCTGCACGACAAGGATGCAACGACGATGAGCAAGGCGGTCAGCCCCAGTCTCAGCCCGGCCCATCGCGCCGCCGCCTGCTGAGCGAATGCGCGATGCAGTGCGCGGTCTGCAGTGCGCTGATCGCGCACTGCTGCAGAAGGTTTGATGATGCTGCGTGCCGCGGCACGCGATATTGATCGCAATGCTCGTTGCGCTGCATCTCAACCGCATCGACGCTGTGAATCAGCCAGTGCATCCGCAGTCGAGCGCTTGCAGATTCCAGCGTCCGTTGTCCAACGCGCTGCGCGCCTGGCCGGCATCGCGCGAAATCGATGCCTCATTGGACGCGTTGATCTGATCAAGGCACGCCACAAACGACAACGGCGCAGGGAGATCCCTGCGCCGTTGCCTGGTTCCAGCGAGTGCGTGAGTTACTGCTTGGGATTCTCGCCGTACTCGTTCGGGTTTGGCACGCCTTCAATGCACATGAAAACCAGCAGCACGAAAGCGCCCAAGTACGGCACCAGGCAAATCAGATAAAACCAGCCGGACTTACCCTGGTCGTGCAGACGGCGCACCGTCACCGCAATGCCCGGCACGATCAAAGCCAGCACAAAGATCACCATCACCGCGACAATCAGCCAGGCCACCGGGCCTGGATTATTCTCGCTGCCCATCACCGCCGCAGCCACGGCAAACAGGCCAGTCAGCACGATCAGCACCAAGGTCTGCATCAGCGCGAACATCCAATATTCCTTGCGACGCGAGCGACCATTGAAGTCGGCATAGCGCTTGAGCGGCAATAAAATCCATTCCATCGTGATTCTCCTGAAAGCGGCAGTGAGCGGTGTCTGTGATCCGGAGCACAGTGCAACGGGCCGCGCCTGTTGCCATAGCTGCAATCTTTCTGAAAACGCTTTCTCGAAAAGCAAATGCAATAATGGCGCTCGTCCGACAAACGGTTTGCAGGGGGTGCAGGCACAGCGCGATGAGCGCAGCCCACCGACTTGCTGCGCCTCGCAAGGCGCGCGACGGGCTTGCGCGTCTCTCGCATCCGAGCGTCGAGTCGATATCGCTGATCGGCGCCAAGCTGATCGCTCACCGGTGACCAGACGGCAATCGGCAGAAGCGATGGCAGCACCCAGCCGCCACCACGGCCGAGGCCGCGCATCCGGCGACGCACAACAACGTCGCCGCATGCACAGATCACTCCACCGGCAGGCCATGCGTAGACCTCAGTCGGCGGCCGCTTCCAGTGCCTGGCTCAATCGCTCCACCGCGATGATTTCCATGCCTTTGATGCTGGTCGTCTTGGGCGCGTTGGCGCGGGGCACGATCGCGCGCTTGAAGCCATGCGTGGCGGCTTCCTTCAGGCGGTCTTCGCCATTGGGCACCGGGCGGATTTCACCGGACAGTCCCACTTCGCCGAACGCGATGGTCTTTTCGGCCAACGGCCGGTCGCGTAGCGACGACAGCACTGCCAGCAGCACCGGCAAATCCGCCGCAGTTTCCTGCACGCGGATGCCGCCGACCACATTGACGAACACGTCCTGATCGCCCACCACGATGCCGCCGTGCCGATGCAGCACCGCCAGCAACATCGCCAGCCGGTTCTGCTCCAGCCCCACCGCAACCCGACGCGGGTTGGACAACGGCGAGGCATCCACCAATGCCTGCACCTCCACCATCAGCGGGCGGGTCCCTTCGCGGGTGACCATCACGCAACTGCCCGGCTGCTGGGTGCTGCCGCCGGACAGGAAGATGGCCGACGGATTGGAGACCTCCTTGAGGCCCTTCTCACCCATCGCGAACACGCCCAGCTCGTTGACCGCACCGAAGCGGTTCTTGAACGCGCGCAGCAAACGGAACCGGCTGCCGCTCTCGCCTTCGAAATACAGCACCGCATCGACCATGTGCTCGAGCACGCGCGGGCCGGCAATGCCGCCTTCCTTGGTCACATGGCCGACCAGAAACACGGCGGTGCCGGTTTCCTTGGCGTAACGCACCAGCCGCGCCGCGCTCTCGCGCACCTGGCTCACCGAGCCTGGTGCTGCGGTCAGCGATTCGGTCCACAAGGTCTGCACCGAATCGGCCACGATCAGCTTGGGCCGCGCCACGCTGGCGTGCTGCAGGATGTTTTCGATACCGGTTTCGGCCAGGGCGTTCAGGCCTTCCAGCGGCAGATCCAGCCGCACCGCGCGCCCGGCGACCTGCGCCAGAGACTCTTCGCCGGTGACATACAGCACCGGCAGCGTGGTAGCCATGCTGGCCAGCGCCTGCAGCAGCAACGTCGACTTGCCGATACCCGGGTCGCCGCCGATCAACACCACCGCTCCTTCCACCAGCCCGCCGCCCAGCACCCGGTCGAACTCGCCGATGCCGGTGGACACGCGCGCCTGCTCGGACTGCTGCACGTCCTTGAGCGCGGTGATCTTGGGCGCCTCGGCCTTGCCGGCCCAGCCGCTGCGCCGCGATGCCGCAGGCGAGGCCTTGCCGCCCGGCGTGGCGCTTTCGAGCACGATTTCGCTCAGCGTGTTCCAGACACCGCAGTCGGTGCACTGCCCCTGCCACTTGTTGTACTCGGCGCCGCACTCGCCGCAGACATAGGCCGTTTTCGCCTTCGCCATCGTTCCTGTCCGTCGTTGCTGAAGCATCAGGATAGTGGCTGACGGTCTCAACGTGCGCGACGCGAGCCTTGCGGGATTCGGGATTCGGGATTCGGGATTCGGGATTCGGGATTCGGGATTCGGGATTCGGGATGCGGGATGCGGGATGCGGGATGCGGGAATCGTCAGAGTCGAAGACGATCTGTTGCGCTATGCAATGACTTGCGTGCAGACGATGCACATGCGCTCGCCGATGTCTCGTTGCCGCCGGTCTCGGATCACATCGATGCGCCGAGGCATTGATGCATTGATGCACCTACAAAAAAGCTGCCTGACCGGCACGACCAGTCAGGCAGCTTTGGCTCCACCTCCCACGTTACGCAATGCCGTGGGAGTGCATCGCTTAGCGCGCCTTGTACAACTCGCTCAGGCGATCCGGTTTGCCGGCGATGCGTTCCAGATGCGGGTACAACAGGCCGCCGTGATAATCGATGCGCACGGTGTCGTAGCGGTCCAGGCGCTTGACCAGCAGTTCGATCGGCGCGGTGGCGCCCTTGGCCGCCTTGATGGCGTCCTTGATCACGTCTGCGCTGAAAGCGCGGCCATTGACCGCAATGATGGTGTTGCCGGTAATCAGGCCCGCATTGAACGCAGGGCCGTCCCACAGCACATCGCTGATTTCGCCCGAGGCTTTCAGGGACAGGCCAAGCGAATAAGTCAGGCTGGCGTCCTTGTCATCGCTCTCGTCGGCCTTTGTGGCCAGGTTCGGCTCTTCGGTGTAGACCAGCTTCCAGCCATTGGCTTCGATGCCGCCATTCAACGAGCCGTGCCCGTTCATGCGCTCGCGCAACAGGCTCGCCCAGTCGTACGCCGCCACGCCGTTGAGCGTGCTCACGATGTCGTCGAAGGTGTATGGGTTGACGTCCCAATCGCCGTTCTTCATACCGAAGAACGCCTTGCCGAAATCGTCGATGGAGCGCTTGTTGTTGGTCAACGCGCGCAGCTTGCTGTCCACTTCCAGCCACATCATCTGGCCGCCGGAATAGTAATCCTCGCTCATCTGATAGTTGCGGTACGCCTTCGGGCGGCGCATCGACATGGTCGGGTCGTTGGTGGTGTCCTGCACCGTGCGCCAGGCCATGCCGGGGCGACCACGCTCGTACTGGGCCGCCACGCCGGCCAGCATGTCGCGGGCCTGATCCTGCGTCCACAACCCGGACCGCGCAGCCATCACCTCGCCCCAGAACTGGGTCTGGCCTTCGTACAACCACAGCAGGCTGTCGCCCATCGGCACGTTGAAATTGGGCGTGGCCAGATCGGCGCCACGGCGATACTTGCCGTTCCAGGAATGGTTGAATTCGTGCGCGAGCAGGTCGCGCCCGGTCCAGCTCTTGTCCCACTCGGTGAAGTAGGTCGGCACGCCGCTGTTTTCGCTGGAACGGTGATGCTCCAGGCCGATGCCGCCCAACTTCTTGGTCAGCGCCAGCAGGAATTCGTAGTGATCGAAATGGCGCGCGCCATAGAGCTTGTCCATCTGCTGGACCAGCGCGGCATGCGCCTTGATCTGCTCCGGCTTGGCCTCCAGCGACTTGGCCTCGTCGGCAAACACATTGAGGTAAATCGGCTGCTTCCCGGTACTCAGCTCCAGGCGCTTGTAATACTTGCCGGCGAACATCGGTGAATCGACCAGATCGTCGAAATCGATCGGCTTGAAGCTCACCGTGTCGCCGACGCGGCGATCGGTTTCCAGCGCGGTGGCATAGCTCCAGCCGGCCGGCAGGGTGACGCTGGCCTGCGCCTTGATGTTGCGCGCGAAGTAACCGGCCGGATACAGCGCCGTAGTGTTCCATTGCAGGTTGAGCATTTCCGGGGTCATCATCACCCGGCCCTGGCTAGGGGCCTGCGGCGAGAGGAACTTGAACTCGGCGGTCAGCTCGGTGGCGCCCTGCGGCACGTCCACCTTGAACGCGTAGACGTCGAATTGATCGCGCGTCCATGGCACCACCTTCCCATCAACCTTGATCACCAGACCGGCCAGTTTGTCGATCGGGCCGGTCGGCGAGTGGTTGCCGGGGATCCACTGCGGATACAGCAGCGTCATTGGGCCCGGCTTGGCCGGCATGGTGGTCTTGACCTTGAAGATGCGGTGCGCCAGGTCGGTGGCATCCACGTCGATCTTCAAGGTGCCCTCGAACGGCACGTCCTGCGGCGGCGCGGTTTGCGCGGCAGCGGGCAACGACAGCGCTGCCAGCAGCGACACGAACAACAGGGTGGGCATTTTCATCGCAACTCCGCAGGTGACCTGGAACAGGCAAGCCCACGATGCTAAGCGCCTGCCTGAGCTTCCCCGTATGCCATTGGTCATGCTGCGGGCGATTGACGCTTAAAAAAAAGCCACCAATCACTTGGCGGCTTCTTCTTCAACGGTGCGTCGATCCGGCGGGTGCCGTCTCAATGCATCATGTTGACGTTCATGTTGTGAAGCACCCACAGCGAACCGACGATCACGATACCGATGATCAGCAACGAGAACAGGCCCACCTGCACGTTGGAACGCTGCTCGGGCGTGCGATCCATATGCAGGAAGTACACCATATGCACCAGCATCTGCACGGCGGCCATGACCGAAATCACGACGATGGTGACGCCCCTGGAGAACGCCCCGCTCATCACCATCGCAAACGGGATGACGGTGAGGATGACGGCCATGACAAAACCGATCAGGTAGGACTTCAGACCGCCGGCATGTGCATCGGCCGCGGTCTCGGTGTGGTGGTGATTGGCCATTACAGCGCTCCCAGCAGGTAGACGACGGTAAACACACCGATCCAGATGATGTCCAGGAAGTGCCAGAACAGGCTCAGGCACGCCAGACGCGTGCTGTTGCGCGCAGTCAGGCCGTTCTTGGAGATCTGGATCACCAGCACCGCCATCCACAGCAGGCCCGACGCCACGTGCAAGCCGTGGGTCCCGACCAGGGTGAAGAAAGCGGACAGGAACGCGCTGCGCCCCGGACCCGCACCCTCATGGATCAGGTGATTGAATTCCCAGACTTCCATGCACAGAAAGCCGATACCCAGCAGCGCGGTCACGCCCAACCAGCCATACAGCCCGGCCATGCTGCGCTTGTGCGCTGAAATCATCGCAAGGCCAAAACTCAAGCTACTGAACAACAGCACGAAGGTTTCCACCAACACGAACTTCAGATCGAACAGCTCTTTGGCGGTCGGCCCATCCACCGTGGCGCCCGAGAGCACCGCATAGGTCGCGAACAGACCAGCAAACAGCAGGCAGTCGCTCATCAGATAGACCCAGAACCCGAAGACGGTGTTGCCACCGCCGTCGTGATGCTCGTGGTCGTCGTGCCCGCCCGCATGGGCGGCGTGGTCAAGCGTGGTCGAGGAAGACATGGTCATACCACCTTCGCGGCCTGCGCCGCTTGTTGCTGTTCGAGCAAGGCGAAGCGCGCATTTTCGATGCGTTCCACTTCGTCGGCCGGCACCCAGTAATCGATGTCGTCGTCGAAGGTACGTACGATGAAGCTACCGATCATGCCGACCAGGCCGATGATGGCCAGCCACCAGATGTGCCAGATCAGACCGAAGCCCATCAACACGCTGAAGGCACCGATATACACGCCTGCACCCGTGTTGCGCGGCATGTGGATGGCCTCGTACTTGGACGGACGCACCCAACCCTTACCGTTCTGCTTGTCGGCCCAGAACTGGTCGCGGTCTTCGATGTGCGGCAGCACGGCGAAATTGTAGAAAGGCGGCGGCGAAGAGGTCGCCCACTCCAGCGTGCGGCCGTCCCACGGATCGCCCGTGTAGTCCATATGCTCCTTACGTTTCCAGACGCTGTAGGCGATCTGCAACAGGTTCAAGAAGATACCCATGCCGATGATTGCAGCGCCTACTGCAGCCACGTACAGCCACGGCGCCCACTCGGGGTGGTTATAGGTGCTCATGCGGCGTGTCATGCCCATGAAGCCGAGCACATACAGCGGCATGAAGGCCACGAAGAAACCGATGATCCAGCACCAGAACGAGGCCTTGCCGATCTTCTCGTTGAGCTTGAAGCCGAACGCCTTGGGGAACCAGTAGGTCAGACCCGCCAGGTAACCGAACACCACGCCGCCGATGATCACGTTATGGAAATGTGCGATCAGGAACAGGCTGTTGTGCAGCACGAAGTCCACGGCCGGAATCGCCAGCATCACGCCGGTCATGCCGCCGATGGTGAAGGTGATGATGAAGCCGATCGTCCACAGCACCGGCGAGGTCATGTGCACGCGACCGCGGAACATGGTGAACAGCCAGTTGAAGATCTTCACGCCGGTCGGGATCGAGATGATCATCGTCGTGATGCCGAAGAAGGCATTGACGTTGGCGCCCGAGCCCATGGTGAAGAAGTGGTGCAACCACACCACGAACGACAACACACCGATGCACGAGGTGGCGTACACCATCGAGGTGTAACCAAACAAACGCTTGCGGCTGTAGGTGGCGATCAACTCCGAGAAGATGCCGAACGCCGGCAGGATCAGGATGTAGACCTCCGGGTGACCCCAGATCCAGATCAGGTTGACGTACATCATGGCGTTGCCGCCACCGTCGTTGGTAAAGAAGTGCGTGCCCAGGTAACGGTCGGCACCCAGCAGCGCCAGTGCCACGGTCAGGATCGGGAACGCAGCGATGATCAGGATGTTGGTGATCAACGCCGTCCAGGTGAAGATCGGCATGCGCATCAGGGTCATACCCGGTGCGCGCATCCGCATGATCGTCACGAAGAAGTTGACGCCGGTCAGCAACGTGCCCAAGCCGGAGATCTGCAACGCCCAGATGTAGTAGTCGACACCGACCCCTGGACTGTATTCCAGCCCCGACAGCGGCGGATACGCCAGCCAGCCGGTCTGCGCGAACTCACCAACGCCCAGCGAAATGTTGATCAGCGCCGCACCGGCCACGAACAGCCAGAAGCTCAGCGAGTTGAGGAACGGAAACGCCACATCGCGCGCACCGATCTGCAGCGGCACGACCAGGTTCAACAACCCGGTCATCAACGGCATGGCCATGAAGAAGATCATGATCACGCCGTGCGCAGTAAAGATCTGGTCGTAATGGTGCGGCGGCAGCACGCCTTCGCCGCCGTTACCCGCCAGCGCCTGCTGGGTGCGCATCATCGCCGCATCGGCAAAACCGCGTAGCAGCATGACGAGCGCCACGATGATGTACATCACACCGATGCGCTTGTGATCCACGGAGGTGAACCACTCCGTCCAAAGGTAGCCCCACAGCTTGTACTTGGTGATGGCACCTGCGATGAGCAGGCCGAGCAGGCCCGCGCCACCGAGAGCAATCATGATGATCGGCTCATGGTACGGAACCGCCTCGATCGTCAGCTTACCTAACATCAGTTGTCTCCGAAGTACACATAGCAAACGGCTCTACGACCGTTGCCTTACCGCCGGCATGGCTTTCAGAATGATGGCTACCCATCATGTATTTATCGATCAGCGACCGGAACATGCCGTCTGGTACCGCAGAATAATAGGTAACCGGATACTGCTCCTTATCGTTGCGATTGGCGGCCAGCACCTGGTATTCAGCAGCGGTCAGCACTTTCGGCGACGCCTTGACCTTGGCCACCCACGCCTCGAAGCCGGCCTGATCTGTGGCACGCGCCACGAAGCTCATCTTCGAGAAACCATGACCACTGTAATTGCTGGACAGACCGAAATATTCGCCCGGCTCGTCAGCAATCAGGTGCAGCTTGGTCTCCATGCCTGCCATCGAATAGATCATGCTGCCCAGGTGTGGAATGAAGAAGGCATTCATCACCGTGTCGGAGGTGATCTTGAAGTTCAGCGGAGCATGCACAGGGAACACAATTTCGTTGACCGTGGCGATGCCCTGATCCGGGTAGATGAACATCCACTTCCAGTCCAGCGACACCGCCTCGATATTGATCGGCTTGACGTCCGAATCCAGCGGCCGGTAAGGATCCAGCGCGTGCGACGAGCGCCAGGTCAGCACCGCCAGGACCAGGATGATCACGCACGGGATCGACCAGACCACCACTTCGATGGCGGTGGAGTGCGACCAATCCGGCTCGTAGCGCGCCTTCGTATTGGATGCGCGGTATTTCCACGCGAACGCAATCGTCATCACGATCACCGGGATGACCACGATCAGCATCAACACCACAGAGGTGATCAGCAGTTGCTTCTCATCGTGGCCGATCTGGCCTTTCGGATTGAGGATGGCCGAGTTGCAACCTGCCAGCAGCAGGAACGGCAACATCAGACCTGGACGAAGTAAACGCCCGAGGTGGTTCAGCGGAATCATCGGTCGATCCAAGTGCGAAGGAACGCCAGCCGCGCTTCGCCTCCCGCTAAGGAGATATCCGACGGCGACCTTCCTTTTGAAGGCTGGCCCGCGCAGATCGAAGTCACGGAGTGACGCCTCAATTTTAATCTTTGCTGCACCTGCGCGAAACCCATCGGCGCTGGTCCGCCGCAATAAATTTGCGCAATACCGTGCGACATGTTGTCGCAGTGCAGCGCAACCGAAAAAAGATCATAACCACCGCCGCTGCAGCCCGCAGCCCGCAGCCTGCAGCCTGCAGCCGCACCGGATTGCATGCGAAAACTGGTTGAAATACGCCAAACGCAACTGGGCCGACCGAGGGCCGACCCAGCGCTGAAGCAATGGTGCCGGAAATAGGAATCGAACCTACGACCTACGCATTACGAATGCGCCGCTCTACCAACTGAGCTATTCCGGCTAGCCCTCCATTGTAGGAGCGGAGCCGGGGGCTGGTCAATCGCCGAGGCGGCCGTGCACTGCGTGGCTGGCGTCGGTTGCGGTGGATCCATACGCTGCCCACCCTGCCCGACCATTGTTGGCCGCCGTCGCACGATCAGCTGACCAGACGCAGCCGCAATTCCTTGGGCAGCGCGAACACCATCGATTCCGGTTCGCCCTCCAGCTCGGACACAGTGCCTGCGCCCAACTCGCGCAAGCGCGCCAGCACACCATCGACCAGCACCTGCGGCGCAGAAGCGCCGGCGGTCAGGCCGATCTGCTGCTTGCCCACAATCCAGGCCGGGTCGATCTCGCTGGCGTTGTCGATCAGGTAGGACTCCACCCCGTCGCGGCGGGCAAGCTCACTCAATCGGTTGGAATTGGAGCTATTGGGCGAACCGACCACCAATACCAGATCGCACTGGCGTGCCAGGTCGCGCACCGCGTCCTGGCGGTTCTGGGTGGCGTAGCAGATATCGTCGTGGCGCGGCCCCTGCATCGCCGGGTAGCGCGCGCGCAGGGCTTCGATAATCCCCATGGTGTCGTCGACCGACAGCGTGGTCTGGGTGGTGTAGGCCAGGTTGTCCGGCTGATTGATCTGCAGCGTGGCAACCTGCTCGATATCCTCGACCAGGTAGATCGCGCCCGGACCGCGCTCGCGACTCCACTGGCCCATCGTGCCTTCCACTTCCGGGTGCCCGGCATGGCCGATCAGCACTACGTCGCGCCCGGCCCGGCAGTGCCGTGCCACCTCGAAATGCACCTTGGTCACCAGCGGACAGGTGGCGTCGAACACCTTCAAGCCGCGGCGTTCAGCCTCCTGACGCACTGCCTGTGAGACGCCGTGGGCGCTGAAGATCACGGTGGCGTTATCGGGCACTTCGTCGAGCTCTTCGACGAAAATCGCGCCGCGCTGTTTGAGGTCGTCCACCACGAAGCGGTTGTGCACGACTTCGTGGCGCACATAGATCGGCGCGCCCAGCGTCTCGATCGCACGCTTGACGATCTCGATCGCACGGTCGACACCGGCACAAAAACCACGGGGATTGGCGAGCAGGACATCCATGGCGGGCATTCTACGGGAATGGAGAAAGAGGGGTCGGACCGGCGGGCATGCGTCTGCCGGGCTCGCTTCAGCGCGGATTCCCGGTTCCGGACTCGCGATTGCCGGATTTGTCGAACAGCCCGAACACGGCGATCCCGATCGCACCGCCCACAATGGCCGAATCGGCGATGTTGAACGACGGCCAGGTGTGGCTACCGATGTACCACTGGATGAAATCGACCACGTGGCCGTGCATCAGCCGGTCGATCACGTTGCCGATCGCCCCGCCGATCACCAGCGCGTATGGCAGCGCGCTGCGCCAGTGCCCGCGCGCGGTGCGCGACAGCCAGAACGCCAGCAGGCCGCTGATGCCCACTGCCAATGCGGTGAAGAACCACAGCTGCCAGCCGCCGGCATCGCTCAAGAAGCTGAATGCCGCGCCGGTGTTGTAGGTGCGATACCAGTTCCAGAACCCGTCGATCACCGGCACGGCGGTGTATTCGGGCAGGCTGGACAGCACCCAGGCCTTGCTCCACTGGTCGAGCCCGACCACGAGGGCGGACAGCAGCAGCCAGATCAGGGCGGAGGGGTTGGGTCGTTGACTCATGTTGGAAGGTCGCAGGTGATGGTGGCTTCTCCGACGCCGGAGAAGATGCCTGGATGGCGTGGGCGATGGCACAGATGAGAATTGCAGAGAACGAAGGCGAACACTGGATGACAGGCAGACGAGGATGGCATGCAGGCTTCGGTCAGCTGCCCTGCCCCGCGTTGTCGCATGCGCCACGCTTCAGCAAGCGGGCGCGACGATAGCGATGCGTGCGGCGCCAGGCGAACGTGCGGCGCTTCAATCCGCGTGACGCGGCAAGCTACTCCAGCAAAGCGCGTTGCAATGAAGGACCTCGGCAGCGTGTAGCGACATCTTCCGCCACACGCTGCCGACGTTGCCCTGCATCAGAACCAGCGACGCACCTCGCCGGGGCCTTCGATATTGCTGACGCAGCGGCTGCACAGTTCCGGGTGACGCGGGTCGCTGCCCACGCTGGCCTGGTGATGCCAGCAGCGCACGCACTTGGCCTTGGTCGTGGGCTGCGCGCTGACGAAGATGTCGTCGGTGCTGGCCGCGGTCACGGTGACATCGCCACTGATGAACAAAAAGCGCAGCTCCTCGGCCAGCGGCTGCCAGCGCGCGGCGGTCTGCGCATCGACGGCCACGGTGATCTCCGCTTCCAGTGCCGCACCGATCGCACCATTGGCACGCATCGGTTCCAGCACCTTGGCCACCTGCTCGCGCAGGGCCAGCAGCTTGTCGACGTCGGCACTGGTCAGCGCGGCATCGGCCGGCAATGGCGCCAGGCCGTCGTACCAGGTGGCGAACAGCACGTTGCCGACATGCGCGCCCGGCAGATACGCCCACAACTCTTCGGCAGTGAAGGTCAGCACCGGCGCCACCCAGCGCACGAACGCTTCGGCGACGTGATACATCGCGCTCTGCGCCGAACGCCGGCCGCGCGCGTCTTCGGCCATCGTGTACAGACGGTCCTTGGTGACATCCAGGTACAACGAGCCCAGATCCACGCTGCAGAAATTCAGCAGCGCCTGCACGATCTCGGCGAAGTCGTAACGGGCGTAGGCGGCCACGATCTTTTCCTGCAGCTCATGCGCGCGATGCACGATCCAGCGGTCCAGCAGCACCATGTCGTCCAACGCCACCAGATGCTGCAGCGGGTCGAAGCCATGCAGGTTGCCGAGCAGGAAACGCGCAGTGTTGCGCAGGCGGCGATAGGCATCGGCGTTGCGCTTGAGGATCTCCTGCGACAGCGACATCTCGTTGCTGTAGTCGGCCGATGCGATCCACAGGCGCAGGATGTCCGCGCCCAGGGTCTTCATGATGTCCTGCGGCTCGATGCCGTTGCCCAGCGACTTGGACATCTTGCGGCCGTGCTCGTCCACGGTGAAACCATGGGTAAGGCACTGCTTGTACGGCGCCGCCTTATTCATCGCCACGCCGGTCAGCAGCGAGGACTGGAACCAGCCGCGGTGCTGATCGGAGCCTTCCAGATACAGGTCGGCCGGCGTGGGCAGGCCGCGGTCCACCAGCACCGCCTCGTGGGTCACGCCCGAGTCGAACCACACATCCAGGATGTCGGTGATCTTGTCGTAATCGGCCGCTTCGTCGCCCAGCAGGTCGGCCGCTTCCAGCGTGTACCAGACGTCCACGCCGCCCTGCTCCACCCGGTCGGCCACCTGGCGCAGCAGCTCGGTGCTGCGCGGATGCGGCTCGCCGGTTTCGCGATGCACGAACAGGGCGATCGGCACGCCCCAGGTGCGCTGCCGCGAGATGGTCCAGTCCGGGCGGCCTTCGACCATGCCGGCGATACGTGCCTGGCCCCAGGCCGGATACCAGGTCACCTGTTCGATCGCCTTGAGCGCATCGGCGCGCAGATGCGCCTGCTCCATCGAAAAGAACCACTGCGGCGTGGCGCGGAAGGCGATCGGCGTTTTGTGGCGCCAGCAGTGCGGATAGCTGTGCTCCATCTTGCTGGCGGCCAGCAACACACCGGTGTCGCGCAGCGCGTCGATGATGACGTCGTTGGCCTTCCAGATATGCAGCCCGGCCAGCACGGTGTCGCCCAGCGGCGGGGTCGATGGCAGATAAACGCCGCGCCCGTCCACCGGGTTGATCTGCGCAGCGCCGTAGCGCTCCAGCAGCCCGTAGTGCTTGGAGACCTGGTAATCCTCCTGACCATGCCCTGGCGCGGTGTGCACCGCACCGGTACCGTCCTCGGCCGACACATGGTCGCCCAGCAGCAGCGGGATCTCACGTTCGGCATAGAACGGGTGGTTCAACAGCAGTTGCTCCAGCGCTGCGCCCTTGGCATGGCCATGCACCACCACCTCGTCCACGCCGTAGCGCGACAGTGCCTTGGCCGCCAATGCTTCGGCGATTACCAACCAACGCGGTTGGCCGCGCTCGGCCGGGCCTTCGACCAGCACGTAATCCAGTTCCGCACCCAGGCTGACCGCCAGCGAGGCCGGCAGCGTCCATGGCGTGGTGGTCCAGATCGGCACTGCTACGCCCACGCCCGCCGGTAGCGCCGCACCGAATGCGGCAGCGACAGCGCCCGGATCGCGCGCCGGATAGGCGATGTCCACCGTCGGCGACACCTTGTCGGCGTACTCGATCTCGGCTTCGGCCAGCGCCGAACCGCAGTCGAAGCACCAGTGCACCGGCTTGACGCCGCGGGTCAGATGGCCGTTGTCGACGATCTTGGCCAGCGCGCGCAGCTCGTTGGCTTCGAAGCGGAAATCCAGCGTCTTGTACGGGTTGTCCCAATCGCCGACCACGCCCAGGCGCTTGAAATCGCGGCGCTGCAGATCGATCTGCTCGGCCGCGTATTCGCGGCATTTCTGGCGGAACTGCGCTGCGTCGAGCTTGACGCCAACCTTGCCGTATTTCTTCTCGATCGCAATTTCGATCGGCAAGCCATGGCAATCCCAGCCGGGGATGTAAGGCGCATCGAAGCCAGCCAGATACTTCGACTTGACGATGATGTCCTTGAGGATCTTGTTGACCGCATGGCCGAGATGGATCTGGCCGTTGGCGTACGGCGGGCCGTCGTGCAGCACGAACAGCGGGCGCCCGGCCGCGTTTGCGCGCAGCTGCGCATACAGGCCCTCG
The DNA here is from genome assembly GCF_001660815.1 of Xanthomonas nasturtii. Classification (GTDB taxonomy): domain Bacteria; phylum Pseudomonadota; class Gammaproteobacteria; order Xanthomonadales; family Xanthomonadaceae; genus Xanthomonas; species Xanthomonas nasturtii. Next base: position 96,737 of record NZ_LYMI01000023.1, read on the forward strand.
CGCTCCCAGCGGTCCAGCATCGCCGGCTCGCGCTTGGGCAGGTCGCCGCGCATCGGAAATTCCGTCGCAGGCAGATGGAGAGTGGCTTTGTAGTCTTGGGTCACAGGAATCTACCGTTGCGCTGCGTGAGGTGATGTGCGGGGATCTTGCAAAGGCGTCGCATCCAGGGCATCTGCATCTGCAGCGCGCTGCGAAGAACTGCCATGTCGACCATCCAGGAAAGAACCGACGGAGCGGGCAAGGTCCCGGTCGGCGGCAAGCAATCGCGAAGGGCTAGCAGCGAGCACGGCACGCGCCTTGGCGGCATCGCGGTACATCTGCACGGTCAGCGCCTCAAGGCCATCGAACTTTTCTTCGTCGCGCAGCTTGGCGACGAATTCCACTTCGATGTGCCGGCCATACAGATCGCCCTGAAAATCGAACAGATGCGCTTCCAGCAGCGGCTCCACACCGGCCACCGTCGGCCGCGTGCCGAAGCTCGAGACAGATGGCCATGGCGTCTCGGCCACACCGTGCACCCAGGTCGCATAGATTCCCGACAACGCCGGCGTGCGCGGAAAGCGCAAGTTGGCCGTGGGATAACCCAAGGTGCGACCGAGCTGCTTGCCGCGCACCACCCGGCCACCGATGGCGTACGGGCGGCCCAGCAAGTCGCCGGCATGGGCGAATTCGCCGGTGCCGAGCAGTTCGCGAATGCGCGTTGCCGAAATCCGCTCGCCGTGCAGATGCACCGGTGCGATTTCGCCGGCCGCAAAGCCATGCTGTTCGCCGAGCGTACGCAGCAGGCCGATGTCACCACCGCGCCGATGACCAAAGCGGAATTCCGGGCCGATCCAGACCTCGCGCGCGCATAGCCGGCCAACCAGTGCCAGCCGCACGAAATCTTCCGCGCTCATCTTCGACAGACGACCGTCGAAACGGATCATGCCCACGCTGTCGGCGCCAAAACCGTACAGGCCTTCGATCTTGGCACGCGCCAGGGTCAGGCGCGGCGGCGGCGCAGCGGGCGCAAAAAATTCGCGCGGCAACGGCTCGAAGCTCACTGCCACTGCCGGCACGCCAAGGACGCGCGCACGCGCCACGGCGTGCTGCACCAGCGTCCGATGCCCAAGGTGCAGGCCATCGAAGGCACCGATGCAGACCACGCTTCCGCGCGGGAACAGCGTCCCGCCCTCGACGTCTCTAAACAGCCTGCTCATTCCTCGTTCCAAACAGATGCCGGCCTGGCGGCCGACCCTCGCTGATACATAACCTGCAAGTATAGCCGGGCCTGTCAAGCCGCATGGGTGCGCACTTGGGCGCGGCAGCGCCCGATTGATCGCAGTGCGATTGGTTGCCCGAAATACGCCACAGCCCAGGCGGCCTTGCAGCACACCCACTCACTTCGACAGTCGCCCTAGCCTTCGCGCAGATGCCGCGGCCGTAGCCCCAGTGCCAGCTGCGCGACCAGATAGGTCGCCCCGCCGCTGCCCACCAGCACTGCCAGCCAGCCAATGCGGCTCCACTTGTCCATCTGCGTAAACGACGGCAGCCACCACAGCAGGCTCAGCAGCACTGCCACCATGGCCGCACACGCCAGCAGCAGACGCAACGCATAGCTGCCCCACCCTGGCCGGCGCTGATACACGCCGGATTTGCCCAGCCAGTACCACAGCAATCCCAGGTTGAGATAACTCGACAACGCACTGGCGATGCCCAGCGCCAGGTGCAGGCCCGGCTGCTTGCCCAGCGCCTGCATCACGCCCTGCGCCTTGAGCTCGGGCGGTACCATGACCTGATACACCACTGCCAGCAGCGCGAAGTTGAACACCATGTTGGCGATCAGCGCCGCCACGCCGGCACGCACCGGGGTGCGGGTGTCCTGGCGCGCATAGAAGGCCGGCAGCAGCACCTTGAGCATGGCGTAAGCCGGCAGACCGAAGCTCAGGCCGTACACCGACATCGCGGTCATGCGCGTATCGAAGGCGGTGAACTGGCGGTACTGGAACAAGGTCGCCACCAGCGGCTCGGCCAGCAACAGCAAGCCCAGCATCGCCGGCATCGCGATCAGCAGCGTGGTGCGAAACCCCCAGTCCAACGCGCCGGAGAAGGCAGTGCGGTCGGTCTTGACGTGATGGCGGGCCAGCGCCGGCAGGATCACCGTACCCAGCGCCACCCCGAACACGCCCAGCGGCAGCTCCAGGAACCGGTCGGCCAACGACAGCCACGATTGCGAGCCATCGGCCAGGCGCGCGGCGATCACCGTATCCAGCATCAGGTTGATCTGCGCGATCGACGAGCCGAACAGGGTCGGGATCATCAAGGTCAGCACCTTGCGCACATCCGGGTGATTCCAGCCCCAGCGCGGCAGCGTCAGCAGGTCGATGCCCTTCAACGCCGGCAGCTGGAACAACAGCTGCAACGCGCCGGCGACCAGCACCGCCCAGCCCAGCGCCAGGATCGGCACTTCCAGCCGCGGCGCCAACCACAAGGCGCCGGCGATCATGCACAGGTTGAGGATCACCGGCGTCAGCGCCGGAATGGCGAAGCGCTGGAAGCTGTTGAGCGCGCCGCCGGCCAGCGCCGTCAACGAGACGAACAGCAGGAATGGGAAGGTCAGCCGCAGCAGATCGACCAATAAACCGTATTTTTCCGGATCGGTAGCCGCGCCATCGGAAAACACCGCGGCCAGCTGCGGGGTGAAGATCAATCCCAGCGCGGTGATCACCAGCAACATCCCGCCCAAGGTACCGGACACGCGCGCCATCAACTCGCGCAGATCGGCGTGCGGGCGGGTCTCCTTGACCTCGGTGAACACCGGCACGAACGCGGTGGCGAACGAGCCTTCGGCAAATAACCGGCGCAGGAAATTGGGAATCCGGAACGCCACCCAGAACGCGTCGGTCACCGCATTGGCGCCGAAGGTGGTGGAGATCGCCTGGTCGCGGATCAGGCCCAGCACCCGCGAGATCATGGTCATACTACTGAATGAGAGCAGGCCTCTCAACATGCCGGGCTTGCTCACGCTGCATCCCTCTTGACAACTGACTTGACGTACATATCTGGGTCCATCATACTTTCGCGCTTGCTTTTTCCACCATACCGATTTTTCAGGAACCCACCACCGTGGCCAATATCAAGTCCGCCAAGAAGCGCGCCAAGCAGACCATTGTGCGCAATGAGCGCAACACCGGTCAGCGTTCGATGCTGCGCACCGCCGTCAAGAAGGTGATCAAGGCCCTTGACGCCAACGATGCTGCAGGCGCCGAAGCCGCTTTCGCCGTTGCTCAGCCCATCCTCGACCGTTTCAGCGCCCGTGGCCTGATTCACAAGAACAAGGCTGCGCGTCACAAGAGCCGCCTGACCGCTCGCATCAAGGCCATCAAGGCCGCGTAAGCGATCAGTTGGTTCATTGCCGGGAGCCTGGCTTCCGGCAATACAGAAAAACCCGGCCTTGGCCGGGTTTTTGTGTGCCTGCGCCCGCACTCAGACCGCATTGCGCGCATCGAGCTCGTCTTCGCGCTGGCGGTCGAAGAACGCCATGACGTCTTTCATGATCGGGAAGGTGCCGTCGCGCCCGAGGGCGGACACCAGGTACCACGGCGCCGTCCAGCCCAGCTCGGCCACGATGGCTTCAGCGGCCGCACGCGCCTCGTCTTCGAACATCAGGTCGGCCTTGTTGAGCACCAGCCAGCGCGGCTTCTTCAGCAATTCGGGATCATGGCGTTCGAGCTCGCGCTCGAGGGTGCGCACCTGCTCGGCCGGCGATACACCGTCCACGCCACCATCCATCGGCGCCATATCCACCAGATGCAGCAACAGGCGGGTGCGCTGCAGATGGCGCAGGAACTGCGTACCCAGACCGGCGCCGTCGGCAGCACCTTCGATCAGGCCCGGCACATCGGCAATCACGAAGCTGCGGTACGCCTCGACGCTGACCACGCCCAGATTCGGATACAGGGTCGTAAACGGATAATCGGCCACCTTCGGCGTGGCCGACGACACCGCACGGATCAGGGTGCTCTTGCCGGCATTCGGGAAGCCCAGCAGGCCAACGTCGGCCAGCAGCTTCAGTTCCAGCTTGAGCAAGCGCTCCTCGCCCTCTTCACCAGTGGTGGACTGGCGCGGCGCGCGGTTGACCGAGCTTTTGAAATGCATGTTGCCCAGGCCGCCCTTGCCGCCCTTGGCCACCAGCAAGCGATCGCCATGCTGGGTGAGGTCGCCGATGACTTCGTCGGTCTGCACGTTCATCACCACGGTGCCGACCGGCACCACGATGATGCGGTCTTCGCCGCCCTTGCCGTAGGCCTGACGGCCCATGCCGTTCTCGCCGCGCTGCGCCTTGAAGGTGCGCTCATGGCGGAAATCGACCAGCGTATTGACGTTCTCGTCGGCCACGATCCAGACGCTGCCGCCACTACCGCCATCGCCACCATCGGGCCCACCCAGCGGAATGAACTTCTCGCGGCGAAAGCCGACACAGCCGTTGCCGCCATTACCGGCGGTGACCAGGATTTCTGCTTCGTCGACTAACTTCATGAGCTTGCAACCGGGAATTGAGAATGGGGAATAGGGAATCGGCACAGCGAGTGGCCGCTTCCTGCCAGCAAGAATGCTTGCCGGCACGGCCGCAGAATCCGGTCGGGGCGCAGAACCGCTTTTGCGATTCCCGATTCCCCATTCCCGACTCCCGGCCTTCAAACAAAAAACCCCGCCGAAGCGGGGCTTTCCGTTTCGTTCACAGCGCATTACTGCGCTGCGAACCGGCCTGCATGGAGCGGGCGATTACGCCTCGGCAACCACGCTGACGGTACGACGCTTCTTCGCACCCTTGACCGAGAACTCCACCTTGCCGTTCACCAGGGCGAACAGGGTGTGGTCACGGCCGAGGCCGACGCCGGCGCCCGGATGGAACTGGGTGCCGCGCTGACGCACGATGATGTTGCCGGCGTCGATGGCCTGGCCACCAAAGATCTTCACGCCGAGGTACTTCGGGTTCGAATCGCGACCGTTGCGCGAGGAACCTACGCCCTTTTTATGTGCCATGACTGGTTCTCCTTACTTCTTGTCGCCACCGGCAATGCCGGTGATCTCGATTTCGGTGTAGTACTGACGGTGTCCCTGACGCTTCATGTGGTGCTTGCGGCGACGGAACTTGATGATGCGCACCTTGTCGGCGCGGCCATGGGCCACGACCTTGGCGGTGACCGAGGCGCCCTTCAGCGCATCGCCCAGCTTGATGCCATCGCTATCGCCCAGCATCAGGACGGTGTCGAAGGTGATCTCGTTGCCAGCTTCGACTTCGAGCTTTTCCACGCGGAGCGTTTCGCCCTGCGCGACGCGGTATTGCTTACCGCCGGTTACCAGAACTGCGTACATGACCAGGTGTTCCTCTGTAGTTATTATGGTCGCATCTGACGTGCCCTGGGGCAGACAGGAGCGGGATTGTACTGGCCTAGCGGGTTTCGGGTCAACCCGCAAGCCGGATGCCGGCCGGTTTCCGACCGACGGCAAGCCGGCTCGCCGCAACCGAGCGCAATCGCGCCAATGCAACGCATCATCCGGCCGCCACAGCGGCCCGGTCAGACTGGCATTTGCGGCAATTGCCCTCACTTAGGTCGGCGGGTAGGCTGATCGACTGCCACTCATTCCTGCTGAGCACGCTCGCACCACTGCCGGTTCGCCGGCCCGACATCGGATCCCCCATGGCGATGGATTTCATCCGCATCCGCGGCGCGCGGACGCACAACCTCAAGAACATCGATCTCGACCTGCCTCGCGACAAATTGATCGTGATCACCGGCCTGTCCGGTTCGGGCAAGTCGTCGTTGGCGTTCGACACCATCTATGCAGAAGGCCAGCGCCGCTACGTCGAGTCGCTGTCGGCGTATGCGCGCCAGTTCCTCAGCGTGATGGAAAAGCCGGACCTGGACCACATCGAAGGCCTGTCCCCGGCCATCTCGATCGAGCAAAAGTCCACCTCGCACAACCCGCGTTCCACCGTCGGCACCATCACCGAGATCTACGACTACCTGCGCCTGCTCTACGCACGCGTGGGCCAGCCGCGCTGCCCTGATCATGGTTTTCCGCTGGAAGCGCAGACGGTCAGCCAGATGGTCGACCACATGCTCACCCAGGACCAGGAACAGCGTTACATGCTGCTGGCGCCGGTGATCCGCGATCGCAAGGGCGAACATGCGCAGGTCTTCGAACAACTGCGCGCGCAGGGGTTTGTGCGCGTGCGCGTGGACGGCGAGCTGTACGAGATCGATGCGGTGCCGGCACTGGCGCTGCGCCAGAAGCACACCATCGAGGCGGTGATCGACCGCTTCCGTCCGCGCGAGGACATCAAGCAGCGGCTGGCGGAAAGTTTCGAAACCGCGCTCAAGCTCGGCGAAGGCATGGTGGCGGTGCAGTCGCTGGACGACCCGGCCGCCGCGCCGCATCTGTTCTCGTCCAAGTACAGCTGCCCGGTGTGCGATTACTCGCTGCCGGAGCTGGAACCGCGCTTGTTTTCCTTCAACGCGCCGGTGGGTGCCTGCCCAAGCTGCGATGGCCTGGGCGTGGCCGAGTTCTTCGACCCGGACCGCGTGGTCGTGCACCCCGAGCTGTCGCTGTCGGCCGGCGCGGTACGTGGTTGGGATCGGCGCAATGCCTATTACTTTCAGTTGATCGCCTCGCTGGCCAAGCACTACAAGTTCGACGTGGATGCGGTGTGGAACACGCTGCCGGCCAAGGTGCGCCAGGCGGTGCTGTTCGGTAGTGGCGATGAGGTGATCAGCTTCACCTACTTCACCGATGCGGGCGGGCGCACCACGCGCAAGCACCGCTTCGAAGGCATTCTGCCGAACCTGGAACGCCGCTACCGAGAAACCGAATCGCCGGCCGTGCGCGAAGAGCTGACCAAGTACGTCAGCCAGCAACCCTGCCCGGCCTGTAACGGCACGCGCCTGAATCGCGCTGCGCGCAACGTGTTCGTGGCCGATCGCCCGCTGCCGGAACTGGTGGTGCTGCCGGTCAACGAGGCGCTGAGCTTTTTCCGTGGTTTGTCGCTGCCGGGTTGGCGCGGCGAGATCGCCAGCAAGATCGTCAAGGAAATCGGCGAGCGGCTGGGCTTTCTGGTCGATGTGGGCCTGGATTACCTGACCCTGGAACGCAAGGCCGACACCTTGTCTGGCGGCGAGGCGCAACGCATTCGCCTGGCCAGCCAGATCGGCGCCGGCCTGGTGGGCGTGATGTACGTGCTGGACGAGCCGTCGATCGGCCTGCATCAGCGCGACAACGAACGCCTGCTTGGCACACTGACGCGGCTGCGCGATCTGGGCAATACGGTGATCGTGGTCGAGCATGACGAAGACGCGATCCGCCTGGCCGACCATGTGCTGGACATCGGCCCGGGTGCCGGCGTGCATGGTGGTGAAATCTGCGCACAAGGCACGCTGCAGGACATCCTGGAATCGCCGCGTTCGCTGACCGGGCAATACCTGTCGGGCAAGCGCCGCATCGAGATTCCGAAGCAGCGCCACAAGCCCAACCCGAAGATGATGCTGCATCTGCGTGGGGCCACCGGCAACAACCTCAAGAACGTCGATCTGGACATTCCGGCCGGGCTGCTGACCTGCATTACCGGCGTGTCCGGCTCGGGCAAGTCGACACTGATCAACGATACCTTGTTCACGCTGGCGGCCAACGAAATCAACGGCGCCTCGCACACGGTGGCGCCGCATCGCGAGGTCGAAAATCTGGACCTGTTCGACAAGGTGGTGGATATCGACCAGTCGCCGATCGGGCGCACGCCGCGCTCGAATCCGGCCACCTACACCGGCATGTTCACGCCGTTGCGCGAGCTGTTTGCGCAGGTGCCGGAATCGCGTGCACGCGGTTATTCGCCTGGCCGTTTCAGCTTCAACGTGCGTGGCGGCCGCTGCGAGGCCTGCCAGGGCGACGGCATGATCAAGGTGGAGATGCACTTCCTGCCCGACGTGTACGTGCCATGCGATGTCTGCCATGGCAAGCGCTATAACCGCGAGACGCTGGAGATCCGTTACAAGGGTTTCAACATCAGCGACGTGCTGCAGATGACTGTTGAAGACGCGCTGCGCCTGTTCGAGCCGGTACCGTCGATTGCGCGCAAGCTGGAAACGCTGGTCGATGTCGGCTTGAGCTACATCAAGCTGGGCCAGAGCGCGACCACACTCTCCGGCGGTGAAGCGCAACGCGTCAAGTTGTCCAAGGAACTCTCGCGTCGCGATACCGGACGCACCTTGTACATCCTGGATGAACCGACCACCGGCCTGCACTTCCACGATATCGAAGCCTTGCTCGGCGTGTTGCACAAGCTGCGCGACGAAGGCAATACAGTGGTGGTGATCGAACACAATCTGGACGTGATCAAGACCGCCGACTGGATCGTGGATCTGGGCCCGGAAGGCGGCCACCGCGGCGGCACCATCCTGGTCTCCGGCACGCCGGAAGATGTGGCCGCGCACAAGGCGTCCTACACCGGGCAATTCCTGGCCAAGATGCTGCCGTCGGTGAAGGCGCGCGAGACGCGTCCGGCGGCGATGGCCAACAAGCCCGATGCGCGCCCGCCGCGCAAGGTCAAACCGGAGAAGGTGGCCAAGGTCGCCAAGTCCGCCACCAAGAAGACTGCGAAGAAGAAGGCAAGCTGATGAGCGAACACAAGATCCTGGCACGCATCCCGATCAGCGTGCGCTGGCGTGACATGGACAGCATGGGCCACGTCAACAACGCCAAGTACATTTCCTATCTGGAAGAAGCGCGCGTGCGCTGGATGCTGGGCGTGCAAGGCGTGTCAATGACCGACCGCATTGCGCCGGTGGTTGCGGCCACCAACGTCAATTACAAGCAGCCGCTGATCTGGCCCAACGACATCACCGTGGAGCTGTTCGTGGAGCGGCTGGGCAACAGCAGCGTGACCATCGGCCACCGCATCTTCGACCAGAAGGACGACAGCAAGCTGTACTCCGATGGCAACGTGGTGGTGGTGTGGATCGATACGCAGACCGGCAAGAGCGCCGTGCTGCCGGATGCGGTGCGCGCGGCCAGCAGCTGAGTTCCGATCGGCGCGGTCGTTGACTCCGTCATCGCAAAAAAACGGCGGCTCCGTGAGGAGCTGCCGTTTTCGTTTGAACGCTGGTGTGACTGCGCGACAGCGAACGAACGATCAGGACCCTGGCGCGCGTTTGCGTGCTTCCAGCGTGGCCTTGATCTGGCGACCATCCTGCAAGGTAAAGCTCACCGGCACCTGTGCACCTTCCTGCAGCGGCGCATTGGCATCCATCAACATCAGGTGCAGGCCGCCCGGCGCCAACGGCACCGACTTGCCGGCCGGCAATGCCAGTTCGGGCACTGCACGCATGCGGCTGACGCCGTTGGTCTGCGTGGTTTCGTGCAGCGACACATCGGCGAACACGCTGCTTGTGGCTGCCGTGATCTTCAGCGGCTGCGCACAGCCGTTTTGAAACTGCCCGAAGCCGGCCGCCATGCCCATGCCTCCGTGCGGCGGGATGCGGATCCAGCCGTTCTTGAATTCGGGCAGGCACTGCGCTGACACGCCCGCACTTGCCAGCACTGCCAACGCCGCGAGCAACACGCCGGCACGCATACGCCACCTGCTTCGACTGCCGTCTATCATGACCCGACCTCCAGGAGCCCCGAATGAGCATCCAGATCTTAGACCATGGCCGTCTTCGCGAAATCCGTCTGGCGCGTCCGCCGGTCAATGCGCTGGACAGCGCGCTGTGCCAGGCGTTGAGCGTTGCGGTGCAGCAGGCGGGCGACGAGGTCGATGGCATCGTGCTGTCGGGCAGCGAGCGGATTTTCTCCGGCGGCATGGATGTGCCGCATCTGCTGGCGCACGGCACCGACCGCGCCGCGCTGCTGGCCAGTTGGACCGCGTTCTTCGCTGCGGCGCAGGCGCTGGCCAACAGCCGCGTGCCGGTGGTGGCAGCCATCGGCGGGCATGCCCCGGCCGGCGGCTGCGTGCTGGCGTTGTGCTGCGACTACCGGGTGATGGCGCGCAGTGCCGATACCGCCAAACCCTATGCGATCGGTCTCAATGAAGTGCAAGTGGGCCTTGCCGCGCCGGAGGGCATCCAGCGCCTGTTGCGCCGCGTGGTCGGTGCGCACCGCGCCGAGCGCCTGCTGATCTCCGGGCAACTGCTGCCGGCCGAACAGGCGGTCACGATCGGCCTGGTGGACGAGCTGGTCGATGGCGAGTTGGTCACCGCGCGTGCGGTGGCATGGCTGCAGGAGCTGCAGCAGCTGCCGCGCCAACCGATGCTGACCACGCGTGCGATCGCGCGTGCCGATCTGCGCGCGGCCCTGGCGCCGGAATTGATCCAGCTGGAGCGCTTCATCGATGGCTGGTACGCAGCGGATGCGCAAACCGCGCTGCACGTCCTGGTCGCGCGCCTGCAAAAGGCCTGAGCCGCGCCCTCGCAGCGCCCCTTGGGCGGGCCGCTATAATCGCGGTCCGTCGCACGCCCAGGCCAGTCCCTTGTCCGCCACTGCCGAACCCGTCGTCTCCGAACTGATCAGCCTGCTGTCGCTGGAGCGCCTGGAGGACAACCTGTTTCGCGGCCAGAGCCGCGACATCGGCACCAAGTACGTCTTCGGCGGACAGGTACTGGGACAGGCATTGTCGGCAGCGCAGGCGACGGTCGAGAACGGGCGCCAGACGCATTCGCTGCACGCGTATTTCCTGCGTGCGGGCAATATCGACCACCCGATCGTCTACGACGTCGATCGCACCCGCGATGGCGGCAGCTTTTCGGTGCGCCGGGTCACGGCGATCCAGCACGGCAAGGTGATCTTTTTCTGCGCGGCCTCGTTTCAGGAACGCGAAGACGGCGCCGAGCATCAGTCGGCGATGCCGGTGGTGCCGCCACCGGAAGACATCGAACCGGCCGCGCCGCTGGCGCCGGAGGTGTTGGCGAAACTGCCGGCCAAGGTGCAGCGCTGGCTCTCGCGCGGCGGCCCGTTCGAGTTTCGCCATGTGCTTCCGCGCGACGAACTCAAGCCGCCCAAGCGCCCGCCGTTCCAGCAGATGTGGCTGCGCTTGAACGACCCGATCGGCGACGATGTGGGGCTGCATCAGGTGCTGCTGGCGTACGCGTCGGATTTCCAGTTGCTGGGCACCTCCACGTTTCCGCATGGCATCAGCTATTACACGCCGAATGTGCAGATGGCCTCGCTCGATCATGCGCTGTGGTTCCATCGCCCGTTCCGCACCGACGACTGGCTGCTGTATTCGCTGGACAGCCCCACTGCGCAAGGCGCGCGCGGCCTGGCGCGCGGGCAGTTCTTCACCCGCGACGGAGTGCTGGTGGCCAGCACCACGCAGGAAGGCTTGATCCGGGTGGTGCCCGAGGGCAGCGCGATTGCCGTGCCGGCCAGGGAGTAACCGCCGGAGCGCGGCAGCGCGTGTAGTCGATTGAAGTTTCGTACTGGCCCTGAGGTACGCGCCCAGGCACGTGCTCCCTGCGCGCCACAGGAGCGGCAAGCTGGCATGCTCCACCGCCGCGCGCCCACGCTCAGCTGACCGCGCACTCCGCATCCTGATGTTTCATCTTGAACCGGCGCCCCAGCGGCGCCATCTGTTCCGGACCCAACGGCGTTTTCCACCATGCGCAAGATCTTCAGCAGTCAACGTATCGAAACCGCCGAAGGCGTCGCCAATCTATTGCGCGATGCGGGCATCGAGATCCGCATCAGCAACGGCCGCTCTTACCAGAGCAAGCGCGGCGGCCAGTTCAGCTATCTGGAACAGAGCCACGCCCAGGCGCAGCCCACCGTGTGGATCGTGCATGCCAACGACCAGCCGCGCGCGCGCGAACTGCTGCGTGACGCCCGCCTGCTGGACACCACCCGCCGCGACCTGCCGAATGTGGAATACACCTTCCGCGAAGGCGAAAACGGCTCCAGCGCCAGCGCGCGCAGCTGGGCCTGGCGCATCCGCCTGGTGCTGCTGCTGGTGATCGGCGCCGTGGCCATGGTGGTGGTGGTGCGCCATCGCAGCGCACCTGCGCCACTGGCGCCGGCGGCACAGCCGGCGTCGCAACAGGCGCCGGCGCCAGACGCCGCCCAACCGGCAGCAGACGACGAAATGCGTGTGCGGATCCAGCCGGTGCGCTGAGCGCGGCCGGCCAGAGCGCGGCGCGCCCAATTGCAATTGATGGCGGGATAGCCGCGCGCACGTCATCAGCCCGGTCACATCCCTTGCCGGCATGCGTCATGCTGGCAACAGGACATGGATTGCGCCGATGAACGCCAACACGCTGGACCTGATGTTGCAACGCGAACTGCCCAACGCCGCGGCCGGCTGCCAGCAGGCGTACGGACGCATCGTGGGCGCCTGCCAGAACACGGTGACCGCCATCGCGCTGGCCATCACCCGCGACATCGCAGCCAGCGAAGACATCGCCCAGGAGGCCTTCCTGCGTGCCTGGCAGCGGTTGGCGCAGCTGCATCAGCCGGCAAGCTTTCTGCCCTGGCTTCGGCAGATCACCCGCAACCTGGCGCGCGACTGGCTGCGCGCCAACCGCCATCGTGCGCTCAGCGGCGAGGCCGCCGAACTCGCCATTGCAATGGCCGCCGACCCGGCGCCCTCCCCTGCCGACCAGCTGCTACAGGTGGAAGAAGAGATCGCCGCGCTCGATATCATTTCTGCACTGCCGGAAGAGAGCCGCGAAACGCTGCTGCTGTATTACCGCGAAGGCCAGAGCTCGCAACAGGTTGCCGCGCTGCTCGGGCTCAGCGACGCGGCGGTACGCAAACGGCTGTCGCGCGCCCGTGCCAGCGTGCGCAGCGAGTTGCTGCGCCGCTTGGGCGACTTCGCACGCGGTAGCGCGCCGAGTGTGGCGTTCGCCACCGCGGTGACCTCGGCCACGTTGCTTGCTGCGCCCGGCAGCGCAAGCGCAGCCATCGTGCTGACCGGCATGGGTGGCGCGGGCAAGCTAGGCGTGAGCGGATTGACCGGCTCGGCACTCGGCGGCGGTGGGGCCGCTGGCGCGCTCAGCCTCTGGCTCGGCATGCCGGCGCTGTTCGCCGCCGGCGCCGTGCTGGTTGCCGGATTCGGCACGTACTGGTCGTGCTGGTACCTGCTGCGCTTCGCGCAGACCGCCGCTGAGGCAGCCGCGATTCGGCGCTTCATGCACATCACCACCCTGACCTCGGTGCTTGTGGTTGGCAGCACGCTTGTGCTGAAACAGCTGGATGCCGACGCGTGGGCATCGCTGCTGATGCTGTGCGCGGGCATGGCGGTGATCAACTATCAATCCATCCGGGTGCTGCCACGCGTGATGCGCCCCATGCTGGAACGCGATGCGCGCAGGCGCGGCGCCACGCGTGCACCGCTGTTGTACCGCTGCATGTTCAGTCCGGGCGCGATGGTGGTGAGCACAGCGGCCGTCATTCTGCCGATCGTGCGGCACTACATGCAGCTGGGAATGTTCTGAGGCCGGCGTGACGTCACCGCAGTACCGGCAGTTGCAACCCGTTCCGAGACGAGGACATACGGCTGCGGATTCACCCGCGCTGGCGGCAGCACCGGCTTTGCGTCACGCAGGCTTGGCGACATGGTTGTCGCGACGCACACTGAAGTACGCCGCGGCGCAGCCTGCCTGCTTGCCTGCCTGCAACGGTGAACGCCGCGGGCAGCAACGTCGCATGGTCCGAAGTGATGCGTTCATACCCGACTTCAGTGGCCACCGGGTAGCGCCCACGCTGCTACAAGCAGGGAGAATTCGACCAGACCCCGGAGTCATGAAGTGAAGGCGAGTCTCTTCACCAGTCTGCTGATGATGGCCAGCAATGGTGCTGCTACGTGTTGCTGCTGGTTGCAGCGACCGACGCGCCTGTCACGCGCCGGCCGCTGCATCGGTGCGTCCTAACTGCTTAGTTGCCCGCAGCAGGCTTGGCCGGCATCGCAGGCTTGCCGTGGTCGCCACGCTCACCCGGACCGCGCGGGCCGTGGTCGCCACGCAACTTCGATGCCGCGTCGAACTCGGCCTTGCTCAACTTGCCGTCCTTGTCGGCGTCGGCCTTGGCGAACCATGCATCGCGATGCTGCTGCATGCGCGATTCGCGGTCGGCACGGTCGACGAAGCCGTCCTTGTTGACATCCATCTGGTCGAAGCGCGCAGCGAACTTGGGGTCGGCCTTGGCTTCTTCGCGGCTAATGCGGCCGTCCTTGTTGGTATCCAGCTTGGCCATCCATTCGCCACGTCCGCCGCGGCCATCACGGCCCGGGCCACGATGATGCGGGCGCTCGTCACGCGACAGCTTGCCGTCCTTGTTGGCGTCCAGCGTGTCGAATTGCGCGGCCAGTTTCGGGTCCGCGGCCGCTTCGCTGCGGTCGATCACGCCATCGCCGTTCTTGTCGAGCTTGGCAGGGCGCGGCGCATCGCCGGGGGCCGGCACGGTGGCGGCGAACGCGGTGCCGGTGGATAGCGCGGCCAGCACGGCCAGGGCGAGGAAAGGTTTGCGTGACGTCATGGGACACTCCTGGAAGATGGAAAGCACACGCGGCACCTGCATGGGCCGCATCGCGTGGGTGGTGCGTCCGGATCGTCCGTGCGCTGCCACCAACACCCACATCAACGAGCCGTCGGCGTGCGCGTTGACGTCCGGGCCGGGCGTATTCATCCGGCGGACAGTCGCCGCTGCTGCGACGCACAGGCGCTATCCTGCGGCCATGGCCATCCATGCCGACACTCACGACGACCTGCGCCTGTTCCAGACCGGCGTGCATGCCTGCGGCTATTGGTCCGACCGGCAAGCGCGCGACCTGGTGCTGGACCCACACGACCCGCATCTGGGTGCGATCTATCCGCAAGCCCTGGCATGGGGCTTCCGCCGCTCCGGCGATCTGGTCTACCGCCCGCATTGCGAACGGTGCCGTGCCTGCGTGCCGGTGCGCATTGCGGTGGATGCATTTCGTCCCGACCGCAGCCAACGCCGGTGCCTGGCACGTAATCAGGACCTGGTCGTGCGCGTGGTGGCTGCCGAACGCACCGAAGAACAACTCGCGCTCTATCGCCAGTACCTCAAGCACCGGCATCCCGGTGGCGGCATGGACGAGCATGGCGCCACCGAATTCGACCAGTTCCTGATCGGCGGTTGGTCGCACGGGCGCTTTCTGGAGATCCGCGAACCGGCCACTGCGCACCTGCCCGGCCGGCTGCTGGCCGTCGCAGTGACCGATGTCACCGAGCATGCGCTGTCGGCGGTGTACACGTTCTACGCGCCGGAGGCGGCCGCGCGCAGCCTGGGCACCTTCGCGATCCTGCAGCAGATCCACTGGGCACAACGCGAGCGGCGCGCGCATGTCTATCTGGGGTACTGGATCGACGGCCATGCAAAGATGAACTACAAGCGCCGCTTCACTGCACTGGAAGCCTACGACGGCCGCCAATGGCGCGGATTACCCGCGACCGCATCGGCGCCGTGAATCGCAGCGCGCGACATCGGGCTGTCGCATCGGGCATGCGAGAATCGCCCGATGATCAGACCTCTTCTTTTGCTTGCGCTGACCGCGCTATGCCCCGCCTGCACCCATCGCACGCCGGCATCGGCTGCTACCTCCGATAGCGCCACTGGCGGACCCGTGGCGACACAGCTACGCATCGCCACCTACAACACCTCGCTGTATTCGGACCAGGCCGGTGGCCTGATCCGCGAGTTGCAGGGCGACAGCGCACATGCGCGCAAGATCGCCGCCGTGCTGCAGCGGGTGCGCCCGGACCTGGTGTTGCTCAACGAATTCGATTTCGACCCGGACCACCGCGCTGCCGATCTGTTCCAGCAGCGCTATCTGCAGGTTGCCCAGCCGGGCGGCGGTGAGGCATTGCGTTATCCGTACCGCTATCTGGCGCCGGTCAATACCGGTGTGCCGAGCGGTCTGGATCTGGACAACAACGGCAGTAGCGGCGGTGAAGGCCGCTCGCGTGGCAACGATGCCTGGGGCTACGGCTTGCACCCCGGCCAGTACGGCATGCTGGTGTTGTCGCGCTACCCGATCGATGCGCAGGCCGTACGTAGTTTCCAGCTGCTGAAGTGGAGCGCATTACCGGGCGCGCTGCGGCCAATCGCCCCGGGCAGCAAGACCTCGTTCTACAGCGACGCCATCTGGGCGCAGCTTCGCCTGTCGTCCAAATCGCATTGGGATGTGCCGGTGCGCACGCCGCTGGGCGTGGTGCATGCATTGGTATCGCACCCCACCCCGCCGGTGTTCGACGGTGCCGAGAAACGTAACGCTGCACGCAACCACGACGAACTGCAGCTGTGGCGCGCCTATCTGGACAACGCCGCCGACAGCCAGCGCTGGCTCTGCGACGACAAGGGCGGCTGCGGTGGCCTGCCTGTCGACGCGCGCTTCGTCATCCTGGGCGATCTGAACAACGACCCGGTCGATGGCGCCGGCCGGCATGATGCGATCCGCGCCCTGATCAATCACCCGCGCGTGCTGCAGTACCCCACCCCGCAAAGCGACGGCGGCCCGGAAAAAACCGCCGAATATGCGACGCTAGGCATCGCCCATACCGGCGACCCGCAGCAAGTGACCGGCGACTTTGGCCCGCAGGCTGGCACCATGCGGCTGGACTACGTGCTGCCGTCGCGCCAGTTCACCCTGGTCGGCAGCGGCATTTTCTGGCCGGCCAGCGGCGCGCCGGACGCGGCGATTGCCGATGGCAGCGACCACCATGCGGTGTGGGTGGATGTTGTTTGGTAGCTGGGATTGGGGAGTCGGGATTTGGGATTGGGACGGGCGAGTTCCTGGTCCGTCTGCGTTTTTGCGCTTGTCTGGTCGGCGGATGCAGTCACATGCGTTAGCCGCGCTAGGGGCGCAGCTCTGCTGGCAGCGAGCCAACCGATGATGTCGCTTCACCTCCAGTGATCTGAGTCAAGCGGCACTACCGTGTTTGCTTCTCCCGCCGGGACGTTGTCCTCGCTTATGGGGGAAAAGGTGCCCCGACGGTGCGGATGAGGGTGCGTGCGAAGCCTCGTGCGGATCGCATGGGCCAAGGATGCCGGTCATGGTGACGCAGCGACGCCTGCAGCTTTGGCGGGTTGAAGCAGTGCAGCGGTGCGCTGCACTGCTCAGAACCTACGGCGATCAGCCCTGCAGCTGGATCGTCAGCGCCGCAGCCGCAACACGTGCTTTCTCGCGTGCAGCATCGATGCTGTCCGCGCGTGCCAGGGTGACACCGACGCGGCGATGGCCGTCCACGCGCGGTTTACCGAACAAGCGCAGTGCGGTGTCCGGGTCGCGCAGTGCATCGGCCACGTTGTCGAACACCGGCACGCCATTGCCGTGCGCCAGCAGCGCGCAGGATGCCGACGGGCCGCTCTGACGGATGACGCCGCCATCTTCTGCGCCCACCGGCAGGCCGATGATGGCGCGCGCATGCAGCGCGAATTCGCTCAACTCCTGCGACACCAGCGTGACCAGGCCGGTGTCGTGCGGGCGCGGCGAGACTTCGCTGAACCACACCTCGTCGCCCTTGACGAACAATTCCACCCCGAACAGGCCCCAGCCACCGAGGTCGTCGGTGATGGCCTTGGCGATCTCCTGCGAGCGGCGCAATGCAGCGGCCGACATTGGCTGCGGCTGCCAGCTTTCACGGTAGTCACCGTCCTGCTGCCAGTGGCCAATGGGGTCGCAGTACGAGGTGCCGCCGGCATGCCGCACGGTGAGCAAGGTGATTTCGTAATCGAAATCGATGAAGCCCTCGACGATGCAGCGACCGGCACCGGCACGCCCGCCGGTCTGCGCGTACTCCCATGCCGCGTCGATGTCGGCGTCGCTGCGCAGCGTGCTCTGGCCCTTGCCCGAGGACGACATCACCGGCTTGACCACGCACGGCAAGCCCACTGCGGCAATCGCATCGCGATATTCGGCGGCGGTGTCGACGAAGCGATACGGCGAGGTCGGCAGGCCCAGCGTTTCGGCGGCCAGGCGACGGATGCCTTCGCGGTCCATGGTCAGCCGCGCGGCACGCGCAGTCGGGATCACCTTCTGGCCCTGCTCGCGCTCCAGCGCCACCAGGGTTTCGGTATGGATCGCCTCGATCTCCGGCACGATCAGGTGCGGCCGCTCGCTGGCGATCAGCGCGCGCAAGGCAACGGGGTCGAGCATGTCCAGCACGTGCGAGCGGTGCGCCACCTGCATCGCCGGTGCGTTGGCATAGCGATCGGCAGCGATCACTTCCACGCCGAAACGCTGCAGTTCGATCGCCACTTCCTTACCCAGTTCGCCCGAGCCGAGCAACAACACGCGGGTGGCGGAAGGCGACAACGGCGTGCCGAAAGTGGTCATGAGCGCAGTCCAGATCGAGGGGGCCGCCATTCTAACGGCTGCCAACGGCTGCGCCGACGAATGGCCCTTGCCTGGGCTGATATCAAAACGATATCTTTTACTCACTCCACAAGGACTCGTCCTCATGAAAGAGAAGCAGATCGGTTCGTTGCCCGGCATTCCCGTCGTCCTGGTCGCAGGCGCCGGCCTGATCGGTGCGGCCTGGTCCGTGTTGACGATGATGGCCAGCACCAGCGCTACGCCAGTCGCCTTCATCGCCGCGGTGCTGGTCGCGGCGGCGGGCATTTTCATACTGGCCGGCCTGTACACGCTGGAGCCCAACCAGGCCGCGGTGTTGAGCCTGTTCGGCAAGTACGTCGGCACCGTCAAGGACGCCGGCCTGCGCTGGAATGTGCCCTTCTACGCCAAGCGACGCGTCAGCCAGCGCGTGCGCAATTTCGAAAGCGGACGGCTCAAGGTCAACGAGCTGGATGGCAGCCCGATCGAGATTGCCGCGGTGATCGTGTGGCAGGTGCTGGATGCCTCCGAGGCGGTCTACAACGTCGACGACTACGAGAGCTTCGTGCACATCCAGTCGGAAGCGGCGCTGCGCGCGATGGCCACCAGCTACCCGTACGACCAGCACGAAGACGACCAGATTTCGCTGCGCAGTCACCCGGCCGAGATCAGCGAACAGCTCAAGCGCCATCTGGACGAGCGCCTGACCCAGGCTGGCGTGGATGTGATCGAGGCGCGCATCAGCCACCTGGCCTATGCGCCGGAAATCGCCCAGGCCATGCTGCAGCGTCAGCAGGCCAATGCGGTGATCGCCGCACGCACGCGCATCGTTGCCGGCGCGGTGGGCATGGTCGAAATGGCGCTGTCGGAACTGCAGAAAAATAGCGTGGTGCAGCTGGACGAAGAGCGCAAGGCGCACATGGTCAGCAACCTGCTCACCGTGTTGTGTTCTGATCGCGGTATCCAACCGGTGGTCAATGCCGGCTCGTTGTATTGAGAGCAATTGAGAGCAATCGATGAATGTGATGGTGCCCCTGATTGTTGCGCTTTCCGGCCTGCCCGCGCTGGCGATTGCCGCGTCCATCGGCGCGGACGATGACGACCGCGCACGCGGCCTGGGCTTGCGCTGGGCGTTGATCAGCCTGGTCATCCTGATCGGCGCCGCGTGCCTGTACTGGGCCGGCGACAACCGCGCCGGCATCTATGCGGTGGTGATCGGCATGATCATCGGCGTCAACACGCTGATCGTGTCGATGGTGCTGCACCTGCGCCGGCACGGCAGCCGCAGAGACGGCCAATGAGCGAAAAAAAGGCCTACCCGCTGCGGATCAATGCCGACGTGTTGGCCGCCGTGCAGCGCTGGGCCGACGATGAGCTGCGCAGCCTCAACGCGCAGATCGAATACGTATTGCGCGATGCGCTGCGCAAGGCCGGCCGGCTGCCGAAGCCGCAGTGCGACACGGAATCCCAACCATGAGCACGCGCTGGACCTACCTGACCATCGAGCTGAAGCCATCGTTTGTGGGCACCATCAAGAGCGAAGACATCCAGTCCGAACTGCTGTAACAGGGCAACCTCGGCTGGGAACTGGTCAACATCCTCATGCAGACGCCACTGGGCGCGGCGCTGCTGGTCTTCAAGAAACAACGTTGACGCCCGCGCCGAGCACCGCTCGGCAACTGGAAAGCGGTGGGCGCTGCGCCGGTTGCAGAGATGCGCGCACTGCAGGCCAGTTCCTCGTAGCAGCAAGTACCACCGGGGCAAACCCTGATGCAGCTGGCCGAGCGCGCTGGCGAGGACTACCCTGTCGCCATGCCGACGCGCTCCGTTCCGACACGACTGCTCAATACCCGTTACATCGAACTGTTGCCCGCCGCGCTTCTGCGCGCACGCAGCAATGCCGACGCACGCGTGCTTGCGCAGGCGGATTGGTTATTGCGGCGCAAGCGCGACGGGCGTTATCTGGCTGCACAACTTGCGCACGGGGTCATGCCGCTGGTGCCGCGCCTGGCGCGCGAGCCAGGCCTGGATGAGGTATTCGATCGGCTGCAGGCGGCCGACATGCCCGGCATGTCGCCGGACGGCGTTGAACTCCCGGTCGATGGCCTGCAACGGCGTCTGGCACAACTGAACATCGCCGAAGACGCTTACGTCCGCCACACCGGACTGCGACTGATCGCCGAACCGGCAACGCTGCAGTTCGCCGGGCGCGATCGCTTCGGCCGGCCGCTGTGGCTCAGCGCAGGCGGTGCGCGCGCGTGGCGGCAGATGCATGCGGCCGCGCTGCGTGCGGACATCGTGCTCGATGCAATTTCCGGCTATCGCAGCCACGACTACCAACTGGGCATCTTCGAACGCAAGTTCGCGCGCGGGCTTACCCTGGAACAGATTCTGGCGGTCAACGCGGCGCCCGGCTTCAGCGAACACCATAGCGGCGACGCATTGGATATCGGCACCCCGGACGAACCGCCGGCCGAGGAATCCTTCGAAACCACGCCTGCATTCGCCTGGTTGCGCAGCAACGCGCAAGCGTTCGGCTTCCGGCTGAGTTATCCGCGCGACAACCCGCACGGCATCGTCTACGAGCCGTGGCACTGGCGTTGGTCGAGAGCGTAAGCCGCAGGAGCGTCATGCGCCATGCGACGTGGCTTGATAGAGCCACCCCATCGCGCCGACCACGCTTGCGAAGACATTACTCCTGCGAACGCGGCGTCGGCACCTTGGTCGCCACGCTGAAGTCGGCGATCTTCCACAGGTAGAACGCGGCGTAGGTGCGGTACGGGCCCCAGCGTTCGCCGCGTGCTGCCAGTTCCTTCGGGGTGGGCATCTGCGCCTGCTTGTCCACGCGCTGCGCGCCCTTGCGGACGCCCAGATCGTCGATGGGCAGCAGATCCGGGCGACCCAGGCGGAACATCAGCATCATTTCCACGGTCCAGCGCCCGATGCCGCGCACCGGCACCAGGGCGTCGACAATGGCGTCATCGTCCATGAAGGCGAGCCTGCGCAGCGAGGGAATCTCGCCGGCGCTTTCGCGGCGCGCCAGATCGCGCAAGGCCAGCGCCTTGTTGCCGGAGACGCCGCAGGAACGCAGCGCCGCATCGTCGATGCGACCGAGCGTGTCGGCATGCACCCGCTGCGCGCCGATCGCCACTTCCACCCGCGCCACAATGGTGGACGCCGCCTTGCCGCTGAGTTGCTGGAACAGGATGGCGCGCGCCAGCGCATCGACCGGGTCGAACGGTGTGCGCCACCCCGGCTGCGGGGCGACCGGGCCGATGCGCTTCATCCAGGCGCCCAATGCGCGATCGCGCCGGGACAACTGCGCGAACGCGGCCTCCACATCGAATCCGCGAGCGTGGCGCGGCATGCTCAGCGCCTCAATGCGCCGATGGCCAGCACCACCCAGCCCAGCATCAGGCCGCCCCCGCCCACCGGTGCCAGGCGGGTGGGCCACTGCAGCAAGGCACCGCCAACCAGGCTGCCGGCAAACAGCAAGGTGCCGAGCACGAGCAGGTACAAGCCCACCCGCCCGATCACCCGTGTCTCGGTGGTGCCCAGCACGGCCAGCACTGCGCCATGGCCGAAGGCATACAGCGCGGCCAACTGCAGCCGCGACTGCACCAGCGCATCACTCACGCCATGCGAGGCATAGGCCGATACGCCCACCGCGGTGGCCGCCAGCAAGGCGCCGCAAAACGCCAGCAGCGAAGGATGTTTCTTACGACGTTCGAGCAGAGGCATGAGGCGAGTTCCGTCACCGTGCGATAGGGCAAAAAAAAACGCGCCGCAAGCGAGCGGCGCGTTTTCGTCTGGATCACGTCATCGTGGTGAGACGATTACTTGATGGCCCAGTAGACGTCGTAGGTACCGTCCTGCGTAAACGACTTGTCCACGCCGCCCTTCCACGACTCGTACGGACGCTCGGTCACGTCGTTGCCGTTGGTGGCAGACCAGGCGCGCAGGGAACTGCGCACTGCGTCCAGGCCGGCCATGTGGCCTGCATAGGTCGCAAAGGCAGAACGGTGCGCCTTGGTACGCTCGTACTTCACCGGCGCTTCCGACGGGATGTTGAGCTTCAGCTCTTCGCCCGTTGCAGCGACCGGCGTTGCATCGACCGGTGCAGCGGCAGCCGCGTCGTCCTTCTTGGCGTCGGCCTTGGCGGTGTCTGCCTTGGCGTCGGTCTTCGGAGCACCGCCCGCGCGCTTGCGCACCGGCTGGACCACGTCGAAGGCGTACTTGTCGGTGGCGAAGTCGGTGGTGACGATGCGCACCGGACCAGCAGCTTCCAGACCATTGGCGTCCATGACGCGCTTGATCCACTCCTGGTTGTCCTTGATCGACTTCTTGATCGTCTCGTTGTCACGGTCGATGTTGCCCGCGGTGACGAACAACAGGTCTTCGGCCGGCACATCGACGATCTTGAGATCACTCAACACCGGCTTGCCATCCAGCTGTGCGCGGTAGTCGAAGTTCGGCACGGTGGCAAATACGGTTGCCAGGCGCGACAGACCCAACTTCAGGTCATCGCCCACATGGCGGCTAACGTACAAGCCGGCGTAACGACCGAACAGGTTCCAGCCGTACTTGACGCTGTAGTCCTGGGTGATCTTGACGTTCTTGTTGTTCTTGCCGGTCGGCACCAGGGTGAAATTGGTGACCTTGTCGTAGCCCTTGGTGGGATCTTCGATCGCGATCTCAACACGCTCGTTCTTGACGCTGTTGGTGATCTCCCAGCTGCCGTTGCCGATATAGCCCTCGGTGGAGCTGTATTCGACGCGTGCACCCTTGCCCTCTTGCGGGCCGGCCAGCTTCAGCTGGATCTTCGGGTCACGCAGCACAAGCGGGTTCCAATCCTTGAAACGACGGAAGCTGTTCACGGTGTCGTAAACAATCGTCATTCTGCGGTTGGTCTCAACACTCTCGGACATCTGCCGTTCCGAGGGCAACACCAAGCCCACCACGACAAACAAGCCAGCCACGATCCCCAAGGCGATCAGGAACTCGATAATACGGGTCATTCAGGAGGTCTCCGGGGCCGATCCCACGGCCGGGTTGAGTGAAGCGAAGCCACCATCCTAGCAGGCTTCGAGACAGATGTTCAGTTGTGCGACGGATAGCGCGGTCTTGCGGTGTCATTGACCGCGCAACACCGCGTGCGGGGGCGGCGCAATCCCAACCTGCACAAGGGTTTGGGCAATTGCGCGCCGCCATCATGCACATCGCGCGCTGCCTGCGTGTGATGTCGCAGTTGCCGTGCGGGATTGCATGGGCCGCTGCGGTTGTTCGACCGCAGGTGCGGCGCCGTGAATGCGACGCCCACCTTGCCGCCACCGGGCGCAGCGCCGAGGTCGGCGGCGCTGCACGGGGCTCACACCAGCTGCAATTCGAACGCCTTCAGCACCGCGCGGGTGCGGTCGCGTACGCCGAGCTTGGACAGAATGTTGGAGACGTGATTCTTGATGGTGCCTTCGGCCACACCGAGCGAATTGGCGATTTCCTTGTTGGAAAAGCCGCTTGCCATCAGCCGCAGGATCTCGGTCTCGCGGTCGGTGAGCGGATCGGGCCGGTCCAGGCTGACGAATTCGTTGCGCATGTGCTCCAGGCCCGACAGCAGGCGCTGGGTCACCGCCGGCTGCACCAGCGAGCCGCCATCGGCCACGGTGCGGATGGCGCCGACCAATTGTTCCAGCGAGACGTCCTTGAGCAGATAGCCCTTGGCACCGGCCTTGAGCCCGGCCAGCACCAGTTGGTCGTCGTCGAAGGTGGTCAGGATGATGGTCGGCGGCAGCGTGCCGTTGCGCGAGAGCATCTGCAGCGCTTCCAGCCCGGACATCACCGGCATGCGCATGTCCATCAGCACCACGTCCGGCTGGATCTGCGGAATCTGCTCCACCGCCTGCCTGCCGTCGGAGGCTTCGGCCACCACCTCGATGCCGTCGTCCAGCGCCAACAGCGAGCGGATCCCCTGGCGCACCAGGGTTTGGTCATCGACCAGGCACACACGGATCATCACAATACTCCTTGAGTCACGGCCGCAGGCATCAGTGCCGGCGCGCCTGGAACACAGATGCGCAGGCCGAAGCCGTCACCCCGCCGGGTTTGAATTTCGAGCTGCCCACCATACTGGTTCAACCGCTCGCGCATGCCGCGCAGCCCGTTGCCGGGCGCGACCGCATCGGCGCCGTGGCCGTCGTCGCGGGCGTCGATCAGCACGGTGTCGGCATCGCGGCGCACCTGGATCCACAGGTTGCGCGCGCCGGCATGGCGCACCGCATTGGTGATGATTTCCTGGGTACAGCGCAGCAGCACGTGGGCGCGCTCGGGGTCGTCCAGGGTCAGCGGCTGGGCAATATCCAGGTGGATGTCCAGCGACGGCACCTGGGTGACCAGCGGGCGCAGCGCCGCTTCCACGTCGATCGCGCCGCTGTCGCGCAGGTGGCTGACCGCCTCGCGCACATCGGTGAGCAACAACTTGGCCAGGATATGCGCCTGGCGCACGTGTTCCTGGGCCTGGCCCTCGGTGATGTGGCCGGCCACTTCCAGGTTGAGGCTGAGCGCGGTGAGGTGGTGGCCGAGCAGGTCGTGCAGCTCGCGCGAAATGCGGGTGCGCTCGTTGATGCGGGCGCTCTCGGCCAGCAACGCGCGGGTGGCGCGTAGTTCGGCGTTGAGCCGGCGCTGTTCTTCGCGGGCATCGGTCTGCTGGCGCGCGACCAGGCTGGTGACGAAGATGAACATCGAAAAGCCGCCGTACAACAGCGACTGCATCAGCGCAGCGAACAGGGTGAAGTCCGGGCGCAGGTAATAGAACACCGGCAGCACCGCCAGCTGGCTCAGCACCAGCCACAGCACGCCCACGCGCAGCGGCAGCAGCCACGGGATCACCCCGGCCGCCACCATCATCAGGATGCTGCCGAGCCCGGTTCCACTCAGATAGCTCACCGCCAGCGCGCAGACGGTGAGCAGCAACAGGATCAGTCGGTCGTACCAGTGCGCATGCCCGCCGCTGTTCAAACCGCGGGTCAACCAGAAGTAGCTGGCGCCGAAACCGATGAAGAACGCCGACATCATCACCGCCTCGGCCACGCTGCGGTGGTCGCCCTCTTCGGCCGGCGGCCAGTAGGTGTACACCAGGGGCATGACGATCATCGCCCAGGTGAACAGGCCGGCGAAGCGCAGGACGCGCGTATGACTGAGGTATCCCAACATGTCCACATCTTAGGCGGAACCGGCGGCGCTGACCTCTTGCCGGAAGTCATGCATGCGGCCGATGCGCACACGCGCAGGCAACCGCTGACAGGCAGCAAAGATGCCGGTGGCGATGTAACGATGCATGCGGGCGCCGGCCGCGCCGGGCCGATCGCGCGCTTCGGGTCGCCGCTTCAGGCCACGCATGTAATAATCCGGCGCAGATCCGATTTCGGGTCGACGCGTTACCCCACGGAGTCCCAATGTCGATCGTCATCCGCGACGTGCGCGAGCACGAGCTCGATTCCGTCCTGGCCCTGAACAACAATGCCGGACTGGCGATCCTGCCGCTGGATTCAACCAAGCTGCAACGTTTCTACGCGCAGGCCGAGTATTTCCGCGTCGCCGAGCGCGATGGCAACCTGGCCGGCTTTCTGGTCGGTTTCGGAAGCGGCAGTGCCCACGACAGCAGCAATTTCGCCTGGTTCAGGGACCGTCACCCGGAATTCTTCTATATCGACCGCATCGTGGTCGCCAGCCGCCGCCGCGGCGGTGGCGTCGGGCGGGCGTTCTATGCCGATGTGCAGAGCTATACCGAGCTGCGTTATCCGCAGCTGGCCTGCGAGGTGTTCCTGGACCACGGCGCCGATGCGGCCTTGCTGTTCCATGGCAGCTTCGGCTTCCGCGAGGTCGGCCAGAACACCATGGCCGATGTGGAAGTGCGCGCCAGCATGCTGATGAAAGACATGTGCAGCTATCCGTGGGTCAAGCAGACCTATGGCGGCAAGTTGCCCGACCACTTGCCGTGGGTGGGCCGGCCGCGTCATGCCGCCGCCACCGCCAAGCCATCGACGGGGAGCTGAGTTGTGTCGAGTGTGAATGTGGATTTTGAACAGGCCGGCGAACTGAAGATCGGCCAGGTGGGCATTGCCAACCTGCGCGTGCGCACGCTGGATGTGCCGCGGCTGGTACAGGAAATGCGCGAGCGCGTGACCCGTGCGCCCAAGTTGTTCGGCCGTGCAGCGGTGATCCTGGATTTCGGCGGGCTGTCGCAGGTGCCGGACGTGGCCACCGCCAAGGCGCTGCTGGACGGCCTGCGCGATGCCGGCGTGCTGCCGGTGGCGCTGGCCTACGGCACCAGCGAGATCGACCTGCTGTCCCAGCAGTTGGGAGTGCCGCTGCTGGCCAAGTTCCGTGCGCAGTACGAGCCGGTGGCGGTCAGCCCTCCGCCGCCACCGCCACCGCCCGCACGAGCCGAACCGGCACCGCCGGCCGCCCGGCCTGCACCGGGCCGGATGCAACGCACCGCGGTGCGTTCGGGCCAGCAGCTGTACGCGGAGAACTGCGACCTGACCGTACTCAGTACGGTGGGCGCCGGCGCCGAGGTCATCGCCGACGGCAGCATCCATATCTACGGTACCCTGCGTGGCCGCGCTCTGGCCGGCGCGCAGGGCAACCCCGACGCGCGCATCTTCTGCCGCGACTTCCACGCCGAACTGGTTGCCATCGCTGGCCACTACAAGGTGCTGGACGATGTTCCCATGGACCTGCGTGGCAAGGCCGTCCAGGTCTGGCTGGAGCAGGATCAGATCAAGATCGCTGCGCTTGATTGACGCGGCCCAACCACAGAAATATTCGGAGAAATCCTTTGGCTGAAATCATCGTAGTCACCTCCGGCAAGGGCGGCGTCGGCAAGACCACCACCAGCGCAAGCCTGGCCTGCGGGCTGGCCAAGCGCGGCAAGAAGGTCGCGGTCATCGACTTCGACGTCGGCCTGCGCAACCTGGACCTGATCATGGGCTGCGAGCGGCGCGTGGTGTACGACTTCGTCAACGTGGTGCATGGCGAAGCCACGCTCAAGCAGTCGCTGATCAAGGACAAGCGTTTCGACAACCTGTACGTGCTGGCTGCCTCGCAGACGCGCGACAAGGATGCGCTGACCCAGGAAGGCGTGGAGAAGGTGCTGAAGGATCTGGCCGCCGACGGCTTCGAGTACATCGTCTGCGATTCGCCGGCCGGCATCGAAAAAGGCGCATTCCTGGCGATGTATTTCGCCGACCGCGCGGTGGTGGTGGTCAACCCGGAAGTGTCGTCGGTGCGCGACTCGGACCGCATCATCGGCCTGCTCGACTCCAAGACCCGCAAGGCAGAAGAAGGCAAGAACGTGCCGGCCTTCCTGCTGCTGACCCGCTACAGCCCGGGCCGCGTGGAAGGCGGCGAGATGCTCAGCATCACCGACGTGGAAGAAGTGCTGGGGCTCAAGGCCATCGGCGTGATTCCCGAGTCCGGCGATGTGCTCAACGCCTCCAACAAGGGCGAGCCGGTGATCCTGGACGGCGAGTCCCCGGCCGGCCAGGCCTACGACGACGCGGTCGCCCGCATCATGGGCGAAGAGCGCCCGATGCGATTCACATCCGTGGAGAAGAAGGGCTTCTTCAGCAAGCTGTTCGGAGGGTGAGCATGGGACTATTCGACTTTCTCAAGGCCAAGAAAAACACCGCCGAGACCGCCAAGAACCGCCTGCAGATCATCATTGCGCAAGAGCGCAACCACCGCGGCGGGCCGGATTACCTGCCGCTGATGCAGCGCGAATTGCTGGAAGTGATCAAGAAGTACGTCAACATCGACGCCGATGCGGTGCGGGTCGACCTGGTCAAGGACGGCGAGCACGACGTGCTGGATATTTCCGTCGCGCTGCCGGAAGAAGGCGACAAGTAACGCGGCCATGGCCGCCAGCGTGCAGGCCATCGGCGCGCGCGCTGTGTGGCAGTCGCCGCACCATCATCACGACGGTACCGTGTTCGCACGGTACCGTTTTGGTATCTGCCCCATTGCGCGCCCTGGAGCGCGCCCGACCGCGAACGATTGCGCGTGACCTCCCATCCTGTTGCTACATCCGATGCGTCCGCGGTGCTGTGCGTGGCCGATATCGGCCTGGACGCCCCTGCCGCGCTGCTTGCGCGCTACGGCCTGCGCCTGCACCGTGTGGAGGCAGGCGCAGCGATCCCGGGCAGTTTCTGGGGCGAACCGGAAGCGGGCATCATCGGCTGCGATGTGTATGTCCGCGACGACACGCCGGTGCATTCGCTCCTGCATGAAGCCGGACATCTGATCGTGCTGCCGGCGCAAAAACGCGCCGCGGTGCATACCGACGCCACCGATTCGGTGGATGAAGAAGACGCCACCTGTTACCTGCAGATTCTGCTGGCCGAGCAGTTGCCCGGTGTGGGCAGCGCGCGCCTGATGGCCGATATGGACAGCTGGGGCTATA
Organism: Xanthomonas nasturtii; assembly: GCF_001660815.1. Taxonomy (GTDB): domain Bacteria; phylum Pseudomonadota; class Gammaproteobacteria; order Xanthomonadales; family Xanthomonadaceae; genus Xanthomonas; species Xanthomonas nasturtii. The sequence goes on from NZ_LYMI01000023.1 coordinate 125,512, forward strand.
CCTATCGCCTGGGTTCCACGCGCGCCTGGTTCGAGCAGGACGCGGAAAACGCGCGCAGCTGGCTGGATGCGCGCGGCTTGTTGCCGGCCTGATCCTGCGCTGCGCGTTACAGCGGCTATCAACCTGTTACGAGCAGTCGTCAGTCAGGCGTGGACGGCACGCAGCAAGCGCAGTGTTCGAGTGATACCTGCCGCAGCGGGTAGTGGCCGCGTACCGCCCGGCGGTGAACGCAGCCGTGGTGTGAGCCGCTGTCAGTGTGCGGCCGCAGTGGCACCGGAAAGATCCAGCGTGGCCACCGTGCCCTGCCCTGCGTTGGAATCCAGCTGCAGATGCCAGCCCAGGTGTTCGCACAAGCGCCCGATCAGTTCCAACCCGATGCCACTGCCCTGGCGTGCGTTGCCGCGTGCCAGACGCGTATAGATGGCACTGATCTCTTCCGGCGTCATGCCATGCCCAGGGTCGGCGATGCGCACCACGCCGGGTGCGGATAACGCGATGCGGATGATGCCGCGGTCGCTGTTTTCGATGGCGTTGCGCAGCAGGTTGCCGATGGCGGTCTGCACGATGGCGACCGGCGCGACCAGGCTGCACCGCGGCAGCGTGTCAATGACCAGTTGCAGGTCCTTGTCGGCGCACAGATGCGTGTGGTCGGCCACGATGTCCGGCAGCAACTGATCCAACCGCAACGTATCGCTGCTGCGCACCAGCCGGCCCGGATCCTTGGCCAGCACCAGCAGCAAGGTGATCAATTGTTCGACCGATGCACTGGTCTGCGCGATGCGCTGCAACTGATGGCGCACCGCCGGCGGCGTGCCGGGTTGTTCCAGCGCCAGTTCCACCGCATTGCCGATCACCGCGACGGGCGTGCGCAATTCGTGGCTGGTGTTGTCGATGAAGGCGCGCTCGCGCTCGACGAACTTGCTGTTGCGCGCGAGGTAATCGTTGAGCGCATCGGCGATCACGTACAGCTCTGCGCTGCCCTGCGGCCCCACTGCAATCTGCTGCGCACGCTGCTCCGGGCGCAGCGCGCCGATGTCGCGTGCCAGTTCGACCAGCGGGCGCACCAGCCGGGCCATCGCATAGGTGCCCATCAGCAGGGTGATGCCGATCAGCGCGATGCCGGCGGCCAGCATCCAGCGGGTCAGGAATTTTTCCAGCGCTTCGAAATCGGTGATGTCCAACACCAGGGCCAAACGGCCGGTCTGCGCGGTGTCGCGCACCATCACCGCACTCTGGCGGCCGGCGATCTCCAGTTCGTCGTGCAGGCCCGGATGCAGCGTGCGTAGTACCGGCGGCACGCCCGCGCTGCCATCGACGCGATACAGCCGCAAGGTGTCCGAGTCCTGCCAGTGATAATCCGGGTTCTGCGCGCCGCGATCGAGAATGCTGTCCAGTTCGGAATTCAATAGCGAGCGCCACACGCCGTGTTCGGCGCGTTCGTGCAAGTACTGCGCGGTGCCGAACACCGCCAGCGTCATCAACAGCGTGTAGCCGAACAACCACACCAGCACGCGGCGACCCAACGGGCGCTGTTCAGACATCGCTGCAGTCGCCTGCGCCCAGCGGCTCGGCCGCATCCAGCTGCGCCAGCCGGTAGCCGAGCCGCGGCAGGGTGTGGATCAGTTTTTGCGCGAACGGGCCATCCACGCTGCGACGCAACTCGTAGATATGCGAGCGAAGCATGTCGCCGTCGGGCGGGTCGTCGCCCCACAACGATTGCTCCAGGCGTTGCCGCGTCACCGCCGCCGGGCTGGCCTGCATCAGCACTTCGAGCAATTTGCGGCAGGCCGGATACAGGTGCAGTACCTGGCCGGCGCGGGTGGCTTCCAGCGTGGCCAGGTCCAGGCGCAGGTCGGCCACCTGCAGCAGCTTGCCGCGACGGCGGCCGTGCGCACGCGCCAGCAAGGCTTCGATGCGCACTTCCAGCTCGGGCAGCGCGAACGGTTTGGTCAGGTAGTCGTCGGCGCCGGCGCGGAAGCCGGCGATCTTGTCGGGCAGTTCGTCGCGCGCGGTGAGCATGATCACCGGCAACTCGGACTGGTGCTGCTCGCGCAGCCGGCGCAGCACTTCCGGCCCATCCATGCGCGGCATCATCCAGTCCAGAATCAGCGCGTCGTACTGCTGGGTGGTGGCCAGGTGCAGGCCGGTGACGCCATCGGGCGCCGCGTCCAGGGTATGGCCGCGCGCTTCGAAGTAGTCGAACAGGTTGGCAACCATGTTGCGGTTGTCTTCGATGACCAGCAGCCGCATGAGCGGGGTTCCAGGGCGGCCCGGCAGGGGCAGTGTGCGCATCCTAACCGAGGCCAGCCAAACGCGGCCGGTATCGCCGGAACCGTCTCGCAATCGGTTGCTCAAGCACCCATCACGCTGCAACGCCTGCACTGCGACGTGCGACCCGCTTGCGCGCTCCGACAAATTTCCGACCTACTTGCCAGATAGTGTGTGCCCCGCATTTACTCAGGGCGTGCGCGTGTCGGCTGCCATCTCTGCCTTCCCATCCCGCCAGCGCGCGCTGCTGGCCGCGTTGCTGTTGATCGTGATCAGCCTGCTGGCGGGGCTGGGCATGCGCCAGCCCAACCCGCCGGACGAACCGCGCTTCGTACTGGCCGCGCGCACCATGGTCGAGACCGGTCAGTGGCTGCTGCCGCACCGTGGCAGCGAGTTGTACGCAGAAAAGCCACCGGTGTTCATGTGGTTGCAGGCCGCGACCTACACGTTGATGCCGCACTGGCCGGTGGCATTCCTGCTGCCGTCGCTGCTGGCCGCGCTGGCCACGTTGTGGCTGACCTGGGACATCGCGCGCCGGCTGTGGAACCGGCGCGTGGCGGTGTATGCAGTGCTGGCCTTGTTCACGGTGCTGCAGTTCGGGCTGATGGCCAAGCGTGCGCAGATCGACATGGTGCTGGTGGCGCTGACCACGCTGTCGTTGTGGGGGCTGCTGCGGCATGTGCTGCGCGGGCCGGACTGGCACGCATGGACGCTGGGGTTGTTTGCCGCCGGTGTCGGCACGGTGACCAAGGGCGTCGGGTTTCTGCCGCTGCTGCTGTTGCTGCCGTGGATGGCGCTGCCGCGCACGCATGCGAGCGTGTTGCCGGCACGTGCGCAGGCAGGGCGCAGCTGGTTGCTGGTGCTGCCGGCGTTCGTGGCGGGCACTGCCGTGTGGCTGGGGCCGCTGTGCATTGCGCTGCTGCACCGCGACGACCCGCAACTGCATGCCTACGCGCACGAGCTGTTGTTCAAGCAGACCGGCACCCGCTACGCGCATGCCTGGCATCACGTCAAACCGTTCTGGTACTACCTGCAGGTGATTGCCACCTTGTGGCTGCCGGGCTGCCTGTTGTTGCCGTGGTTGCTGCCGGCCTGGTGGCGGCGGCTGCGGCGCGGCGACCCGCGTTATGTGCTGTTGCTTGCCTGGAGCGTGCTGGTGCTGCTGTTCTTCAGCGCCAGCCCGGGAAAGCGCGAGGTCTACATCTTTCCGATGCTGCCGGCGCTGTGCATTGCAGCGGCGCCGCTGCTGGCCGGGCTGTTGCGCCGACGCGGCGTGCGCGTGGTGCTGAGCGGCTATGTGGCACTGCTCGCGGTCGCCGGCCTGGTGCTGGGCGGCGGCATTGCGCTGCATCTGCACTGGGCCGAAAGCACCGCATTGAAGCGTGGGATGGAACTGGCCTCGCTGCAGTCGGTGGGGTTCTGGTTGATCGGCCTGGGCATGGTCGGCTTCGCCGCGGTTGCATGGTCGCGCGGCCAACGCGCCGGCACCGCATTGGTCGTGATGACCGCCGCGCTGTGGACGGTGTACGGACTGGGCTTGATGCCGGCGCTGGACCCGTACAGTTCGTCCGCGCGTTTGATGCAGCGCGTGGGCCAGCGCATCGGCCCGGACGCACAGCTGGGCATGCTGGCCTGGCGCGAGCAGAACCTGCTGCAGGCCGACCGCCCGGTCACCGACTTCGGCTTCAAGGCCAGTTGGGAACAGCAATGGACTCACGCTGGCCCATGGCTTGCGCAGGCGCCGCAAAAACGCTGGTTACTCGTGCTCAAGCAGGCGATACCGGCGTGCGTCGATCCGGCGCAACGCATCGATATCGGCGAGTCCAATCGCAATCAATGGCAGTTGGTGCCGGGCACGGCATGGCACGCCGGTTGCATCGCCACTGCGTCCGACAGCGAACAAACCGGGAGCGACAGCGAGACAGACTGAACGCTCGGTAGCGGGTTAACGACTGAGCAACTCCGGTCCGACCGCTTTCCGACATCCGGGTTTCGAAGATGCCGGGCATTGACACAGGCCGACATCTCGATGAGTTCTCTTCCTCTCCATGCGCCCAACGTGGCGCATACCGCCAGCGATGTGCAGGCGCAGTTTCTTGTTCGGCATCTGTGGCTACCGCTGGCCTGCGTGCTGTTGGCGAGTGCGCTGCTGATGGGCGCCGGTGGCGACCAGTGGATTGCCGACGCGCTGTATCGGCTGGAAGGCGGGCACTGGCTGCTCAAGGACCATTGGTTCACCAGTGGCGTGATCCACCGCGTGGGCAAATGGTTGAGCACGACTGCCGGTGTCAGCGCGTTGGTGCTGGCCAGCGTTGCGTGGTGCCGGCCGCGCCTGAACGCACTGCGCTGGCCGCTGACGTATCTGGCCGCATCGGTAGCACTGTCGACCTCGCTGGTGTCGCTGTTCAAGTCGTGGACGGCGATGGACTGCCCGTGGGATCTGAGCCGTTATGGCGGCACGCACGCAATGATCGGGCTGTTCGAATCGCGCAACGGCATTGCTGCGTCCGGTTGTTTTCCAGCAGGCCATGCCAGTGCCGGCTATGCGTGGGTGGCGCTGTATTTCTGTGCGCTGGCGCTCCGTCCTGCATGGCGCTTTGCAGGTTTGTTCGCAGGCTTGGCAGCAGGTCTCGTTTTCGGTGTTGCGCAACAACTGCGCGGTGCGCATTTCCTGTCGCACGATGTCTGGTCGTTGGCGGTGTGCTGGGTGAGCGCACTGGCACTGTACGGCGTGATGCTGCAACGGCCGCGTCGCGCGCTTGGCGTGATGTTGCTATCAAGGGACGCAGCATGAGTACCTGGTTACCGGAACCGCGCGGGCATAGTGGCCTGCGCGCGCTGACATGGAGTACGCGGCCGACGGTGTCGACCGAAGCACTGGTGCTGCTGTCGAGCCTGTTTTTCGCGCTGGTGTGCAACCAGCTGTTCTGGCGCACGGCGATGGCCACGCATCCGGGCAGCCTTGGATTTGCGATCTCGCTGATGGCACTACTGGTGGCGGTGCATGCGCTGCTGTTGGGCGTATTGGTCTGGCGCTGGAACGCAAAACCGCTGCTGACGCTATTGCTGTTCACTACCGCATTGGCCGCGCACTACATGGACAGCTACAACGTCTATCTGGATGCGGACATGCTCCGCAACGTGCTGCATACCGACCACAAGGAATCGCGCGAGCTGCTCACGCCCGGCCTGATCCTGCCGCTGGTGTGCTACTTCCTGATTCCGACCACGTTGCTGTGGCGCACGCGTCTGCGCGTGCGCAGCGTGGGCAAGGCATTCCTGGTGCGGGTGGGATTTTTGCTGGCGGTCGCGGTAGCGGGCGCTGCGGGCACCATGCTGTCGTCGCAGGACATTTCCGCATTGATGCGCAATCACCGCGAAGTGCGTTACCTGGCCACGCCGATCAACTACATCGTGGCGTTGCGGCAGAACCTCAAATCCGAATCGCCGATCAAGCATGCGCCCAAACAGCCGATCGAACACGACGCCATGGCCACGCCGCGCGCTGCGGGCAGCCGCCCACGTCTGTTGCTGCTGGTACTGGGCGAAACCGCACGCGCGCAGAACTGGGGACTCAATGGCTATGCGCGCCAGACCACGCCGGAGCTGGCGCAGGCCGGGGTGATCAACTTCCCCGACATGCATTCGTGCGGCACCAGCACCGAAGTTTCGGTGCCCTGCATGTTCTCGCCGTACGGCCGGCGCGATTACAACGAAGACATGATCCGCGGCCACCAATCGTTCCTGCACGTACTTGAACACGCCGGCATCTCCACGCTGTGGCGCGACAACCAGTCCGGCTGCAAGGGTGTCTGCGACGGGCTGGAGATCCAGAGGCTCGATGACGCCACTACGCCGGGCCTGTGTGCCGATGGCCGTTGCATGGACGAAATCCTGTTGCGCGATCTGGCGGCGCAGGTGCGTGCCAAACCCGGCGACCGCGTGGTGGTACTGCATCAGCTGGGAAGCCATGGGCCGAGCTACTTCGAACGTTACCCGGCGCATTTCGAACGCTTCAAGCCCGTCTGCAAGACCGCCGACCTGGGTAGCTGCAGCCGCCAGGACATCGTGAACGCTTACGACAATTCCATCCTGTACACCGACCATTTCCTTAACCAGGCCATCCACACCTTACGCGGGCTGCAGGACTACGACACGGCGATGATCTATCTCTCCGACCATGGCGAATCGCTCGGCGAAAAAGGCCTATACCTGCATGGCGTGCCGTATGCGATCGCGCCCAAGGAGCAGACCCGTGTGCCCATGGTGATGTGGTTCTCGCCGGAGTTCGCGCGCGACCGTGGCTTGGATGAAACCTGCCTGCGCCACCGTGCGGGCCAATACACCGACCAGGATGCGCTGTTCCCCTCGGTGCTGGGGCTGATGCAGGTCAAGACCAGCGTCTATGCACCCGAGCGCGACCTGTTCGCCAAGTGCACGGGGACGACGCTGCGCTGATCGGCAATGCCTGCCGCCAGGCTGCCGCACTGCCCACGTGGCACGCGCTGGCCCTTGCCCTGAAACCCGGCGCGCTCTAGCCTTCGCCGGACTTCACTGCAAGGACCACCCGTGAATCCTCGTTTGCTGTTGCTGGCGTTGGCTGTGGCTGCCGGCACCTTGAGCTTGTCGGCCTGCCGCCGGGATGCGGCACCGCCGGCCACACCCGCCGCGACCAACACCACGCCAGCCGAAAGCGCCGACCAGTTCGTTGCGCGCATCAGTGCCGAATACAAGGCGGCCTATCCGGAAACCACCGCGGCGCAGTGGCTGTCGTCCACCTATATCAACGGCGATTCGCAGCTGCTCGCGGCCAAGGCCAACGAGCGTTCGCTGGCGCAGCTGGATCGCTGGATCGAACAATCCAAGCAGTACGCCGGCACGCCGATGTCGGCCGACAGCGCGCGTGCGCTGCAGTTGCTCACATTGATGAGCGCCCTGCCCGCACCGCGCGATGCGGCCAAGCTGGCCGAACTCACCCGCATCGCCGCCAAGATGGAAGGCGATTACGGCGCCGGCAGTTACTGCGTGGGCGAAGGCGAGCAACGCCGCTGCCGCCAGCTCGGCGAACTGGAGCAGGTGCTGGCCAGCAGCCGCGACTACGCCGAACAACTGGACGCGTGGCAGGGCTGGCACAGCACCGCACAGCCCATGCGCAAGGACTACCAGCGCTTCGTCGAGCTTGCCAACGAGGGCGCACACGGGCTCGGCTTTGCCGATGTCGGGGTGTTGTGGCGCAGCGGTTACGACATGCCGCCGGCCCAACTGGCCAGCGAAACCGACCGCCTGTGGGAACAGGTCAAACCGCTGTACGCGCAGTTGCAGTGCTACGCGCGCGGCAAGCTCGACACGCAATACGGCAAGGACAAGGGCGAGCTCCCCGGCGGCCTGTTGCCGGCGCATCTGATGGGCAACATGTGGCAGCAGGACTGGAGCAATCTGTGGGATCTGCTGCAGCCCTACCCCGGCGCTGGCGACCTGGACATCACCTCTGCACTGGAAAAGCAGTATCAGGGCAACCTCACCGCCGTGCTGGCACGCAACACCGGTGGCGATGGTGGCGCTGCCGCACGCTTCAACGCCGAACGCGAAGCGCAACTGCGCACCGCCAAGCAGATGACCGAACGCGCGCAGGATTTCTACATCTCGCTCGGCATGCCCAAGCTGCCGGACACGTATTGGCAGCGCTCGCAGTTCATCAAGCCGCTGGATCGCGATGTGGTTTGCCATGCCAGCGCCTGGGACATGAATATGGGCGGCGAGCCGAATCAGAACATCGGCGCGGATGTGCGCACCAAGATGTGCATCAAACCCACCGAGGAAGACTTCACCACCATCTACCATGAGCTGGGCCACATCTATTACGACCTGGCCTACAACCCGTTGCCGCCGCTGTTCCAGAACGGCGCCAACGATGGGTTTCATGAAGCGATCGGCGACACCATCGTGCTGGCGATGACGCCCAAGTACCTGCAGTCGATCGGCATGGTGGGCGAACAACAGACCGGCCGCGAGTCGTTGATCAATTCGCAGATGCGCATGGCGCTGAGCAAGGTGGCGTTCCTGCCATTCGGCCTGATGATCGACCGTTGGCGCTGGGGTGTGTTCGACGGCTCCATCACGCCCGAGCATTACAACCAGGCCTGGTGGGAACTGAAAGCCAAATACCAGGGCGTGGCGCCGGTGAGCGCACGCGGCGAAGAATTCTTCGATGCCGGCGCCAAGTATCACGTGCCCGGCAATACGCCATATACGCGCTATTTCCTGGCGCATATCCTGCAATTCCAGTTCTACAAGGGGCTGTGCCAGGCCGCCGGCCATCAGGGCCCGCTGTACGCATGCAGCTTCTACGGCAACAAGGACGCCGGGCAGAAGTTCTGGTCGATGCTGCAGCGCGGCTCCAGTCAACCCTGGCAGACCACGTTGAAGGAACTCACCGGCAACGACAGACTCGACGCCGGCCCGATGCTGGAATATTTCGCGCCGATGAGCGAGTGGCTGAAGCAGCAAAATCAGGGGCAGATGTGCGGGTGGCAGGCGACTGCGCCTGCTGCCGCGAGCAACGCGCCTGCGCCTGCCGCGCTGCACTGACGCGCCGCTGCCGCTGCGGCATGCAGCATGCGGCGGCCGTCACCAGGGCCGCCGCCTAACGTTCCTTTGATAAACGCCTAAAACGCCGGCGATATACTGCGCGCCCGCTGCACAGGCGCAGCATGCAGGAAGCATTCTAATGAGCAACGCCTCCACCGGCCCGGACGCACGCGATGTGGACCGCAACACGCAGTTCATCGACGATGCGAACGATCGCGCATTCGACCCGACCTACAGCAGCTCCAACAGCGAATACGCGGTGAAGGTGGGAAGCGGCACCGTCTCGGTCACCCCGGCAGAGCAGTCGGCCAAATATTCGCAGACCAGCGAGCAAAGCAGCGGCAGCCCGACGCAGCCACTGGGCGAGGCCAGCCTGCGTCGCGGCGGCGCGCTGAGCGCAGGCATGCTCAGCGATGCCGATGCAAGGACCACCACCTTCAGCCTTGAGGCCGATGCACAGACCGGCCAGCACCAAAGCCTGCAATCCAAGCTGGGCGACAGCAAGCTGAGCATCGAGGCAGGCGCCAGTGCCGGGCAGCGCATGCGCTACGCAGTGACACTGCCCGGTGTCGATCAACCGCTGGAAGCCGCCAGGCGAGTCAATCCGCTGCAGCCGGAGAGCCTTCCGATCGGCGCACGCGCGGTGATGGACACCCAGACTTTTGTGCAGCGCGAATCCTCGGCAAGCCTGCGATCGCTGACCACGCAGAGCGAGATCACCGAAGCCAGCGGCCGCAGCTACATGATCGAACGCGTCGACGCGCGCCACGTGCGGGTGGTGACCGGGCCGAACGCGGCCATCGAGGCGGTGAATGCGTTGGGCATCAAGGCCGGACCGGCGCAGGCCCTGCTCGGGCGCGCCGACTCCCTGGGCCAGTCGCAGGTGCACAGCGCGCAATTCGACCTGGCCGATCCGCGTGCGCTTGCGGCCATGGGCGCGTTCGTGCGCGAGGGCAAGATTGCCCCGGGCGTTCCGGGCGTCGATGAGATGCAGACGCTGGAACGGATCAATTTCAGCTCGCAGCAGCGTCTGCAGCTGGAACTGGGCCCGCTCAGCGCCGATGTCGCCGGCAACCGCAACCAAGGCAGCCAGGTGCGCATCAGCACGCCGGGCCAGGACGGCTACACCGTGGTGCAACAGCTGCAGTACGGCGACAACGTGCCGCTGACGATCGTGCGCCAGTACGACGGCAACGATGCCGAACGCGTGGAGCAGCGCAGCTACCGTTTCCAGATCGATGGCGATGTGGCCGCGCCGGGCTTGTTGCAGCGCCTGGGCGGGCGCAACGAGGCCAGCGAGGAAAAGGCAATCGCGCAGACCCTCAACAGCGCGTTGAGCGGCGAGATGACGGGCACCGGCGCAATCGCGCCAGGGCAGAAGACCACGCTGGAATTCAGCCAGGTGCAGATGCAGGCGCTGCTGGAGCAGACCCGCGCCAGCGCCGACGCCGGCAAGATCGGCGGTAGTGCGTTGACGGCGCTGGTCGGCGACCGCAATGCTCCGTCGCAGTCGCCCGAGCAGTTCGCAATCGCGATGGCGCGCAATGTGGGTGGGTCGCCTTATGGGTTTGCCGAGCGGCTGCAGCGCATCGCCGACGGTGCCGACGGAACATACGACGGCCAGCTGCAGCGTGTGGATGCCAGCGTACTGCCGCGGCCGACGGACGCCACCCCAACGCTGCCGGACCCGCGCGATGCAACGCACCCGGATCATGCGTTGCTGCAGCAATGCATGGCGGCCGTGGAGCGCCTGCAGGCGGCACCCGGCCCCGCGACCGGGATGGACAGCGAACGCCTGGCCTTGGGGTCGGTGGTGGCCGCACGCGAGAATGGCTTGCAGCGGGTGGATCACGTGCTACTCGGCAACGATCCCGCGCGCGGGTTCGTGGTGCAGGGAGCGCTCGACTCGCCAGCGCATCTGCGGGGCAGCTTCGACGCCAAGGCTGTGCAGGAGGAGCCCATTGCCAACAGCCTGCAACGCCTGCAGGCGCTGGAACCCAGCACGGAGCGCGATGCTGCCACGCAGGCGCAGGCGTCGCAGCAGGAAACGCAGCGACAAGCGCAGGCGCGCTGAGACTGCGCGCTGGGGGCTGCAGCTGAATCCCCGATCGAAAGCGTTCGAAGACACGCATGGGGCCAACCACGATGTTGGCCCCATGCGCTGGACGGGAACAATGGTCTGCTGGCTGGCCGGCGATGCCGCGCGACACAGCTGCCAGGCAGCAGATCCAACACCGGCCAGCTGCACACCCTTGCAGCTGGCACGGCAAACCGGTGACCCGTTCTAAATGCCGCAGACCTCAAGGCGCCAGCGAAGGCACACGGCGAGCGTGGCTCAATTGAGCTTGGCGCCCCCCTGCAAGCGTTCGCTCAACTTGGTCTTGAATTGCTCGAACTCCATGCCGTCGGCCTGGGCCTCGGCGTGCGCGGCGTCTTTCAGCGCGTCCGAATAGGTCAGCCGCACCGGCGTGCCCTGGCGTTCGTGCAGTTCGGCGGCGCGCATGATCAGCGCCAATACCTGCGCAGCGCTGGTGCTTTCGCCGGCGATGCGGCCATCCATGCCCAGTACCCATTCGCCGTCGCGGCGGACGATGCCGGCCAGCAGCGTGCGTTGCTGGTCGCGCAGTTCGGCATGCGCCTCGATCGGGGAGACCGGCGCGGGATTGGCGGCGGCCTGGTTGCGCTGGCGCTCGGCGGCGCGCTTGCGGGCATCGCGGCGCAACTTGGAATCGGTGGACATGCAGGCTCCTGTGGGGTCAGAGGTGGTCGGCCGGCTCCAGAGGCACTGCCTCGGTGGCCTGGCGGTGCCGTAAACGGCGGCCGCTGCGGCGCTCCCAGCGCCAGAATAGCCAGCCCAGCAGGAAAAAACCGGTCATGCCGAGCGCCAGATGCCGCGGATGTTCACTCAGCAGCGGCGAGAGCACCCCGGCCACCACCGTATTGGTCATCAGCTGGGTGAACGCCTGCAGCGACGAGGCCAGGCCGCGCTGCTGCGGGTACATGTCCAGCACCGCCAGCGCGAGAATCGGGAAGATCAACGCCATGCCGACGCCGGCCAGGAAGATCGGCAGCACCGCCCAGGGCAGCGCGATCTGCGCCACCGCGAACGTATAGGCCAGGTTGACCAGCGCCGCCACGCCGCAGCAGATGAAGCCGATGCGGGTCTGCCGCACCGGGTTCATCTGGCCGGCCATGCGCCCGGACAGGAACGAACCCAGCGTCATGCCGCCGATGGTGGGAATGAACAGCCAGGCGAAGTCGCCTTCGCCCAGATGCAGGTGCTGCATGATCAGCACCGGCGCCGAGGCGATGTACAAGAAGATGCCTGCGAAATTGAACGACCCGGCCGCGGCCAGCCGCTGGAAGCGCGGATTGAAGCCGATGCGCACGTAGTCCTGCAGCAGGCGCTTGAACTGCAGCGGTGTGCGTGCTTCCACCGGATGGGTTTCCGGCAGCCAGGTCATGGTGGCCACCAGCAGCACCAGGCCGAACACCACCAGAAACCAGAAGATCAACGGCCAGCCGGCGCCGCTGAGCAGGATCCAGCCACCAATGATCGGCGCGATGGCCGGCGCGATGCCGAAGATCATCGAGACCTGGCTCATCAGCCGCTGCGCATCCGGGCCATGGAACAGGTCGCGGATCACCGCCCGCCCGACGATCATGCCCACGCCGGCCGACAGGCCCTGCAACGCGCGGAACGCCAGCAGCGTGGGCAGGTCCTGCGACAGCGCGCAGCCGATCGAGCCGGCGATGAACAGCACCAGCCCGCCCAGGATCACCCGCTTGCGGCCCCAGGCATCGGACAGAGGCCCGTGCGCAATGCTCATCACGCCATAGGCCAGCAGATAGACGCTGATGGTCTGCTGGATCGCCACCTGGTCCACCGCCAGGCTGCGGCTGAGCCGCGAGAACGCCGGGAAGATGGTGTCGATGGAAAACGGGCCGAACATCGCCAGCCCGGCGAGCAGCAGCGCCGTGCGACGGGTGGAAGGCGTGGTGGGGGGCATGCAGGAATCCGCAACGTGGTGCATCGGGGACGCACGCCGGCATCCGCCCAGCGCGCGCCGGAAAGAGCGTGAGGGCGCCGATGATAGGCGCTTGCGCCGACAAGGTTAAGCAAACCCAAGCAGATGGGCAGTGCCGATGACCCGCGCGGGCGCTGCAGCACGTGCGGCCACGCTATAATTGTGCGGCAACACGGTGGGAGAAGCGGCACTGCCGCTGCCGAAGGCGCAACAGCCCGTAATCGCTCAGGCCCGATACCATCCGCAGTACAACTCTGGAGAGACCGGCCGATGCCGGCGCCGAAGGGGCACGGAACGCAGGCAGGCCAGGCGCCAGGCCGCGTTTTTAAACTCTCAGGCAAAAGGACAGAGGGGCGCGAGGAAGACCGTCGCTGCGGCAGGTCGTGGTGCGCTCATGCGCGCCATGCCGGTTGCGGTGCGGGTCGACCATTCGTCTGCCCCTGCCCCGGATGCCCGCCATGTCCCAGCCCCCGTCTTCCCTGCGCGACCTCGAACACCACAGCGCGTTCGTCGAACGCCATATCGGCCCCAACGACGCAGAAATCGCGCAGATGCTGGCCGTGGTCGGCCATGCCTCGCTGGATGCGCTCACCGACGCCATCGTGCCGGGCAACATCAAATCGCCGGCCGCGCTGGCGCTGCCCGATGCGATGACCGAAGAAGAAGCGCTGGCCAAGATCCGCGCCATCGCCAGCAAGAACCAGGTGCAGCGCACCTTCATCGGCCAGGGCTATTACGGCACCCACACGCCGAAGGTGATCCTGCGCAACATCCTGGAAAACCCGGCCTGGTACACCGCGTATACGCCGTACCAGGCGGAGATTTCACAGGGCCGCATGGAAGCGCTGATCAATTTCCAGACCCTGTGCGCGGATCTGACCGGCATGCAGATCGCCAACGCCTCGCTGCTGGACGAAGCCACCGCCGCGGCCGAAGCGATGACGCTGGCCAAGCGCTCGGCCAAGTCGAAGTCCGACATCTTTTTCGTGCACGACGCAGTGCACCCGCAGACGCTGGAACTGCTGCGCACGCGCGCCGAGCCGCTGGGCATCGTGCTGCGCGTGGGCACGCCGCAAGAAGCGCTGCAGGCCGAGTGCTTCGGCGTGTTGCTGCAGTACCCGGACAGCTTCGGGCACATCGGCGATCACGCCGCGCTGGCCAATGCGGTGCATGCGCAGGGCGGCCTGGTCGCAGTGGCCACCGACCTGCTTGCGCTGACCCTGATCGCCGCACCCGGCGAATGGGGGGCGGACATCGTGGTCGGCAATTCGCAGCGCTTCGGCGTGCCGTTCGGCTTTGGTGGCCCGCATGCGGCGTTCATGGCCTGCCGCGATGCCTACAAGCGTTCGATGCCGGGCCGCCTGATCGGTGTGTCGATCGATGCCGCCGGCAACCCGGCGTATCGCTTGACCCTGCAGACCCGCGAGCAACATATCCGCCGCGAAAAGGCCACCTCCAACATCTGCACCGCGCAGGTGCTGCTGGCGGTGATGGCCTCGATGTATGCGGTCTACCACGGTCCCGATGGCCTGACCCGCATCGCGCGCCGCACCCATCGCCTGACGGCGATCCTGGCGGCCGCACTGCGCGGTGCCGGCGTCACTGTGGGCGAGCATTTCTTCGACACCCTGCACGTCAAGGCGGTCGATGCCGACGCCATCCACGCCCGCGCACGCGCGGCCGGCATCAACCTGCGCGCCATCGACAGCGAAGCGGTCGGCATCAGCCTGGACGAAACCAGCACGCGTGCCGATGTGGTTGCGCTGGCCGCTCTTTTCGGCGCCACGGCAGATGTGGATGCGCTCGATGCCGCCACCGCCGATGCGTTGCCGCAAGGCCTGCTGCGCACCAGTGCCTTCATGACGCACCCGGTGTTCAACACCCACCACAGCGAGCACGAACTGCTGCGCTACATGCGCTCGCTGGCCGACAAGGATCTGGCGATGGATCGCACCATGATCCCGCTGGGCAGCTGCACCATGAAGCTCAACGCCACCGCCGAAATGATCCCGGTGACCTGGCCGGAGTTCGGCGCGATCCATCCGCTGGCGCCGGCCGAACAGTCGGCCGGTTACGCGCAGCTGATCGACGAACTGGAAGCGATGCTGGTCGAATGCACCGGCTACGACGCGGTGAGCCTGCAGCCCAATTCCGGCGCGCAGGGCGAGTATGCCGGCCTGCTGGCGATCCGTGCCTATCACCGCTCGCGCGGCGAGGCGCATCGCGACATCTGCCTGATCCCGGAATCCGCGCACGGCACCAACCCGGCCTCCGCACAGATGTGCGGCATGACCGTGGTGGTCACCAAGTGCGATGCCAACGGCAATGTCGACGTCGAAGACATCCGCGCCAAGGCGGAGAAATACTCCGACCGCCTGGCCGCACTGATGATCACCTACCCCTCCACCCACGGCGTGTTCGAAGAAGACGTGGTGGCGATCTGCGAAGCCGTGCACGCGCATGGCGGCCAGGTCTATACCGACGGCGCCAACATGAACGCGCTGGTCGGCGTGGCCAAGCCCGGCAAGTGGGGCTCGGACGTGTCGCACCTGAACCTGCACAAGACCTTCTGCATTCCGCACGGCGGCGGCGGCCCGGGCGTGGGCCCGTGTGCAGTGAAGTCGCACCTCGCACCGTATCTCCCGAAGACGCTTCCTAGTGCCGGCATCCGTGCCGGCGAAAATCAAACAGCTGCCATCCATGGCAGCGGATTGAAGGGCGGCGAAGGCGATGTGGGCATGGTCAGCGCGGCCAGCTATGGCTCTGCCTCCATCCTGCCGATCAGCTGGATGTACGTGACCATGATGGGCAGCGCCGGCCTGCGCAAGGCCACGCAAGTGGCCTTGCTCAATGCCAACTACATCGCCAAGCGGCTGGCCCCGCATTACAAGACGCTGTACACCGGCCGCAACGGGTTGGTGGCGCACGAGTGCATCCTGGACGTGCGCCCGCTGGAGAAGACCAGCGGCATCGGCGCCGAAGACATCGCCAAGCGGTTGATCGACTTCGGCTTCCACGCGCCGACCTTGAGCTTCCCGGTGGCCGGCACCTTGATGGTGGAGCCGACCGAAAGCGAATCGCAGCATGAGCTGGACCGCTTCATCGACGCGATGATCCAGATCCGCGAAGAGATCCGCGCCATCGAAGACGGCCGCTTTGACCGCGACGACAACCCGCTCAAGCACGCACCGCATACCGCAACGCAGGTGTCGGCCAGCGAGTGGACCCATGCCTACCCGCGCGAACTGGCCGCCTTTCCGCTGCCCAGCCTCAAGCATCAGAAATACTGGCCGCCGGTGGCGCGCGTGGACAACGTCTATGGCGACAAGAACGTGATGTGCGCCTGCATCCCGGTGGATGCGTACAAGGAAGACGCCGAGGCCTGAGCGGCACACCAGCGACGGTGAAGAGAAAACCCGGCCGGTCACACGGCTGGGTTTTTTAATGCGCTGCGTATGGATGCCAATGCGCGGTGCGTACTTCGGCTGGCAGCCGCAGCACTGCGGTTTCGCTGCCGGCGGCGAGCATGCTGCGTTGGCAGATTGCCGGCGCAGCTCTCGCCCTGGATCTCATCGCCAACAGCATCCACGTCGGGCTGAAGCTCGACGCATGCCCGAAACAGCGCGATTGAACGGCCATGCAGCGCACGGGGCCGGCTCACTGTGCGATCCGCTGCGCGGCGCGCGCACCACTCTCTCGTTTGCCTGGCCTACACGTGCCATGCGGATGATGGCGAACGCTCTCACTCCACAGCGGACCCTAGCGCATGCGTGAACTGAACTCTCTTGCCGCCGTGCTGATGGCAGCTTGCCTGCTGGTCGGCTGCGCACCGCGTCGTCCTGGCGAGGTGCCGGCGCTGGTGCATGCGCCCGATGCGCGTGCCGAGGTGGTGCAGACCGCAACCGGCCCGGTGCGTGGCGTTACCAGTGCGCAAGGCCGGGCATTTTTGGGCGTGCCGTTTGCAGCGCCGCCGGTGGGCGCACTGCGCTTCCGCGCGCCGCAACCGTTGGCCGCATGGAGCCAGGTCCGCGATGCCACCCAGGCCGGGCCCGCCTGCTTGCCGCGCTATCGGTTCGGACAGAAGCATGTTTCCGAAGATTGCCTCACGCTCAATGTCTACGCGCCGCCCGGCCCCGTACCTGCGCATCCACGCGCGGTGATGGTGTGGATCTATGGTGGCGCGCTGGAGCTGGGCAGCAATGTCGACTACGACCTGAACGCGTTGGCCGCGCGGCAGGACGTCATCGTGGTGGCGCCCAATTACCGGCTGGGTGTGTTCGGGTTCTCCGCGCATCCAGGTCTGCGTGGCGAAGGCGAAGGCGCGTATGCATTGCTCGACCAGCAGGCGGCCTTGCGCTGGGTGCAACGCAATATCGCAGCGTTCGGCGGCGACGCGCACAACGTCACCGTGTTCGGCGAATCGGCCGGTGCGTGGAGCATCTGTTATCAACTTGCCTCGCCCAGTGCCGCCGGCTTGTTTCAACGCGCCATCCTGCAAAGCGGCAGTTGCCTGGCGAGCGATTCCAGCGTGCCGCAGCGCGAAGCAGAAAGCGGCGGCGTGCGTATGGCGCAGAGCGTGGGCTGCGCGCAGACCAGCGATATCGCCGCCTGCCTGCGCGCGCTTCCTGCCGACACGCTGGCCGATGCAAAACCACAACGACGCGGGCTCACCGGCAGCAATGCGTGGGCACCGATGTCCGGTGGTGAGGTGATGCCGCTGCCGCCAGCGGCCGCGATTGCCAGCGGCCAGCATGCGCAGGTGCCGGTACTGATCGGCAACAATCGCGACGAGGGACGTTTGTTTGCGCAGCTGCTGTCCTACATCGGCAAGCTCAACTTGCGCAGCGGCTATGCAGCGCGCGTGCAGCGCATGCATGCCTCGCCCGGCCCGATCCTTACGCAGTACGCCGATGTGGCTGCGCAATCGCGCTGGGAGGCATTCGCCGATATCGTCACCGATGGTGGCTTCGCCTGTCCCACGCGTCGGCTCGGGCAGGCCTTGCGTACCCATGCGCCGGTGTACGCGTACGAGTTCGACGACCCGCAGGCACCGTATGGCCTGTTGCGCCTGCCGTTTTCGCACGCTTTGGGTGCCTTTCATGCCTCCGAACTGGTGTATCTGTTTCAGCGCCCGTGGGTGCTCAGCGGCGATGCGCAGTTCAGTCCGGCGCAACAGGCGCTTGCCAATACGCTGCAGGATTACTGGGGTGCGTTTGCGCGCACCGGGGATCCCAATGGCGGTCAGCGGCCGCAGTGGCCGCGCTTCGACGGCGATTCACCGCTGACGCTGTCGCCGCACAGGATCGGCGCAACGCCGGACTTCGTGCAGCGTCATCGTTGCGCGTTCTGGGATGCGCATGCAGACACTGCGGCAACATCGCTGCCGCCATCGTCGCACTGACGCGGCGACATCGGTACGACGCAGCCGTCACTTTCATTCCAACGCGACAGGAGCCAGCCATGTCCGAAGCCTCTCCATCCACCTGCGCGCAAGTACGCCTGCGCAATGGGCGCAGCGTGTCGGCATTAGGGTTGGGCTCCTGGAACCTGGGCCAGGGCCGGCACGCACCGCAGCAGGAAATCGAAGCGCTGCAGCTCGGGCAGCAATTGGGCATGCAGCTGATCGACACCGCCGAGATGTATGGCAATGGCCGCTCGGAACAACTGATCGGCCAGGCCATCAGCAGCGCGCAGCCGCCCTACATGGTCTCCAAGGTGTTGCCCAGCAATGCCAGCGCACGCGGGATTGCGCGTGCCTGCGAAGCCAGCCTGCAACGGCTGGGGGTGAGGACGATGGACCTGTACCTGCTGCACTGGCGCGGCGGCAGCAACCTGGCCGAGGTGGTGGATGCGTTCGAAGCGCTGCGCGACGCCGGCAAGATCCGCGATTGGGGCGTGTCGAACTTCGATGTCGATGACATGGAAGAGTTGTGGGCGATCGACGGCGGCTCGCATTGCCTGGTCAACCAGGTGCTGTATCACGCTGGCAGCCGCGGCATCGAATTCGATCTGTTGCCGTGGTGCGCCGCGCACGACGTGACGGTGATGGCGTATTCGCCGCTTGGCAGCCGCGCGTTGCTGGATCACCCGGTCCTGCACGTCATCGGCCAGCGCCGCGGTGTAGCGGCAACGGCAGTGGCGCTTGCGTGGGCCATCCGCAGCGGCAGTGTCATCGCCATTCCCGAATCCGGAACGCCTGCACATGTGCGTGCCAACGCCGCCGCGTGCACGCTGCAGCTGCATGCAGAAGATCTTGCAGAGCTCGATCACGCCTTCGCGCCACCCACGCGCAAGCAGCCACTGGATCTGCTCTAAGAGCGGCGGACAAAGCGAGCGTGCTCGCTGCTTGCGGGCGCGCTCGGTGTTCGGTTCGGTGCGGCATGCACCACTCAACCACTGCGGCTCCTCCGCACGCTAGCATCCACTTGTACAGTGCTCACGACGTTTCGTCGTCGATCTGACAGCGCAATGGTCGCGTCCGCTGTTATGCAGCAACACGGCAACGCGCCTTGCGTGACCGATGCAGGATGCAAGTGCCACACAGTGCGATGTTCGCTGCACATGTGAGTATTCGTTCGCATGCAGACACATGCAATTAACAGCGCCACTCCCAGGCTTTATTGCTCAGCCCGCATCCCAGCCCGCCAGAGTGGAGTCCCCATGGCCAAGTCCCCCAGTAAATCCGCGCAGGCTCATGCCGTCGCACCTGCAAGCGCCACATCCAATGAGTCGCGCGGCACTGGCGATGAGTTGCACCAGAAGGCCGGCGGTAGCCATCCGCAACTGACCACCAACCAGGGCATCCCGGTTGGCGACAACCAGAACTCCCTGCGCGCAACGCCACGCGGACCGACGTTGCTGGAAGATTTCATCCTGCGCGAAAAAATCACCCACTTCGATCACGAGCGCATCCCCGAACGCATCGTGCATGCACGTGGCAGTGCCGCGCACGGCTATTTCGAGCTGACCAAGTCGTTGAGCCAATACACCACCGCCAAGATCTTTACCGAGGTCGGCGAAAAAACCCCGTTGTTCACGCGTTTTTCCACGGTCGCCGGTGGCGCCGGCTCGGTGGACACGCCGCGCGATGTGCGCGGGTTCGCGGTGAAGTTCTACACCAAGGAAGGCAATTGGGATCTGGTTGGCAACAACATCCCGGTGTTCTTCATCCAGGACGCGATGAAGTTCCCTGACCTGATTCATGCGGTGAAAATGGAGCCGGACCGCGGCTTCCCGCAGGCCGCCAGTGCGCACGACACCTTCTGGGACTTCATCTCGCTGACGCCCGAATCGATGCACATGATCATGTGGGCGATGAGCGACCGCACCATCCCGCGCTCGCTGCGCATGATCGAAGGCTTCGGCATCCATAGTTTTCGTTTTCTCAACGAAAACGGCGACAGCACCTTCGTCAAGTTCCACTGGCGCCCCAAGCTGGGCCTGCAGTCCACCATCTGGGACGAAGCGGTCAAGATTGCCGGTGCCGACCAGGATTTTCACCGTCGCGATCTGTTCGAAGCAATTCAGAACGGCGACTTCCCGGAATGGGAACTGGGCGTGCAGTTGTTCACAGAGGCGCAGGCTGAGGCATTCCCCTTCGATCATCTCGATTCGACCAAAGTCATTCCCGAAGAGTTGGTGCCATTGCAGATCGTCGGACGCATGGTGCTCGACCGCTGGCCGGATAACTTCTTTGCGGAAACCGAACAGGTTGCATACTGCCCGGCCAACATCGTGCCCGGCATCGATTTCAGCAACGACCCACTGCTGCAGGGCCGCCTGTTCTCGTATCTGGATACGCAGCTAAGCCGTCTGGGCGGTCCGAATTTCCACCAGATTCCGATCAACGCACCCAAGTGCCCGTTCGCCAACAATCAGCGCGACGGTCATATGCAGATGGGCGTGCCAAAGGGACGTGTTGCTTACGAACCCAGCTCGCTGCAGGCCGATGCGCCACGTGAGGCGCTGCGTGGATTTCCCAGCCATGCGACCCCGGCCGAAGAAGGTGCCAAGGGCCGCGTGCGTGCAGAGAGCTTTGCCGATCATTACAGCCAGGCACGGCTGTTCTTCCGCAGCCAGACCGCGCCGGAACAGGCACATATTGCGTCGGCATTGGTGTTTGAACTGTCGAAGGTGGAAACCGCACATGTGCGCGAAGCCATCGTGGGTCATCTGCGACACATCGACCCGGAGTTGGCGCAGCGTGTGGCCGATGGCATGGGCATGACCACCCTGCCGCCGGCACCTCCTGCAGCGGTTGCGCCCACCGACCTGCCGCTGTCGCCTGCCTTGCAGGTCATCGGCAAGATGAAAGACACCTTGAAGGGACGCACGGTCGGCATCCTGATTCACGATGGTTCGGATGCAGCGGCGATCAAGGCCGTGCGCAAGGCGGCAGAAGCTGCTGGCGCCACGGTCAAGATCGTCGCGCCCAAGCTGGGCGGCGCCAAGCTCAGCGACGGCAAGCAGCTGGCTGCCGATGGGCAGCTGGCAGGCACGCCTTCGGTGGT
This sequence comes from Xanthomonas nasturtii, assembly GCF_001660815.1. GTDB lineage: Bacteria > Pseudomonadota > Gammaproteobacteria > Xanthomonadales > Xanthomonadaceae > Xanthomonas > Xanthomonas nasturtii. The sequence goes on from NZ_LYMI01000023.1 coordinate 146,906, forward strand.
GTTCGATGCGGTGGCAGTGCTGCTGTCGTCGGAAGCAGCGAAGTTGCTGACACGCGAATCGGCGGCACTGGATTTCGTGAGCTTTGCCTGGGCGCATCTGAAGGCGATTGCGTTCGACGATGGCGCGCAATTGCTGCTGAAGGCAGGCAATGTCGGCAAGGATGCGGGCGTGGTCCCCGCGGCCGACACCACGGCATTCGTTAGCGCAGCAAAGACACGCCAATGGGCACGCGAGCCGAAGGTGCGCATGCTGGCGTAATCACACCTGGTTAGCGACTGAAGACTTGGGCGCGGGCGACTTTTCATGGGTCGTTTTGCGCCCAAGTTGTTTATGCAGGTAGCGATGAAGGTGCCGTAGCTAAGATGACGAGCTAGCTGTTGCTTACGTGACTAGCCGTTATTTACGTGAACCAAGAGCCACCCGCATTCGACCGACGGCGCTTGGTGTTAGCCAACAATGCGACGACGTGAATGCTGGTTGTCGTGGGTTGATTGGCGCAGTTCGCGAGATGCTGTGCACAGCGATGGGTCTGCGGTTTGGCTGCAGGGCCCTTGCCCGCCCACCATCGCGGGACACGCTGCAGGCAGCTACTTTCTACAACGCTTGGCCAGGAAACTGCTGGGCATTCGCCAACGCACGATACTCGCGTGGCGTCATGCCCACCGCCTGCTTGAATTGCCGCGCAAATGCGCTTTGGTCGCTGAAGCCGCAAGCGTGGCCGATTTCGGTAAGGCTCTTGTTTCCGTGCAGCAGATGCATCGCCATCTGCAGGCGCAGCTTGGCCAGCACTTGTTGCGGCGTCAGCTGGAACACCTTGCGGAAGGAGCGCTGCAGTTTGGACATCGAAAATCCGGTGATCTCCACCAGCGCCTGCATGCGCACGTTTTGCGCGTAGTTGGCGTTGAGATACGCCAGTGCAAGCCGCAGCTTTTCGTACTGCGATTCGTGCCCGTCCTGGGGGCCCAGATCGCGCGAGATGCCGATGATGCCCTGCACCTTGCCATCCACCAGCAGCGGCCGCTTGCAGGTGAGGCACCAGCCAGGCTCGCGGTTGGCGAACAGATGCAGCTCCAGCAGGTTGTCGATCACCTCGCCGGCCAGCACCTGCTCGTCCTGATTGGCGTAGTTGGCGCCCAGGCCACTTGGATAGACCTCGGCGACACGCTTGCCGATCAAGTCCTTGCGCTGCTTCAGCCCCAAGCGCCGCAGCATGGTCTGGTTGACGTGGGTGTAGCGGCCCTCGCGATCCTTGACGAAGAACAACACGTCCGGCACCGCATCGAACAACGCTTCCAGATCGGCAGGATCGATGCTCTTCATGCGAGAGGATTCATGCAGTGCCAGGGACTCGGGGCCAGGAGTGGCGCAGCGGTGCAGCAACGCACCGGCGTCTGCACACACCGGGTGCGCAGCGTCATGATACGCCGCGCCTATCGCACAGCTTGCAGGCGCTCAGCGCGGCTGTTCGGCCACCGTGCCGGCGACTGCAGCCGGAGCCTCCTTCGGGGCGTCGATCGACGCGCTGGTGGCGCCCATGCGATCGGCCGGCGTCCGCCGCGCTGTCCAGGCCTGCACGACTGCGGCCCCCGCTTGCGACCCCACCTGCACGCGCAGACGTGCGCCAGCGGTGGACGCTACAAATTCGATTTCGCAGTCGCCCGCGGCCATGCAGCTGTCCGCTGCCAGGCGGTCGACCGGCTGCCAGCCCTGCTCGGCAATCGCCTGCGAGAACGCGCGGTAGCTCATGCCCGGCTTGAGCGTCGCCGGCAACGGCACCAGCAGCTCGCTGTTGGCGGCGTCTGTGGCATTGGCAATGGCGGGCGCAGCGGTCACCGGCGCATGTACAGGCGCAGCCGCCGCAGGCCGCGGTGCGGCGCTCCAGGCAGGGCTGAAGATCAGGGCAAGCCCGAGGAAGGCGGGGCGGACGAACGTGCGCATGCGAAAGACCCTTGCGATCCTGGCAGGGATTGGAAAAGTTAAGGAAGCGCTATTTTGACATGCCGACATGACGACGGGGCGATGGTGCCCGCCCGCGATCAGCAGCCATTTCATCGCCGGTTATCCAACAGCGAGCAGCAAGCGCACTCGACTGCGAACATATCGGCGGCACAACGTATTGCTTGAGCGAGCGCTGCAACACCCCATATTTCCAGCTCTCTAACAACGGCCAACACACGTAACAGGCAGTCGTCAGGAGAGTGTAGACGGTGCGCAGGCACCGAGTGGACACGTGGGACATGCCGCACCTAGCCCCGGGCCGCGCCGGCCCGGCGGTGAGTGCCGGCATCGTGTCAGCTGCTCTGACGCGACACCACGCATTCCCTGGCAATACGCAGTGGCCGGCTCTTCGATCGCCAGCCGCACTCGCCTGCTGCAGGCTACCGCGACACAAAAAAAACCGGCACGCCGCGGCAAGGCGGCATGCCGGTTTTTTTTGAAGGTTTACTGGCCGATGTGCTGCTTCAGCCAGCCATTGACCGTGTCGTGCCACAGGATGCTGTTGTCCGGCTTGAGCACCCAGTGGTTCTCGTCCGGGAAGTACAGGAACTTGGAGTCGATGCCCTTGCGCTGCAGCGCAGTGAATGCGGCCAGGCCCTGCTCGACCGGGATGCGGAAATCCTGCTGGCCGTGGATGACCAGCATCGGCACCTTCCACTTGTCCACGTGCAACACCGGGTTGAACTTCTCGTAGCCGGCCGGGTTCTGCCACGGCGTGCCGCCGTTTTCCCACTCGCTGAACCACAGTTCCTCGGTGGCGTAGCCCATGGTGCGGTTGTCGAACACACCGTCGTGGTCGACCAGGCACTTCCATGGGTGGTTCCCATCTTTGTCAAGCCACGTCCCCGCCATCCAGTAGACCATGTAGCCGCCGTAACTGGCGCCCAATGCGCAGGCCTTGTCGCCATTGAGGAAGCCGTACTGCTTCTGCGCGGCGGCCCAGCCCTTTTGCAGGTCTTCCAGCGGGCGGTCGCCCCAATGCTGGCTGATGGCGTCAGTGAATTCCTGGCCGTAGCCGGTGGAGCCGTGGAAGTCGATCATGACCACCGCATAGCCCTGCCCGGCGTAGGTCTGCGGGTTCCAGCGGTTGCTCCAGCCATTGCCGAAGCTGCCCTGCGGGCCGCCGTGGATCAGGAACGCCACCGGGTAGGTTTTGCCTTCCTGGTAGTTGTACGGCTTGACCACATAGCCGTGCACCGTGTCGTTGTTCCAGCCCTTGAACTGGAACTGCTCGTAGTCGCCGAACTGCACCTGCGGCAGCAGCTCGCCGGCGCTCTGGGTGATCGCCCGCAGACCCTGGCCCTGCACGTCGCTCACGAAGATTTGGTCGCCGCTCTTGAGCGAGCTACGCGTAAACGCCAAGGTGTTACCGGCCAGCGTCGGTGCATGCACGCTGCCCTCGCCCACCAGCTTGGTCGCTTCGCCACTGGCGATGTCGATCTTGAACAACGGGTGCTCGCCCAGATTGTCGGCGCTGGTGTAGAGGCTGCTGCCGTCATCGCTCAGCACGATCTCGCCGGCCGAACGATCCCACTTCGGCGCAATCTCGCGCGTCTTGCCGCTGGCCACGTCCATCGCCATCAGGCCGAAGCGGTCGGCCTCGAAGCCGGGGCGCTTCATGGCGCGGTAGTACAGCGTCTTGCCGTCGGTGCTGAACACCGGGCCGGCGTCCCAGGCCGGGTTGGCCGCGGTGAGATTGACCGGCGCCGACTTGCCGGCCGCATCCAGGCGATACAGATCGAAGTTGGTCTGCCACGGCTCGTCGTTGCCGGTGGGCTTGCCAGCCGCCTTGCCGTTCTTGCCGGCTTCCGGGCCATGCGGCTGCGGAATGCGCACGCTGGCCACCACGCTGCTGCCGTCCGGCGACCAGGTGTAATCGTCGTTGCCACCGAACGGTTTGGAGGGCGCATCGCCGGCCAGGGTGGCGCTGATTGCCGAGGCACCGGCCACCGCCTTGGCGCCGGCTGCGGGCAATCCCGCCACGAACAAGGTATTGCGGCGGCCATCGTTCCAGGTGTCCCAGTGACGCACGAACAGCTGGTCGTACACCACGCCGCTGGCCTTGGCGTCCTTGACGCTGGCCAGCTTTTTCTTGGTGCACGCCAGATCCGAGCCGCAGTCCTGGAACACGCCGGCGCTGAAGACGATGCGCTTGCCATCGGGCGAGAGCTTGTAGCTGTCCACGTCCACCGCAAACGCGGTGAGCTGCTGCGGGGTGCCGCCAGCCAACGGCTGCGCATAGAGCTGCTGGCTGCCGGACTTGCTGCTGAGGAAGTACACCGCCTTGCCATCCGGCGACAGCGCCGGGCTGTTGACGTTCCAGCCTTCGGGCGTGAGTAGCTTGGGCGGCGACAGATCGCGGGTGCGCAGATTGCGTACCCACAGGCTGGTGGCCGGCTTGCCATTGGCGGTCTTGGCCTGGCGCTTGGCGAACAGCACCACGCTGCCATCCGGGCTGAGCGTGGGCGAGGAGACCCGGTCCAGCGCCACCATGTCGCGCACGTCGAAACCGCGCGCAGCGGCAAGGCTTGGCAAGGCGGCCAGCAAACACAAGGGCAATACGGCGTGACGCAGCTTCATCGACATCTCCGGCAACGGCAAAACGTCGATGGTAGGCGTTGCTGCGGCGCACGCGCAAAGGCAGGACGTCATGCGGCGTGAAAGGGTGCGGCACGCCGTCGCGCGCCATGCCCATGCCGCCTATGGGCGGCACGGGCGGCAGCGCATCAGAAGCGGTGCGACATGCCCACATACACCTGCGCGTCCGGGGTGCGCTCGTTGAGGCCGAAGTTGGTGCCCACGTCCAGCTGCAACAGCGGGTTGATCAGATACGCAGCGGCGATATCGGCCGAATATTGTTCGATGGTTTGAGCAGGGTCGCGGTTGATCGAGGACCACACCTCCACCGCCATCGACAGCTTCGGCGTGAGCGGATGAGCCAGGTTGATCGCATTGATCACTGCGATGTGCTTGCCGCTACCTTCGCTGTCGGCCAACCAGTCCATCTCCGGGCCGAAGGTCAACGAGAAGCTGTTGGGCAACGCAAAGTTGATCGGCAGAGCGACGCCGCCTTCCCACTCGTCGTTGCCCAGGCCGGTGCGGGCGGTCGGCGCCTTGACGAACGGCAGTACCGCCACGGTGGCGGTGTCGCTTTCGTAGAAACGCGCCTTCATGCGCAGATAGATATCGCCACCGCCGCTCAGGCTGCTGCGTGCGCCGGTGGTGCGATCGGTGGTCTTGACCTGCAGCTGTGGCGCCCAGTTGAGCTGCAGATCGATGCGGTCGCTGACGCCGTACTTGAGCGTGGGATTGGTAAACACCGAGGTTTCGATGCGTGTGCCGGGCTGGCTGTCGCGTGTATAGCTGCCGATGTCGGTTTCCAGCTGCCAGGCGCCGGTCGGCACGGTACAGGTGGAATTGGCCCTGGTCGGCCGGTCGGTGCAGAGCGCCGCTTCGGTGGCGTCTTGCGCCTGCGCTTGCGTGGCCAGGCCGCACAGCATGCCGGCCACGGCGATGGTCAGCAGCGAGATGCGGCGTGCGCGGGAAGAAGAACCGGAAATAACAGTCAGCATTGCAGTAACTCCATGGCAGGGCGCTGGGCCAAGACACAACAGGCCAGCAGTGAGTGGGGGAATGCGGGTGGAGAGGTAAGGCGACCGCACGACGCCCAAACGGCGGCGTCTGGTCGATCCTATCCAACTGTCGAGCTCGCCAGACAAAAAGCGGCCGCAACCGTGCCTTGGAAGAAGCGCAGTGTGATTGGGCTAACGTTTTTGTCGGCAGCAGCGGCGGCGCGATGGCCTATGGCGCGGAGATCAGCGGGGTCGATCCAGGCGTGCGGCAATGGCGGCGCATCATCCGTGCGGGAGACGGCACGATACGCAGCAGCGGCATAAAGGTGCTATGCACGAGTCCTGGACCTGGCATAAAGCTGACGCAAAGACAGGCTGCAGACGACGAGGTGCCCTCAGGGACGGGCGATAGTCTGCAGCCGCGGTGCATGGGGATGATGCAGATGATGGCAGCGGCATCCGCTGCAGGCAGGTCGCCTTGCGCGCCTGCCAGGACGGCGCATGCAGCGCATGCGCCGTGTTTGTCGCAGGCTCAGGCGGCTTGTTCGCCGCGCTTGCCGACGCGGTACAGCAGCCAACCGACCAGGGCGAGAATGGCCAGGCCGACCCATTGATTGAGCTGCAGGGCGGCCGGTAGCGCCAGCACATCCGCACGGCTGGACAGCACGATCGGCACCGCAATGGCGATGCCCATCAACGCCTCGCCGGTGATCAGGCCGGCGGCGAACAGCACGCCCGGGCGATGCACGCGGTCGCGGCCGTCTTCGTCGTCGGCGCGAATGTTGTGGAAGCGCTCCACCAGGTGCGCGATCAGGCCACCGATGAAGATCGGCACCATCAGTTCCAGCGGCAGATAGATACCGATGGCCGCGGCCAGCACCGGCACACGGAAGCGCTTGCCGGTGGCCTTCAACCATTCGTCCAGCGCGATGATCGCCGCGCCCACAGCAGCACCGATCGCAATCATCGACCACGGCAGCTGCCCGCCGAACAGGCCCTTGGCCACCGAGGCCATCAACGTGGCCTGCGGCGCGCCCAGCGAGTTGGGATGCTGCGGCGTGGCCGGGCCAATGCCGTACGCCTGCGCCAGCAGGTTCAACACCGGCGCCATGATCAATGCGCACGAGAACGCGCCGATCCCCAGCATCAACTGCTGCTTCCACGGCGTGGCACCGACCAGATAACCGGCCTTGAGGTCCTGCAGATTGTCGCCGCCCACCGCCGCCGCGCAGCACACCACCGCACCGATCATGATGGCCGCCACCGCGCCCAGCGGTGCGGCGCCGATGCCCACCGGCACCAGGCCGCTCTTGCCCAACAACAGCACCAGCACCGCCGAGGCGAACAGGATGGTGGAGATGGTGATACCCGACACCGGGTTGTTGGACGAACCGATCAACCCGGCCAGATAGCCGGACACCGACACGAACAGAAAGCCGGCCACGATCATGATGATGGTCATCGGGATCGACACGTGCCATTGCTGCACGATGGCCTGATACAGGCCCAGCAGCGGCAGGGTGCACAGCACCAGCGCCACCAGCATCCACTTCATCGGCAGGTCGCGCTCGGTCTCGGCGACCACGCCGCCACCGCTCTTGCGCGCGGCGGCAAAGCCGCTCTTGACGCCGGAAAACAGTGATTTACGCAGCGAGAACAAGGTCCACACGCCGCCGATCAACATCGCGCCGACGCCGAGGTAGCGGATCTTCGCGCCCCAGATGCCAAACGCCGTATCGGCAGCCGGGGCACCGACCAGACTCTGCGCCAGCGCCGGGTCCGAGCCCATGAAGAACTGCTGATACAGCGGAATGGCGATATGCCAGGACAGGATCGAACCGGACAACACCACGATGCCGACGTTCAAGCCGACGATGTAGCCCACGCCCAACAGTGCCGGCGACAGGTTGGTGCCCAGGTAACCCACCAGGCGGCTGCTGCCCAGGTAGGTGGCCTGCGCCCAGGTGTCCGGGATCACCCGCAAGCCACTGGCCGCAGCCAGCTTGACCAGCGCGCCGATGGCGCCGGAGGCGGCCAGGATCTTCAGGCCCGGGCCGGGGTTTTCGCCGGCCTTGAGCACCTCGGCCGCGGCCTTGCCTTCGGGGAACGGCAGCGGGTCTTCGACGATCATCGAGCGCCGCAACGGCACCGAGAACAGCACACCGAGCAGGCCGCCCATACCGGCGATGCCCAGCACCCACCAGTATTTGAAGTCCGGCCAGTAGCCCATGATCACCAGCGCCGGGATGGTGAAGATGACCCCGGCCGCGATCGACGAACCCGCCGAAGCGCCGGTCTGGACGATGTTGTTTTCCAGGATGGTGCCGCCGCCGAGCAGGCGCAGCACGCCCATCGACACCACCGCCGCCGGAATGGCGGTGGCGATGGTCAGGCCGGCAAACAGGCCGAGATAAGCATTGGCGGCCGAAAGCACCACCGCCAGCACGATGGCCAGCACGACGGCACGAAAAGTGAGCTGGCGCGGCTGCGCGTCATGGCGCATTGGGCATTCCCCTGTAGGCAAAAAATCCGCATCACGCTAGCGCCTGCGCCCAGCCGAGTCCAGCTGCGGCGCGGCGTGACAGTGTGCAAGGTATGGCGTGCGGCGCCAACGACATCGGCGGCGACGCCTTGCTTGGCGCGATGGAGACGCCAACCGGCGGCAGCATGTGTGGATCTGTGCGCCCAGGGCGCTACGCATTCGCACACGGCGCCGGCCAGGGCGTGGCGTTCGCTATTGTCCTGCACAGCAGCGCGTCGACAGGAGCCTGTGCGCCCCGCTGCGGCCGATGCGGCGTGCGCTGACCGCCAAGCCTGTTTCATCGGCCTTCCATCGCATACCGCAGCCACGTACCCAAAGGTCCGACACATGATCCGTCCGCTGACACCATTGATTCTTGCCGGCATGCTGCTGCCGCCGGCCGCCGCCGATGCAGCCGGCAAGCAGCCTGCGCAGGATGCGGCACAATGCCCGGCACCTGAAACGGTGCACTACGAGGCCGGACGCTATCGCGCCCCTGTCCGGCTCGACGTCGGCTCCGGAAGCGGCGTGTGGGCCAGTACGCTGCAGCCCAACGCGGGCAGTCCACGGCATCTGTCATCGGCGCTCTACTACGGCACTCGCGCCGCAGCGGCGCCCAGCACCGGAGTACTGGTCAATTGCAGCTACGCGTTACGCGGTGACACGGTGGTGGATCTGGCCTACTTCGATCGCCTGACGCCGAAAACGCAACGCAACCTGATCGTCACACTGCAGCACCCATCCCGCTGGCAGCTCGATCAAGCGCCAGCGCCTGGGCAGGATCAGTTCTATGCCTGTTCCCGGAGCGAGGACATCCGCAGCGCGGCGGACTGCGCGTTCGAGCCGCTGCGCCTGGAGTGACGCAGCGGCAACCACTGTTCAATTCAGCAACTCGGCAAACGTGCGGTCGGCCTCGATGACATCAGGCAGCGCGGCGAACAACGCGTCCAGATCCACGCCGTCCATCAGCGGCCCACGCACCGCCTCCAGTGCCGCCGCAGTGTCGCCACGATGGGCATGCAGGGCGTCGGAGACCTGCACGGCCTGGGCGACCAGCAACGGCATGCGCGCGCCGTCGGGTGCGGCGGCCGGGCGAACCTGGTAGGCGATGGCCTCCTGGATCACCACCGGCAACTGCCAGCGACGCACCAGCTCGGCGCCCACTTCCGGGTAGCCGAAGCCAAGTTGCAGCGTCTCTTCGGCGGCATGGCCGGCAGACGAGGTGTCGTGGTTGATGCGGCTGGCGTAATCCGGGGCGCCGGACTGGATCAGCAGCTCGCCGATGTTGTGCATCATGCCGCAGGTAAAGGCGGTTTCCGGGTCCAGGCCATGCTGGCGCGCCAGCAGGCGGGCGATGCCGGCCACTTCGAAACTGTGCCGCCAGAATGCCTTGAGGTCGAAACCCGGGCCGGCGCGAAAGGCGCCAGTCATCGCCGAGGGTGCGCAGCGTATTGAAGCCCAGGCGCATCGCGGCGTCTTCCACACTGGTGGAATCGCGCAGGCCGTGAAAGCGCGCCGAATTGGCCAGCCGCAGCACCTTGGCGGCGATCACCGGATCGCGCTCGATGCTGTGCGCCAGCGTATCGATATCGGTCTGCGGATCGTCGAATTGACGGATCAGGTCCTGCGCCACCTTGGGCACGGTGGGCAAGGTGGGCAACTGGTCGAACAACGCCTCCAACTTCATGATCGCCTCGTGGGTGAAAGACAAGCCAGCGCGGCCGCGCGGACCTGCATGGTGTAGCACAGACCGGTTTGCTGCCAGTGACCGGTGGCGGGATGGATTCACCTACGCCTGTGGTTTTGCGCTGGCGGCGGTATCTCGCACCCCGCCGGGCGATGAGCGTGGCCACGAGCGAACTCGACGGGATGTCACAAGCGATGGCGTGGATGCCGGCAGTGATGCGGTTTGGCTGTCGATGCGCGGGACAGCACGCAGTGATGCAGCGTTGTATGAGCACAGCCGCAGCATGCGCATGGACATGACGCATCGTTGCGTTGCCGGTATGTGCTCCTTCGGGCAGCGCTCAATGAAAATCGCGCGAGGGCAGCTGCATTCCGCCGAGCAGGTTGCTGAGGTCGTGCAGGTCGCCGGCGATCAGGTGTTCCACGCCGTCCACGCGTTCCCAGCGGCCACGCACGGCGAGCAGGCGCGATTCCAGCAGTGCGCGGCGGCGGCGCAGCGCCAGGTGCGACCAGACGATGACGTTGATCATGCCGTGCTCGTCTTCCAGGGTGACGAAGATGGTGCCCTTGGCAGTGGCCGGGCGCTGGCGCTGGGTGACCAGGCCGGCGACATGCACGCCGCTGCCGTGGCGGCGGCCTTGCAATTCGCGCAGGCCCAGGATGCGCCGCTGCCGCATCTGCGGGCGCAGCAGCGCCATCGGGTGCTGGCGCAGGCTCAGACCGACCGAGCGGTAATCGGCAAGAATCTCTTCGCCCGCACGCGGGGCTTCAAACTCCACCGGGCGCTCTTCCGGGCTGCCCGGCAGCAGCGGGCGGCGCGCCTCCACGCCGGCCATCGCCCAGCGCGCGGCATTGCGGTTGCCCACCATGCCCTGCAAGGCACCGGCTTCGGCCAGGGCCAGGCGCGCTTTTTCGTCGAGTGCAGCGCGCAGGCAGAGATCGCCGATATCGGTGAAAACCCGTTGCGTGCGTGCAGCGACAATGCGATTGGCCACCACCTCCGATAACCCGGCGACTTGCCGCATGCCCAGCCGGATCGCCGGTTGTTCGCCAGGGTCGGCAGCGCTGTGCCAAGGCCGGCCGCCGACCAGGGTGTTGTCCCAGTCGCTGTGCAACACATCCACTGGCAGCACCTCCACGCGCGCGCGCTCGGGGCTGCCGCGGCGCGCGTCCTGCACGATCTGGCTGGCCGAATAAAACCCCATCGGCTGCGCGTTGAGCAGCCCGCAGGCGAAGGCGGCCGGTTCGTGGCGTTTGAGCCAGCAGCTGGCATAGACGAGTTTGGCGAACGAGGCGGCGTGGCTTTGCGGAAACCCGTAGGAGCCGAAGCCCTTGATCTGCTCGAAGATCTGGTCGATGAAGGTGGAGGCGTAGCCTTTGCCCTGCATGCGCTCGCGCACGCGCGTGCGGTGTTGCTCCATGTCGCCGCCGCGCCGCCAGGCCGCCATGGAACGGCGCAGATTGTCCGCCTCGCTCTCGCTGTAATCGGCGGCATGCATCAGCAGTTCCATCACCTGCTCCTGGAACAACGGCACGCCCAGGGTCGGCTTGAGGATGTCTTCCACTTCCGGCGATGGATAGTTCACTTCTTCGCGGCCCTGTCGCCTGCGCAGATACGGGTGCACCATGTCGCCCTGGATCGGCCCGGGACGCACGATCGCCACTTCGATCACCAGGTCGTAGAACACCGCAGGTTTGAGCCGCGGCAGCATCGCCATCTGCGCGCGCGATTCGATCTGGAACACGCCCACCGTATCGGCGCGCTGGATCATCTTGTAGGTGGGCGCGTCGTCGCCGGGCAATGTCGCGATGCTGTAGTCGCGCCCGCGGTGGCCGCGCACCAACTCCAGCGTCTTGCGGATGCAGGTGAGCATGCCCAGGGCCAGGCAATCGACCTTGAGCAGCTTCATCGTTTCCAGATCGTCCTTGTCCCACTGGATGATGGTGCGCCCGGCCATGGCGGCGTTTTCCACCGGCACCAGCAGCGACAGCGGCTCGTTGGAGATGACGAAGCCGCCGACATGCTGGGAGAGATGCCGTGGGTGATCGCGCAGCTGCTCGGTCACTGCAAGGATCTTGTTGATCAGCGGGTTGGCCAGATCGAACCCGGCTTCTTCGATGCGCTGCTCCATCGGCGTTTCGCCATTGCCCCAGCCGTAGCAATTGGCCAGCAGCGCGATCTGGTCCGGCGGCAGGCCGAAGGCCTTGGCCACGTCGCGTACCGCACTCTTGCCGCGATAACAGATCACCGTTGCCGCCAGCGCCGCACGTTCGCGGCCGTACTTGCTGTAGACGTACTGCAGCACTTCCTCGCGGCGTTCGTGTTCGAAATCCACGTCGATGTCCGGCGGCTCGTCGCGTTTTTCGGAGAGAAAGCGCGCCATCAACAAACGTGTTTCGTCGGGATTGACTGCGGTGATGTCCAGCGCATAACACACCGCCGAATTGGCCGATGAGCCACGCCCCTGGCAGAGGATGTCCTGCTCGCGCGCGAAGCGCACCACATCCTGCACAGTGAGGAAAAATGCCTCGTACTTCTTGAGCGCGATCAGCGCCAACTCTTTCTCGATGTCCTCGCGCACCTTTGCCGAGATGCCGCCCGGCCAGCGTTTGCGAATGCCGGCTTCGGTAAGCTGACGTAGATAACTGGTTGGCGTATGCCCTTCCGGCACCAGCTCTTTGGGGTAGGTGTAGCTGATCTTGGAAATATCGAAGATGCAGCGTTGCGCCAACTCCACCGTGGCCTGCAACAGCGCATCCGGGTAGATATTGCCCAACGCACGCCGCGTACGCAGATGGCGTTCGCCATTGCGAAACAGATGCGCGCCGCATTCGGCCAGCGGGGTGGTGTGGCGGATGGCGGTCAAGGTGTCCTGCACGATGCGCTCGCGGCGCTGCGCCATGTGCACATCGCCGCTGGCCAACGCGGTCATGCCCAATTGCTGGGCAAGCAATTGCAGCGACTGCAGGCGTGCGGCATCGTCTTGTTCGCGATGCAGTTCCACCGCCAGGAACGCACGCTCGCCAAACACCTGTTGCAGCCAGGCGCCCTGCTCTGCCTGCGGCTGCACGCCAGGCAACCACAGTGCAAACACACCTGGTACAGCGTCGCGAAACTGTGCTTCCACGTCGGCACGTCCCAACCGATACGCGCCCTTGCTTGCGGCACGCCGCGCGCTGGTGATCAGCGCGCACAACTGCCGATAGCCCTGCGCGTTTTCCACCAGCAGCACCAAGCGCGTGCCATCGACCAGGGTGAATTCGCTGCCGACGATCAACCGCACGCCAGTGGCGCGCGACGCTTCCAGGCCACGCACGATGCCGGCCAGCGAGCATTCGTCGGTAATGGCCAAGGCGCTGTAGCCGCAGTGCTGTGCGCGCACGAACAACTGCTCTGCACTGGAGGCGCCGCGCAGAAACGAGAAATCCGACAGGCAATGCAGCTCGGCATACGCGGGCAAGCCATCGGCGACCTGCGCGTGGGTGATGTCGTCGTTTGCTGCGCGCAGCCGCGCGGCAACATTCCAGCCGCGCGGCATGCGCCCGCCGGGCGTGTCGCGGTCCACGCCATCGATGGCGTCATCCCAGCTCATGCACGGATGCCTTCAACTGTGTGCTACGCCCTGCAGATGCCCAGTGCGCAGCAGATCGCGCCGCCGCAGGTCCTGCCGCGTTTTGTCTGGAGCCGTGGCACCGGCCGCGTGCGCCAAACCGCAATGAGCAGCCAGGCAGCCCGTGCTCCGATATCGCGCAGGCGTGCGCGCTCACGCAAACCACCCATGCAGCATCCAGCCATCCAGCCGGCCAGGCGCGGCGAATGCCCAACCACGCCGGCCACGCGCGGTTTCCACCACGTAGTAATCGCGACGCGCGTCGTCGTCGTCCCACCAGCCGCTTTCCAGCCGTTCCGGGCCGGACACGATGCGCAGATGCGGGTCGTGCAGCGGCACCGGCTGCGGTAGCAGCCAGGTGGGGCGCGGCGGACGTGGCGGCGCAGCAGTTTCGCGCAGCGCATCGCCGATGGCGCGACGCCAGGCGCGCTCCGGGCGCGGGTCGTCGGCCGGCAGGATGCGATACACCGCGTCATCGCCCAACCGCGCACGCAGGCGTTCGCGCAGTTGCGGCCACTCCACCGATTGCTGCGCGCGTTGATCGAACAGGTCGCGCATGGCCGGCACGAACGGCGGCAGTTGCCGCGCCAGCAAGCGCATCGCCACCACCGGGCGCGGAATCTCCACCCGCTCCAGCCGGTTGCGCGCCAGCTCGAATAGCAACGTGGGCGCACGCTCCGGCGTCAGCAGGCCGATCTCGACATCGGTGGCGCCCTCTTCGTGTTCCAGGCGCAGCAAAAAACGCTGTACGCCGCCATCGCGAATGGACAGGTACGTGCACAGGTCGCCGATCAGCCGGCGCAACGGAAACAGCAGCGCCGGATGCGTTTCCACCTCGTAGCCCAGCTCCACGCGGTGGTCGAAATGGTCTGGCGGCGCGTAGCACTCCAGCGGATCGTCGACCTGGCCGTAGAGGCGATCCAGATGATCCAGCAGGCTGGCACCGAAGCGCCGGCGCAGCCCATCGCGCGGCAACCCGCGCAGCGCTGCGAGCGTGCGCACCCCCATGTGCTGCAGACGCTCGCCAACATCGCCGGGCAACGCGGCGCGGCGTACAGGCACCTTGTCGAGGGTGCTGTGCAAGGACGGCAATTCCGTCACCACCATGCCATCGCGCAGGCCGGCCAGCACGCGTGCGGCGCGCGGTGTCGGTGCCAGCGCAAGCCGGTGCTGGAAGCCCAGCGCCTGCAGCTCGTCACGCAGGCGCCGCTCGAACCGTGGCCAGGGGCCGAACAGGCGAAAGCTGGCGCCGGCTTCCAGCACGATGGCGCGCGACCACTGCTGGCTCACCAACGAACTATGCCGATATGCCCAGGCCGCAAGAAACCGCTGCGTGCGTGCTTCGCTCTGTGCGTCGTAATCGATGGTGCGTACCTGGGTCATCAACGCATGCGCCGCCGACAGCCGCATGCCGGCCTTCAGCCCGGCCGCGGCGGCCGCGGCATTGACCGAGTGCAGGCTGCGCAACTGCGCCGGACCTTCCACCAGCACCAGCGGTACGTCCGGCTCTTCCAGACGCCGAAGGACGGCATCCAGCGCCAGCTGCGGCAGCAATATGCAGGCCCACAACATGCGCGCGCCTCAATGCGCCAGCCGCAACGGCTGCGAGGGCACCTGCCCGCCGCGGCATTTGCGTACCTGCCAGGCATCGCGCTCGGGCAGAAATTCCAGCCGCAAGGCCGCCGGCGATGCATTCACCGCATGGCGGCGATCGCGCAGTGCGAAGGCGCAGCAGTTGCCGCTGTCGGCCGCCACCTGCAACCGGCGCAATGCACGCGCATCGCCGGTCTGCGGCCAGCCCAGCACTGCCGCGCATGCGCCGCTGCGCAGACATTGCTCGAAGGCCCACAAGGCCTCGCGCGGCTCGGCCTGCACCACTTCCAGATGCTCCAGCACCACCCCGCCCGCCTGCCAGGCCGGCGCATACGGAATGAACGGTGGCGCCACCAACACCACCCGGCTGCTGCTGGCGGTCATGCGTGCCAGCGTGGGCAACAGCAAGGCGATCTCACCGATGCCATGCGCAGGCAACAGCAACTCGGTCAACGCACGTCGCGGCCAGCCGCCGTCGGGCAGTACTGCATCCAGTGCGGCATGCCCGGTGGCTTGGCCACCATTGGCGGTGGCCGTGCCCTGGCCCGCACGCCAGACCGTGCGCGCGGCCAGCAGGGCGTCCAGCGGCAGTGCCACTGCCGGATTGCCGTCCTGTCCGATGCGCGCCGGCTGCTGGCTCATGTCAGCCCTGCCGGATCAGGCCGCAGTACAGTCCTTCGACTGCGAAGTCGGCATCGGCTGCCACCACGATCGGCGCATGCGCACGATTACGCGGCAGCAGGCGGATGCGCTCGGGCCCACGCTCCAGGCGTTTGATGGTGATTTCGCCATCCACCCGCGCCACAACGATCTGGCCATCGCGCGCCTCGTTGCTGCGGTGCACGCCCACCAGGTCGCCATCCAGGATGCCGTCGTCGATCATCGAATCGCCCTGCACTTTCAGCAGGTAATCCGGGCGCAGCGAGAACAGCGCGCGGTCCAGCCACAGTTGCCGCTCCAGGCCGATGTCCGCGCCGATCGGCACACCGGCCGCCACCCGCCCCAGCACCGGCAGAGCCAGCAACGCATCGCGCCCGGCCCCGCCGGGCATGCGGATGCCGCGCTTCTGGTTGGGCAACAGCTCGATCAACCCGGCCTCGGCCAGGGCCTGCACATGTTTTTGCGCCGCATTGCGCGAGGCAAACCCGAAGGCCTGCGCAATCTCGGCAAGACTGGGCGACACGCCGGCCTGGGCCTGCTCCTGCAGGAAGGCCAGCACCGCGGCGCGTTGGGGGGGCAGTGGGAGCATGAGCGTGCAGCAGCCGGGCGGGACAAGGTGTACATTTGTACACCCATCGGTCGCAGCAGACGAGACTGGCTTGCTGAGCCGATTCAGCACACCGCTTGCGGCTGGGCGATGCTGGAGTTATAACTTACGTACTAACGTGAGATGCCGTCATGAAACTCAAGATCACCGCCATCGGCAATTCCGCCGGCGTCATCCTGCCCAAGGAACTGCTGGCCCGCCTGCGCCTGGGCAAGGGCGACGAACTCTATGCACTGGAAACGCCCGACGGCATCAAGCTGACCGCCTTCGACCCGACGTTGGCAGCGCAGATGGATGTGGCCGAGCAGGTGATGCGCGAGGATCGCCAAGTGCTGAACAAGCTGGCCAAGTGAACACGCGCATGCTGGTCTGGATCACGCATGCGCTTGCGTTGGCGATCCACGAACGTCAATTGAGCGAGCACGGCGGCGCGAGTGGAGTGCGCGACGAGGCGCTACTGGCCTCGGCACTGGCACGCCCGCAACAGCTGTTCTCCTACGGTGATCCGCCGCCCGATCTGGTGGAGCTGACGGCCAGCCTGGCCTATGGGCTTGCGCGCAACCACCCGTTCGTCGATGGCAATAAACGCACTGCCCATGTGTGCTATCGGGTGTTTTTGCTGCTCAACGGCGCCGAGCTCATCGCTTCGCAGGAAGAGAAATACGTTGCCATGATGGGTCTGGCCAATGGCGCGTGGAGCGAAGCAACATTTGCGCAATGGCTACGGCCGCGCGTGCGTTTGCGCGCGGACACGCAAGTGCACGAACCGCAAGGCCATTACGGCTGAAAGCATGCCTGTGGCAGCAGCACGCTTGTGTTGGCACATGCATGCGCAAGTATCGACATGCCACAACTCGGTCGGCGTTGACGTCGCCACATGGCGCAGGCGCTTTTACTCCGCGCGCTTGCGCGTTGCAGCCGCCTTCTTCGCAGCCACCTTGCGCACTGCAGGGCCCTTGGTCTCTGCCGCTTTCTTCGCTGCTGTCGAGCGATCACTGGCCGTGCGCTTTTTTGCGGCGCCCGTGGTCTGCGTGGACAAGGCCTGTTTGCTTACCGTCTTCTTGGCGCTGGTGTTCTTGCTGGCGGTCTTCAAGGCTTTCTTGGTGCCGGCCGAGCGTGTGGGCGAAACCGGTTTGTCGGACGTTGCAGCTGCAGTGTCTTGCGCAGCTTTTTTCTTGGTGGCGTTGGATGCGGAACTGGGCGGTGCAACATCTACGCCATCGCGGCGCGCCTTGGACAGCCCGATCGCAATGGCCTGCTTGGTGCTGTTGACCCCATGCGCGCCTTCGCGCACCTGTTCGATTTCTTCTTTCACATATTCGCCGGCCTGGGTACTGGCCGCCTTTCCTTCCTGCTTGTCCTTGCTGGCAGCGCGGCGCGTTTGGGTCTGTGGCATGGCACTTCTCAGCTGTGGATGTCGGCTCGATGTAACAAGCGCAGCGTCAATGCGCAGTGGCCGCGATACTCACCTGGCGTTGAAGCGTGCCTGGCGCCCCGCCACCCCACGCGCTTGCACAGCAACTGACCGCATCCGCGTCTCCGGCACAGACCTGTGCAACCGCCCGGCGAACACGCTACGCCTCGCCCGCCGCACGTCAACATCTTGGCAACAGCGCTCAGGCGGTGCGGCAATACCAGGCCCAGAGGTGTTCGGGCAGATGCGCGTGCAGCGGCAGGTCCACGGCCTGATACCCATCGAGCACATCGCGCATGGCGGCATGCGGGGCATCCACAAAGCTGCTCAAACCTTCGGACAGCCAGTGATACCGGCGTGCCTGCTTGCGCTGCCCGTGCATGCCTTGCTGCACCACCACCCAGCGGCCGTCGTTGCTGACGATGAAGCCGTGCAGATACAGATCGAAGCCGTCTTGCACGGCCGCGCTGTCCACCTTGGCGACCAGCCGGCTGGCCTGCGCCAGTGCGGCGCCATCCAGTCCCACCGCATCGCCCACTGCCAGTAATTCCGCAGGCGTGGCACGCGAATGCCGGCCGCGGCCGCCACAGACATGGATGCCAAGTTCGCCGGACAGCGGCGTCAGCCCACGCTTGAGTGCGCCGATCACGCTGGTGGTGATACCGGACGAATGCCAATCCATCCCCATCACCGCACCGAACGACTGGAACCAGAACGGGTGCGCAAGCCGCCGCAACAATTCATCGCGCCCGTAGGTGTGCACGATGGCCTCGCACATCACCGCGCCAAGCCGCGTCATCCGCTGCCCCAACCATTGCGGAACGCGCCCGCCATGCAAGGGAAGATCTGCACTGCCGCCGCGCCGGCTCATTGCTGCCACCTCATCTTCTTGCCGCAAGGATAACGGCGCAGCGTCGCAGCAGCTGGGACGCAGGCGCTGCAGTACGCGCGCAACCTGACGAATTCAGCGCACAGCAGTGCACTGCACTCCGTCCTCACTTGCGCACACGCACTGCATGCAAGCGCAAGCGTACAGTGATCACACTGCTGCGCCTGAATGCGTTTGCGCAGCGGTGTATCGATGCGAGTCGCACGCGTGGTCACTTCGCGTTGACCACAGCGCGGTCAAGGTGGTGGCCCTCCTCAGCCATCGCCACGGGGTTCGCATGAATGCCACACCCGCCACTGCCCATGACACGGCGCCGGCAACTGCCACCACCAGCGCGCCGACCTACCCGGTCAACCTGCGCATCAACGGTCAGCCCTATCACCTGCAACTCGAAGCCTGGGTGAGCCTGCTCGATTTGCTGCGCGACCGCCTCGACCTGACCGGCACCAAGAAAGGCTGCGACCACGGTCAGTGCGGCGCCTGCACGGTGCTGGTCGATGGCCGCCGCATCAATAGCTGCCTGACCCTGGCCGTCATGCAGGACGGCGCCGACATCATCACCGTCGAAGGCCTGGCCGATGGCGACGAGCTGCATCCGCTGCAACGTGCCTTCATCGCCAACGACGCCTTCCAGTGCGGGTATTGCACACCGGGGCAGCTGTGCTCGGCAGTGGGCCTGATCAACGAAGGCAAGGCGCACGACCGCGACCAGGTGCGTGAATTGATGAGCGGCAACATCTGCCGTTGCGGCGCCTATCCGCAAATCACTGACGCCGTGATGGAGGTGATGGGCAAGCCCAGCGACAGCAGCGAAAGCGCGGCCACCCCATGGATTCCAGGGACGGTGCCGGCATGATTCCGCTCACCTATACGCGCCCGGACAGCGTCGATGCCGCCCTTGGCGCCATCGCAGTGCGTAGCGGCGATGCGCAGCCGGTGCCATCCGAGGCGCCGGTGCGGCTGATCGCCGGCGGCACCAATCTCACCGACCTGATGAAGCTGCAGGTGATGCGCCCCAGCCGCCTGGTCGACATCAACCGGTTGCCGCTGGACAGCATCAGCACCCAACCCGATGGCGGCCTGCGCCTGGGCGCGTTGGCACGCAATGCCGACACCGCTTACCACCCGGAAGTGGAAGCGCGTTACCCATTGCTGAGTGCGGCGATTCTGGCCGGCGCCTCGCCGCAGATCCGCAATATGGCCAGCAATGGCGGCAACCTGTTGCAGCGCACGCGCTGCATGTATTTCTACGACCATGCCACCCCATGCAATAAACGCGACCCGGGCACGGGCTGTTCGGCCATTGGCGGGTTGACCAAATACAACGCCATTCTCGGCGCCAGCGAACACTGCATCGCCACCCACCCCTCGGACATGTGCGTGGCATTGGCGGCGCTGGATGCGGTGGTGCATGTGCAAGGCGCCAACGGCGAGCGCGACATTGCGTTTGCGCAGTTTCACCGCCTGCCCGGCGCGCATCCGGAACTGGACAGCACCTTGGCGCCGGACGAGTTGATCGTGCATATCGACCTGCCCGACGCACAGCGCTTCGTCGCGCATAGTGCGTATCTCAAGATCCGCGAGCGCCTCTCGTATGCGTTTGCGCTGGTGTCGGTGGCGGCCGCATTGGAGTTGGCCGAAGACGGCAGCATCCGCCAGGTGCGCGTTGCCCTGGGCGGCGTGGCGCACAAGCCATGGCGCAATCCCGACGCAGAGGCGCAACTGGTCGGTCAACCGGCCAGCGACGACAGCTTCGGCCGCCTGGCCGATGCGCTGCTGCAGGGCGCGCAACCGCAGGGCGAAAACGCCTTCAAGCTGCCGCTGGCGCGCCGCGCCATCGTGCGTGCATTGGGCGTTGCACGCGAGGGCACCATCGACAACCGCGGGCGCACCACTGCGCTGGAGGAATCGCCATGAACGCACGCAGCACCGACCTGTCCGACAGCGAGCTGACCCCACCGGTTGCCGACATCGGCACCGGTTATCGTCCCACCGGCACCGGCGTCACGCGCATCGATGGACGCGCAAAGGTCACCGGCCAGGCGCGCTATGCCGCCGAATGGCCGGTCCCGGATCTGGCCTATGGCGTGGTGGTCAACAGCAGCATTGCCAAGGGCGAGATCGTCGCATTTCATCTGGATGCCGCACGCGCGGTACCCGGTGTGCTGGAGATCGTCACCCACGAAAACCGCCCGCATATGCGCGGCATGGATCTGTTCTACAAGGACATGACCGCGCCGGCCGGTTCGCCATTCCGTCCGTTGTACGACAACAAGATCCTGTACAGCGGCCAGCCCATTGCGCTGGTGGTCGCCAAGACCTTCGAAGCTGCGCGTCACGCTGCACATCTGGTGGAAGTGGAGTTGCTGCAGGACCCGCACGCCACCAACCTGATGACCAATCTGGACCGTGCACATACGCCCAAGCCCTTGAAGGCGGGTTTTTCCCCGCCTCCCAAGGACAAGGGCGAGCCGCAGAGCGCATTCGACAATGCCGCGTGCCAGGTACAGGGCGACTATTACAGCGGTGTGGAGCATCACAACCCGATGGAGTTGTTCGCTTCCACCGTGATCCGCGATGACGACGGTCACTTCACCATTTACGACAAGACCCAAGGCTCGCAGAACAGCCGTTGGTATGTGTCGCATGTGTTCGGCCTGAGCAAGCGCAAGGTAACGGTGCGCAACCCGTATGTGGGCGGCGCATTCGGCTCCGGGCTGCGCCCGCAGTATCAGTTGCCGCTTGCGGTGATGGCGTCGATCCTGCTGGATCGTTCGGTGCGCGTGGTGCTGACGCGGCAACAGATGTTCACCTTCGGCCACCGCCCCGAAACGCTGCAACGGCTCAAGCTCGGTGCCGACCGCGACGGCACCTTGCGCTCCATCTGGCACGAAGCCATCGCCGAGACCTCGCGCATCGAAGACTACGTGGAAGTGGTGGTCAACTGGAGCGGCCAGCTATACGCCTGCGACAACGTGCACCTGGGCTACAAGTTGGTGAGCCTGGACCAGTACAGCCCGATGGACATGCGTGCACCCGGTGCGGCGCATGGTGTGCATGCGCTGGAAGTGGCGATGGACGAATTGTCCTATGAGGTCGGTATCGACCCGCTGGCGCTGCGCTTGAAAAACTATGCCGAGGTCAATCCCGCCGACGACAAGCCCTACTCCAGCAAGGCGCTGCGCCAGTGTTACGCGCAAGGCGCCGAACGCTTCGGTTGGGCGCAACGGCCACTGCAGCCGCGCGCACGCAAGGAAGGCAGCGAATGGGTGGGCTGGGGCATGGCCACCGGGCAATGGGATGCGATGCAGATGTTTGCGCGTGCCCATGCGGTGCTGCATGCCGACGGGCGCCTGGTGGTCAGCAGCGCGGCCAGCGATATCGGCACCGGCACCTACACGGTGATGGCAATGATCGCTGCCGAAGCCTTGGGTTTGCCGCTGGAGCAAGTGACCTTTCAACTCGGCGATTCGACCTTGCCGGTTGCGCCGATCGAAGGCGGCTCTTCGCACGTCGCCACCGTGGGCTCGGCAGTGGATGGCGCTTGCGGCAAGCTGCGTGCGCGGTTATTGCGGCTGGCCCAGGCCCTGCCCGCCTCACGCTTCGCCAACGCCAAACCCGACGATGTGGTGTTCGCCGACGGCACACTTGCAGTGCGCGGCGATGCCGGCAGCGCCATCGGCCTGACCGACCTGTTGCGCACAGCAGGGCTGGAGCAGATCGAAGACAAGTTCCTGATGTTGCCCAACGTGTTGAAGCAGCGCAAATACACCCGTGCCACGCATGGTGCGGTGTTTGTGGAAGTGCGCGTGGACGAAGAACTGGGCACGGTGCGGGTGACGCGCGTGGTCAGCGCAATTGCCGCCGGGCGTATTCTCAACCCGATCACTGCACGCAGCCAGATCGTCGGTGGCGTGGTCTGGGGCATCGGCCAGGCATTGCACGAGCACACCCAGTCCGATCACCGCTTCGGCCGCTTCATGAATCACGATCTGGCGCTGTATCACGTCTGCGCCAATGCCGACATCCACGACATCGACGTGATCTTTGCCGACGAAGACGATCGCATCGTCAGCAGCCTGGGGGCCAAGGGTGTGGGTGAAATCGGTTTGGTTGGCGTGTCTGCGGCCATCTGCAATGCGATCTTCCATGCCACCGGCAAGCGCATCCGCAGTACCCCGATGACGCCGGACAAGGTGATGGCGGACTGACCTGCGTGGCACGTTGCGCCTGTATGAATGTATGGCGCAACGATACGATGGCTTACGAAAACGCAGCCCCTTTGCCGCTGCTCTCATGGGTCACGACGATGGGCCCAATGTATTCGGTGCACTGGGCCCATCGTGTTATCGCAGCGGTGCAGCGTCGAGTGTGAGCGGTGCTGTACATGTCAGTCGCCGCATCAGCGTCGCGCGGACTTCTTCTTGCCTGATGCCTCGCTAGCACCTATGCGCACCGTGGCCACAGCCATGGTGATCTGGCCGGCAACAGCCGTCTCAAGACCAACTCGTTGTTGGCCGACGCTTTCAGGCCGGTTGGTCGCAAACGCAGGATTTGGTCGAAATCTTCGGCCGACATTCCGCTGCCCCTGCACCCATGCGGGCGCAACAGCTGCAACAGCGTGTCTTCAAGCTGCCGGTAAAGTGCATCCAATGCTTCGGGCGCATGCACGCCGCAATTGCTGACCCGTACCGTTTTCCGAATCGACCGCCGCCGCTACGACTTCCACGACCCATATATCGAACAGATGCCGTAGTTCGGTCTGCAGGTCCTCCACGTCGCGCACGCGGTTTCGGCCACTTATCAGGTCCGCTGTTGCGCGACCAGTGGCGAAGAACGCCACCGAATGACAAACCCCGGCATGCCGCAGGTCGTGGAGCGCTGCACCTTCGCCCCCCCGCTATCCGAGCGCTGCAGACCACAGGTAGCAGCCGGGCGCCGTGCCGACGTGACGCTGCTGGCGCCCGGTGAGCCGCTGCCACACCGCCGACCTTGTAGCGGGGCCTGTTCGATGTGTGGGTGGCACGGCCGACCGACGCTACCGGTTGTGTCGGCCAGTTTTGAACAGCTGCGCTGATGCACGCTGCGATGACCAGCGTGCTGCGCGGGCCATCGGTACGGTCTGCCCATGTGGTCGCTGCGTCGCGATCACCCTCGGCTACACGCGCCTGATTGACGCTCCAACCCGCGGCGCACCGAAGCCGGTCTCGCGCCCTCCCGTCATGCAACACACCCGCGCACGTACGCCTGCGCGGTCAGGAAGGCATTCAAGTGTGCCCGGCGCATCAGGCTCCTTGCTCATCGGCCAGGGTGATGTCATCGCCAGCATCGGCCGCTGGCGCGGCATCGTCGCCGTAGCGTGCGCTCAACATCGCCAGCATGGCAGCCCGCGCCTTTTCACCGAGGTCGTGCGCACGTGTCATGGTTTGCCGTGCTGCACGTGTCAGTGCATCGATGTCGCCTAACGCATCGGCTTCTTCAGCCAGCCTGGCGCGCACGCCGTGCGCTAACGACACCAGCGCACCGATGCGATCGCGTGTCTCTGCCGATTGCTGCTGGACCCTGCTCAGCTTCGTTTGCGCTTCTTCGAGTGCCCGCACTGCCTCATCCTCGCTGGCGGTGTCGTTCGCCAACGCATCGGTGCTCGTGGCCTGCATGTGCAACACCCGCAGCGCTTGGCGTCGGATGTCGGCATCGCGCTCGGCATCTTCGACAGACTGACGCTCTAGCTCAGACACGCGGTGCAGATCCGCCAGACGCTGCAACAGGTCGTTCAACCTGTCGTCCAGGTCCCGCAGTTGCGCCTCTTGCGCGTCATACGCCTCCGCGGTCTGACGCAGAAGGTAGTCGATCGCTGCAATCAGGGACGACTCACTTTGTGCAGCCTGCCGCAGTAATTCGAACGCATGCTGAGCTACCGCAATCTCCTCCATTGCGCTGCGCCCGGCCATCAGTTGACTTAGGCGACCGTGCGCCTGGTCAAGCGTGTGCTCGGCCTGTGTCACCACATCCCTGCAGGCGTGCAACGACGCAAGCACTTGGCGCAAGCTCCACGGCGCGATCGCCGCTTCGGTGATGTCCTCGCCTGTTGGCGCAAGTCTGGCCAGCAAGCGGTCGATGCGTTCGCCTGCCTTGGCCTGTGCGAGCCCCACTGCCTCCATCAGCGCAGCGCAGTTGCGGCGCTGCGCATCAACTCCAAGCGTTTGCTCTTCCAGGCGTGCCAATTCGAGCGTCAGCGCGCGTAGATGAGGACCCTCCGGCGGCGTGCCCGTCTGCAGATACCGTTCAAATGCAAGCTCACGCGCCGCCTGTAACCCTGAGCGCTCGCCCCGCGGAGAGACCGTACCCGGTTGCGGCACTTGCGCACGCTGATGTTGCCCAAGCGCCTGCACGCCGGCCTGCTGCAGGCGGTCCAGCGGGCGGCGCAGCGCACGTGCACCGGCTTCGAGGACTTCCGCCCCTTCGATGCGGTCGTACAACCCGTAACGGAACTGAATCTCCGCCTGGAACAACTGGTGCGAGGCGACCGCCGTCGACGCCACATTGAGCAGCGGCAGACCGACACGGCTGGTGACCGGATTTTCGTCGGTATTGTGAACGGCGATGGCCGCAAGCCGGTACAGATCCGGCGATTGCTGCGCAGCAACGAGAACGTCCTGCCAGGACATCCCGTCGCTGGACGCCGGCAATCCCAGTGCCCCTGCTGCCTGCGCATGCTGCCTGGCGGCCAGCGCGTCGTTGATCACCACCATCGCCTGCGGCCGCATCTCAAACACGAAACGAACCTGATTGACATGCGGGATGTCCTTGAATCTGCGCAACACCTCATCCAGCCCGGGAATCTTGCGTCGTATCTCGGCAACGTCACGCATCTTCTCGCCCAGCGCGCAGTGGCCGATGGCATGACTGATTACCGCGTCGAGCGATTCGCGTCCGAACATGTTGATCTCTACGCGGGCGCCGGGAATCACGCGCGCCCGCTGCTGGATGGCTGCAGCATCCTCCTGCCGCAGCTGATGCAGCATGTCGACCACTGCCGCGCGCTCGGCTGCCGTACCGCCTTTCCATAGCGATACCGCCGCGGCACCAGTCGCTTGCGCGGCGAGCGTCCGCTGTCGCGCCAGGGCTGCTCCGCCGAGTGCCGCGCCAGCTTCGATGGCCAGCGCGTCGGGACCCTGAATACGTTCGAGCGCCTTGCGCAGCAGGACACTGCGCTCTTCCGGCGTGGACGGATGCTCCATCGCGCCCAGTTCGGCACTGCTTTCTGGAAAAACGGCCTTGAGCCGTGCGCGCAACGTGTCCCATCGATGCCGCGTCACCGGCTGCGCGGCATGCGTATCCAGGGTGCGCTTGTAGCTGGCAGTGCCCAATAACGGACCGGTGCGCGTATCGTCCAGTATTGCGTTGGTTGGCAACTGCACGTCGCTAGACGCCACCCGCACACCGGCCAGCTGCAGCGTGCCGGCACCGGTGACGGCATTGACCAGCCGTTTGAAATTGCGTCCCAGTACCGAAGTCAATGAGCCACCTAAATTGATGCCGGCATTGACCTCGGCATTAATGCCGATGCGACCCTGGAATTCCAGGCCGATGATGTCTTGCCAGGCGTGGTCCAGATGCAATTCCATCTGACTCCATTGCACACCGATCTGCGCCGTCATGCCGACCGGCACCGACACCGAAATCGCGCTGCGCGGACTGCCGGTGGCTGCGCCCTGTGCGGTGGGCTGTTTCGCGCCGAAGGGATGCCTGACTGCCAGTGGATGCACAGCCAGGTTGACGTTGAGCGACGCATTGATGTTGGTTTCGAACAGGTCCAGGCCGATTGCCCCATCATTCACGCCTGCGCGTAACAGGCCGGTGGTATCGCCGGCGTACCGGTCGAACAACAGTCTGGCAAATTCGGGGATGGTGTCCGGCGACAGGATGACTGCCGCGCCCACGCCATGTTGATAGCTCCCCCCCACGCCGAGATTGGCCGCGCCGCCCCAGGTTGCAGACACTGTTGGCCCCGGGGCGTCCACATACACATGTCCGCCGGTCCCCGGGCCCGTTTCAAGATCGATCCTCAGGCCTACGGTTGCGGACGCGGTCGCTTTTGCGTGGCGCACGAAGAAGGCCACCAAGCCCGCGTCGCCGTCCTTCGAATCGCCGATGCGCTCGACGCCCAGCGCATGGATGGCCTCCCCTCCCATACCGACATTGATCGGACTTACATGCATCCATTGCACCGACCCCAGCGAGCCGCGCAGCTCGGCCGAGCGCACCCGAGTTGAGAAGAAGGTGCTGCGATTGAACAGGTCCTGCAGCACATCGATCATGCGCGATGCCATTTCATCTGGGGCGCTCCACTGCGGCAGACCAAGACTCTTGAGCAGCTGCAGCTGGCGGGCGCTGCCGGGAGTAGTGACCTCCTGCCGAAAGGTCGACACCACGTCATCGAATGCCTCCAGTTCGCGCCAGGACGACAGCCCCAGCTTGGCCAGCGCATGCAGCCTTGACTGCCGCCGCCTGGCGTCGGCTGCCTCCAGCGCCTGCGCGTCGGCGACGCTCAGCAGCGCATCGTACTCAACCAAGCCTGCGAGCAGGCAGGCGCTGCGCAGCGCATTCGGCACATCTGCTGAGTTGCCGGCTTGATCCTGTTGGGCCGGCAAGGCGACCTGGGCGGTCTTGAGCCGATGGACGACCTCACGCAACTCGGCAAGCAGCGCATGCTCGATGTCGCTCAGTGCCTGCGGATGTAGCGCTGCGCCACCGGCCAGCGCAGCGATGCAACGGTCAAATGAGGGCATCAGGTCATCATCCTTTTGCACCACAGCGCGAGTGACCGCAGAACGCGCCCGCCGCCAAAGTTCGGCGACGCGATAGCTGGGATTCGAACTTGTCCGCTGGATGGAGGCCCCGTCCGCCATGGAAAAATCGGCGGCCAGCGCGCCATCGCGGAATCCGATCTTGCGCAGATCGCGCAACAGCCCGGCCAAGGCCGTTTCGCGCAACGCGACCAGTTGCGCATGCTGGTTGGGCGAAAGCCCATCAACCGGTTGGCGCTCAGACGCCGCAGCGGCAATACGCACCTCGGCCAGGACAGGCAAGCTGTCGAACAGTTCCAGCGCAAGCGACTGGGCCTGCATCGCCTCCTGGCGGACGCCGGCAAGTCGCTGTTGCTGCGGTGAGGGTGGCTGTCTCACGCCGGTCCATCCGGCCAGCGTGCGCACAGCACCTCCGACCATGTCTGTCATCACTTGCGCGAGCGCGCTGGCCTGAGCGCGCCCACTCTCGACCAGGACCTGCGCATTCGAGTTCAAACTTAACGGATCGGTGGACGTCGTGCCCAGCAAGGTCGTGCTGATCGCCGCGTCGTGGTCGGGAGTACTGATCCGACTTGCCTGCTGCTGGTTTATGTGGGCATTGGTACCGGACTGGGTACTGGCAGCGGCGACTTCCTCGGGTGACGGAGACGCGGCAACGCGTGCCGCCAGGAGGGTGCCATCTGCAGCCGTCATTGCCGGCAACACGGCGTGCCAGCGCGCGCCCAGCTGCACCTCGAGTCGCCCGGTGCGCGTACTGCGCAGCCCACGCGGTGGCGGTAGCGTCTGTGGCAAGGTGATCTGCACCGCATCCCACTGCCCGTGTTCTGCAAGCCGGTATAGCTGCGCAGGCCCTTGGTGAGGGTGGTCTAACGCATACAGCACATCGTCCAACCCGATCGCGATTGCCAGCGGGCGTTGCAGCGGGGGGATGCTGCCGCGGTTGCCTTCCGCATCCACCTTGAGCAACGTTCCCGACGCCGTCATCACTACCGCGCTGCGATCTGCATGCACTGCCGCCTGGACGAGCTCTTCGTCGAAACGGGCGATTGGCTTGCAGCGCACCTCCACCACATCCGGCACCACGATGAGCGGCCCACCGGAAGGCGTGGTGGGCAACCCATCGGCCGCCAGCCAGGTGGTCCGACCGGGAAGCGTGATGTAGACCAGTTGCGGCGGCGAAGCCAGCAGCGCAAACACTGGCCGACGGTCGACGAAGCCCCGCGCTCCGGTATGCAACGAGACAACGCCGGTGAGTGGAGCGCCATCGGCAAGCTTTAGCCGCTCCCATGGCTGGTCTGGCGCGGGCGAGTAGTGCAGCACCCCGTCCAGATGCCCCAGCCGGGCATGTCCATCCAGCACCACCGGCGACTGTATCGCCTCATCGGCGGGCAGCTGCAGCCCTTCGCTGCGCATCAGCAGAAGCGGACGGTCGAGCATGAACGCCGGCTGGAATCTCGCTTGTCCTGCCGGCCGTTGCAACGCGATGCGGTGCCCGGTGCTATCTTCCAGCACAAGATGCGCACTGTTGTCGTTGGCCAACCCCATAGACGTGACCGCCCATCCTTGTGAGGGCTCCAGCCGATCCGGCAGGGTCAGGCGCCGTGAAGCGATCGGCCCGGTGCCGCGCAGATCCGCCTCATACACATGCCCCTTGTCATCGCGCATCAACGCGATGCCGGCGTCTGGATGCGCCAGCGGCAGCAGATCGACCGGCACCGCAGGCGTCGGCTCGAAGCCTGGGCCGCCAGACACCGGACGCAACAACTCCACCACCCGGTCGGGCCTATCCTCATCGCAACGCCGGAACAGGCCATCCTGCAGCAGGCATGGCCTGCCATCGGCATCGAAACGAAGCACGGCGCCGTCCGGTAGATCGCCGACGCTGACGGATATCTGGTCACTGCCGGCGCGCCAGCAGTGAGCCCCTGCCTGCAGATATACAGCGCCATCGGCCTGCAGGCCGAGCATGCGGATATCGGCCGCTGCACCGCACGCGGCAGGCAGCGGAACCGGTACCCAGCGTCCACGCACATCGGCGCGATGCAGCTTGTTAGCACGACAGGTGAAACACTGACCATCGGTCGCCTGCCAGATACCGGTCAGCAGACCAATCGGCGGCTCGGCAAGCTGGCTGGCGATCTGGTCGGCGGTCGGCGCTGTGCCGGTACGGCGTTCGACGTCCGGATGCACGGTCAAGCCTGCGATCAGTAACCCTGGCGTTGTGGTGAAGAACGCCTCGTTGCGTGGCATCCGCGGGTCCTTGGGATCGGCCACATAGCGCAGCAGACGTCCACCGCCGCCTAGCGGCGATTCGCTCTGGACCGCCGGCCGACGCGCAAGACAAGCGTCAATTATGCGAGCGACCTCGCTATCCGACGCGGAGGCGCCGTCGAGCTGCACGCTGGCACGGCGGCCGTGCTGCGACGGGGAACTGCGCAGGCGGACCGCGGTGGTTGATGTGCTGGATGCGCGTCGACTTACCGGCAAGGCGCCCAGCGCATGCGCCGGAGGCTCAGGGAAAGGCGGCCGCGGCGAGACTGTGGTCGGCACCGCTACGTCGGCCGAATCTGGTGCCGGCAGCGACCGAGGCGCACTTGAGGAAGCGATGGAATGTGATGTAGTCATCGAACTATCCAAAAAAGATGGGATGCTCGGCGCGACGTCTGCAGGGCGACGCCTCACACGGCGTGAAGTACCGCAGATGTGCGTTCCCGATCAGGCAGGCCCACGGATGCCTGACAGTGCGCGAAGCATGCGTAGGCAATCCGCTCGGCTTGATCGACAACACTCAATGGGCGCGGGCAACGCCCAGGCGTTCTATTGACGCACTGACGCATAGCCAGTTGAGGCCAGACGGCGAGCCTGCCAGAGACGCGAGCTCACGCGGACATGGCAAACTCAGGGTGTGCACGCAATTGAACACGCTCACGCCCCGAGCGTAACGCTGTTGCCTTGCTGTGATTAAGCGCATGTCGTCCTTCCTCCCAGAAGAAATGACATCCGTCAGGATGTATCGCTGCGGACACGTCGGGCATCCAACGTCCCGCTGCTCCCCTCCTAAAGTAGTGCGCTGAGCACCGCGCGGAATGTCGAATGCGAAGCGCCGCGCGCGATGGCGAAACGTGGCGCACTCGAATTCCGACCGTATCGATCAGTTGCGACCTGCGTCGCCTAAACGATCAACGGTGCAAGAAATGCAGCTGTTCGGCTATTGACGTGTTGAGCTACCGCCGCCGGCGTGCCTGCGACAACCACGTTGCCGCCTGCACCGCCTGCACCCGGCCCCATATCCAGCACCCAGTCGCTGCTGGCGGCCACGCGCATATCGTGCTCGACCACGATCACCGTGTTGCCCGCGTCGACCAGCCCTTGCAGCTGCGCCATCAAGGTATCCACGTCGGCCGGATGCAGCCCGGTGGTCGGTTCGTCCAGCACGTAAACGGTGTCGCGTCTTTGGGCGCGTTGCAGTTCGGTGGCGAGCTTGATGCGCTGCGCTTCGCCGCCGGAGAGTTCGGTAGCCGGCTGGCCCAGGCGTAGATAGCCCAGCCCCACTTCGCGCAATACCTGCAGTGGGCGCAGCACGCTGGCATCGTCGGGGAAGAACAGCGCCGCCTGATCCACCGTCATTTCCAGCACCTGGGCGATGTTGCTGCCGCGCAATTCAATCTCCAGCGTCTTGGCGTTGTAGCGCGCACCGTGGCAGGTGGGGCACGGTGCATAGACGCTGGGCATGAACAGCAATTCGACGTAGACCGAGCCTTCGCCCTCGCAGGTGGCGCAGCGGCCTTTGGCGACATTGAACGAAAACTGCCCCGGGTCGTAGCGGCGCCGGCGGGCGGCGGGCGTGGCGGCAAACAGCTTGCGCACCGGGTCGAACAGGCCGGTATAGGTCGCCAGGTTTGAACGCGGCGTGCGGCCGATCGGCTTTTGATCCACACGCACCAGCCGGCGCACCTGCTCCAGCCCGGCCACAATGGCGCCGCCCAGCGGCACCTGCGTGCCGCGCTCCAGCGGATCCGGTGCTTCGTCTTCTTCTGCCTGCGTCTGCCCCAGGTGGGCCGCCAGCAATTCCACCAGCGCCTGGCTCACCAACGACGACTTGCCCGAGCCGGACATACCGGTGACGGTGGTGAACACACCCAGCGGCAGGTCAACATCCAACGCACGCACGTTGTTGCGGGTGATGCCGCGCAACTGCAGCCACCCACTCGCTGCGCGTGCATGGCTGTGCACGGGCGGCGGTGCGCCGAACAGATAGCGCCGCGTGGACGAGGCCTGCACCTGTTCCAATCCCGCAGGCGGGCCGCTGTAGAGCACTTGCCCGCCATGCACGCCGGCGGCCGGGCCCACATCCACAATCCAGTCTGCGTGGCGGATCACGTCCACTTCGTGTTCGACCACGAATACCGAATTGCCGGCCGCCTTGAGTTGATCCAAGGCGCCCAGCAATGCCTGCGCATCGGCCGGATGCAACCCGGCCGATGGTTCGTCCATCACGTACACCACGCCGAACAATTGCGAGCGGATCTGCGTGGCAAGCCGCAGCCGTTGCAACTCGCCCGGCGACAAGGTGGGCGTGCTGCGCTCCAGGCTGAGGTAGCCCAGGCCCAGCGCCTGCACCACGGCGATCCGTGCGCGCAGATCTGCAGCGATGCGTTGCGCGGCGATCACCTTTTCCGGATGTTGGCTTGCGCCCTTGCGCGCGTTCTTGAACGGCCTGGCATCGGCCGCCGGGCGCAGCAACTCGGCCACCTCATCCAGTGGCCGACGCGACAGCTCACCGATATCCAGCCCGGCGAACGTCACCGACAGTGCCTCGCGGCGCAAACGCTTGCCATCGCACTGCGGGCATTGCGTGCTGAGCAGATACTGCGCCACGCGCTTTTTCATCTGCGCGCTTTGCGTGGTGGCAAAGGTGTGCAGCACGTAACGCCGCGCACTGGTGAAGGTGCCCATGTAGCTGGGGTCTTCCTTGCGCTTGAGGGCGCGCTTGACCTCTTCCAGGCTGTAACCGGCATACACCGGCACCACCGGTTGTTCGTCGGTGAACAGGATCCAGTCGCGGGTTTTCTTGGGCAACGTGTGCCACGGCACATCCACATCGTGGCCCAGCGTGGTCAGGATGTCGCGCTGGTTCTGCCCATGCCAGGCGCCCGGCCAGGCGGCGACCGCGCGGTCGCGAATGCTCAGGCTGCGGTCGAGCACCATGGTCGCTTCGGTCGCGTCGTAGATGCGCCCCAGGCCGTGACAGGTGGGGCAGGCGCCGGCCGGTGTGTTGGGCGAAAAGCCATCGGCATAGATGATCTCCTGCCCCGGCGGATATTGGCCCGCACGCGAATACAACATGCGCAATGCGTTGGAGATGGTGGTGACGCTGCCCACCGACGAACGCGCACTCGGCGCGCCGCGCGCCTGCTGCAAGGCCACCGCCGGCGGCAGGCCGTCGATGGAATCCACTTCCGGCACGCCCACCTGGTCGATCAGGCGCCGCGCATACGGGGAGATCGAATCCAGATACCGCCGCTGCGCCTCGGCAAAGATGGTGCCGAACGCCAACGACGATTTGCCCGACCCGGACACCCCGGTGAACACCACCAGCGCATCGCGCGGGACATCCACGTCCACATTCTTGAGGTTGTGCTCGCGCGCCCCGCGCACGCGCACCAGGCCGGTAGAAGAGGACGTTGCGTTTGACATGACCACCAGACCGCCGTTCGACAACGCATCAGCCTAGCGCGGGACGCATGCAGCCGATGTCGTCGTCGCATCGTTTAGGTGCAGTCGAGTGCTCTAGGTCAACAGTCAACAGCCTGGTCGGTCGAGTGCGCGGTGCCCTCGCCGCTCGCGGGACACGCCGCAAGTACGTCCATGTAGGCTCGGTGGCGGCATCCATGCCGCCACACGGTCCCGCAATCGGTGAGGACACCGCACCAGACAGTTTGCTGGCTGCTTTGCTGAAAGCCTTTCTGTCACTCGGCTTGCCTTGGGAAGCTGATCGGACGCGCTGTTACCCAAACGACGCACGTCATGCATGGCTTGCACCATGCGCAGCGACCATCCCAACTGGTCCTTGCCCGCCCACCGTCGCGGGACCTTACGCGGCATGGATGCCGCGTAAGAGCCTACAAGGAGGTACTTGCGGCGTGTCCCGCGACGGTGGGCGGGCAAGGGCCCTGCAGCAAACCCGCAGATCAGCCGCTCTAAAACGCGATCAGCCCAGCGCGTGCGCCGGCGCAACTTGCTCGCCAGTCTCGGCCAGTGCCTGCATGCGCGTCACCACGCCACTGAACAGCCGCGCGGTGGCGGCATCGCGCGTGCGGAATATTTCCTCCAGCGCGGCGTAATACCACAGCGTGCCTTCGCGCCCGGCAGTGAAGACGTTGAAGATGTCCTGGCCGACAGCGGGGTTTTCCAGGTCCTGCACGATGCTGCGCGCGTTATAGAGCTTGTCGCAGCCAGACACCAGCAATGCGCGCTCGGGGGTTTTGCGCAGGTGCTCGAGATAGGCCTGCTTGCGCTCGCGCCAATCGCGTTTGCGTGCGCGCTGGCTGTTGTCCACCTCGGCCTTGTCTTCGGCGGTGGCATCGGTGCAGGCCATCACGATGTCGGCCACTGCATCGCCGAATTGCGCACGGATCGAAGCCTGGTGCCCGCCACCGCAGTCTTCCACCACGTCGTGCAGCAGCCCGGCGATGGCCTGCTCTTCATCGCCACCGCATTCCAGTATCAGCGTGGAAACGCCCAGCAAATGACTCAGGTACGGCACCTGCGTACCCTTGCGCAGTTGCCCGGCGTGGGCGATGCGCGCGTAGTCAACGGCCAGGGCGTAACGTTCTGTGAGAGCAGTCATGGGGCGTCCGATGCAAGCGATGCGCGTAGTATCGCCTCACCCGGCTGCCACCGGGTGAGGGCGCTGCGATGAGCGATTCAGGCTCAATGACGCGCGCTTGCGGCCGATAGGGCTAGGCTCCACTGACGCCGCACGATGGACCTGCCATGACCCAGATTCCTGTTTGCACTGCCTGCCGCGATGGCCAGGAATTTCCGACCGCCATCACCATGGCGTTCCAACCCATCGTCGATGTCGCCACGCGCAGCATCTACGCGGGCGAGGCGCTGGTACGCGGCATCAACGGCGAATCGGCCGGCAGCATCCTGGCCGCGGTGGACGAGCGCAACCGCTATGCCTTCGACCAGGCCTGCCGCATCAAGGCCATCGAATGCGCCGCGCAGATCGCACTGCCCGCGCTGCTGTCGATCAATTTCATGCCCAACGCGGTCTACAACCCCGAGCACTGCCTGCGCGCCACGCTCTCGGCCACCGAGCAATACGGCTGGCCGCTCAATGCCATCATCTTCGAGGTCAGCGAGCAGGAACATCTCGTCGACCCGGCGCATCTGCTCGAGATCCTGCGCACTTACCAGGCGCGCGGCATGAAAACCGCCATCGACGACTTCGGCGCCGGCTACGCCGGGCTCGGCCTGCTGGCCGAGTTTCAGCCGGATCTGCTCAAGCTGGATATCGCCCTGGTCCGCGGCATCGACACCGACCGCAGCCGCCAGGCCATCGTGCGCCACGTCACCCGCATGTGCGAAGAACTCGGCGTCGCGGTGATCGCCGAAGGCATCGAACAACCCGACCAATACCGCATCCTGCGCGACATGGGCATCCACCTGCAGCAAGGCTATCTGTTCGCCAGACCGCAGATCGGCGCGCTACCGCAGGTGCACTGGCCGCAGTAAGCAGTCGCATGCCAATCGCGCCCCATCGGCACAAGCGCAATCGCCCGACACACCACCCGCACCCGAAGCCATCACCCGGCACGCAAGCCACTTAACGATTCCCGATTCCCTATTCCCCAGCGCTGGCAAGTTCAGAGGCCGGCACCGGGTTGGCCTGATGCGCGAGGTATTGGTGGACCTGCGCCACCACCGCCGCGCCCTCGCCCACCGCGGCGGCCACGCGCTTGACCGAGCCGGCACGCACATCGCCGATGGCGAACACGCCGGGGCGATTGGTTTCCAGCGGCAGGCAGGCTGGCACGCCATCGCCACGCGCAGTGCCGGTGATGACAAAGCCGCGCTTGTCGGTGTGCACGCAATCCTGCAGCCAACCGGTATTGGGGTCGGCACCGACGAACAGGAACAGGTGGCGCAACTCCACGCGCGTGGTTGCACCGTCTGCGCGCGTACGCAGCACTGCAGCCTGCAGGCCGCGCTCGGGGTCGCCCTCCAGCGCAGACACTTCGGTGCCGGTATGCAGCTGCACATTGGGCAATGCCGCGATGCGCTCGATCAGGTATTGCGACATCGATGCTTCCAGCCCATCGCCGCGAATGATCAGGTGCAACTCCTTGACCCGCGGCGCCAGAAACGCCACCGCCTGCCCTGCAGAATTACCCCCACCGACCAGCGCCACCACGCCGCCCTCGCACAGGCGCGCTTCCACCGGCGATGCCCAGTACGACACGCCGTGGCCTTCGAAGCGCTCCAATCCTTCGATGTCGGGGCGTCGATAGCGCGCACCCGACGCAATCACCACGGTACTGGCCAGCACCTGTTTGCCATCGGCCAGGTCCAGATGCAGCGCACCATCGTCGCGCCCGCATTCCAGCGTGGCCGCTTCGAGCGGGATGGCCAGCTCCGCGCCGAATTTCAGCGCCTGGTTATAGGCGCGGCCAGCCAGCGCCTGCCCGGAAATCCCGGTCGGAAAGCCCAGATAATTTTCGATGCGTGCCGAGGCGCCGGCCTGCCCGCCAATGGCGCGCTGGTCCATCACCAGCACCGACAAGCCTTCGGAGGCGGCATACACCGCTGTCGCCAGACCGGCCGGGCCGGCGCCCACAATCGCCACGTCGTAGCGCTTGTCCGGGTCGATGTCCGGGGTCATGCCCAGGCAATGCGCGGCTTCGGCATCGCTGGGCTGGCGCAGCACGCGGCCGCTGGGGCACACCATCACCGGCAGGTCGTGCTCCTGGATACCCAGCCGCTCGACCAGCGCGCGGCCTTCGTCGTCGGAGACATCGATCACCGTGTTGGGGTAGCCATTGCGGGTCAAAAAGCCCTGCAAACGGGTCAGATGCGGGTCGTCCGGCTCGCCGATCAACACCGAGCCGGAGGCATCGCCTTCGATCAACCCGACCCGGCGCAGGATCAGCGCGCGCATCACCACTTCGCCCACTTCGGCCGAACTGATCATCAGCGCGCGCAGATGTGCGGTGTCGAACGGCAGCGCCAGGCAACCGTCCGGCCCGGCGCGCCCGGCCGCCAGCGATGCGCGCCCGGCCAGCTGACTCACCTCGCCGGTGAACTGGCCGGGCGTGTGCCGGGTGATCGGTTTTTCATTGCCCAGGCCGTCGCGGCGTACCACCTCGATGGCGCCTTCCAGCACCACCCACACCGGCGCGTGCGCATCGCCCACTTTGAACACGGCCTCGCCGGCGCCAAACCGCTGCGCCGGCCCGCTGGCAAAGCGCCGCGTGATCGCCAACTGGCCCGCGTCCAGCTCGGGGAACATCTGATGGTGGCGGGTCTCGTCCAAAGGCATGGATCGGCAGCGTTTGAGGGAGATTGCATGCAAGCATGCGCAGTGGTGATGGCAATGGCAATCACGCGATATAGGCAATGCCCACAACGACAGCGTGCAGACACACGGCAAGCGCACGCGAGCGGATGCGGCAGGCGAATCTACGTTCGCCAGCGCTTGAAACCGGCGCGCGCAGAGCAGCGCCAGCCATCCATCAACCAATCAAGCCCAAGCGTGCGCGTTACAGCTGCGCAGGTTCCCAGTGCGGGCCATGCTGCCCGGCGGCCATGCGCTAGGCCGGGCGCACGCGAAACACCGCACTGATGCGCTCGCCCACTGCGCGCGTGGTTTTGGCAATGCCGTGCGTATGCGTGCGCTGCGAGGCGTGGCTCATCGCCAGCAGGCTCCCCGGTGCCAACTCCAGCGTGATCGCGCGCGTGCCGGCGTCGTTGGCGCGCAGCTGCATCCGGCGCGGCGCGCCCAGCGACAGCGACGCAATCGGGTACGGCGCCACCAGCGTATGCAATGCATCGTGATGCATCGCCACGCTGTCGCGCCCATCGCGATACAGATTCATGCCCACCGCGTTGTACGGTGCCGGAAGCACCGCCTGCACGGCATCGAGCAAGCGCTGCAGCGGCAGGCCGGCAGGCAATGCGCCGTCCAGACGGTACGACGCCAGCAGACGCGGCACGTCCACCACCCGGTCGTACATTTCACGGCGCTGGCTGCGCCAGTGCGCGCCATCGCGTAGCGCCGTGAACGCGTCCTGTGCCAGCGCAGGTGACAGCAGCTGCGGCCAGTAGCGCACGCCACCTTCGCGATCGTCGAGCAGCTGCAGCGGTGCGATGGGCGCGTCGAATAAATCCATCGCCGCGATATGCGGGCGCGTGCAGCCGATTTCATCACCACGATTCCGTCGTGCGCCGCGCGAGGCCGACCAGTTCAGTTTTACGCCGCGCACGCCCAGCCAGCGAACCCAACCATGACACCACTGCCATCACGTGGCGCACGTAGGTGGCGTGCCCGCGGCGCTGTGCTACGGTCCGGCGCTGCACCCGCTGGAGCACTCTGCATGTCGTCTCGGTTGATCGCCCCACGTCGGGCTCATTGGCTGGCAGTGCTTGCCGCCGTCGTCGCAGTTTCCAGCAACGCTGCGCCACGCGCGCCCGCGACGGCCTTCGATGCGGTAGACCCGTTTGTCGGCACCGGTGGCGAAGGCCACACCTATCCCGGCGCCACGGTCCCGTTCGGCATGGTGCAGCTGAGCCCCGACACCCAGATCAAACCGCGCAAGGAAGCCTATGGCTGGGCTGCGGGTTACCGGCATAGCGACACCACCATTGTCGGCTTTTCGCATACGCATTTTTCCGGCTCCGGGCATTCGGACCTGGGCGACATTCTGCTGATGCCGCAGGTGGGCGAGATCAAGCGCGAACGTGGCGACGCGAACACGCCCGGCAGCGGCTACACCGCGCAGTTCGATCACAGCAGCGAACAGGCGCAGCCCGGCTATTACGCGGTAACCCTGAAAGACAGCAACATCCGCGCCGAGCTCACCGCCAGCGCGCGCGTGGGCGTGCATCGCTATCACTTTCCGAGAGGCGCGCCGGCGCATGTGCTGGTCGATTTGCGCACCAGCCTGTACGACTACCCGGGCAAGGTGCAGTGGTCGCGGCTGCGCGTGCACAGCGATGACACCGTCACCGGCTTTCGCGAAACGCGCGGTTGGGCGCCCGGCCGGCAACTGTATTTCGCCATGCGGTTTTCGCGCCCGCTCACCGCCACGCAACTGCACGACACCGAGCAGGACATCCCATACACGGGCTTCCCACCGCCCGGCGCGAACAACCCGGCGCAGCGCGCGCAGATCGAAGGCCGGCAACTGGTGGGCGTGTTCGATGTGGCCAACGACGGCACCCCGCTGGTGGTGACCGTCGCGCTATCGCCGGTCAGCGAAGCCGGCGCCATCGCCAATCTCGATGCGGAAGTACCGGGCTTCGATTTCGACCGCGTGCGCGCCGATGCACGCACGCAATGGACGCAGGCGCTGGCGGCGATCGATGCACAAGGCACGCCGCAACAACGCACCCAGCTCTACACCGCGCTGTATCACACGCTGCTCGGCCCCACATTGTTCATGGACAGCGATGGGCACTATCGCGGGCCGGACAACGCCGTGCATCAAGCCAGCAGCTGGACCAACTATTCCACCTTCTCGTTGTGGGATACCTATCGTGCCCTGCACCCGTTATTGACACTGGTGCAGCAGCCACAACGCAGCAGCGACATGGTCAACTCGCTGCTCGCCGCACGCCGCGACAGTCCGTACGGCATCCTTCCGGTGTGGGCATTCCACGGCCTGGAAACCTGGTGCATGATCGGCTACCACGCGGTGCCGGTGATTGCCGATGCGTACATGAAGGGCATCGGCGGCTTCGACGCCGACGAGGCCTTGCAGGCAATGGTGGCCAGCGCCGACTACGGTCCGTACGACGGCATCGCGCAATACCGCGAGCTCGGCTATGTGCCCATCGACGAAGAAGGCGAAGCGGCGTCCAAGACGCTGGAATACGCCTTCGACGACTGGACCATCGCACGCATGGCCCAGGCGCTCGGCAAGCCAGAGATCGCCGCCGAATTCAACAAGCGCGCCGGCAATTGGAAACACGCCTTCGACCCGGCCACTGGCTACATGCGCGCACGCACGCGCGCCGGCAATTTTCGCGAACCGTTCGACCCTTCGGCCAGCGGCTACGGCAGCGACTACACCGAAGGCAATGCATGGCAATACTCGTGGTACGTGCCGCAAGATGTGGCCGGGCTGGCCGCCGCGCATGGCGGCGAAGACAAACTCCTCGCGCGCCTGGATGCGGTGTTCGATGCCAAGGTCGACCCCAAGGTGTTCGAACACATGGAAGACATCACCGGGCTGATCGGCTGGTATGCGCATGGCAACGAACCCAGCCACCACGTGGCCTATCTCTACGCCTACGCCGGCCAGCCGTGGCGCACGCAGGCGCGCCTGACCCAGATCATCGGTAGCCAGTACCACGCCGGCCCCGAAGGCCTGGCCGGCAACGACGACCTTGGCCAGATGTCGGCCTGGTATGTATTCACCACGCTGGGCTTTTATCCGGTGGCGCCGGGCAGCAATCAATACATCATCGGCCGCCCGTTCCTGCCGCGCGCCACGCTCAATCTGCCCAATGGCAAGCGCTTCAGCATCGTCGCCGATGGCTTGAACGCGTCACGCCCGTATATCGGCAGCGCCACGCTCAATGGCCAGGCCTTGAACCGCGCCTACCTGACGCATCAGGAGATTCAGGCCGGCGGCGAGCTGCGTTTCCGCATGCAGGCCACGCCGAACCAGCAGTGGGCAACGGACCCGACGCAGCGGCCGTATTCGATGTCGGCGCAGCCCCGCTGAGTCAGAAGTAGATGCCCATGCGCAGGCCGCAGGCGTCGCGCTCGACCACCGCCGGCAGGCTGCCGGCGGTGCCTGCCGCGATCCGCTGCGCGCTCCAGCAGGCCGCCAGGGCGTCCAGCACATCGTCTGGCTGCGCGCAGGCACGCGGCACGCGCTCCAGCAGCGAGGCAACGCGCGCCGCGCCGTAGTGGCCGCCTAACAACCGGCAGCGTTGCCGCTGCCCTTCGGTGCTTTTCTTTGCTGCAGCCAGGCCCGGCCCGCCGGCAAGCGCCGCAAACGATACCTCCGGATGCACCTCGAACACACGTGCTGCCCATGCGGGGTCTGCCCGCAGGGCGTCGTCCCAATCGCGGATCTTGGGCAGCAACACAAACGACTGCACGCCAAAACCACGCTGCTTCTCATGATCCAGCACGCGATGCAGCGCAGAGGCTTCCGCTTGCGTGCGTGCCTGCAAGATGCCACGCAGCGGCGCAGCAAAGATGCTGCACGCACGCCGCCCGCCCACGAATTGGCGCGCCTGCGCATCCGCCGCGCGCGGTGCGTGCTCGCTCAGCCCGATTGGGACATCCACGCCCAGCACGTCCACCGCATGCAGGGCCACTGCCAGTGCAGCCACGGTTGGGTAGTAGGCAAATGCCAGTACGTCGCCGTTGTCCCACACGGCGATCCAGCCACTGCGCGCGCCATCGACGCCGACACACCAAGCTTGTTGCACGGTTACAGATTCTCTTGCGTAAAGAATGGACGAGGTGACCCTGGAGTGACGCACGCGCAGCGTCGTCGCGTCACGCGTTCACATGATGCACAAGTTTTTTTCACCCGTGCACAGCAGGGGCGTTTCCACACTGGGCGGCATCGGTGCGCTGTGTCCGCGCGTACCGCGCCATCCCCCACTGCAGGAGTCCGTGCATGTCCAGCGCGAAGAACCAGTACGAAATGCAAAACCCCCTGACCCAATTCCCGCAGCCGCAGTTCCCGGAGCAAACCCAGGACGCACCCGGCACCATCCATGCGCTGCAACCCAAGGCCGACCACGGCGAGCAGAGCTATAAAGGCTTTGGACGCCTGCTCGGCCGCAAGGCGCTGATCACCGGCGCAGATTCCGGCATCGGCCGTGCCACCGCCATTGCCTATGCACGCGAAGGCGCCGACATCGTGCTCAATTATCTGCCCGAAGAAGAACAGGATGCCGCAGAAGTAGTCGAACTGATCAAGGCCGAAGGCCGCAAGGCGATCCCCATCCCCGGCGACCTCAAGGACGAAGCGTTCTGCAACGAACTGGTGGCGCGTGCGGTCACCGAACTGGGCGGGCTCGATCTGCTGGTCAATATCGCCGGCAAGCAGACCGCCATCAAGGACATTGCCGACATCACCACCGAACAGTTCGATGCAACCTTCAAGACCAACGTGTACGCGATGTTCTGGTTATGCAAGGCGGCCATTCCGCATCTGCCGCCGGGCGCGTCCATCATCAACACCGGCTCGATCCAGTCTTACCAGCCCTCGCCCACCCTGCTCGACTACGCCTCCACCAAGGCGGCCATCGTGAACTTCACCAAGGGCCTGGCCCAGCAGGTTGCGGACAAAGGCATCCGCGTCAACGCGGTCGCGCCCGGCCCGGTGTGGACGCCGTTACAGCCCAGCGGTGGCCAGCCGCCGGAAAAGATCCCGGATTTCGGCTCGGAAACGCCGCTCAAGCGGGCCGGCCAACCGGTGGAAATGGCGCCGCTCTACGTAATCCTGGCTTCGCAAGAGTCGAGCTACGTCACTGGCGAAGTGTTCGGCGCCACCGGTGGCCTGCTGCTGTCTTGAGCCAACAGGCTGTCCTGAGCCAGCAGAAAGCGGGCTTTCGCCCTAGCGCCACGACAACCTTGCCGATTGCTGCGCGCAGCGATCAGCAAGAGCTGTCTAGTGGCGCTTTGGTGCTGACGGCTGCATCAACTGGTGATGTGTCCAGAAGACGGACGCGCAACGTAGATCGACCAGTGAATCGCCGCCAGCTTCAACCAAACAAAAGGTTCCCTTCTCCCACCGGGAGAAGGTGCCCGAAGGGCGGATGAGGGTACGCTTGCTCGCGATCCAAACCGGCCATCGACGCCCCATCTACCGCATCATCACCACCGTCTGGATCGCATGCGCCGGGATCTCCAACTCGCTCGACGCTTCCCCCACATACAGGTTGTAGCGAATCGCCACGTCGGTGGCATTCATCACCACCGTCGCCAGTGACCCATCGCGGTTCGCAAATGCGGTTGTCATCAAATTACTACGGCTGCTGGCCGCACTCACCCGCCGCGCACCCGGCCGGATGAACCTGGAAAAGTGGCCGATATACCAATAGCTCGGCGTATACGTCAGCTCGCCGGTGCGCGTATCTGCATGCACCGGCGCAAAGCAGTAATTGCCCACGTGATTGGGCCCGCCGTGCTGGTCGAGCAGGATGTTCCAGTCGGTCCAGCCCACCGCGCCGTGATTGAGGTCGTTGATGATGGCGGTGCCGTAGCGTTCGCCATTAGGCCAATACTGCAACTTGGCGGCATCGAACTTTTCCACCGCCGCCTCGGTCAGCAGCAGATGCTTGTCCGGGTAGGCCTGCGCCACTGCCGCCACGTTTTCCACCATCGGCTCGAATCCGGCCCAGGTTTCGTACCAGTGGAAGCCCATGCCCCAGGCATATTTGGCCGCTTCCGGGTCGTCGAAGATCACATGCGCGCGGTGCACCATCATGTCGCGGTTGTGGTCCCACACGATGATCTTGCGATCGCCGTAGCCGGCGCTGGCCATGGTCGGCCCCAGATGGTTTTTCAGGAAGTCGCGTTCTTCTTCGGCAGAAAACAGCATCGACTCCCAGGTCTGCACCGCCATCGGTTCGTTCTGCAGGCTGATGCCCCAGATCGGGATACCCGCCTTCTCGTACGCCGCAATAAACCGCGTGTAGTAACGCGCCCAGGCCTGCGCATACTCCGGCAATAGCTTGCCGCCCTTGAGCATGGTCTTGCTGTCTTTCATAAAGGCCGGCGCGCTCCACGGGCTGGCAAACGTGGTGAGCGTGCCACCTGCAGCGGCAATGGCCTGGCGCAACATCGAGATGCGGTACCTGGCATCGTGCTTGACCGAAAAACTCTTCAGCGCCGCATCGCCTTCCTTGATGTAGGTGTAGCTGCCGCTACTGAAGTCCGAACTGTGGATGGTGGTGCGCGCCAACGTATAGCCAATGCCGTTTTGCGGGTCGTAGTAGGCGGTGAGCAGCGCGCGTTGCGCACGCTTGGGCAGCTTGGCAAAGGTCTCGGCGCTGGAATCGGTGATGGCCCCGCCAATGCCCAGCAGTTCCTGAAACTGCCGCTGCGGATTGACGAAGATGGAGTTCTCTTTATCGGTCAAGGCATGCCCGGCGACAGGAGCGGCCGCTGTGCTGGCGCGCAACTGTTGCATGGCGCCTTGAGAGCTGGTGTAGATGCGCAACGCGCCATCGCTGCGCGTCGCTGGCGAGGTCGCATCTAACGCTGCTGGGGTCGCCGCGAGCGCCGCGGCCGCGGTTACGGCACTCGCGCTGCTCATCGTGCCCAGTCCCATCCCCAGCATTCCCACCACCGACCACGTCATCGCTCGCTTCACCGCGCACCCTCCCAGGTAGATCGCGCCAGCCTAACCGAGCAGCGCGCCGCACCATGGCACAGCAAACGAGCGCAAGCGTTCCCTTCTCCCTTCGGGAGAAGGTGGCGCGCAGCGCCGGATGAGGGTACGTGCGCA
Organism: Xanthomonas nasturtii; assembly: GCF_001660815.1. Lineage (GTDB taxonomy): Bacteria > Pseudomonadota > Gammaproteobacteria > Xanthomonadales > Xanthomonadaceae > Xanthomonas > Xanthomonas nasturtii. The sequence goes on from NZ_LYMI01000023.1 coordinate 190,977, forward strand.
CGCGGCGGTGCCGGCAGCGCGTAATGCATCACAAACAGCGAGAAATACAAGACTTCAATCCGCACCAATCCCAACAGCCGTACCCTCACCCCACCCCCTTATCTCTTGGCGATCTGCCAGATTAGGTGTCGAGAGCCGGCGTGGTCGACCGATAACCCACAGGTCTAAACAACCGCGGGAGAGCGAGGTCGCCACGCCGGGATCTCCTGGCAAACGCCCGAACAGTTGCTGGAGTTGGCACTCGTAACGATCAGGCTGGGCAGCCCAGGAGAGCTCTCGACCCTTGGAGCATAGCGGAGTTTTTCCATGGCATACGGCGTAGGTATCGATGTCAGCAAGCAGTGGTTGGATGTGCATGTGCATGGCTGCAAAGGCGAGCGGCGCTTCCCCAACACGGCGGCAGGTCTGCGCCAGCTGCGCAGCTGGCTGGGACACATGGAGCTGCACCAAGTGGTACTGGAAGCCACGGGCGGCTACGAACTGGCAGCGTTGGATGCGCTGCATGCGGCCGGCCTGCCGGTGGCGCGTGTGAACCCTCGCCAGGCGCGTGACTTTGCCAAGGCCATCGGCCAACTGGCCAAGACCGACACCTTGGATGCGCGCGTGCTGGCGCAGATGGCGATGGTGGTATCACTCACGCCCTACCAGCCGCTGGAAGGCTGGCGCCGTCAGCTGCGCGAGTACCAGCAGCGCCGCACGCAGGTGTTGGCGACGGTGCAGCAGGAGCGCCAGCGGCTGTCTCAACTGACCGATGT
>NZ_LYMI01000024.1 GCF_001660815.1 Xanthomonas nasturtii
ACGTACAACACTGCGCACCACACCTCATATAAATCCACACGGCGTGGCTTGGTGCGCTTGCGCGCTTGTTCCAGGATCGGCAGCACGTGTGCGAACTGCTCCCGGCTCATGTCACTCGGATAGGTCTTTTGGCGCATCCGCATAGTCTGCACTGATCTGCGAAGATCGTGAACAGGTTCTGAGAACCTGATGGCACTGGATGATCCGCTGGGGCCGTTGTTTGCTCCATGGTTTGAGATCAGTGTGGATCGTCGTCAGCTCAGCGGATTGCCCGTGCGCCGGGGCCAGACAAGCGTGCGTTGGAGCGACGATGATCGAACGCTCACTTGCCTTGCCCGGCTAAAGGGCAGCGATGCGCCGCCCAGCGGCTGGATGTGGAGTGCGACGCATGGCTGGAGTGCGGTTGCCGAGGCATCTGGCCGGACCTAGCTTGATCGTTGCGGCAACCTCTCTGTCGTGAGCCCGGTGCGCAGATGTTGCCGCAAGGCTGACGCACAAACGCAGTTGCGGGCGTGACCTGTCTTCCCAGCGGCACCTTTTATGCACTACACCCAAGTAATGGAGCTGCGTTATCGCTTCGCCGCATCGCGCATGATCAACGTCGCCGCGCCCACCGAAATGGCATCTTCAAAAACGCCGGTGCTGGTCTGGCCGTACCGTTCGATCGCACGCATGCGCGCGTTGAAGGTGAGGTAGGCAGCGGCAACCGCAGTGGTGGCACCGAGCAGTGCGGCAATGCCACGTTGCTCGCGCGGCGCCAGTGCAGTGCCAACGATGACGCCGGTGGCGATGCGGGCGATCATTCCGGGGAGCACGATGCGGTCCGGAGCGGTCTTCATCTTGTCGCCCGCCAGCTCGCCGCCGGCCAAAGCCAACATGCCGGCCGATGCCAGCGGGTTGGCAAGCAATGCCGGTGCGCCGTTGTTGGCCGGCAACTTGCCGGTGCGTGCAGCGTTGGCGACGGCGGCCAGCGGTGTCATCGAGCGCATGCCGGCAACAGCGCCCATCAGGATGGAGTGGATCAAAGCCATGTGCACCTCTGCATGTGCTCGACCATCGCAGGCGGAATGTACTGCGCGTGGCACGGTGTTTTCGATGCGCGCAGACTAGGGCGTGGCATGTGTGGGCATTGGCAAGACGTTGTGCACGCCGCGCATCGGTTGCGTGCGGGTGTCGCTTCCTGCCTTGAACGACGGCGCCGCCGGAGCATCTGGCGGCGCCGTCGACCGTGCTACAGGTGGGCAATGAGTTTGCAGCGTAGGCGTTGCGGCAGACGCCTGCTGCCCTACCGCATCGATCACCATCCTGCGCTGCGACGTCGCAGGATCACTGCCTGGCGAACTGGCCCCGACGCCAGGCCAGCCACACAACCGCCACACCCACTGCAAGGCAGACCAGCATGCCGGGCAGCGATGCTTCCGGGCCGAACGCGCCGCCGGTGAGCCATTCCGGCACCGTGGCATTGGGCGTGCTGCGCGCAATGGCCGGACCCAACGCCATGCCCGAGACGGTGGCGCCGAACAGATAGCCTTGCGTGAAATTCCAGGCGATATGCGCACCGATCGAAACCCAGATGCGCCCTGTCAGTGCATAGAACGCGCCGAGCATGACGCCGGCTTCCAGTGCGATGCAGATGGCGGCGAAGACCGTGGCATTCGGGTTGCCCAGGTGGGTGAAACCGAACACCGCACACGACACCGCAAATGCGGCCCATGGGCCGAATGCACGCCACACCAGACGCAGCAGCACCGCGCGCATCATCAGCTCTTCCACGATGCCGGCCCGAGTGCCTGGATGTCGTACAACCCGAACAGCGCCATGATGCCCATGACGCTGGCGAACATCGCCGCGCCGGCCAGCAGGCCGATGCATAGCTGCGGCAGCATGGGGCGCAGTGCAATTTCCGGTGGCCTGCGTTTTTCGGCGAGACGGACTGCCAGCGTATAGATACCCAACGCCACCAAGGCGCCAAAGAAACTGACGGCAAACTGCACCGGCTCGTTGGTTTTCGGCCAGAAGCCGCCCAGAAAGCGCGTCACCACGCCGGTGGGAATGGCGACCAGAAAAAACAGCAGCAACGCCCAGCCGCAGGCGCGCAGCCAGCGCAGCCAGCGCAGCTTGCCTGGCCGCAACAGTCCGTCCTCGCCAAGCTCGATCGGTTGCATGTTGCGCCGTGATGGCGGTGCCGCGAGCGGTGCACTGGATTGCGTCATTGCGTGCATACGCGAGTCCTTTTGAATGTTGCGGTTACGGGGGCGTGGTGCTGCTTGCTGCGGTGGCAGCGGCGGTGATGCGGTGGGCGAACGGGCGTTGATTCAAGGCGGCGATGGCTTCGGCAAGCACTGCGCTGAGAGGCACGGAGAGTTCCGCATCGAGCTGCGCGGCGGCGGCATTGGTTGCTGCCCACTGGCGCTGCAATGCGGGGATCATCTTCCGGGTCCTGGTGGTGAGCACCACGATGCGTTCGCGTGCATCTGCACCCGGCTTCAGCGCGACCAGGCGCTGCTTGGTCATCTGCGCCACGGTCTGGCTGGCAGCGGAGTGCGTAATGCCGATCTCCTGGGCCAGCACCTTGATGGAAGCAGGGCCAAGCCGCATCAGCACACGCAACACCGGCGTATAGCGCGGCCGCCAGGCCAGGCCCGCGTTTGCGTAGACCGCTTCCAGGTCGCCGTCCAGCAACTCGATCAAATGCCGAACCAGTGTGCCGAGAGTGGGTGAGGGCGTGCGCATGACACGAACCGTGGTTGAGATGCGTGCTATTTGCGCCAGGGTGTGCCCGGCGTCTGGGAGTAGCCCGCCGCGCCGCTCACCGGCGACGTCTCGACGCCTTGATCGCGCATCTCAGTTCAATTTCGCGACCACGGTGAGCGCTGGTGCGCGCGCCATATCGTTCGGGTTGCTGCCGGGTACGTCCTGCGGTACCTGCATGCCGCGGCTGCGGTAGAAATCGGTCCAGTACGGCGAGATCCTGCCGGTCTGCAGGTTCTTGAAGTTCATCGGCTGCAGGGCAAACACATGGTGGGCCCGGAACGCGCGCTCGATGAAGTCCGAGCAGTAATAGCTGTCTTCGTTCGGCACATAGGTGTCGTTATAGGGTTTGCCGAGCATGCGATGCGCCTGGGCGACGGCGTCTGCAATGGCAGGGCGATGCTCTGGCGCGAGGCGATACACAATGATCTGCCGATGCCTGGCGGTCGCCTCGTCGATGAACGTGCGCAGCGACTGCTGGCGCGAGCCTTGTTCGTCGGCGTGCAGGACGATCTGCGTGGTCCCTTCGTGCGCGACCAGTGCCACATGGTCGAAGCTGGGCGCGCCCGGTCTTGCGGTTGCGCCGTCGATCGCACCGCTGAGGCCGCTGCGTGCGGCGGTGACGAACAGCAGGTCGCCCTCGTCGACGCGCAGGGCTGATGCCGTGACGGGCAGCAAGGCGAACAGCAATGAGAGCAGCAGGGCGAGGCGCATGGTGCGGGCCTGAGGACAGCAAGACCTGCATTATTGCCTGGACGGGCGACTGGTGCGTTGCTGCAGCCAGATGCACTGCAGGAGTGGGCTCGGACGCTCGGCAGCGGTGCACCGGCACCCGCTGCGGTCACCACCTGTAAACTCAGTGGGCCAGCGGGCGTCGCCGCCGCCATCGCGTCGCGGCAATCCCCTGTCCGTCTTGGAGTGTTGCATGCGTGCGTCTTCTGCGTTGTCGCCGATTGGCCGGCTGTTTGCGTTGGCTGCATTTTTCGAGGGGCTGACCTGGGCCGGCTTGTTGCTCGGCATGTTGCTCAAGTACGGGCTGCAGAGCACCGAGCTGGTGGTCTGGTTGTTCGGGCGCCTGCATGGCGCGGCGTTTCTGTTCTATGTCGCGGTCAGCGTGATCGCGGCGTTGCGGTTGCGCTGGCCGTGGTGGGCCTGGGCCCTGAGTCTGCTGGCCGCGTTGCCGCCGCTGGTCACGGTGCCGCTGGAGATGTGGTTCCGGCGTATCGGCTTGCTGGGCCAGCGGCGACCTGCCGCGCGCTGATCGCTTGCATCGATGAGTCGCATGGAGGCGGGCTACATCTGACGCAGGCGCGCATGCAGGTGCGCGTCTTACCCCGGGGCAGCACGTCGTAGACGCACCTGCAGCCTGCATCCCTGTGCACAGGCTTGCACAAGCAATGGACGCACGCACGCACCTTTGCCACCATGGTGGCCTCAAGGACAGATCGAGTGGGCGCTATGCGGCATTGGACGATGGGTGTGGGGGGTGTGCTTGCGTTAGTGGCGGCGATGCCGGCCCAGGCGCAGGAGGTGCTGGATCTGACCCCGTATCTCAAGAGCGACCAGATCGAGCGGATCAAGATTTCGCCGACCGGCGATTATTTCGCGCTCACCATGCCGATGGAAGATCGCACCGTGCTCGGCATCGTGCGACGGAAGGACAAGGTGGCCACGGCAAAAGTGACCGGTGGCGCCAACAGCGTGGTGGACGATTTCTGGTGGGCCAGCGACGAGCGCATGGTGGTGTCGATGGCGCAACGGCTGGGCTCGCGCGACGAACCGATGGCGATCGGCCAGCTGCATGCCATTGATGCGGACGGCAAGAACAGCCGGTTGCTGGCAAGCCCGTATGGCACCAATCCCGACATCAACGGCACGCAGCTGAAGATGGATCTGGACCCGGGCACCTACATGCTGGATACCTTGCCTGGCGATGCGCGCAACATCCTGGTGTCGACGATTCCGTTTGTCGGCGACCCGAATGTGCGGGTCGACAAGCTGGATATCCAGACCGGGCGGCGCAGTACCGTGGCCACCGCGCCGGTGCGACGGGCGGATTTTGTGACCGACCAGCAAGGGCGCATCCGCTTCGCCAGCGGGGCCGATGTGACCAACACGAGCAAGCTGTATTACCGCGACAACGACGATGCGCCTTGGCGGCTGATCAACGATGCGGGCAGCAGCAAGCACCGCGAGTTTCCGCTGGGTTTTTCTGCCGATGGCAGCGTGGCCTACCTGCAGGTGGAGCAGGACACCGGGACCGATGTGCTGGCGGCCTGGGACCCGGCCACCGGCAAGTCCACGCCGTTGTTGCACGACGACACTGTCGACCCGGATCGCATCCTGCGCGATCTGGATGGCATCACCCCGATTGGCGCGGCGTACATGAGCGACCGCGTACGCAACCGCTTTTTCGACGAACAGACCCCGACCGCCAAGCTGTATCGCAGCCTGGAAAAGGCCTTCGACGGCAACGCGGTGTACATCACCTCGGCCACGCGCGACCGTCGCCTGGTGCTGGTGTATGTGTGGAGCGATCGCAACAACGGCGATTACTACCTGTTCGACACGGTCAGCAAGCATGCCGACCGTGTGTTCAGTCGGCGCGAGTGGTTTCCGCCCGATGCGGTGCCGGCGAGCACGCAGGCCAGTTTCAAGGCGCGCGATGGGCTGCAGCTACACGGCTATCTCACCCGCCCGCTGCATGCCGATGCAGGCAAGCCGCTGCCGCTGATCGTGATGCCGCATGGTGGCCCGTTTGGCATCTTCGACAAGTGGGAATTCGATGACGACGCGCAACTGCTGGCGGCGGCAGGCTATGCGGTATTGCGCGTCAATTACCGTGGCTCGGCCAACTACGGGCGCGCCTTCACGGTTGCCGGCGCCAAGGAATGGGGTGGCCGCATGCAGGACGATCTCACCGACGCCACGCGCTGGGCGATCACGCAGGGCGTTGCCGATGCCGCGCGCATCTGTCTGTACGGCGCCAGTTACGGCGGCTATGCCGCATTGATGGGCGTGGCCAAGGAACCCGGCTTGTACCGCTGCGCGGCCGGGTATGTGGGCGTCTACGATCTGGACATGCTGGCGCGCGATAACGGGCGTTACGCGCGCTGGGCCAAGAACTGGACCGGCGACTGGCTGGGCGCACGCGAGACACTGGCGGCACGCTCGCCGGTGACGCTGGCCAACCAGATCAAGGTGCCGGTGTTTCTTGCAGCCGGCGGCAAGGACGAGCGCGCGCCGATCGAGCACACCAAACGCATGGAGTGTGCGCTCAAAGGTGCCGGCGTGCCGGTGGAGTCGCTGTACTTCCCCAACGAGGGCCACGGGTTCTACACCGAGCCGCACCGCCGCGAGTACTACACACGCTTGCTGGCGTTCTTGAGCAAGCAGCTGGGTGGCAGCACGGCGAAGTGAGTGCCACGCAGGTCATCCGGGTTTGCCCGGATGACACGTGTGGCCGAGCCACCAAGCGCGGCCAACCGCTTGCCGGCCTCAACGCGCTGCACCGGCAACCACATTGCGTGTTCGCCGCTCAGTCCTTCGGCATCGGCTTCATCTGGTACTGCGCCGGCGGTGTTGCGCCAAGCAGGTACTGCACGAAGTAATCCCAGCGGCGGCGGGCGACATAGGGCGTGAGATCGCCGTAGCCATGCTTGGCGTTGGGCAGCATCAGCATGTCGAAGTTCTTGTTGGCCTTGATCAAGGCATCGGCCACCAGCAAGGTGAGATACGGCGGCACGTTGTCGTCCAGTGTGCCGTGCACCAGCATCAACCGGCCCTTGAGGTTGCTGGCGTGGTTGGCATTGGCCTGGTCGTCGTAGTTGGAGCTGCCGTCTTTGTTGACGATGTGCTCGCCGTGATATTTCTCGGCCCAATCATCTTCGTAGCCGCGGTTGTCGTGGTTGCCGCTTTCCGACCAGGCCACCTTGAAGACGTCCGGGTAGCGCAGCATCGCAGCGGTGGACGCGTTGCCGCCGCCGGAATGGCCCCAGATGCCGACGCGGTCCAGATCGATCCACGGGTAACGTTTGCCCAGTTCCTTCAAGCCGGCGACCTGGTCGGGCAAGGTGTTGTCGCCCATGTTCGCGTACCAGGTGTCGTGGAAGGTCTTGGAGCGCCACGGCGTGCCCATGCCGTCGATGGCGACCACGATGAAGCCGAGTTCGGCCAGCGATTGATTGTCGCCGTGGCCGGCCAGGAAGCTGCGGCCGCGGACCGAGCCGGTCTGCGGGCCGGGATAGACGTAATCGATGACCGGATATTTGCGCGTCGGGTCGAAGTTGCTGGGCTTGAACATCAGCCCGTACAGCGTGGTCTTGCCGTCGCGCGCCTTCACCGTGATGGGCACCGGCGGCACCCAGCCTGCAGCCTTGAGACGTGTGATGTCGGCGCTGGCAATCGTGCTGACGGTACGGCCGTCGCCGGCGTCGCGCAGCAGCGTGACGGGCGGGGTGACCGAAGTGGAATAGGTGTCGACGAAGCGCGCGCCATCGGTCGACAACTTCACGCTGTGATCGGCTACTTCCGGGGTCAGCAGCACCGGCGCGCCACCGTCCAGGCTCACTTTCCACAGCTGCTGGTAGTAGGGGTCTACACTCGCCGAGCGACCGACCGCCATGAACCACGCGGTGCGGCTGACCGGGTCCACGCGCAACACCTCGGTGACGTTGCCTTCGCCGCTGGTGATGGCGCGCTTGGGTTTGCCGGTGGCCAGATCGTAGAGATACAACTGGCCCCAATCGCTACGCTCGGAAAACCACACCACCTCGTTGCTACCGGGCAAATACGCCCAGTTGGCGGCGACCTGGCCGCTCTCGTAATAGGTTTTGGCGGTTTCGTCGAACGCGGTGCGCACCGTACCGGTGGCGGCATCGGCGATGCGCAGCCAGACCTGCTTGTGGAAGCGCGAGGTGGAGGCGAACGCCAGCGTCTTGCCATCCGGTGCCCACTTCACGTCGTCCCACAGGCCGGGCGAGCAACTCACGTCGTCGCATAGGGTGGAGCGGTGTTGATCCGGCGGTGTCTTCAGGCGCAGCACGCTGCGGGTGGGCACGTCGATGATGACGCGCTCGATCATGGTCACGTCCTTGTCGCCGGCCAGCGGGTATTTCCAGGATTGCAGTTCCGGGTGCCCGAGCTTGGTGCTGACCAGATACATGTCGCCGGTCTTGCGTTGGTCCTGCTGGAACGTGGCAATTTTTTGCGAATCCGGCGACCACGCCACGATGGCGTTATCGCTATGCTGCCAGCCGGCGTTGTCGGTGGCATAGCCGAAATTCTTCACGCCGTCGCGGGTGAGCTGGGTTTCCTTGCCGCTGGCCAGATCGCGCACCCACAGGTTCCAGTCACGGATGAAGGCTTCGCTGCGTTTATCCGGCGACAGCACGCCCGGTTCCGGTTTGTCCTTTGCGTAGAGCTTGCTGCAGCGTGCCCGCGCATCGCAGACCACGGCGGTATCGCGGACGTTGAGGCGGTAACGACCGTCGGCGGTGCGCTTGACCACCGGTGCGAAGGTGTCGGCCTTGAGCGGTTTGTCGCCGGTCTTCAGCAGCGTGTTGAGCGCAGCGACCAGCGTGGCCTGTTTGAACAGCGGCGCGCTCTTGCCGGTGGCGGTGTCCAGCTGCAGCAGGTGGTTGCCCTTGGCGTCGTGATCGACATACACCACATGCGTGGCATCCAGCCAATCGATGCGCGTGAGGGCATGGTCGACCAGCGGCTGCGCGGCATAGCTGATCAGCCGCTCGGCGCGCGCGTAGTCAGCCTCGGTGACGGCAGGGGCCTGCGCGCTGGCAAGTGCAGGCAGGGCGGCCAGCGCGATGGCGACGAACAGGTGCCGCAGCGGCAACGGGGTGGGCATGTAGGAGTCTCCGGGACGAAAGGAGCGCGCAACGCGGTCGGCGCGGCCGCACGATGCTACCCGCTGCCCGCCATGCGTGCCTCTGCCGGAAGTCTTGCTTCTCATCGAGCGACGCGGCATCGCCTGCGTAGTGGATTCAATCGGCGCACAGAAGTCGCCGAGCAGGTGCTGCAGCTGACGCACCCGCGCGCGCTTACTTGCTCATGCAGCGCTTCCAGCGCTCGTTCACCCGCTGCGCAAACCAGGCGGTGGTGAGCGTGCGGGTGATCTTTGGGCTTTCCAGGGTGATGCCGGGCAGCACGGCGCGCGGCAGCGGCTTGCCGGCGCTGCGCTCGGCCAGTGCGAACACCTGGCGATACAGCTCGGTATCTGCGAAATCGGCCGCGTTGCCGGCTTCCAGTGCGCGCCGGAGCTGGCGGTCGCTCATCGCCAGTTGGCTGCCCAGGCTGCGCGCGGCGCGCTCGGTGCTGCCGGGCGCATCCAGGCTGGCGCCGGGTGTGAGCAGGTCGCCGTCCAGTGTCAGCGCGATACCGCTGGCCTTGCTCAGCGCGGCCTGGAAGGCGGCATTGCGGCTGGCGTACCACCCGGCGTTGAAATCGGCGAAGCGGTACAACAGCGCGTCGTAGGTGACCGGGTACCCAAGCAGATGCTGGGTGCCGAACCACAGCCCGCCACGGCGGCTGAAGACCTCGTGGCGGATCGAGTCGCCGGGCGGGTAGGGATAGCGCTGCGCATGGTGTTCGGCAAAGGCGATGCTCACCTGCATCGGCCCGGCGGTGTGCACCGGGTTGAGCCCGTCGAACAGGCGCGCGCCCAGCGGTACGCTGCCGGTGAAGTCTTCGAAGATGCGGCTCAGTTCCTGCTCGGTGCGCGCGGCAGCGATGCGCGTGGCATAGCTGCGCCCATCCGGCGAGCCCAGGCGCAAGGCGGCATCGACCATGAAACCGGGGATGTGGTGCGCACCCGCGCGGCGGTCGATCTCCGCACGCGCGATCTTGCCCAGGTTGGGCACCACCGGGTTGGCCTGGTAGGTCGACTCCTGCTCGGTCACCGCCAGCACCGCGCAGATGTGCTCGGCGCTGGTGTCCAACGCCTGCGATGACAGCGCCACGTACACATCGCTGGCCCAGCCGGCGCGGTCGGGCAATGTCGCCGGCAGGCGCCGTGCGATATCGGCCTTCACCGCATCCGGCGTGCGTTGCGGCGCACGCGGGGCCTGGGTGGCGCATGCCGACAGCAAGGCGATGGTCAGCAGTGTGAGCAGACGGGGAAGGGGCAAGGTCACGGCGTCTCCGGAAGAACAAGGGGCGGCAGCTGCCGTGCGGCAGTTTACGTGGCGCGCCTGTGGGGGCTTTCATCTTGAGTCGAAGGCTGCAACTGTCCGCGCGAAAACGACTGCTGACTCGTGCAGCGAGCGCCCCTCGGCGCCCCGGCAACATGTTCGCGGCAGTTGGTGACCCCGTGCCACATACAACGTCCGCGGCAGGTCTGCGCCAATGCAGGCCCCTGGCATCGGCAGCTGCGCATGGCGTCATCCCGATTCAAGACTGGACCACCCTGGCCGATAACGAGCTCGACTCCTTGCGCGTCGATCACGTGCCCCGTCGTGCCTGCCGGTCATCATTGCAGTTGCATGACATCCGGATCACGGCCATTTGGCCGCAGATTCCACCCGATTCCATCGCTGTCCAACCGTGGGAGTGCGTGAGATGCCGCAGCAACCAGCAAGCCGCCACCGGAGCGGACATGGCGCCCCAAGGGCGCGCGCACGCTGCGGCCCGTTATCGCCGTGACGGTTCCATGAGCATGCCGGCAACCCGGTGGCGACGCGTGCTTGCCGGGCTTGTTTTGTTGCTGAGCAGCGCGGTGGTGTCGGCGCAGCCGCAGCCGTGGAAGACCATTGAAGCGGCAGCAATCGACGACCCCATGGCGGCGTTGCAGATCGCACAGGCTTCCCTGCAGCAGGCCCGTCGCAGTCACGATGTGGATGCCGAGTTCTGGGCCTTGCTGACGCAGGCACGCGTGCTCATTTCGCTGGAAGACAACGAACGCCGCCAGGTCGTGCTCACGCAGGCGCGCGGGAAGCTCGACCAGTTGCACGGCAGCGCCAGGCAGGCGCAGCTGTGGCTGGACATCGTGCAGGCGCTCAGCGATGTGCGCGAAAACCCCAATCGCGGGATGGTGGCGCGGCTGGAAGCGCTGCGCGAACGCGCGCGCGTCCTGGGGCGCAACGATCTGCTGTGCGAAGTGGAATCGGTCGACATGTGGAGCATGCTCGCTTCCGGCAGCAGCGATGAATCCTGGAGCGCGGCGCAGGCCAGCTACCAATGTGCCGCACGCGAAAAAATCCTGGCCCTGGAACTGGATGCGCTGACGCAACTGGGCTCATTGGCCAGCCGCGTCGGTGGCCGTGCCGCCGAAGACAACGAAACCGAAGACTATCTGCAGCGTGCGCTTGCGCGCCTGCATGACCAGCCGGCACGCTTCCAGCGCAGCCTGATCGAATACGAGTTCGGCACGGCCTTGGCGGCACGCCAACCCGAAGCGGCGCTGCTGCATTTCAGGCGCGCGCTGGCGCTCAGCCGCGAGCTGGGCGACCAGGCCGGCGTGGCCGCAGCGTTGACCAGTGCCAGCGAAGCCCTGATCGAAACCGGCGATGCCGCCGCCGCATTGATGATGGCGCGCGAGGCGCTGCCGCTGATGCAGAAGCAAGGCAACATCGCTCGCGTGGCGGCATGCCACACCGTTCTGCTGCAGGCCTTGATCGCATTGAAGGCGGGCAATCTCGATGACGAAATCATCGCCGCCAAGGCCGCCGACGACCCCAATCTGACCTTGAACCGACGCGCGCAACTGGTCGACGCGATCGCCCAGGCGCTGGCATCGCAAGGGCGCCACGCCGAGGCCTACCAGGAACTGCAGCGCGCCAACACGCTGCGCGCGCAGAGTCTGGACCGCCAGCGCGACACCGTGATGCTACGGCTGCAGGCGCGCTATGACGATGCACGCCGCGGCGCCGAAACCGCCGAACTGCGCCGCCGCAGCGAAACCGCGCAACTGGCGCTGCAGGCACGCGAAGCCGGCCAACGCGCGTTGTGGATCGCGTTGTGCGCGGCATGCCTGTTGCTGATTGGCGCGCTGGTGGTGCTGGCATTCGGCGCACGCCACCGTCGCCAGCTGTCGCGGCTGGCGATGCGTGACGAACTCACCGGCCTGCCCAACCGGCGTGCCATCCGCGCCGAGGCGCAACAGCAGATCGAGCAGGCCTTGCGCTCGCAGACGCCGTGCATGCTGGCCTTGATCGATCTGGACCACTTCAAGCAGATCAACGACGTGCACGGGCACGCTACCGGCGATGCAGTGCTCAAGGCGCTGGCGAGTGCATCGCGGCTGGCGCTGCGCACGCAGGATCGCCTGGGCCGCCTGGGCGGCGAAGAATTCCTGCTGGTGTTGCCGGGCTGCGGCGAAGAAGAGATTCCCGCGGTATTTACCCGCTTGCGCAGTGCGGTGGCGGCGATCGACATCGCCGGCCTGCCCACCGACCACCCGGTGCGCTTCTGCATGGGCGCGGTGCGCGTCAGCGCGGGCGCCGGGCTGGATACGTTACTGAGCCAGGCCGACCTTGCGCTGTATGCCGCCAAGACCGCCGGGCGCGATCAATGGGCGGTGTGCTGAGCGCTTGATGCGCGCTGCGTTCGCCGATGCAGCGTGGCCGCATCGGCGTTGTCGCAATGCCGCGTTCGAATGCTCTCAAGGTGCGCATCGCTTGCCGGTGCGTGCACCGGGGCAAGGCCGTCGGCACCCTGCGCGCGCCCCGCACGTCACATGCAGTGACCGGCAGGGCGCGCGCAACGACGCCGTGCTTACTGCTGCACTTGCTGCATCGGGATCTTGTGCTCGGCGGAATACGCGCGCTGCGCGGTATTCAAGGCTGCCATGTCGGTGTTGAGCTGGGCAGAGACGGTTTCCAGGTCCGTGGCCAGCGGCGCCAGCTCGGTGTTGCTATAGCCGTTGGGCAGTGCCGCGACGCGTTCGAGCGCGGCCATCATTGCATCGGCGCTCTTGAGGTAGGCGGTCAGCTTGGCGTCGAGGTCCTTGGCATTGTCCGGCACGCCGGAGGCCACCGCGCTGTTGGCCTGGGCATTGGCAGCCAGTGCCTTGCGCTGGCTGCCCAGTGCGGTCTTGTAACTGTCCAGCGGCTTGAGTGCGACGGCATCGGCGATCAGGCTCTGTCCGCGATCGCCGGAGACCCATGGGTCGATGATGGTCACTGCACCATTCCAGACCGAGATGTTGTGCAGCAGGTATTCGCTGGAGGAGAGCTTGGATGCACCGCTGCCGGTGCTGCCGCCGCAGGACGCCAGCAGCAGGCTGAAAGAAACAAGCAGGAAGGTGGTGAACGTCTTGGTGGTGAACGTCTTCAAAGGGAAAGATCCTTGGTTACGAGGCGGCCGCCAATGCCATGGCGGACCAGCGAAACCCCAAGGAAGCGTCCAGACACGGCGCAGTGCATCCCTGCCGTCCATCTTCCCTGAGACGAATGCAGCGTGGAGCGTTCCATGTCACTCGTACGAGTGTGCTGCGCGGCCATTGTACCTGCTGCAATTGACGCGCACCTTGCAGGGAAAGGTCATTGGCGCCGTGCTGCAGCAAGAGTGGCTACACAATCACTGTATAGCCAACCTGCGGGCGCGGGGTGTTTGGCCTCGTCATGGGCGACAGACAGTGCGTGTGCTTGGCGCCCAGCAGACCACTGCGCGCAACGCGTTGGCGTAGCTTCAAATCCCGCATGCTGTAGCCGCAGTTGCGGTTACAGCAGCTGTTGGCCATCGATTCAATCGACGATTAACGCATCTGTCGTGACAGTTGGTTTTTATATGGCGGACTTGTATGGCACGAAGTGGCGAGCATCAGTGCGCGTAAACTGCACCGTCCTGACCCGAGAGCTCCGCTTGAAGCAACGCCGCACATCGCCGCAACCTGGGCCTGCGCGCACTACAGCGCGCATCACCGATTGGGTGGTCGGCGGTGTGGCTGTGCTGGTGGTGTTCGCGTGCTGCGGTCGCTTGTGGCTGCTGCTCGACGCGATCGTGGAAGGCCGCTATGTCAGCGTCATCCGTGGCCGAGCGGCCAGGATCTTTCTGGCCGAAAACGATCCGCATCGTTTCTGGATTTCCATCGGGTGGGACGCACTGTTGACTTGCGTGCCGCTGGCGCTCATCGGTGGGTTTGCGTATGCGACCTGGAAGGGACGCTGCCGCCGTCGCTGATGGCGCCGCTGATACCGGTTGCGAGCTTGGGTGGTGCATCGCTGCGCCGCCCTTGCAGCGTCATGCAGCGATCAAGGCGTTTTCCGCTTGCGTGCCGGCGCCTTGGCATCGCGCATGGGCCAGGTGTCGTAGCTGTAGACGAACTGCTTCTGGTCGGCGCCTGCGGTGGGATCGCAATGCCAGGAGCTGGCGACACTACCGGGTTCCAGCACGCCGCCAACGTCGCGCACCGATTGCGCTTCGAAGGCACAGACAGGCCCATACACGGCCACATCCCAGCCCGGTTGTGAGGTGGGATGCGCGTGCTGCACCAGCACGATGTCGCTGCCTTGGAAGCGATGGACTTGTGCCGCACGCTTGCGATCGATGCTGAAGTAGCACGGCGCACCAATGCCCAGTACCAGCACTTCGCCATCGCGCACCACGGTGCACCTGCCATCGCGTTCGCCCAGCCGGATCACGCGCCCCGCCAGCGTGGCGGTGGTGACGGGATAGCGTGCGGTCACTTCCGACATCGGCTGTGCTGGTGCGCTTGGCGAGGCCGATGCCGTCTGCGCACGCGCGGGTGCGGCGGTGACCAGCAACAGCGACGCCAGCAGGACAGCGATCAAATGGGGGCGCATGCAACGTCCGTGTCGAGGGCGGGGCAGCATCGCAGATCCGTCCAGTGGCCTAGAGCGGCCAACAAAACGACTTCGCGCCGGTCTGCCGCCTGATCTGCTGGCTCGCTGCAGGGCCCTTGCCCGCCCACCATCGCGGGACACGCTGCAAGTACGTCCATGTAGCTCTGGCGCGGCATCCATGCCGCTCAAGGTCCCGCGACGGTGGGCGGGCAAGGACCAGTCGAGTGGGTGGGTGCGCCACGTTTCAAAAAGCACCAAATAGCGGGTCTGGCGTGGCGCCCTCTGTTCTTCAAGAAACCACCAGCCAACTGTCTGGTGCGGTGAGGGCATCGCGCACTCGACCCACTCAGCGCCGCGCGGGCAGCGTCGCCAGCACACCGTCCAACGCCAGTTGCGTGGTGAAGCCTGCCTTGGCCAGGCGCTTGCTCACTTCATTGGGCACATCGCGCCCGCTGGTGAGTCTGTTGGGCGCACCGGTGTAATGGAACAGCCGGCCGCCACGGCGCAGCACGCGCGCCAGCTGGTCGTAGAAGACCTGCGAATACAGCTCCCCGGCAATGCCGAAACGCGGCGGGTCATGCAGGATGGCGTCGACCGACCCGTCTGCCAGCGTGGTGATGTGCTGCGCGATATCGGCATGGGTCAGCTGCAGGCGTCCACCGCTCGTCGCATCGTCCGGATCCGGCGACCATGGATTGAGCGTGCGCAGCCACAGCACGTCGGCGTTCTTTTCGAACGAGAGCAACTGCGCCACGCTGGCCTCCAGGCAGCAGGCCGCAAAGTAGCCAAGACCGCCGCAGGTATCCAGCACGGTCTTGCCGCGCGGATCCACCAACGCCACCTTGCGCCGCGCATCCTCGAATGGCGACAGCTGTGCCGATGGCAGCATCTTGATGCCGTCGATCTCGAAAGTCGGCGCGCCCCACTCGGTGGGCACCAGTTTGATCAGCGCGCCGCTGTAGCGGGAGATCGGCGCGAAATCGTCGCCATCCCAGAAGTACAGCGTGCGGTCCTTGAGCTTGCCTGGATACGGGTAACCCCGGCCGCGCCATTGCCAGGTCTGCGCATCGAGCTGGGCGGTGTCGGTGCTGCGGCCAAGGTCCAGCGACCCGGTCCAGTGAGTCAGACCACTTCCACGCGCGCCAAGCAGGGCTTGGGCATCGGAGAGAATGAGTAGTGGGCCGGAGTAATGGGGCACGGCTGACAGCTCTAAGTGCGGCGCGCGGACGATGCCGCACGGATGCAAGGACGGGACAGGCATCGTAACCGACCTGTAGCGGCCGGGCATCCGGTGGGCCCGGCGCAGTGCCCGCACGCATCGCCGGGATCGACTGCGCGCGCCGTTCCGCTGACACACGCCGCACCGCATACTGCGTGCGGTCCGCTTCGACATCTCGTCCGATCGGCGTCAATCGTGGAGCGTGGGCAATGCTGAAGGGTGTGTTGTTGGGGTTCGCCTGCTATGCGGCCTATTCGATCAGCGATGCGTTCGTGAAGCTGCTCGAAGGCACGCTGCCGGTGTACGAAGTGCTGTTTCTGGGCGCGCTGCTGATGCTGCTGGCGGTGCCGTTCCTGAAAAAGCCCGACGACCAGCTGCGCGAGCTGGTGATGGCCAAGCAACCGGCACTGTGGCTGTTGCGCGCACTCACCGGCGCCATCGGCAACCTCACCTCGGTGATCGCCTTCACCACCTTGCCGATGGCCGAAGCGTTCGCGCTGATCTTCCTGATGCCGATCTTCGTCACCGTGCTGTCGGTGGTGTTCCTCAAGGAGGAAGTGCATTGGCGGCGGTGGTCGGCTGTGATCGTCGGCTTCATCGGCGTGTTGATCGTGCTGCGCCCCGGCTTTCGTCATCTTACCCACGGGCATGTGGCGGCGATCGTGTGCGGCCTGGTCGGCGCCATTTCGGTGATCACCTTGCGCATGGCCGGGCACAGCGAGAAACGATTGACCTTGTATGGCGCCGGTGTGATCGGCCCGTTGGTGATGGGCGGCATCATGATGCTGCCGAGCTTCGTCTGGCCCACGCTGTACCAGTGGGGCCTGCTGGCAGGCTACGGGCTGCTCGCCGGGCTGGCCGCCATCTGCATGATGTACGCCACGCGCATGGCCCCGGTCAGCGTGGTGGCGCCCACGCAATACAGCCAGATGCTATGGGCGATCGCCTTCGGCTACCTGCTGTTTCACGACCATCTGGATTGGCCGATGGCGGTGGGCATCGCGCTGATCCTGGGCGCTGGTTTGTTCACCCTGGTGCGCGAGGAACAGGTATCGCGGTGGTGGCGGCGGACCAAGATTGTTTGAGGGCCGGGATTGGGGAATCGGGATTGGAGATTCGTAACAGCATTGGCCGATGCGACGCGACACGGCCGCTATTGCTTTGCGAATCCCCAATCTCCAATCCCGCCTTCCTTAGCGGGGCTGCCGCCAGTCCCCAACGATGCGCTGATATTCGCCGCTGGCCTTAGCAAGGCCATGCAGGTGCGATAGCGCATGGCGTGCTCTCGGAAGGGAGTGGGCATGGTAGCGGCGGCGTGAGCCGTGTGTGCTGCAACAGCCACTGGATGCATGCCAGGACTGGCGCGCTTGCCGGCCTGGAAGTGGCGGTCTGCTGCGGAGCACAGGTGCGCGAGAGGTCGTCGTGTGGTTGTGTGGCCATCGTGCTCGTGCCGGATGTCTCGCCGCGCGACGTCAACAGGATGTCACGGCCCCTGTGCGCAGGCTCACGGTGTTGTAGCGCCCTGCGGCCTAGCGTTGACGCTCATCTCGCACGCCACCGGAGTTACCCATGCACCTCAATCCACGCACTGCGCGGCCCATGACCAGCGTCAAGGCTGGCGTGCTTGCACATGGCACGCCCGATCCGGATACCAACGAAGAAGACACGCCGCTGGAAGAACAACCGCCGCGGCGCGGTGGCTTGAATGATGAGGTGGGCGATCTGGAGCAGGAAGATGCTGGCGCGCTGCCCGGGCGCGTGGGCGGTGGGCTTGCTGGTGGTTGAGTGTGATTGTGCAACTTCGATGTCATGAGGCTTCGCGCGTACCCTCACTCCAACCCCTCTCCCGACGGGAGAGGGACTAGGCGCCGCGCGTTGTGAGGAGACTTGTTGTTCTCAACTTGTTCGCAGGATGTTTTCAAACGTGGAAAGTCTTCTTGCTAACTCCTAGAGGGTTTCCATCTTTGAGTTTCCATCTTTGAAAAGCGTCTGGGCGGCAACATGCCTGAAATAGCCTGTAGCCGGCTCATGGAAACTGCACATGCCCCGGCTCGAAATACGCCGGTTTGCTGCCGTCTTCCGGCAATGCGGGAATCGTGTCGGCGATGACCTTGCCGCGAATGTCGGTGATGCGGATGGACAAGGGTTGGTTGCCGAGTTGTTCGCCAAGGAAATGGTTGTAGTCCATCTTCTGCAGGCTCTTCCACGTGCTGCCCTGTTTCACTTCAAACTTTACCACCGGGTAAGCATGATTGCGCACCTGGATCGCCGCCCACCAGCGCGAGCTGCCTTCCTTGATGCGGTATTGCACGTTGCCGGTGATCGGCGCGCGCACCACTTTCCAGCTGATCGGGATGCGCCCGTCCACCATGTTGCCAATTGCCGCGAAGGCATTGTGCGACAGGTCCAGCCCACCGGATGCGCCTTCGGGGTAGAGGTCGGTGACGTATACGGTGGTCTTGCCCTTGGGGCCGGTCACTTCCAGATAGGCGCCTGCCAGTGCAGCCTTGACGCCGCCGAAGTTCAATTGCGTGGGGTTGAGCGCAGTGATGAACGCGGTGCTCGGGATCGGATCCAGTAACAGCGCGCCGCCGGAATAGCCGGAGCCGGTATAGGTTGCAGTGCCGCTGAAGGTGCTGTTCCAGGTGCTGGCCTTGCTGGCCTTGCTGGCATCGGCCGTGCGCGCCGTCTTCGCGGCCGCTGTCGCAGCGGTGGCTGCCGAGATGCCCCAGGCCTGCTGCAGCACCTGCAGTTTGTCTGCGCGCGGTGTGCCATCGCGGGCGAGCAGGCCGCCGTTGTTGGCGTTGCCCACTTCCCAACTACCGAGAAAGGCACTGCGCATGCCGTTGGTGGCCAGATAGCTGCTCAATGCGTGCTGCCACGCCGGGTCGCGCGGGTCGCCATCGCCCAGGCCGCCACCGATGCTGACCGGCACCACAGCGCGATCGGCTGCGAACTGACCGAAGTCGCGTTGCCAGGTGGCAGGCAATGCGCTGGCGAAATCGTTGGCTGCAAACGCATCGGCCGCATCGCGGTCCGGCCCTGCCAGCTTGGGCATCAGCACCAGATGCGCGGCGGGAATGCGCGGCGGCACGCAGGCAAGCGGCTGCAGATTGCTGCCGGCGGCCTTGCGCGCCGAGTCGCTGCACACCGCGTTGTTGCCCACACCTTCCACGCCGATCATCCAGCCTGGCGCCTGTTGCAATACCGCCGTTGCCGCGCGCGTGGCAACGCGATTCCAGTCCGCCTCCGCAGCGGTACCTGCCCACGTGGCGTTGCGATACCCGCTGCTGCCCAGGTCGAGACCGATGACGCCGGCGGTCTTGCCATAGCGGCGCGCGAGCGTGGTGAGGCCGTCGATCCAGGCCTGTTGCTGCGTGCTCAGCTGCGGCGCGCTGTCGTCGCAACCGGCATCGGCGAAGGCGAACATCACCTGCATGCCGCGTTGGGTGCTGGCGCGTACGACGGCGTCGAGCACCTGCACGGAATTCAGCCCGCGCAGCGTTGGCTCGCCGGCAACATCGGTGGCGGCTACCTTGGCGGCCTGCAGTGTCGCTGCACAGACCGGCAGGCGCAGCGCGTTGATGTCGGCGGCCTGCAGTTGATCCAACAGCTGCTGCAGCGTGTTGCCTTGCAAGCCGGCGGCCACATGCGTTGCGCGATCGAAGCCGGGCCAGGTGACGCCGCGGATCTGCAGCGTCTGGCCGCGCGTGTCGACGATGCGTCCGTGTGCATCGACCTGCACGGCCAGCGCGGTGACGGGTGCCAGCAGCGCCAGCACGAGCAGCAGGCGAGAATGGGATTGCATGGGAGTCTCCTGTGGGAAGGGCCCGCGCAGGAGACCAGCAAACGCCCCCCGCGGTCCGTGCGCGCAGTCAAGGAAGCGGGCAGGAGCGTGGCGCTTGGCTGATGCAGGCGGCCGCACTGGAATGGGGGTCGCTGTTTGCGCGCGGCATGCGTGCCATCTGACGAGCAGGCTGCATTCGTGGCGCGCTACATGCGGCGCTGCAGTGCGTGTTGTGGGGCAGCGCGTCATGCGGTGCTCCGCTATCGGAGCGATCACCTGCACACGGTCGCGTGGTGCCCGTGTATCGGGCGCTGCAGGCCAAGCAGCACACATGCCGCTGTTTGCGCGTACGCACAATCTGCACGCCGGCAGGTGCGCTTTGCTTGCAATGGGCAGTCATTGCGCCCAACGACCGCAGCGCAAACGCGCCCATCTCAGCGTGGCGAGACAGAGGACGGCGTACGGCTACCAACGCACCACGATGGGGCACCGCGCCAAGCGTATGCGGGCGCATCCAGCGCTTGGTGGCTGTCGCAATGCGCCCCCTGGTGCGCGCTGCCGCAATCTCGTATTTTTGACGGCTTGTTCACTTGCAGGTGCCGTGCCCATGTCCGACCCGTCCGCGCCCGCTCATCTGCAACGCAGCCTGTCCAATCGCCATCTGCAGCTGATCGCCATTGGCGGGGCGATCGGCACCGGCCTGTTCATGGGCTCGGGCAAGACGATCAGCCTGGCCGGGCCATCGATCCTGTTCGTCTATCTCATCATCGGCGCGATGTTGTTCTTCGTGATGCGCGCAATGGGCGAGCTGCTGCTGTCCAACCTGGAGTACAAGTCGTTCATCGATTTCTCCACCGATCTGCTCGGGCCGTGGGCCGGGTTTTTCTGCGGGTGGACGTACTGGTTCTGCTGGATCATCACCGCCATTGCAGATGTCATCGCCATTGCGGCCTACGCGCAGTTCTGGTTTCCCGGATTGGCGCCGTGGATACCAGCCATCGCCTGCGTGCTGTTGCTGCTTGCATTGAATCTGGTCACGGTGAAGCTGTTTGGCGAGATGGAATTCTGGTTTGCGCTGATCAAGATCGTCGCCATCGCCGCGTTGATCATCACCGGCGGCGGCCTGGTGGCCTGGGGCTTCCGTTCGCCGTCGGGCAACGTGGCCTCGCTGTCGAATCTGTGGAACGACGGCGGCATGTTCCCGATGGGCATCGGCGGGTTCTTTGCCGGCTTCCAGATTGCAGTGTTCGCCTTCGTCGGCATCGAACTGGTCGGTACCACCGCTGCAGAAACCGCCGACCCGCGCCGTAACCTGCCCAAGGCGATCAATTCGATTCCGGTGCGGATCCTGATCTTCTATGTGCTTGCCCTGATCGCAATCATGGCGGTAACGCCGTGGCGGCAGGTGGTGGCCGACAAGAGCCCGTTCGTGGAGCTGTTCGTGCTGGCCGGCGTGCCGGCCGCGGCAAGCCTGATCAACTTCGTGGTGCTGACCTCGGCCACCTCGTCGGCAAATAGCGGCATCTTCTCCACCAGCCGCATGCTCTACGGCCTGGCCGAAGAACAGCATGCACCGAAGGGCTTTGCCAAGCTCTCGCGTGCGGCAGTGCCGGCACGCGGGTTGCTGTTCTCCTGCGTGTGCCTGCTGCTGGGCGCGATGCTGGTGTACCTGATCCCCAACCTTGTCACTGCATTTACGCTGGTCACCACGTTGTCGGCGGTACTCTTCATGTTCGTGTGGTCGCTGATCCTGTGCGCCTACATCGCCTATCGCCGCAAGCGGCCAGAGCAGCACGCCGCCTCGCACTTCAAGATGCCGGGCGGTGTTTTGATGTGTTACGTGTGCCTGGCGTTCTTCGCCTTCGTCATCGTGCTGCTGACCTTGCAGGCCGACACGCGGCAGGCGTTGCTGGCCAGCCCGGTGTGGTTCCTGATCCTGGCGATCGGGTATGCGGTGAAGGGGCGGCAGGCGCGCGCCTGAGCCAGAGGCGTGACACTGCCGGCGCGCTCCGGCATGCCGGCAGTGCCCGGGCGGCACGGCATTGCCAGCGCACGCACCGGCACGTGCACTGCCGAAGGGCTCGCAGGTTCGGTCGCTGCGCAGCGGCCCCTTACCGCCTGGCCGCACCGCGGCTGCACGGCGCCACGATGAAGGCCACTGGTAGCTGAGCGTGCGTGTGGGGTGGCGTTGACGGCGATGGAGCGGGGCCGGATGCTCGCCGCCATCCATCGCCACGGCCTGCCGCATGATCACGATCCACCCGATTGCCGGAACTCACCACGCGCAGGGCTGCTGGGTGGACCTGTGCCAGCCGAGCCCGCAGGAGCTGGCGCAAGCTGCCGAAAAAGTCGGCTTTGCGTTGCCCGATCGCGCGGCGATTGGCGAGATCGAATTCAGCAGCCGGGTGCGCCGCCAGGGCGATGTGCTGTTTCTCAATGTGCCGCGGTTCCAGGATGACGACGGCCCCACGGCGCCGCTGGGGTTTGCGCTGTCGCCGACCATGCTGGTGACCCAGCGCGAGCAGCGCATCGGCTCGCTGGAGGCATTGGCCGCGCGCCTGGAGCACGAGCCCTGCCATAGTGCGGACGACCTGCTGCTGCGCATGTTCGACCAATTGGTCGGGCGGTTGGCAGACCGCCTGGAAGCGCTCGAAGCGGCGGTCACCGACACCACGCGGCTGGTGTTCGACAACCCGCACAAGACCAAGGATCTGGAACGCATGCTGCACCAGGTCGGCGGCATGGGCCGCCAGCTCGGCGGCCTGCACAACGCCGGGCAGGGCCTGCTGCGTCTGGTCACCTATCTGGATGGCGCCACGCCGGACTGGTTCGGCGCCGATGCGGCCAAACGCATCACCCTGCTGCACAAGGACCTGACCACCTTGAGCGAATTCCAGCAGCACATGGACGACCGCATCGAGTTCCTGCTCGACAGCGTGCTGGGCATGATCAACATGGACCAGAACAACGTGATGAAGGTGATGGCGGTGGCGTCGGTGGTCGGCATCCCGCCCACCGTGCTGGTCGGCATCTGGGGCATGAACTTCGCCTACATGCCCGAGCTCAAGGCACATGATGCCTACTTCTGGGCGCTGGGCGTGATCGCGCTGAGCGTGGTGATTCCGCTGGCATGGTTTCGCAAGCGCGGGTGGGTGTGAGGCGCGCAGGTGCGGACCTGGTCAAGCAGAGCAGCCAAGCAGATTCGACGGAACCGACGCGCCAGGACTTCAGGTTCGGCAAACCATGTACGCAGCTTTGCGCATGACGTCGGTGCCAGTCAGTTGCCCGGCCACGCAGCGCGCAGCCGGGCACGACAGCATCAGCCCTTGGCCTGAAAACTGGCTTCTTCGTAGGGCTGCACCACCACCCAGCCTTCGCCGGCAAAGCGCATCTGCAGGCTTTCGCCCGAGCCGCGGCCGAACAGCGTGCCGATCGACACGTCGGTGACCAGCTCCGGGGTCAGCGTGCCCGACCAGGCGACGGTGGCGTTGGGGTCGGTGAACACCGGGCCGCTGGCAGCGGTGACCGGCAGGGTCAGCGGCTCGTAATGCGAGGTGATCGCCACGATGCCGTGGCCGCTCAGGCGCACGTTGAACAGGCCGCCGGACAGCATGCCGGCCACTTTGCGCATCATGCTGATCTTGTGCTCGACGCCCGACTCGAACGCCAGCACGTCGTTGCCGTTGACGAAGATCGCCTCGCCATTCAGGCGCAGCAGCGTGACCAGCTTGCCGAGGTCGGCCAGATACACGCGGCCCTGGCCTTCGGCCTTCATCAGCTGCATGCCTTCGCCGCTGACGGCTTTTTTCAGCAGATTGCCCAGGCCCTGCTCCAGCAGTCCCTCGCGGGTGAACTTGACGTTGCCGGTGCGCGCCACCATGGCGCCGGCCTTGGACCACGCCATGCCGTTGAGGCGCACTTCCAGCAGGTGCGGGTTTTCCAGTTCGAACGGATCGGGGCTGACGTCCTTTTCCTTGGAATGGGCGAGAAATTCGTTGAGCGTGCGTACGGCCATGGGTCCGTCCTGGAGTGAAAGAGTGCGCATGATACGCGGCGGTTCGATGAGGCGCCTGCGTTCGTAGACTCCGACGCAAAGAATGCAGGCCATCTCGACGGCGCAGAGCCGAGTACGTTCGCTCAACTTGATGAATTTGCGCATGCAATGGCACATTTCTACGTGGGAGATTTATTCTTTATTCGCTGATCTATTATTACGCGGATCACAACAATTTTAATTATCGGGTTAATAACTTAGGTAATATATTATGGATATTAGAAATAGCCATCAGAGGTCTATGAATTTTTCCAATGCTACTGAAGGTATTGTTAGCGATGCATCTTCTTCCTCAGCCGAAGGCCTTCCTGGCAAGGATTTAAATTCTGACAAATCTCATTTTGAAGGTCTAGGTACTGCTCCCAGACGTGCATCTCCTGGCTATTCTGAAAGTCGCACGGTGCAATTAAAGGGCGGATTAAGCGGTAAGCAGCACTGTGATCTTCATTCAGAAAAAAAGCGTGTCAATTGGACTCAGGCTTCTGGAGTTTTCGGTAAAATCGGACACAAGATTGAATCCTTATTGGGTATGCGGGATCCCGAATCTCGCGTTCAGGCTTTCGTCGCATTTATGGCTGATGGAAACGGTCGGCCGGGTGCAACGATGCTCGATCTAGGCGATGGCTGGATGAGGGCTACGCGTGTTGTCAATGAAAAAACAGCCTTGATCGACTTCCGCTGCGACGAAGATGGACAAGTGGTAGATGCACGACATCCCGGTAAGTTCCCGCTGCTCCCAGAAGGAAAAAGGCGGGAAGCCTTTGAGACAGTACTTCAGGAGCTAAAATTTAGAGGTACTGATGTACTGCGTAGTGTTCCTGTGTATTACGTCAACAGGAATACGCGGGGTTACGTGATTCCTACGCATGGTTACATCGTCGCTGGTGACCCAGACCGGGGACGTAAAAGCGGTGCGACTTTATATGGAGTTGGGGGCGATCCGAAACGTGGCCCTGTTGTTCTCGATGACAAGCTGCTCGCTCGCCTTGTCGCTGGGGAAAATACGAAGGTCGGCTCCAAGTTGTCGGAGCCTATCCGGGCAGCGATTTCTGCACTAGCTGGTGAGTCCTTTGCTAGTCGCGAGGAATTTTACAATGCATATTCTCGAGTCAGGGGAGGGGAAGTCGATCAGTTGGTGCTGAATGCTGAGATTTCTTCCATATATCGTCTTTTGCCCAAGTCTACGATGGAAATGTGGCCAAAAATTTCCGATGATTACCGAGCCGCAAAGCCAGCCGCACCCGAGCGGGATCTTAGAGCGTTTGAGAGCTTTCCCAAAGATATCCGGCGCAAGGTTAGGCTGAAGCAAATACGTGAGGTAGATAGTATTGACTTATTAGAAGCCAAGCGACAATTCATGCTTCATCGTCTTTACCAGGACGAGCTGCTGGGTCGCGATGGAAGCGGGGTCCCCTCTGAACTCTCTAAACCGAGAGCTACCCCCCAGATTCGTGATCATCTGGTCGCATCCACCCCAAGATTTAAGCGGCTGCCACCTCATCAATCTGACAAGGTAGGAAACTGCAATGCCGGTGCATCATCTCTTTTGCAGCGAGCGGTAGACAAATATGCTGAAAAGAATGACTCAATTCCAGAAAAAGTATCTGCAGCTAGTGTTTTCGGTATTGGTTCGGGTCATCGACTAGCTATATGGGATCCACTGAAAGTCTCGTCTAATCAAAAATCTCTGGGGCCACTGACAAGGACACCAGAAGAACCTGAGACTGATGTGGGTACATCCGGTGGATAGCCGAACTGTTTGCTTCCCACCCTCTCTACAAGGAGGGTGGGTCCAGACATTCAGCGCGTTGCCGCTTCGGGCTTGCGCACGCGCCTTGCCGGCGCCGCCTTGGCCGCCTTGCCTGGATACAAGTTCAACAGCATCAAGGTGACGCCATTTGTCCAGCCGAAGCCGTCCTGCAGGGCGTATTCGCCACCGCCGCCGCCGGCTGCATCGGTTTCCAGGCCGTATTTTTCGACCAGCTTGTGTTCGCGTGCGAACAGCGCCTGTACCTGGGCGAGGAAGCGTTCGCCGATGGTGCGTGCCAGCGCGTCTTCGCCATAGCGGCGCAGGCCGTCCACGGCCACCCATTGCAGCGGCGCCCAGCCGTTGGGTTCGTCCCATTGCTGGCCGGTCTTCACTGCGGTGGTGGCCAGGCCGCCCGGGCGCAGCAGCGTTTTGCGCACGGTGCCGGCAGTGCGCTTGGCGTGATCGTCCGACGCCAGACCGGCGAACAGCGGATACAGCGCCGCGGCGGTGACCTGGTCGCTCAGCGTGCGCGTCTGCCAGTCGTAGTCGGCGTAGTAGCCGGCCTTGTTCCACAGATGCGCGTCGAGGGCCTGCTTGCGCTGCTGCGCGAGCGCGGCGTAATCGCGCGTGCAGTCTGCGCCGGGTTGCGCGCAGGCCTGGGCCAGGGTGCGTTCCAGGTGGTAGAGCAGGCTGTTGAGGTCGATCGGGATGATGGCAGTGGTGCGGATGGTGCGCAGGTTCTGGCCGTCGGCCAGCCAGCGGCTGGTGTAGTCCCAGCCGCTCTCCGCACCGGCACGCAGGTCGCGGTAGACCTCGGCGGCCGGGCGATCGGTGACTTCGGCGGCGGTGCGGGTGTCGTGCAGCCAGGCTTCCGGGCGCGGCGTGTCGCGCTCGTCCCAATAACGGTTGAGCACACTGCCGTCGGCCAGGCGCACCACATGGCGCGCCGCCTGGCCGGGCTGCAGGTCATCGCTGCCCTGCATCCAGTAGGTGTATTCCTTTTGCAGTTGCGGCAGGTAACGCTGATACACCGCCTCGCCTTCCACGCCGGCCTGCAGCTCCACCATGTAGGAGAAGAACGGCGGTTGCGAGCGGCTGAGGTAGTAGGTGCGGTTGCCGTTGGGGATATGCCCGAAGGTGTCGATCAGGTAGGCGAAGTTGTCCAGCATCTGGCGGCTGAGCGTGGTCTCGCCGCTCTTCACCAGGCCCAGCATGGTGAAGTAGGAATCCCAGTAATACACCTCGCGGAAGCGCCCGCCCGGCACCACGTACGGGTGCGGTAGCGCCAGCAGGCTGCTGTGCGGCGGCACGTGGTTCTGGCTGCGCACCAGCTTGGGCCACAGCAGGTCGATGTGCTCGCGCAGCGCGGTGTCCTGGCGGATCGCGTCGGTCTGCACCGGCGGCGACTCTTCGAAATTGGCGTCCACGAACTTGCGCAGGTCGAAACCGGGGTGGTCGTGCTGGGCCAGATAGTCGGCGTTGATCAACGCCGGGTCGCGCAGCGGCAGGAAGTCGACGAAATGCTTCTGATCGTCGAACAGCTCGCCGCGCTGCACGGCCTGAAACAGTTCCGGGTAGGCCACATCGGGCGTGGGCGGCGTGGACGCCGGCGCGTTGACGACAGGAGTGTCCAGCGGCGCGGCAGTCAGCGTGCATGGCGCGACAAACATGCTCAGCGACAGGCCAAGCAGCGACGTGCAGCACGGGGGCGCGGCAGAACTCATGACATCTCCAGAACGGGCAGTGGCGTAGGGCATGGTAAACGACCGAAGTGGCGGGCGGGACCGGTCGAGGGTGCCGGCACGCCGACAGGCTTCGCGCGGAGACGACTGGATTCAGCAAGCTGATCCGGCGTGTTGCCGTCACTTGCATCAATCCAGCCGTATCGGCGCGGATCCAGGCAGCTTGAGCGATGCCGCATCAGCGTCCGTGCGCCCCGGTCGTTGCAAGCGGCGCGCCACAGGAAAGGTGACGGACTGTCGCCGCGCCCGCGATGCTGGCCGCCGATGCACGGCTCGACCAGACCACATGCCAGCGTGGGTGACATCATCAAGAATTCAGTGCTGCAGCGCATCCGGGTGCATCCGCAAGGCACCGTGGGCGCGCGTTCGCCGGCTGCGCTCAGTGGCCGTGCGATTCCCGCGTGCATACGTGCAGCCAATCCGCGTGCGCCCGCCTGCCGCGCAATGTGAATGGCGGCTGGCCCTTTCCGGCCAGACAACGAATTTCAAACGCGCGCCTGCGCTGCGCCCGCTAGATTTGCATGCCCCACACCGGGGTTCGGGTGTGGCATCCGCACTCTCATTTCATCGGTCTCCCGCATTGTGATTACCCGCAGGAAGGAAGCGCTTGTCCCGCATGTCGCCGCTGTCGCATGCACGGGCGCCATCCTGTTCTTTCTTGCCTGCCTGTTGCTGTACATGCCGCCGCCGCGCGAAACCGTGCAACACGACGACAGTTTGCAGGTGTATTTCGTGCCGCGGCCGCAACAGACGCCGCCGGCACCGCAGGAACCGCCGCAGGAGCCCGAGCGCAAACCGCGCGCTGCGGCGTCATCGGCTGCGCGCACGGCGCCGCCACCCACGCGTACCCCACCACCGCAGCGGCAGGTGGCGGCAGCCAATGCGCCCGCCAGCGACGCCATGGCGGCTCAGCTGTATACCCGCGAAGGACGGCTGCGCATGGCGCAGGTGGACCCGATGGCGCAGACCGGCAGCGCGGTGCCGCCGGGCATGACCGACGCGCGCGCGCAGGGCAAGGCGCGCAACGTGATGGAGCGGGTCAACCCGGTGCAGTACCAGGACACCCGCTTCGCCAAGGACTGGAAGAGCGACGGCACGCTGGGCGATGTGGCGATGCAGGAAATGAATCGCGGCATGAAGAAGTTCAACGACATGCTCAATGGGCCGCAGACCCAGGTTGCCAAGGCCCGCCCGCCGCCGGATGTGCGCTTCAATCCTGCGCTGGCCGGCAATCAGGCCGAAATGGGCAGCGAAGCGACCGGCGACGCGTACAAATCGGCGCCGATCGCGCACGAAACGCCGCCGGATCTCAAGGGCGAAGCCAGCCGCCGCATCCGCGAGGCCCTGGCGGCGCTGGAGCAACGCAGCGCGCGCTGCGACGCATCCAGGCGCACGTCGCTGCTATCGCCGGTGCGCACGCATCTGGGCGATCTGGAGCGTGCCGAGCACGCCTTGAACAACGGCGCCGACCCGGTGATGGCCGCGCAGATGTTGCCGCGCCAGGCCGACAGCGCCTATGACCTCGCCCGCCGCGCGCTGTGGTACGCGGACCGGCAATTGAAGCAGTGCGCGGTGGGGTGAGTGGTGGTGGCGCACTGACGCGTCAGCGGCTGGTGACCATGGCGATTGGAGAGCCAATCAGTCGGGCGAGGTGGGTGCGGGTACGGTTGCAAAGCAGTGCCTACGCCAGGCTCTGCCGGTAACGATCCTTCTCCGCGCTCAACGCAACCTCGGCGCGCAGAAAGACCTGGCCGATGGCCTCGTCCACGCTGGTGGATTGCGCTTCGCCCAACAACACTGTCAGGCCCAGCGCATGTTGCTGCTGGGCGATTTCGCGCAGGCGTTGCAGCGTGCGTTCGGCATCCGGGCCACGTAGCACGGCAATGAATTCCGCGCTGTCGGTGACGCGGTCGATGCTGTTGCCCGGCCCCTGCACCAGGGCGGCGAACGCCTGGTCGAGTTGCTGCAAGGTGCGACCAAGCAGGCGCTCGCTCTGGCGTTCGGCCAGTGCGGCCAATTCCTGCACTTCCAGTATCACCAGGTGGTAGCCGGTGTCGGCAACGGCCTGGCTGGCGACCGGGGCGGCCGGTTGCAGGATGGCATCGCGTTCGAGTTGCAGTTCGCGCTTGCGCTCGTCGAGCAGGCGCATGGCCACGCGCGCGAGCGCCTGCAGGCCGGTGCGTTGGATGTCGGTGAGCGTGCGTGGCTCGGTGTCGAGCACGCACACCGTGCCCAGTGCCACACCGTCGGAGGTGACCAGCGGCATGCCCGCATAGAAGCGCGCGCCGGTGTCGCCGGTGACCACCGAGATATCGGCAAACCGGCTGTCCTGGCGCAGGTCGGAGACTTCCATCAGCTGCTCGGGGCTGCGGATGGCGTGGTCGCACACTGCCTGGCTGCGGTCGGTCTTCTGCAGGCCCAGGCCCAACTGGGCCTTGAACCATTGGCGGTCGCGATCCACCAGCGACATCAGCGCAATCGGTGTGTCGCACAGGGAGGCTGCGACCTGCACGACGTCCTGATAGGTGTCCTCGGGCAGGCTGTCGACAATGCGATAGCCATCCAGGACCTGTTGGCGAGAGGCTTCGTCAGCCAGGGGCATGTCTTTCATCGAATAAGCCAGGCGAGCGCGAACGAGGAAGCCGCCAGGATACCGGCAGGGCCGGTAATGCGGCGTGGATGCGGCCGCACGCATGTGCGCGGCCTGGGAGAGAAGTGAAGGTGGCTCATAAGCAAACGACTCGTGTTCGGAAACGACTGGTGTTCGGAGAGGAATCGAACAGCGCAACCTGCAGGCACGCGTGGCAATGAAGATGCGCGTACCGGCTACGCCCGCCGGATCGCGATCCGGCAAGTAGATCGCGCGACAGGATCGCGCTGCGCGCTGATGCGCGAGCTGTGCCCTGGCTCCGTCGAACCCGATTGCGGGCGCTGACCAGAATTGGTTGCAGCGGCGACACTGCGCCGCAGCTGCCGAAATTCCCGACAACCGCGGCCATCGCGTCAACGCGTACACCGTGTCTGGCCCTGCCCCTGATCTCCTCCGGCGGTTCGTCGGTGCTGATGACCTGCGTGGCGATGGGCTTGCTGCTGCGCGTGTATCGCCCCGTGCCCGGGTTGGCACCGGGCGCGCCGCACGCAGCGCACCCGGTGCGACAGGCAGGATCAGCGCTTGACCGGCTTGCCGTCCACGTCCAGCACCTGCACCTCGCCCAGCTTGAGCGCACGCACCGGGGCTTCGATCTTCTTCAGGTCGCCCACGATCACCCAGGTCATCGCGTTGGGCGCGATGATCTGCTTGATGGCGGTCTGCGCGGCCGGCTGGTCGATCGCTTCCAGGCGCGGCTTGAGCGTCTGCACGTAATCATCGGGGCGGTCGAACTGCACCATGCCTTCGATCGCACCCAGCACCGCGCCAGTGGTTTCGAAGCTGCCGGGCAGGGCGCGGATGCGCTGGTTCTTGATCTTCTCGATCTCCTCGGTGGTCAGCGGCTTGTCGCCGATGATCGCGGTGGCCTCCTTGAGGATCTCGTTGGCCGACTCGGCAGTCTTGTCGGTCTGCACCGGCGCGGAGAACATGTACGGCCGCTGGCCCTGCGCATCCAGCATGCGGGTGCCGGCGCCGTAGGCCCAGCGCTTGTTTTCGCGCAGGTTCATGTTCAGGCGCGAGGTGAAGGTGCCGCCAAAGGCGCCATTGGCCACGCCGATCGCCAGGTTGTCCGGCGCCTTGGTGGACGGTGCGAGCAGGCCGGCCAGAATCACCGACTGCGGCGCATCCGGGCGGTTGATCAGATACACGCGCGGCTTGGGCTGCGCAGCGACATCGGCCAGGTTCTTCTTCGGCAACGGCGTGCTGGGTGCCTTCCAGTCGCCGAAGGCAGCATCGAGCTGCGGGATGATCTGCGCCAGCGTGGTATCGCCGGCCACCAGGATGCGCAGGTTGTCCGGGCGCAGCCACTGGCTGTGGAAGGCCTGCAGGTCCTTGGCGTTGAGGCTCTTGATCGCCGCCTCGGTGCCGCTGCCGGTGAGTGGGATGCCATACGGATGATTCTGGCCGAACAACAACGGTGGCAACGCACGCAGCGCCAGGCTGTTGGGCTGGGTCTTTTCCTGTGCAATGCCGGCCAGCCACTGGCCGCGGATGCGCTCGATGTCGGCAGCCTTGAACGCCGGGTTGCGCACGATGTCGGAGAACAGCTGCAGCGAGGGCTGCAACTGGTCGTTGAGGGCATTGAGCGAGGCGCTGCAGCTATCCAGATCGCAGCCGACGCCGGTAATCGCGCCCAGGCGCTGCTTGCGCTGGGCGACTTCCACCGAATCCAGCGCGGCAGTGCTTTCGTTCATCAGCGCGGCGCTGAAGCTGGCGGTACCGAGCTTGCTGCCCTGGTCGGCGGCATAACCGGCGTCGAACAGCAACTCGACCTGGGTGACCGGAATGGTGTGGCGCTCGGCCAGGACCACCTCGATGCCGTTCTTCAACTTGCCGCGCTGCAGTTTGGGGAAGCTCAGGTCGGGGAACTGGGTGGTTTTGGGCACCCCCTTGCTGCGATCCACGTTGGAAGCGGCGACGGTGTACTTGCCTGCGGCCGGCAGCTTTGGCGCCGGCTTGCCGGCTTCTTCGCCACGCGCAACCACGGCCTTGTCTTCGGCGGCCGGGTCGAAGTTTTTGCCGGCCGGCAGCACGGTCAGCAGGTAGTCGCCCTTGCCGAACCAAGTGGCCGACGCCTGCTTGATGCTGTCCACGGTGGCGGCCTGGCCGCGCTGCAGATCCTGCTTGTAGGCGCCCGGGTCGCCGCGGTAGACCTGGCCCTCGGCCAGGATCACCGCCTTGCCACCGAAGCCGCCGACCTTTTCCAGCCCGCGCACGAAGCCGGCGCGGTAGGCCACCTGCGCGCGCTGCAATTCGTCGGCGGTCGGGCCTTGGGCGATGAACTTCTTGAGCTCTTCGTCGATGATCGCCTCGACCTTGGCCGGGTCCACGCCGTCCTTCACGTCGGCCTGGATCTGCACCTGGCTGGACAACGCAAACGGCTGCACCGACGCGGACACGTCATCGACCAGCTTGTCCTGGTAGACCAGGCGCTGATACAGCCGCGAGGTCTTGCCGCCGCCCAGCACGGTGGTGGCCAGATCCAGCTGGATCATGTCGTCGGTGCCCAACTGCGGCGCGGCCCAGGTACGGTAGATGCGCGGCTGCGAGACATGGTCCTGCTGCACGCCACGCTTCTGCGCGGCCAGCGGGGTCACCCACGGCTGCTGGCGCGCCACCGGCTTGCCGGACGGGATGTCGCCGAAATACTGCAGCGCCTTGGCACGCGCCTGCGCCACGGTGATG
Source organism: Xanthomonas nasturtii (assembly GCF_001660815.1). Lineage (GTDB taxonomy): Bacteria > Pseudomonadota > Gammaproteobacteria > Xanthomonadales > Xanthomonadaceae > Xanthomonas > Xanthomonas nasturtii. The sequence goes on from NZ_LYMI01000024.1 coordinate 32,395, forward strand.
TCGCCGGCCAGCACCAGGGTGGTGTTGGCGGCGCCGTAATTGTCGTTGAACCACTGTTTGACGTCGGCCAGCGAGGCCGCGTCCAGGTCTTCCATCGAGCCGATGGTGTCGTGCTGGTAGGGGTGGTTGGCCGGGAACAGGTTGGACAGGATGTTCTGGTCCACGCGGCCATACGGGCGGTTCTCGCCCTGGCGCTTTTCGTTCTGTACCACGCCGCGCTGGGTGTCGAGTTCCTGCTGGCCGATGGCGCCGAGCAGGTGGCCCATGCGGTCCGATTCCAGCCATAGCGCGGTGTCCAGCGCGGTGGTCGGCACGGTTTCGAAATAGTTGGTGCGGTCGAACCAGGTGGTGCCGTTCATGTCGGTGGTGCCGACCTGTTCCAGCGGCGCAAAGAAACTGCCCTTGTTGTTCTCCGAGCCGGAGAACATCAGGTGCTCGAACAGATGCGCAAAACCGGTCTTGCCGGCCGGCTCGTCGCCCGAACCGATGTGGTACCAGATGCTCACCGCCACCACCGGTGCCTTGTGGTCTTCGTGCACCACCACGGTCAGGCCGTTGGGCAGGGTGAAGCGGGTGTAGGCGATGTCGGGAATGGCGCTGCTGGCCGCGCTCCTGGACAGGCTGGCCGGGGCGGCAGCGACGGCGGGGGCAACGGTACCGGCGGCGACACCAAGCGCACCGGCGATCAACAGGGACAGCGGACGCAGCATGTGACACTCCAGAGCAGGGGGCAATCGGCCGAGGGTAGTGGCTGCTTGGCAGCGCCGCAAATGCTGTTGGGCACGGGGTGGGGCAGGCGGCCGTGACTGCGGTGAAGGGGCCATGGCGGCAACACCTCGGTCGCCTGGCACGGATGCCGGCTTGCTGGTTCGGCCGCTGCGGCCCTCTCGCGCATGTCGACACCATCTTCAAGGCTGCAAGCGAGCACGGCCGGGCCCGCTCAAGTTGATCGTCGCCTCGCCGTTACCTGGGGCGACCTACCTTGCCCAGATGCCGAACACCGACCACGTCATGACCGTCCTGTTGCCGCCCGTACCGATTCCCGCCGACGACGCCTTGCGCGTGGACGCGGTGCGCCGGTTGGGAATGCTGGACACCGAGGCCGAGCCCGAGTTCGACGATATCGCCTGGCTGGCGGCGCATGTCGCCGGCGCCTCGATGGCAATGGTGTCCTTGCTCGATGCCGACCGCCAATGGTTCAAGGCGCGCTGCGGTACCGATCTGGAGGGCACCCCGCGCAGCGTGTCGTTTTGCTCGTACGCGGTGATGGGCAGTGAGCTGATGGAAGTGCCCGATGCCGCGGCCGACCCGCGCTTCGTCAACAACCCGCTGGTGACTGCTGCGCCGGGTGTGCGCTCGTACGTTGGCGTGCCGCTGATCGGGCGCGAAGGCTACGCCTACGGCACCTTGTGCACGCTCAGTACCGAATCGCGCTTGCTCGACGAACACCAGAAGCAGGCCTTGATCCGCCTCGCACGCCAGGCCGCCAACCAGCTCGAAGCGCGCCGCGACCGCCTCGATGCACAGGCGCAGCGGCAGACCTTGAGCATGTTGCTGGAAGCCATGTCCGACGGCGTGGTGGCCTGCGGCACCGACGGGCTACTGCGCGAGTTCAACCATGCCGCGCGGCAATGGCATGGCACCGACCCACGCGTGCTGCCACCGGCGCAATGGGCGCAGCATTTCGATCTTTATACGGCCGACGGCAACAACCTGTTGCCCACCGAGGCCATTCCGCTGTTGCGCGCCTGGCGCGGCGAACACGTGCGCAATGCCGAACTGGTGATCCGTGCCAACGGCCAGCCGGCGCGCAGCGTGCTGTGCAATGCGGACCCGGTGGTCGGCGACAAGGGCACACCGTTGGGCGCGGTGTGCGTCATGCACGACATCACCCAGCTCCGGGATGCATCGGCGGCGCTGTCTGCCGAGCGCGCGCGGCTGCAGGCGCTGGTGGATGCCTCGCAGGACGTGGCGATCATCGCCTTCGATCCGCAAGGGCGCATCGAGCTGTTCAATCCCGGTGCCGAACAACTGCTGGGGTACGCGGCCGATGAAGTGCTGGGCAGCTGTCCGGCGCAGTTCCATCTGCCGGCCGAGCTGGAGCGCCACATGGCCACGCTGGCGTTGTCGCCACCGTCGTACGTAAAACTGGCTGCGGCCGCCGCCGGCGATGTGCTGGCCGAAGAACTCTGGACGCTGGTGGGCAAGGACGGCGATCTGCGTCGCGTGCGGCTGTGTTTCAACGTCATCCAGGATGCGCAGCAGGGCCTGGCCGGGTATCTGGCGATGGCCATCGACGTGACCGCCGAATTGCAGGCGCAGGCCGCCGCGCAGCTGGCCGCCGAACGCTTCACCGGCGCCTTCGAAACCGCGCCGCAGGGCATGGCGATCGTCTCGCTGGACGGCGCCTGGCGCGACGTCAATCCATCCTTGTGCAGCATCCTCGGCTATCCGCGCGAGCAGTTGCTGCGCACGACCTTTCAACAGATCACCCATCCCGACGATCTGCAGATGGACCTGCAACTGGTACAGGACCTGATCGACGGCAAGCGCGATAGCTACAGCCTGGGCAAGCGTTACATCAGCCAGCAGGGCGCGGTGATCTGGGCGCAGTTGTCGGTGTCGCTGGTGCGCGATGGCAGCGGTGCGCCGGTGCATTTCGTCTCGCAGATCCAGGATGTCACCGAGCGCCATGTGGCCGCCGAGCGGTTGGCCGAAAGCGAAGCGCGCCTGCGTGCGATCAGCGACGCGACCCCGGCGCTGGTCAGCCAGTTCGATGCCAGCCAACGCTGCCTGTTCGCCAATGAAGCGCACCGCGATTGGTTGGGCGTCGAGCCGGCCAGCCTGGTCGGCTCGACGATCACGCGTCTGCTCGGCGCTCCGCTCGGTGCGGCCGCACGCACCGCATTGGCGCAAGTGGCCGAGGGGCAACGCGCCAGTTTCGAACATGTATTGCATGTGGGAAGCAGCGCGCGCGATGTCGAGATCACCCTGGTGCCGGAAACCGGGCGCATGCTGGCCGGCGCACACGGGTTTTTCCTCATGGCGCAGGACGTGACCGCACACAAGACACTGCACCGCCTGATGCACGAGCGCGCCACCCGCGATGCGCTGACCGGCCTGCCCAACCGTCACGCCTGGACCGAGGCGCTGCAGGCAGCAGTGCTGCAGGCGCAACAGTTGCAGCGTGCGGTGGCGGTGATGTTCCTGGATCTGGATGGCTTCAAACGGATCAACGATACCTATGGCCATCGCGCCGGCGATGCAGTGCTGGTGGAGTTCGGCCATTGCCTGCAACGCGCGGTGGAAGGCCGTTACCTGGTGGCGCGTCTGGCCGGCGATGAATTCGTGGTGCTGCTGGACAATCTACAAACGCCCGACGCCGACTGCGCACGGGTCGCCGATCGCATCCGTCATGCTGCCGCCGCTGGTGCCCTGTTCGGCGAGCAGCGGCTACCGATCCAGCCCAGCATCGGGGTTGCCTGGCAACACGGCGACCACGCCGACACTGCAAGCCTGATGCATGCGGCAGACGAGGCGATGTATGCGGCAAAAAATGCGCGCTGCAGCAAGGATGCCGCAATAAATGGCCGCGACGCTGCGCGTTGAAGTGAGCGGAAAGGCAGTTCCTTCTCCCTTCGGGACATTGTCCTCCTTCATGGAGGAGAAGGTGCCCGAAGGGCGGATGAGGGACGTCTGCCGATGGTGATGGCGGTCGCCCATCTTTTGACGAGCGATAAATACTTGTCGATTCCCGATTCCCGATTCAGCGCCGACTGTCGGTATGTATGCTTGTTCGTCGATGCATCTCTTCGTTTAGTAATGCATTGGTGCGTGCATTGACGCCTTCCGGCTACCGGGCACCCTCACCCCAACCCCTCTCCCGGCGGGAGAGGGGTCTTGGCACGCGTAGCTTCGCTATTCCTTCTCCCCCCCGGGAGAAGGTGCCCGAAGGGCGGATGAGGGTACGGATGCAGATGCATCTAAAGCGCTTGCTGATGCAGATTCGGCCTTCGGGCCACCCTCACCCCAACCCCTCTCCTGCAGTGAGAGGGGCTTAAGCATCATTAGGCTGCCTGCTCGGCCACTCGCCGCTTCGCATGCACCGGGGCCTGCGCCGGCACCAGCTGGAACACCGCCACCGCACGGGTCAGATCCGCGGCCTGGTCTTCCATGCTGCGCGCTGCCGCGGTGGCTTCTTCCACCAGTGCCGCGTTTTGCTGGGTCATTTCGTCCAGCTGCATCACCGTGGTGCTGACCTGTTCGATGCCGGCACTTTGTTCGGTACTGGCGGCGGTGATCTCGGCCATGATGTCGGTGACGCGCTTCACCGAGCTGACCACCTCGGTCATGGTGCTGCCCGCCTGTTGCACCAGGTTCGAGCCTTGCGCCACTTTCTCCACCGAATCGGAAATCAGCTGTTTGATTTCCTTGGCGGCACCTGCCGAGCGCTGCGCCAGTGCGCGTACTTCGGTGGCCACCACGGCAAAGCCGCGGCCTTGTTCGCCCGCGCGCGCCGCTTCCACGGCCGCATTCAACGCCAGGATATTGGTCTGGAAGGCGATGCCGTCGATGACGCCGATGATGTCGGAAATGCGCGCCGACGAGCGCGTGATCGCCTGCATGGTGCTCACCACTTCCTGCACCACGCGGCCACCGCTTTCGGCCACTTCGCCAGTGCCCTTGACCAACTGATTGGCCTGGCGCGCGTTGTCGGCGTTCTGGCGGACGGTGGATGTGAGTTCTTCCATCGAGGCGGCGGTTTCTTCCAGATTCGCAGCCTGATGTTCGGTACGCGTGGACAGATCGGCATTGCCGCTGGCGATCTCGCCTGCTGCGGTGTTGATCATCTCGGCCGAATGCTGGATGCCCTGCACGATGCTGGTCAATTGAATGGCGGTGCGGTTGGCCGCATCGGCCAGACGCCCGAACGCGCCTTCGTAATGCGACTCCACGCGCTGCGACAGATCGCCGTCGGCGATGGCGGCCATGATGCGGCCTACATCGTCCAGCCCGGCATCGGCCTGCTGCATCAGCCGGTTCAAGGCCTGCACCATTTCCGCAAACGCGAACTGGTAGCGGGCCTGCTCGCCACGCGCAGAGAAATCCCCGCGTGCAGCCGCATCGGCCAGACGCGCGATGTCGCTGTTGATGGCCGACAGATTCTCTTTGACGGTATCCAGCGCTTGATGCACGGCGGCGCGCTGGCCGGGCAGGCGACGCATGTCGCGGCGTAGATCGCCGCGGCCGTAGTCGCTCATCACGTCCATCGCTTCGTTGATGGCATCCAGATGTTCGAACACCACCGTGTTCACGCCGTGCGCCAGCGTGCCGTAATCGCCGGGGAAATCCTCCGGAATGCGGTGTGCGATGTTCTCGCCCTGCTGCAGCCGGATCATGGTCTGCATCTCGCCGTTGAAGCGCTGCAACTGGTTCTGCATCTGCTGCATGCTGTGCATCAGCTGGCCGGTTTCATCGCGCGATTCAACCCGGATGTCGTTGTCGAAGCGGCCCGAGGCAATCGCTTCCGCTGTGCGCGAGGCGGCACGCAGCGGCGCGGCCATGGCCGAGGCGATCAACCAGCACAGGCCGATCACCAGCGCCACCAATGCACCGCCGATCAAGGTCAAGGTGCGCGTGAATCCCCAGGCCTGCACTTGAATGTCTTCGGCATAGACGCCCATCACCAGCACCCATTTCCAGGCCGGGAAGGTCCTGGCGTAACTGATCTTGGGCAGCTGTTCTTTCTTGCCCGGCTTGGGTGCGTCGTAATAGCTGAAGCCGTCGCCGCTGTCGATGGCGGTCTTGATGTCGCGATACACGTATTGCCCGGCATCGCTCTTGTAGTCGCTCATGTCGGTACCGACGGCGCGCTTGGGATGCATCAGGATGCGCATCTGCGGGTCGACGATGAAGAAATAATCCACGCCATCGTTGGTGCGCATGTCCGCCAGCGTGGTGCGCGCCGCTTCCTTGGCCTGGTCCAGGCTCAGTTCACCGGCTTTGACCTTGTCGGCGTAGTGTTGCATCACGGTCAGGCCCATCTCCACCTCGGTCCTGACGCTGAGCTTGCGCGCCTCCACCAGGTCCAGATATTGCAGACGTGCGGCAGCCATCGCCAGCAGGATCACGCCCACCGTCAACAGCGTGCACAACAGCACGAACTTGCGAGTGAGCGGCAGATTGGCAACGTGACGACGTAACAGGGAGACAACGAGCATGGCAACGCCATCCAGAACGCGCCGAAGCGCATGTAATAGATAGCGGCTGATGCACGCAGGTGTTGAACACTATCTGCGGCAGCGCCTGCTTGTGCGAGACATTCTGCGTCACTGCCATGTAGGAGCACCCTTGGGCGCGATGCGGCGTTATCGACAACGCTGCATCGCGCTCAAGGGCGCTCCTGCTTTGTTTCTACAGACATCTGCTTTAGTCAGCCCGGTTGCAACAACGACATGCCTCAATCAAACGTGCTGCATGTCGCTATGGCGTGCAGCGCAGACTGCTGCAGTCTGCGCTGCACCGTTGGGCGCGAGCTGCATGCCCAGCGCGTGTCGATCAACCTGCCGCGCAGAAGCCGAATTCGGCGCTTGCACCGGCAGCCAGGGTGCGGTTGAAATCCACGCCGCTGGCCTTAAGCGTGCTGCCGCTTTGCGACCAGGTGACATTCCAGGCGTTATTGACGGTGCCGGTGACCGGTAGCGAGATCGTCCAGGTGCCGCTGGCGGTGCCGGTGTTGGTGACCTGCACGCGATTGCAATAGCCACCGTTCCACTGGCTGTCCACGGTCACCTTGGTGCTGAAGCCAGCGCTGGGCGTCGGCGTCGGCGTTGGGGTAGGCGTGGGCGTGGGCGTCGGGGTTGGTGTGGGAGTCGGCGTCGGCGTGGTGCTGCTCACCGTGCCCCACAAGGTGCGCAGCAGCGTCATCTTGTCCTGGCGCACGGTGGTCCAGTCGTCGCGCAGGATGCCGCCGGTGTCGCCGCTGTTGGGGTTCCACGACCAGTAGAAGCCTTCGTTGATGCCCTTGCTGCGCAGGTACTTGACCAACGCGTCCTGCCACACCTTGTCGCGTGCATCGCCTTCGCCGTACTTGCCGCCGAATTCGCCCAGCAGCAGCGCGTACTTGCCGGCGAACTGGCCGAAATGGCGGTCCCAGATGGCCGGCATGTTGTTGGGGAAGTTGCTGTCGTTGAAGTACGACTGCACGAAGACATCCGGGCCGTACACGTGCGGTGCCAGCAGCAGGCGGTTGGCCGGAATGTTCAGCGGGGTGCAGGCCAGCGGCTGCAGGTTGCCGCCCCAGAAGATGCCGCCGTTGGTCGAGCACACCGGGTTGTCGGTGATGCCTTCCACCGCGATGATCCACTTCGGCGCCACGGCCAGCACCGCGGCCGAACCGCGCTCGGCGGCCTTGTTCCAGTCGGTGGCGGCGTTGCCGGTGCCCCAGGTCGCGGCGCCGTGCGGTTCGTTCTTAAGATCCAGGCCGAGCACGTACGGCACGTTCTTGTAGCGGTTGGCCACAAAGCGCAGGTCGGCCAGCCACTGGGCTTCGGTGTAGGAGCCGGTGTACCAGAGCTCGGAGATGCCGGCGCAGTCGGGGGTGTGGTGATCCAGCAGCACATACATGCCGCGTGCGTTGAACTCGTTGATCACCTTGTCCAGGATCTGCAGCGAGGTCAGGCCCTGCAGGTCGGCATTGCGGCTGTAGTCGATGCTGCTGGGCATCTGGTCGCTACGCAGCGTGGCCGGGCAGAACGGCAGGCGCACGGCGTTGAAGCCCAGGCCCTGCATCTGCACGATCATGTCCTTCCAGTTGCGCGCCCACAGGCCATGCATGACGTGATTGCCGGTCTCGAAGCCGAAGACGTTGACGCCCTTGAGCTGCACCACCTTGCCGTTGTCGTCGACAATTTTGTTGTTGCTGATGGAATAGCTGAAGGCCGGTGCGGCGGTCAGCGTCAATGCAGTGGCCAGCGCAAGCGTACTTGCAGTTCTGAAGATGGACATGATGATCTCCCTAAATAGCCGAGCTCGACAACCGAGCGCGGCGAAGGGGGGCATCTTGGTCTGCGGCCGCGTCGCGTGGCGTGATCGCAGCCACAAAAAAGCGCATTGGCGCACAGGTCACAGGTGGGCTGCGGGCGCGGTCGCTTTCCCGCACACTATCGCCGCTGCGCACTTTCCGCATGCTGTCCTTTTTGTCCCCGGAGTGTCCCCGATGTCTTTCCTGCGTGCCGAACTGGCGCAATGGCGCGCTTCACCTGCGCGCGAACTGATGGCCGGTGCGGTCGCAACATTTGCACTGATTCCCGAAGTGATCGCCTTCGCCTTCGTGGCAGGCGTCGACCCGCAGGTCGGCCTGTTCGCCTCCTTCGTGATCGGCATCGTGAGTGCGTTCTGTGGCGGACGCCCGGCGATGATTTCTGCTGCGGCCGGCTCGGTGGCGCTGGTGGCTGCACCGCTGGTGGCCGCGCACGGGCTGCCGTATCTGCTGGCCGCCGGCTTGCTGGCCGGTGCGGTGCAGATCCTGTTCGGGCTGTTGCGGCTGGGTGTGTTGATGCGCTTTGTCAGCAGCTCGGTGCGCACCGGCTTCGTCAATGCGCTGGCGGTGCTGATCTTCGCCGCGCAACTGCCACACCTGCTGGGCGCCAACCTCACCACGTGGGCCATGCTCGGCGTGGGCCTGGCCATCATCTACGGCCTGCCGCGGTTGCGCGTGCCCGGCCTGTCGGCGATTCCCTCGCCGCTGCTATGCATTCTGCTGCTCACCGTTGCCGGCAGCGCGCTGCAGTTGCCGCTCAAGACCGTGGCCGACCTGGGCAAGCTGCCGAACGCGCTGCCGTTCCTGCAATGGCCGGCGGTGCCGCTGACGCTGGAGACGCTGCGCATCATCGCGCTGCCGGCCTTGGCCATCGCCATGGTGGGCCTGCTCGAATCGCTGATGACTGCGCGCGTGGTCGATGAACTCACCGATACGCCCAGCAACAAGAACCGCGAATGCACCGGGCTGGGCATCGCCAACGCGGCGGCCAGCCTGTTTGGCGGCATTGCCGGCTGCGGCATGATCGGGCAGACCGTGGGCAACGTGAAGTACGGCGGCCGTGGCCGGCTCTCCACGTTGTTTGCCGGCGTGTTCCTGCTGATCCTGATGGTGCTGCTCAAACCGTGGGTGTCGCAGGTGCCGGTGGTGGCGCTGGTGGCGATCATGGTGATGGTGTCGGCGGAGACCTTCGACTGGCGCTCGCTGCGCACCGTGATCACCCATCCGCGCACCTCCAGCGTGGTGATGCTGGCCACCGTGGCGGTGACGTTGATCACCCACAATCTGGCAGCCGGCGTGGCGGTGGGCGTGCTTCTGAGCGGGGTGTTCTTCACCTTCAAGGTGGCCGGGCTGCTGCAGATTGCCCACAGCGACGGCGCGGACGGCGTGCGCACCTACACCGTGCGCGGGCAGGTGTTCTTCGCCTCGGCCGATGTGTTCATCGACGCCTTCGACGCACGCGAGGTGCCCGGCCGCGCGGTGCTGCTCGATGTGGGCCGCGCGCATTTCTGGGACATCACCGCGGTCGCGGCCCTGGACAAGGTGGTGCAGCGCTTGCGCCATCACGATCTGGAGGTGCAGGTGAAAGGGTTGAACGCCGGCAGCCGGCGCCTGATGCAGCGGCATGCGCTGGGCGAGGACGCGCTGGAGTCGGCGTTGCCCTGAACTGCGGTTACGCAGGGGCGCGCCCAGCGTGCATGCGGCGCGCGCATTGCGGGCTGTCCGTGCGCTGAGCGCAGCTGCGGGCAAGCTCAAGTTCGGGTGGGCAACGCCGATGATCCGACATCCTCATTGCCAGTCGTTGCCGTGATGCCAGTGCGTTCCACCCCGAGATGTGTGCCTGCGTGCCTTACCCGGCACTGCGGGCCCATGTCCGTGCACGGGTTGGCGCGGCCATGACCAACGCACCGTTGCTGGAGCGCATGGTGGACCTGACCGCCATCCGCGACGCCGATCTGCTCGATCTCAGCCTGTTGCGCACCGTGCGCGAGGTCTGCGCGGCCGAAGAACTCTCGTTGCTGCGCATCGCCCCGGACGGCCGCAGCATGGCCGAAACCCGCCTGCGCGAAGACGGCCGGCTGTCGCTGACGGTGGCCGATATCCACGATGCGCAGACGCGTGCGCAGCTGGCCGAGGTGCACGGGCCGGGCGAGGTGGTGCAGCTGCAGGAAGACGGCCGCGCCTTGCTGGTCTATCCGATGATGGAAGCGCGCGGCATCCGCACCTGCCTGCGAGTGGGTGGCGCGCGTATTCCCGGCGTTGCCGAGCAGGCCATGCTGCAGGGCTTTACGCGCTTGTTCCAGAATTACCGCAGCCTGCTCGACGACGCCCAGCGCGACGCACTCACCGGCCTGCGCAACCGCAAGACCTTCGACGATGTGATCCTGCGGCTGTTTGCCGGTGGTGCCGACTCTTCAACGGAGCAGGGCGTGTGGCTGGGCATCGTGGACATCGATCACTTCAAGCGCGTCAACGACACCTTCGGGCATCTGTACGGCGACGAGGTGTTGCTGCTGGTCGCCCAGTTGATGCAGCGTGCATTTCGCCAGGACGATCTGCTGTTTCGCTTCGGCGGCGAAGAGTTCGTGATCGTAGTGCGCGGCGTGGACCGCGACACTGCCGTGAGTCTGTTCGAACGGTTCCGGCTGGCCGTGGCCAAGCACCTGTTCCCGCAGGTGGGCCAGGTCACGCTCAGTACCGGCATCGTCGCGCTGACCCATGGCCGGCTGATCAGCGAAATGCTGGACGAGGCCGACAAGGCGCTGTACTGGGCCAAGCAAAACGGCCGCAATCGCGCCGCTGTCTATGCCGAATTGATCGCCGGCGGGCAATTGCAACAGGTCGTGCAACCGGTGGCCTGCGTCGATCTGTTCTGAGCCATCGCGCCACATTGAAACCGGCTCGCGGCCTGCGCGCGGCTGACACAGGCACCAACGTTCATCCACGCAGATCGCACTCGCAGCGACGCATCGGCACGCCGGCATGTATCGGCCCACACGCGATGCTGGCTACACTCCAGCGCTATCCGTGATACGGGGTGTGCAATGAAGCGAGTTGCCGTAGGACTTCTGGCGATGGCGGTCTCGACCGCACTGATGGCGGCCACGCCGAGTTTCGATGGTGCGCGCATCTCGCGCGACGTCAAGGAGCTGGCCTCCGACGCCTATGAAGGCCGCGGTCCGGCCACCGCCGGCGAGGAAAAGACCATTGCCTACCTGAGCAAGCAGTTCGCCACCGCCGGCCTGCAGCCGGGGGGCGATCTGGCCAACGGCACGCGCGCCTGGACCCAGGCGGTGCCGCTGCGCCGCGCGGATATCGCCGGCACGCCGACCATCGCCCTGCAGCATGCCGGCAAGCCGCAGGCGCTGACCCAGGGCAAGCAGATCGCCATCCGCGCCGCGCTGGATGGCTCGTCCAAGGTCGACATCGCCAACGCACCGCTGGTGTTCGTCGGCTACGGCGTCAAGGCGCCCGAGCGTGACTGGGACGACTTCAAGGGCGTGGACCTGAAGGGCAAGATCGCGGTGGTGCTGATCAACGATCCGGATTTCGAAACCGGCAAGGGCGCCTTCGACGGTGCCGGCATGACCTACTACGGCCGCTGGACCTACAAGTACGAAGAAGGCGCACGCCAGGGCGCGCTCGGCGTGCTGGTGGTGCACGAAACCGCGCCCGCCTCCTATGGCTGGGACACCGTGGCCAGCTCCAACACCAACACCATGTTCGATGTGGTGCGCGACAACCCGCGCGCCGCGCATCCCACCCTGGAAGGCTGGATCCAGCGCGATCTGGCCGCCGACCTGTTCAAGCAGGCCGGGCTGGATTTCGACACCTTGAAGAAGCAGGCGCAGACGCGCGGCTTCAAGCCGGTGGAACTCAAGGGCCAGGGGCTGAGCGCCAGCTACCAGGTCAAATCCGACGTGATCACCTCGCACAACGTGGTGGCGCGCCTGGAAGGCAGCAAGCGCCCGAACGAGACGCTGATCTACAGCGCGCACTGGGACCACATCGGCGTCGGCAAGCCGGACGCACGCGGTGACACCATCTTCAACGGCGCGCTGGACAACGCCAGTGGCACCGCCGCACTGCTGGAACTGGCGCGTGGTTTCGCCAAGGGGCCAAAGCCCGAGCGCTCGGTGGTGTTCCTGGCCGTCACCGCAGAAGAAAAGGGCCTGCTGGGCTCGGAGTTCTACGCCTCCAAGCCGCTCTACCCGCTGGATACCACGGTGGCAGTGATCAACATGGACGGCATGAACCCGTTCGTGCCCTCGCGCGATTTCGGCATCTACGGCACCGCAAAACTCGAGCTGCTCGACCAACTGAAGAGCGTCGCCGCGGCGCAATCCAAACTGCGCTACACGCCCGATCCCAAGCCGCAGGCCGGGTATTTCTTCCGCTCCGACCACTTCTCCTTCGCCAAGCGCGGCGTGCCGGCGCTGTCGTATGCAGCCGGGCAGGATTGGGAAGTAGGCGGCGTGGCGGCAGGCAAGGCCGCATCGGACGACTACACCGCCAAGCGCTATCACCAGCAAGGCGACGAGTGGAAGCCGGATTGGACCTTCGCCGGCGCCGCACGCGATCTGGGTGTGCTGTACACGCTGGGCCAGCAGTTGGCCGATTCGCGGCAGTGGCCGAACTGGAGCAGCGATTCGGAGTTCCGCGCCACCCGCGATGCCAGCGAGGCGGCGCGCAAGTAACCATGAAGGCACCCGTCAACTGTCTGGTGCGGTGCCCTTGCCGATTGCGGGACCGTTGGCGGCATGGATGCCGCCAGCGAGCCTCCCGGGACGGATTAACGGTGTGTCCCGCGAGCGGTGAGGGCACCGCGCACTCGACCAGCCCTGCGTTGATCCCCGGTCTTTGACCGCATCCAAGCAACGCAACAACCCAACGCCAACGCTCCGTCAGTGCAACCGATTGCACGTCATGGCACACCACTTGCACATCTTCTTCGTGACAGCCTGACAAGCGGCCCGTGACAGCGCGTGTGGCAGGCTGCAATCTGTTGGGGTTGCGTTCGGTCGCTGCGGCGTAGTCTGCCGCGCGGTCCTCGTCGGGAGGGGCGGAGACCGCAACTGCGGCCTTCGTTCCTTTAACGGTCGATTCTTTAAGATGCGCTGCGACGTCAGGTCGCAGCCAGGAGAGCTTGTGCATCGGAGTGGTTTCAGAGCGTCTTGGTCGCACGCCATCGGGTTTGCCCGCGTGGCCGCGTGCCAGGCGATATCGCACTGCATGGCGGGGATGGATCTCCCGTTTCAGCCCGCACTGTCGCCCCCGTGCGACGGGCAGCCCTGATGGATGGCACCGTGACTCTTCCCCCCGCACCAACTGCAATGCCCCCTATTTCCGCCCTCGATGCCGGCCAGCCCACGCTGCCGCCGGAAGCACCGTTGGCGATGCCCGAACAAAACCTGCGCGAGGGCAAGCTGCAGGTTCCGCACCAGCGCACCTCGCCGGTCGGCATCGGCGTGCGGCGCTTCTATTTGATCGGCGGCACCTTCGCCACCACCGCCATTGCAGTGTGGGTGATGCTCAGCGTGCTGTGGCCCGACGGCATCAGCGTGCTGGAAGGCTGCCTGCTCGGTCTGTTCGTGCTGCTGTTCGCCTGGATCGCCATGTCGTTTGCCAGCGCGGTGGCCGGTTTCGTCACTGTGGTGGCGCGCGCCGGGCGCAAGCTCGGCATCGACCCGGAACAACCGCTGCCCACGCTGCGCTCGCGCACCGCGTTGCTGATGCCGACGTATAACGAAGACCCGCGCCGGCTGCTGGCCGGCCTGCAGGCGATCTACGAATCGGTGGCCGAAACCGGCCAGCTGGAGCACTTCGATTTCTTCGTGCTCAGCGACACCACCCGCGATCACATCGGCGCTGCCGAAGAACTGGTTTACAACGAATTGTGCGACCGCGTCGACGGGCACGGCCGCATCTTCTACCGCCGCCGCGCCGACAATGCCGCGCGCAAGGCCGGCAACGTGGCCGACTGGGTGCGCCGCTTCGGTGGCAGCTACCCGCAGATGCTGATCCTGGACGCCGACAGCGTGATGACCGGCGACACCATCGTGCGGCTGGTTGCCGGCATGGAAAACAACCCGGACGTGGGCCTGATCCAGACCCTGCCGGCAGTGGTCAACGGCCAGACCCTGTTCGCCCGCATGCAGCAGTTCGGCGGCCGCGTGTACGGGCCGATCATCGCCTTCGGCGTGGCCTGGTGGCATGGCGCCGAAAGCAATTACTGGGGCCACAACGCCATCATCCGTACCCAGGCCTTCGCCGATCACGCCGGTCTGCCGTCGTTGCGCGGGCGCAAGCCGTTCGGCGGGCATGTGCTCAGCCACGACTTTGTCGAAGCGGCGCTGATGCGCCGCGGCGGTTGGGCCATGCACATGGTGCCGTACCTGCAGGGCAGCTACGAAGAAGGCCCGCCCACACTGACCGACCTGCTGATCCGCGACCGCCGCTGGTGCCAGGGCAATCTGCAGCACGCCAAGGTGGTCAGCGCCAAGGGCCTGCACTGGATCAGCCGCATGCACATGCTGATCGGCATCGGGCATTACTTCACTGCGCCGATGTGGGGCTTGCTGATGCTGATCGGCATCGGCATTCCGCTGGCGGGCGGCGGTATCGATCTGGCCGGCAACCTGCCGTTCTCGCCAGCGCGCTACTGGCATGGCAGCAGCCAGGGCAATGCGATCTGGATCTTCGTCTGCACCATGTTCGTGCTGCTGGCGCCCAAGCTGCTGGGCTATATCGCGCTGCTGCTCAACCCGCGCGAACTACGCGCCTGCGGTGGTGCCATCCGCGCCATGCTGAGCATCCTGCTGGAAACCGTGCTGGCCGCCTTGATGGCGCCGGTGGTGATGTACCTGCAGTCGCGCGGCGTGTTCGAAGTGCTGGCCGGCAAGGATTCCGGTTGGGATGCCCAGGTGCGCGACGACGGCAAACTCTCTTGGCCAGCCTTGCTGCGCAGCTATGGCGGGCTGACCGTGTTCGGCCTGTTCATGGGCGCGGTGGCCTACACGGTGTCGCCGTCGTTGGCGGCCTGGATGGCGCCGGTGATCGTGGGCATGGCGTTGTCGATCCCGGTGGTGGCGCTGACCTCGCTGCGTCGCAGTGGCCTGGCGTTGCGCCGCGCCGGCATCTTCTGCATCCCGGAAGAGCTCGACCCACCCAAGGTGTTGGTGCGTGCGTCCGAGCTGCGCCGCGCCGCCGCACTGGAACCTTCGCTGATCTGAGCGCGCGCTGGCATCGTCCACCAGCGATCGATATCGGCGCGCGCCGAGACGCGCGTGGCTCCCGGTACTGCGTTCCTGCCGCCCCGCCGTGGCGTGATCGGGCCAGCGTGTCGCGCAAGGCATAATGCCCAGCCCGCAAGCGGAGCTGGATGATGCTGGAAGTGATCGAACGCGAGACCGGACCGAACCCGCAATGGAGCGTGCTGTGGCTGCACGGCCTGGGCGCCGATGGCAGCGATTTCGCCCCGATGGTGCCGGAGCTGGTGCGCCCGCAATGGCCGGCGCTGCGCTTCGTATTCCCGCATGCGCCGATCCGCCCGATCACCATCAACAACGGTGTGCGCATGCGCGGCTGGTACGACATCGTCGGCATGGACTTCGCCAGCCGTGCCGACAAGGCCGGCATCGCCGAATCCGTGGCCCAGGTCGAAGCCTTGATCGCCCATGAGCAGACCCGCGGCACGCCGCCGGAGCGCATCCTGCTGGCAGGTTTCTCGCAAGGCGGCGCGGTGACCCTGGCCGTTGGCCTGCAGCGCAGCGTGCCACTGGCCGGGCTGATCGCCATGTCCACCTATCTGCCGGATCCGGCCGCGGCCGCCAGCCAGTTGCAGCCGGCGGCCCTGCGCCAACCGCTGTTCATGGCCCATGGCACCGCCGACCCGGTGGTGCCGCTCGCGGCCGGCCAGGCCAGCATGCAGACCTTGCGCACGCTGGGCTTCGCACTGGACTGGCACACCTATCCGATGGGGCACCAGGTCTGTCTGGAAGAGATCGAGGCCCTGCGCGACTGGATGCAGGCGCGCTTCACCGCCGCCTGAGCCCATGGCCCAGCGCGCGCCACAGATCGCCTGGATGCCGGACCTGTGCCGGCTGCCCCGGCTGGGCGCGATGCTGGGCCTGGCCGAACTGGTGGTGCTGGTGGTGACCCTGGTGCCCGATGCCGGCGCCGCGCGCAGCATCACCCTGTCGCGGTTTATCTCGGCCAGCGGCCTGGCGTTGTGGCTGGCATTGGCGGTCAGCGTGCTGCTGTGCGTATTGCGCCCCGGGTTGTCGCGGTTGCCGCCCAAGCTGGGCGGGTTGGCCGCATTGTCGACTGCCGCGGTGGTGGCGGTGCTGGGGGCCAGCATCGTGCATGGCCTGTATGCGGTGCTCGGCCAGGCGCCGCTTGGCCCCTTGGTCGGCTTCTGGCGGTTCACCCTGGGCAGCGCGGCCACGGTGGTGTTGATCACTGCGCTGGCGCTGCGCTATTTCTACGTCAGCGACCGCTGGGAGGCGCAGGTGCAGGCCAACGCGCGCGCCAAGGCCGACGCCCTGCAGGCGCGCATCCGCCCGCACTTCCTGTTCAACAGCATGAACCTCATCGCCAGCCTGCTGCGGCGCGACCCGGTGGTGGCCGAGCAGGCGGTGCTGGATCTGTCGGATCTGTTCCGCGCCGCGCTGGGGGCCGGCGAGGGCGTCTCGACCCTGCGTGCCGAATGCGAACTGGCCGAACGCTATCTGGCGATCGAATCGCTGCGCCTGGGCGAGCGCCTGCAGGTGCGCTGGCACCGCCAGGAGCCGTTGCCCTGGGAGCTGCCGATGCCGCGCCTGGTGCTGCAGCCACTGGTCGAAAATGCCGTGCTGCATGGCGTCTCGCGCATGCCCGAGGGCGGTACGCTGTACCTGTCGTTGCGTCAGCGCGGCAACCAGCTGCAGATCCGTATCGTCAACCCGGCCCCGCAGCCCGGCACCCAGTTGCCGCTGCTGGCCGGCGCCGGGCACGCCCAGGCCAGCATCTCGCACCGGCTGGCGTTCCAGTTCGGTGCCGGGGCACGGATGGCGGCCAGCTGGACTGAAGGCTACTATGCCTGCGAGATCACATTGCCGCTGCCGTGAGGGGAAAGTCACTGCAGCGAGGGGGAGTCCATGACGGCCACGCAAGTGCGGGTGCTGATCGCCGATGACGAGCCACTGGCGCGCGAGCGCCTGCGCATGCTGCTGGGCGAGCATCCGCAGGTCGAGGTGATCGGCGAGGCCGAAAACGGCCAGCAAGTGTTGCAGCAGTGCGAACACCTGCACCCGGATCTGGTGCTGCTGGATATCGCCATGCCCGGTGTCGACGGCCTGGAAACCGCACGTTTGCTGCGCCAGAGCCAGCCGCCACCGGCGGTGGTGTTCTGCACCGCCTACGACCAGCACGCGTTGTCGGCATTCGATGCGGCCGCGCTGGATTACCTGATGAAACCGGTGCGCCCGGAACGGCTGGCCGCGGCCCTGGCAAAAGTGGCCACCTTCCTGGCCGGCCGCGCGCCCGGCACTGCGCCCAGGCCGCTGCGCACCCATCTGTGCGCCCGCCTGCGTGGCAGCCTGCGGCTGATCGCCATCGGCGACATCCGCTACCTGCAGGCCGAAGAGAAGTACGTCATCGTCCACCACACCCGTGGCGAGGACCTGATCGAAGAGTCGCTCAAGTCATTGGAGGACGAATTTGCCGACCGCCTGGTGCGTATCCATCGCAATTGTCTGGTGGCCCGCGACGAACTGGTGGAGCTGCGCCGCAGCGGCGATGGCCAGGTGCACGCGGTGTTGCGCAGCGTGCCGCAGCCCCTGGAAGTGAGCCGGCGTTGCGTGGCCAGCCTGCGCGATCAATTACGTCAACTGTGAGTTCCGCGCCGGCTCCGCGATAATGCCGGGATGACCACGCTCCGTATCGCCACCCGCAAAAGCCCGCTCGCCCTCTGGCAGAGCGACCACGTCGCCACCGCGCTGCGTCAGCACCATCCCGGACTGGAGGTGGTGCTGGTGCCGATGAGCACCCGCGGCGATGAGGTGCTGGACCGCTCGCTCGCGGCGATCGGCGGCAAGGGCCTGTTCCTGAAGGAACTGGAGCTGGCGATGCTGCGCGGCGAGGCCGATTGCGCGGTGCATTCGCTCAAGGACGTGCCGATGGAACTGGACGCCCCGTTCGTGCTGCCGGCGATCCTGGAGCGCGGCGACCCCGCCGATGCGCTGGTGTCCAATCTCTACGCCAGCCTGCAGGCGCTGCCGCTGGGCGCGCGCGTGGGCACCTCCTCGTTGCGCCGCCAGGCGCAGCTGCGCGCCGCGCGCCCGGACCTGGAATTGATCGACCTGCGCGGCAACGTCAACACGCGTCTGGCCAAGCTCGACAACGGCGGCTACGACGCCATCGTGCTGGCCTGCGCCGGCCTGCAGCGGCTCGGCCTGGACGCACGCATCAGTGCGCGGCTGGACGCGCCGGAGTGGTTGCCGGCGCCGGCGCAGGGGGCGGTGGCGGTGGAATGCCGCGGCGACGATGCGCGCATCCACAGCCTGCTGGCAGTGCTGGATGCCGGCCGCACGCGCGCCTGCGTGGAAGCCGAGCGGGCCATGAATCGCGCGCTGCACGGCAGTTGCCACGTGCCGGTGGCCGCGTTCGCGCGCTGGGAAGGGCAGGGCCTGTTCCTGCAGGGCATGGTCGGCAGCGCCAGCGACGGCCGGCTGATCCACGCGCAGGCACAAGGCAGCGCCGATGACACCGAAGACCTTGGCCGCCGCGTCGCGCAAGGCTTGTTCGACAAGGGCGCCGCCCAGCTGCTGGCCGAGTTGTAACGCCGCTGACGACCTGCAGTGCGTTCCGACGTTCTGGTAGCTGCTCTTACTTGAAGGTATAGACCAGGTTGACCGTGGTCAGCGTGTCGGTCTTCTTGTCGCCGTCGCTGACCTCGCTGTTGTGGCGCATCTGCCAGGCGGCCTTGAGCGCGAAATGCGAGTTCATGCTGACCTGTACGCCGAAGTCGTTCTGCGCATAGGTGTTGTATTCGCCCGATTCCACCAGCAGCGTGTTGATCAGATCGGTGTTGTCGGTGACGGTGTATTTCAGGTCGAACAGGCCACGGCCGATCAGCCCGGTCTCGTTGCGGTCTTCGTCGCTGTTGTGCGCGCGGCGCACACCCGGGCCCACCTGCGCGTCCAGATAAAAGCGATCGGCGTTGATCAGGCGCGTGCCGTAGCCGATACCGAAGGTGGCCAGCCGGTCGTAGGTGGCGAAGTCATCGTGTTCGTAGCGGCCGGTGGCGGTGAGCTGGCGGTGTTCGCCCAGCTGCAAGGCGCTGCCGACGCTGCCGGTGTAGCGCTCGGCGGTGGTCTGGCGCTCGCGCTCGGTGCTGCCGTCGTCGTTGGTGTTGGTGTATTCCGAACTCGAACGCAGCGCGGTGGCATCCAGGCTGTGGATCCAGTCGCCGTCGGTGTAGCGCAGGCGCACGCGGCCATTGAGGCTGTCGGTGGTGCTGTTGCCGTGCGCGGCGGCGTAACCAAGCTCGCCGCTGCTACCGCCCCAGGGCGAGGGCATCAGCGCTGCGGCCGGGTCTGCCGGCGCCGGTGCGACCGCCTGGGCCCACACGGCGGGCGTGATCAACAACAGCGGCAACAGGGCAGACAACGGGGCACGGCGGGACATGGGCGGCTCGCTTTGAGGGACAGGGCAGGGGTGAAAGCGATTTCATGATAACGGACTGTGCGGCACGTCATAACCGGATGAACGCCGCGCTTCATTGGGGGTTCGGTCGGCAAGCGGGCTGGGCCGGAGCGCTCTGGCAGGTGGCGTGCAAACTGGCGGCGGCAAGAGAGATCCGGGTGCGCGACGTGGCGGGATCGCAGTGGCCCGGGAGGTTGCGTGCAGATGGCAACCGGTGGCGGTGGTTCGGGCGCCGCAGGTGGCGTGGCGCCGAGCGACCTGCCGAGTTGCGTGCGTGCAAGCGGCGACGGCGACACGCGTGGATGCTGCTGGGTGGATGTTGCGACCGACACGGCAGACCACGCACCTGCCCCGGACGTAACCTGGCCCTGTCGCCAATCCCCGATCCCAATCCCCTGACGGCGACGCTCACCCCGTCGCGCAAAGACTCGGACATAATCGACGCATGGACCGCTACGAACGCATCAACTCCCTGCATCGCTTGCTCAAGTCGGCACGCTACCCGGTCACGGTGGCGCGGCTGCAGGATGAGCTGAGCTGTTCCCGTGCAACCGTGTACCGCGACCTGGCGTTTCTGCGCGATGCGCTGATGGCGCCGGTGGAAGGCGACGGCGAATCCGGCTTCCGCTATCTCTCCGGCGAAAGCGATCGCTTCGAATTGCCCGGCCTGTGGCTGAGCTCGGAAGAACTGCACGCGCTGCTGGCCTCGCAGCAATTGCTCGCGCGCACCGGTGGCGGGGTGCTGTCCTCGATGCTGGCGCCGCTGCAGCAACGTATCGAAGGCTTGCTGGCTGCGCAGGCCGGCGTGTCGCAATGGCCGGTGGACCGGGTACGGGTGATTCCGCACCGCGGCCGCAAGCTGGACGAAGCCAGCTTCCGCACCGTGGCCTCGGGCGTGCTGGAGCGCAAGCAGCTGAGCTTCGATTACCGCGCGCGCTCCACCGACGAATCGACCAAGCGCACGGTGTCGCCGCAGCGCATCACCCACTACCGCGACAACTGGTACCTGGATGCCTGGGACCACGGCCGCGACGGCGTGCGCAGCTTTGCGGTGGACCGCATCAATCACGCGCGCCTGCTCGAGACCGCGCCGCGCGACGTGCCCGACAGCGAACTGGACGAACAACTTGCCGCCAGTTACGGCATTTTTTCCGGTGCGCCCAAGGGTTGGGCGACCATCGTGTTCAGCGCCAAGGCCGCGCGCTGGGTGGCCGACGAGCACTGGCATTCCAAGCAGCAGGGGCGGTTCCTGCCCGATGGCCGTTACGAGCTCAAATTGCCGTACAGCAATTCGCGCGAGTTGCTGATGGACGTGCTGCATTACGGCTCGGATGCGGAGATCGTCGAGCCCATCTCGCTACGCGAACAGGCCAAGGCGTTGTTGTCGCTGGCGCTGAGCAATTACGACTGAGCCGAACTGGCCGCGTCCGCACGTTTGTCTTGCGCGCATGTGGTGCGGTCTTCAGCGGCATCCAGGCTGGCGAGCACTCTATTCGCCGCAGGTGCACTGCCGACGGTTTTGCCGCTCGCACAGCGCTGGTCACCGGCGCCTGCGCGATGACGCTTGCACGCCAAGTGCGTGGCCAAGCCGTCGAAGCGTACCGGCAGCGCTGGCTCAGCGCTTGTTCGGCACTTCAAAGCCCAGGCGGTCCACCTGCTCGCGCAGCTGCGGCACGCGCTTGAGTTTGTCGGTGTAGATGGAATAGTCGTCGCGCATCTTGTTGACCAGCGCGCGGTACTGGTCGAGGCTCATGTCCGGCTTGCGCGAGAAGATCCAGGCCAGATCGCGTCCCGGATAGGAGATCAACATCCATGAGCCATCCGGTGCGATTTCCAGAATGCGCTGCTTGGCCGGGATCACCTTGTAGAACCACACCCGCCAATCGCGATTGCCGCTGTCCGCATCCACCGACGCGCGTGCGCTGACTTCCTTTTCCGGCTCGCCAAAGCCGTCGCGGTACAGATAGCGCACCGCCACCTTGCCGTCTTCGACCAGCGTGTACTCGTCGCGGCTGGTCACGTGGCCGCGCTCGACCGGGTTGGGCATGCGCGCAATCACGTACCAGGTGCCCATGATCTTGGACAGATCGATCGCCGGCTCGGCGGTGGACGTGTCCTTGGCGTGCGCCACGGGCAGGCCGAGGACGAGCAGGAAGGCGAGGGCGATCGTAACGGTCAGGCGCATCGCAACATCACAAAGGGGCAATAGGTGCAGCACACTACCGCATGCAGGGGGCAAGTTCGCGTCAACGGCCCGGTCTGGCGTCGGCGACAGCGTCATCGGCAGTAGATCGTTGCCGGCCGGAGGGCGATGGACGTTGGTCTGGCGCGGCCGGTGCGGCGCAAGGCGGTATTGCAGAAGGTTGAAAGCCGGCGCGGCCAACTCTCAGCCCTCGCTCCCCAATCCCCAATCCCCGCCGCAAAGCACATCATGCAGCGCCGGACCCCGCGCGGCTCAACCTTTCGCCTCCCAGGTCGCAATCGGTGAGATGGAGGCAGGCAATTCTGCCGGCCTGTCTTCATCCCTTCTGCCACGGAGTGCCGCCATGTCGCATCGTCCTTCCTCTCGTTCCGACCGTCCCGATCCGCGGGTGCTGCGCCCGGTGCGGCAGATCGCCCTCGCTGGCCTGGCGCTGGTGCTGGTGTGGCCGGCTGCGCGTGGGCACAGCGAGTGGATCGGCTGGCTGCCGCTGTGGCTGGTGGGCATGCCGATGCTGGCCTGGTGGAGCTTGCACCGCTTCGCGCTGCCCACGCTGGCCCGGTCGGGCCAGCGGCGGGCCTTGCCGCGTCGGCGCGGTCCGCAGGCGCAGCGCCGGCGTGTCGCTTCGCGGACAGCGACACCTGCGCGGGCTGCCTGACCTTCGGCAGGGGAGGCCGGGCAAAGGGCTGTGTTAGGTTTTCCGGCATTGGTTTTTCAGGAAAAATACATGCCCAAGTTCGCCTCGATCTGCCTGGTTGCCGGCCTGATCACCGCTGGCGCCGTCTCTGCAGAGGAAACCGCCGTGTCCAACGATCCCTACGCCTGGTTGGAAGATGTCACCGGCGCCAAGCCGCTGGACTGGGTCAAGGCCCAGAACGCCAAGGCCGAAACGCGCCTGGCCACCACGCCGGCGTTCAAGCAGATGGAGACCAGCATCCGCGAAGTGCTGGATTCGGACGCCAAGATTCCCGGCGTGCAGAAGATCGGCGCGTACTACTACAACTTCTGGAAGGACAAGCAGCACGAGCGCGGCCTGTGGCGGCGCACCACGCTGGACGAATACCGCAAGCCGGCGCCCAAGTGGGAAACGGTGCTCGACCTGGACGCGCTCAACAAGGCCGAGGGCGAGAACTGGGTCTGGCATGGCGCCGATTGCCTGCGCCCGGAGTACCAGCGCTGCCTGATCGCGCTGTCGCGCGGCGGCGCCGATGCCGATGTCACTCGCGAGTTCGATCTGGCCGGCAAGCAGTGGGTCAAGGACGGCTTCTTCCGCCCGGAGTCCAAGGGTGGGCTGGGCTGGATCGACCAGGACACGGTCTATGTGTTCACCGATTTCGGTGCCGGCAGCATGACCAGCTCCGGCTACCCGCGTATCGCCAAGCAGTGGAAGCGCGGCACGCCGCTCAGCGCCGCCTCGGTGGTGTACGAAGGCAAGCCGACCGACATGTACATCGCGGCGATGCACGACGACACGCCCGGCTTCGAGCGCGACTTCGTCAGCCGCACCCTGGCCTTCTACAACGACGAGCTGTATTTCAAGGGCGCCGATGGCAAGTTGGTCAAGGTGGATGTGCCCAATTCGGCCAGCAAGTCGGTCAAGCGCCAGTGGCTGACATTGGAGTTGCGCGAGCCCTGGACGGTGGGCGGCAAGACCTACAAGTCCGGCTCGCTGCTGGCCACGCGCTTTGACGATTACATGGCCGGCAAGCGCAACATCGAGGTGCTGTTCGAGCCCACCGACACCACCTCGCTGGCCGGTGTGGCGTGGACCAAGTCGCATCTGGTGTTGAACGTGCTGGAAGACGTCAAGAACCGCCTGAGCGTTGTCACCCCATCGCAGGATGGCTGGAAAAAAAGCGCCTTCGTCGGTGCGCCTGCGTTCGGCACGGTCGATGTCAGCGCGGTGGACAGCGACGACAGCGACGCACTGTGGTTGACCGTCACCGATTACCTGACTCCCACCACGTTGTCGTGGGTGGACGTGGGCACTGCACCGCAGCCGCTCAAGACCATGCCGGCGTTCTTCGATGCCGGCAAGGACACCATCGAGCAACACTTTGCCACCAGCAAGGACGGCACCCGCGTACCGTATTTCCTGGTGCGCCCCAAGGCGTTGAAGCTCGATGGCAGCGCACCGACGTTGCTGTACGGCTACGGCGGTTTCGAAATTTCGATGACGCCCAATTACTCAGGCGGTCTGGGGCGCGCCTGGCTGGAAAAGGGCGGCGTGTACGTGGTGGCCAATATCCGCGGCGGCGGCGAATACGGCCCGCGCTGGCACCAGGCCGCACTCAAGCAGAACCGCCACAAGGCCTATGAAGACATGGCGGCGGTGGCCAAGGATCTGGTGGCGCGCAAGATCACCTCCACCAGGCACCTGGGCGTGCAGGGCGGCAGCAACGGCGGCCTGATGACCGGCAATATGCTCACCCAGTACCCGGAACTGTTCGGCGCGGTGGTGGTGCAGGTGCCGCTGCTGGACATGAAGCGCTACAGCCATCTGCTGGCTGGCGCCTCGTGGATGGCCGAATACGGCAACCCGGACACCGACGACTGGAAGTTCATCCAGACCTTCTCGCCGTACCACCTGTTCGATGCGAACAAGACCTACCCGCCGGTGATCTTCCTCACCTCCACCCGCGATGACCGCGTGCACCCGGGCCACGCGCGCAAGATGGCGGCCAAGATGATCGAGGCCGGCAAGGACGTCACCTATTACGAAAACATCGAAGGTGGCCACGGTGGCGCGGCCAATAACGCGCAGGCCGCGCATATGGCAGCGCTGGCGTACAGCTTCCTGTGGGAGCGGTTGGCGGATTGATGCGGTATTGATCGAACGCAAATCCGCAACTTGATTTTTTTCAATAGGTTGTGTCGAACAAGGCCCTGGGCCGAGTGGCCCAGGGCTTTTTTGTTATTTCCTTCTCCCACCGGGAGAAGGTGCCCGAAGGGCGGATGAGGGTACGGGCACACGCAGAACCGGGCATCCATGAGTGCACAAGTACAACTGCAGCGCCTGAAAACAGCTGCTTTTATCGACCGCATCGAGCGATGCTGCGGCCAAGCGCAGCTATAGCGATAAGCCGTACAAACCGCGCGTCATGTCATCAAAAATGCTGCAACCCACGCGCAATCCGTTCCACCGCCTGCTCAAGCCGCGGCAGGCTCTGGGTGTAGGCAATGCGCACGTGCTGGCTGGCGCGGTGGAAGCCAAAGTCGATGCCGGGGGTAAAGGCGACATGTTCGGTCTCCAGGAAGTGCGCGCAAAACGCCTGCGCATCGTCGGAAAATCTGCTGATATCGGCATAGAGATAAAACGCGCCTTGCGGCTCGACCGCGATGTCGAACCCCAGCGCATGCAGCGCCGGTAGCAGGTAATCGCGGCGTTGCTGGAACTGCGCGCGGCGCGCTTCGAAGATGGCGATGCTTTCGGGCGTGAAGCAGGCCAGTGCGGCGTGCTGGGCAATCGTCGATGCGCTGATGTAAAGGTTCTGCGCGAGCTTTTCCAGTTCCGGCACCGCGTCGGGCGGTGCGATCAGCCAGCCCAGGCGCCAGCCGGTCATGCCGAAGTACTTGGAAAAACTGTTCAACACGAATGCGCTGTCGTCCACTTCCAGCACGCTGTGCGCGTCCAGGCCGTAGGTCAGGCCATGGTAGATCTCGTCCACCACCAAGTGACCGCCGCGCGCATGCAGCGCCTGCGAAAGCCCGGCCAATTGGTCGCGCGACAGCACGCTGCCGGTGGGGTTCGCTGGCGAAGCCACCAAGGCGCCCACGCTGTCGGCGTTCCAGCAGGTGTCCACCAGCGCAGGGGTCAATTGATAATCGGTGGCCGGGCCCACCGGCACCAGTTGCGCGGCGCCCTCCACCAGCCGCAGAAAGTGCCGGTTGCATGGGTAGCCAGGGTCGGCGAGCAGCCAATGCTTGCCCGGATCCACCAGCAGGCTGCTGGCCAGCAGCAATGCGCCAGAACCGCCGGGCGTGACCAGGATCCGCTCCGGATCGATGTCGCATGCGTAGCGCTGCGCATAGAACCCGGCGATCGCCTCGCGCAGCGCCGACAGCCCGCGTGCGGCGGTATAGCGCGTGTGGCCGGCCGCCAATGCTGCCTGGCCGGCGGCGACGATCGGCGCGGCCGTGGTGAAATCGGGCTCGCCGATTTCCAGGTGAATGACGTCGTGGCCGGCCTGTTCGAGCGCATTGGCGCGGGCCAGCAGCGACATCACATGAAACGGGGCGATGTCCTGGCTGCGGCGGCTATACCCGGCTGCGGGCGAAGGCGTTGAGTCCATTGCGAAGATGATAGACCAGCATGACCTAGGACACATGACGCCCGGCGACGGGCTCTTCCACACTCGGGTGCTGGGATGGCATTGCGTTCATCCAACGGACCCCAATCTGATGAAGCCCGTCCTGACTCTTTTGATCGCCAGCCTGATGACCACATCCCCCGCCTTCGCCGCTCCTCCTTCGCCGCCAGACGTCGCCAAGCACCCGCATGTGGTCAAGGCGCCGTTCGGCGCGACCCGCAGCGACGACTATTACTGGTTGCGCGACGACAAGCGCGAAAACAAGGCGATGCTGGCCTACCTCAATGCCGAAAATGCCTACACCGATGCGCTGATGGCGCCGTTGAAGCCATTGGAAGAAACGCTGTATACCGAGATCGTCGGGCGCATCAAGCAGGACGATGCCAGCGTGCCGTACCGCGCGCGTGGCTATTGGTATTACACGCGGTTCGAAACCGGCAAGGACTATCCGATCCAGGCGCGCCGCAAGGGCAGCATGGACGCGCCGGAAGAGATCCTGCTCGATGTCAACCAGATGGCGCAGGGCAAGGGCTATTTCAGCGTCGGCGATGCCGAAGTGAGCCAGGACAACCGCATCCTCGCCTGGGCCGACGATGCTGTCGGCCGCCGTCAATACACCATCCGCTTCAAGAATCTGGACACCGGCGAGATCTATCCGGACACCGTGGAAGGCGTGTCGGCCAATGTGGTGTGGGCCGACGACAACAAGACGCTGTTCTACGTCGAAAACGACCCGGAAACGCTGCTGACCGTGCGCGTGAAAAAGCATGTGCTGGGCACGCCGTCCAAGGACGATGTGCTGGTGTACGAAGAGAAGGACGACAGCTTCTACCTGGGCATCGGCCGCACCCGCGACGACAAGTACATCACCATCTCCGTTGAAAGCACGGTTTCTTCGGAAACGCGCTACGCGCCGGCCGCCAAGCCGGACACGTTCACCGTGCTTGCCAAACGCGAGCGCGATGTGGAATACCACGCCGAGCATTTCGCTGGCCGCTGGGTGATCCGCACCAATGCCGATGACGCCAGGAACTTCAAGCTGGTCACCGCGCCCACCGATGCCACCACGCGCAAGCAGTGGACCGGTTGGGTGGCGCACGACGACAGCGTTTACATCGAAAAATTCGAGTTGTTCGATGGGTTCACTGCCATCGAAGAACGTTCCGGTGGCCTGGAGCGCGTGCGCCTTCAGTTCAACAGTCCGCACCAGGATGGGCAGGCGCTTGCCGGAGAACCGCAATATGTCAAGGCGGATGAGCCAGCGTATTCGATGGGCCTGTCGGTCAATTCCGAGCCAAACACCGCGTGGCTGCGTTACAGCTACACCTCGTTGACCACCCCGGCGACCACCTACGAGCTCAACACCCAGACCGGCGAGCGCAGGTTGCTCAAGCAGCAACCGGTGATTGGCTACGACGCCAGCAACTACGTGACCGAACGCGTGTGGGTGAGTGCGCGCGACGGCGTCAAGGTGCCGGTGTCGCTGGTCTATAAAAAAGGCTTCAAGAAAGACGGCAGTGCAGCGCTGTTCCAGTATGCCTACGGCAGTTATGGCGCCTCGATGGACCCGGCCTTCAATCTGCCGGCGATCAGCTTGCTGGACCGCGGCGTGGTGTATGCCATCGCGCATATTCGCGGCGGCCAGGAAATGGGCCGGCAGTGGTACGACGACGGCAAACTGCTGCACAAGAAGAACACCTTCAACGACTTCATCGACGTCACCCGCGGCCTGGTCGCACAGGGCTATGCCGCCAAGGACCGCGTGGCCGCATCCGGCGGCAGCGCCGGTGGCCTGTTGATGGGCGCGGTGGCCAACATGGCCCCGCAGGACTACCGGGTGATGCTGGCGCAGGTGCCGTTTGTCGATGTGGTGACCACCATGCTGGATGCCAGCATCCCGCTCACCACCAATGAATACGACGAGTGGGGCAACCCGGAAAACAAAGAGTATTACGACTACATGCTGTCGTACTCGCCCTACGACAACGTGCGCAAGCAGGCCTACCCGGCGCTGTTCGTGGGCACCGGCCTGTGGGATTCGCAGGTGCAGTACTGGGAGCCGGCCAAGTGGGTGGCCAAGCTGCGCGACGACAATGCCGGCACCCAGCCAATCGTATTCCGCACCAACATGGAAGCCGGACACGGCGGCAAATCCGGCCGTTTCCGCCGCTATCGCGAGCTGGCCGAGTCGTATGCGTTCGTGCTGGATCAGCTGGGCGTGAAATGATCTGCAAGGCGAAACGACGCAACCGAGGCTGCGGCTTGAATCCTTCTCCCGTCGGGAGAAGGTGCCCGAAGGGCGGATGAGGGTGCGGTTGCGCGAAGGCGCTGCAGCAACGCGATGCCAGCGTTGCTGGATGTCTTGATCGCGCTGTAAAGCCAGAGCTTCAAGCCATCGCTCCAGGCAGCAGCTTCAAGCAAAGTGTGGCAGGCGCAGCAGGCAAGATCGCCAGCGACTTGCCGGCGCTCGGCTCGGCCCAGCCCGCGTCGACGCCTGTGGCTGGGAGGCTGTGGCACAGCGGCGCAGTTCAACGCGACGCGCCGGCAGCGCGGGCCGCAGCCATCCAGGCGCTCCCCGGCCGCGCTGCTGAGACCACCACCGCCCGCTCTGGCCGTATCATTTGCGCATGACGCGACCGAATCGATTCCGTTGGGCCTGGTGGTTGCTGGCCTACGCCAGCCTGGCCACCGGCATCGCGGGGATCTTCGTGCCAGGACTGCCGACCACGGTGTTCATCCTGATCTCCGCCTGGGCTGCGTCGCATGGTTCCGAGCGCCTGCACACCTGGCTGCTGTCGCATCCGCGCTTCGGGCCGGCGATCGTGGAATGGCAGACCTATCGCGCGGTCAGCCGCAAGGCCAAATGGATGGCCACACTCACCATGAGCGTGTGCGCCGCCATCATGCTGTGGTGCGTGCCGGTGTTCTGGGTCAAGTGCCTGTCGATCGGCAGCATGGTCGTGGTGGCGATCTGGCTGTGGCTGCGCCCCGAGCCGCCGCCGCGCACGATGCCCGACGCCCACTGAACACAGCACGCGACCGGAGTGCACCCCGGGCGCACGGCCGTAACGGCGTTCTGGCTATACTTCGGCCCATGAGCCTCATGTCCCGACCGTCTGTTCGTCTCGCACTGGTTGGTGCGACCTTTGTCCTGCTTGCCGCCTGCGGCAACAAGGGCCCGCTGGTGATGCCTCAGAAGCCGGTGCCGGTGGAAGCCCAGCCGGTGCCGCAGCCGCCGGACGTGCCGCAACCGTTGGATGAGTCCACGCCTGCGCCCGCGCCTGTGGACAACGACACCACGCCCGCGCCCACCACCGACCAGCCCGCTAGCAGCGGCAATGAGCGCTGACGGTCGCAGCGGGCGTCTGCGTTTCACCAAAATGCACGGCGCCGGCAACGACTTCGTGGTGCTGGACCTGCGCGATGGCACGCCGCCGCCGGGTGCCGCGCTCGCGGCCCAGCTGGCCGACCGCCACTTCGGGGTCGGCTGCGATCAGATCCTGACCATCGAAGCGCCGCGCAGCGAAGGTGCCGTGGCGGCCTATGGCATCTGGAATTCCGATGGCTCGGCCGCGCGCCAGTGCGGCAACGGCGCGCGCTGCGTTGCGGCCTGGCTGGTGCGCGATGGCACCGCTCAGGGCGACCGCTTCGTCATCGACAGCCCGGTCACGGCGCATGCGGTCGAACGCCTCGATGCAGGCTGCTACGCGGTGGCGATGGGCTTGCCCTACTTCGAGCCTGCGCAGATTCCGCTGGCCGGGTTTGCGCACGCACGCGACGAATATGCGCTGCCGGTGCATGGCGAGACCGTGCGCTTTGGTGCGGTGTCGATGGGCAACCCGCATGCGGTGGTCGAGGTCGGGCGGGTGGATGCAGCACCGGTCGAGCGCGTCGGCACGCTGCTGCAGCAGAACGCGGCGTTTCCCAATTCGGTCAACGCAGGTTTCGTGCAGGTGGTCGACCCCACGCATGTGCGTTTGCGCGTGTTCGAGCGCGGTGTCGGCGAAACGCTGGCCTGCGGCAGTGGCGCGTGCGCGGCCGCCGTGGTGTTGATGCAGCGCGGCCGCGTCGAGCGCGACGTGCGGGTGTCCTTGCCAGGTGGCGAGCTACGCATTCGCTGGCCCGGCGATCAGGAGCAGGTGGTGATGTCCGGCCCGGCTGTGTTCGTCTTCGATGGAGAGTGGAACGGATGAGCGAGAACACGGACAAATTCGGCGCACACGAAGTAGCCACCTGGCTGCGACGTCACCCGACCTTCCTCAAGCAGTTCCCGGATCTAGCAGTGACCTTGCTGGTGCCGCGCGACGATGGCCCCACTGCCTCGTTGGCCACCTACCAACTGGAAGTGCTGCGCGACAAGAACCGCGAACTGTCGCGGCGCCTGCACGAGTTGGGCAGCAATGCGCAGGAAAACGAGCGGCTCGCAGTGCGCACGCATCAACTCACGCTTGCGCTGATGCGCCAGACCAGCGCGGCCGATACGCTCAAGGCAATGGCGGCCGCGCTGGCGGAAGATTTCAACGGCGAACTGGTGCGGCTGGTCTTGCTCAAGCCGGTCGATGCGCTGGAAGCAGACTGGCTGCAAGTCATCGCAACCGACGATGCGCGGCTGGCTCCCTTCCGCGATTGCCTGAGCGATGGCGAACCCATTTGCGGCCGCCTGCAGGCTGAAAAACATGCACTGCTCTACGGCGCACAGGCGGGCGAGGTGCACTCCACCGCGTTGTTGCCGCTGCCGGGCATGGGCCTGATCGCGGTGGGCAGCAGCGACGCCAACCGGTTCTATCCCGGCATGGGTACGCTGTTCCTGCGCATGATGGGCGAATCGCTGAGCGTGGCGTTGCAACGCTTCCACGCGTGATGCGGGCTGCTGCGCGCACCCGGATTGGCGGCACGCTGCCGATGGTGGTGCCGATGCGTCTGCGGCGAGGGCGTGAGGTGGTGGCGGTCGGAGAATTTGCATCTCTGCACCTGCGAGGCATGAGGTCTGCGTGTGTGTCGCAAGACCACGCCTGCGAGCAGAAAACGCCATCCATGCCGCGCTATCGGGAACGCTGACGTGTCATCGGTCGACGCATTTCTGACCTACCTGCAGGTCGAACGGCAGGTGTCGGCGCACACGCTGGACGCGTATCGGCGCGATCTTGCGGCCCTGGTGGCCTGGACGGCCGGGCAGAACCAGCAAGACGGCACGCAGCAGGATGCCATGCCACGCGACAGTGCACTGCTCGACAGCGCACATTTGCGGCAGTTCGTCGCGGCCGAGCATCGGCGCGGGTTGTCGCCCAAAAGCCTGCAGCGCCGCCTGTCGGCCTGCCGCAGTTATTACGCCTGGTTGCTCAAGCATGGTCGCATTGCGGCCAGCCCGGCGGCGGCGCTACGCGCACCCAAGGCGCCGCGCAAGTTGCCGCAAGTGCTGGACGCCGACGAAGCCGTGCGTCTGGTGGAAGTGCCGACCGATGCACCACTGGGCCTGCGCGATCGCGCGCTGCTGGAACTGTTCTACTCGTCCGGCCTGCGCCTGAGCGAATTGTGCGCGTTGTGCTGGCGCGACCTGGATCTGGACAGCGGCCTGGTGATGGTGCTCGGCAAGGGCGGCAAGCAGCGTCTGGTGCCGGTGGGCTCGCATGCAATCACTGCGTTGCGCGAGTGGCGGCGTGACAGCGCTGGACGCGCCGACACGCACGTGTTCCCAGGCCGGGCGGGCGGTGCGATTTCGCAACGCGCAGTGCAGATCCGCATCAAGCAATTGGCGGTGCGCCAGGGCATGTTCAAGGACGTGCACCCGCATATGCTGCGGCATAGTTTTGCCAGCCATATCCTGGAATCGTCCGGCGACTTGCGCGGCGTGCAGGAATTGCTTGGCCATTCGGACATCGCCACCACGCAGATCTATACGCATCTGGATTTCCAGCATCTGGCCAAGGTCTACGACGCCGCGCATCCGCGTGCGAAGCGGAAAAAAGCGACTGAGTGAGCGGGTGCGTTTGCGCGATGTCAGCTACATCGCCGCATGATTGGCTGATGCAGCTGATAGAGCGGCGGGCGCGTTATGGAGAAGTGGCTCAAAGCCCCTCTCCCGGGGTGAGGGCCCCTGTGCCGAGATTGTTTACGTTGTGGTGTTGGCTGTCGAGATATCGCCGCGCAGAGACGTCGTTGACTGCGCAGTGCAACCGACGCTGGCGGCCGTACCCTCACCCCGACCCCTTATCTCTTGGCGATCTGCCAGATTAGGTGTCGAGAGCCGGCGTGGTCGACCGATAACCCACAGGTCTAAACAACCGCGGGAGAGCGAGGTCGCCACGCCGGGATCTCCTGGCAAACGCGCCCGAACAGTTGCTGGAGTTGGCACTCGTAACGATCAGGCTGGGCAGCCCAGGAGAGCTCTCGACCCTTCGAGCATAGCGGAGTTTTTCCATGGCATACGGCGTAGGTATCGATGTCAGCAAGCAGTGGTTGGATGTGCATGTGCATGGCTGCAAAGGCGAACGGCGCTTCCCCAACACGGCGGCAGGTCTGCGCCAGCTGCGCAGCTGGCTGGGACACATGGAGCTGCACCAAGTGGTGCTGGAGGCCACGGGCGGCTACGAACTGGCAGCGCTGGATGCGCTGCATGCGGCCGGCCTGCCGGTGGCGCGTGTGAACCCTCGCCAAGCGCGTGACTTTGCCAAGGCCATCGGCCAACTGGCCAAGACCGACACCTTGGATGCGCGTGTGCTGGCGCAGATGGCGATGGTGGTATCACTCACGCCCTACCAGCCGCTGGAAGGCTGGCGCCGTCAGCTGCGCGAGTACCAGCAGCGCCGCACGCAGGTGTTGGCGACGGTGCAGCAGGAGCGCCAGCGGCTGTCTCAACTGACCGATGC
>NZ_LYMI01000025.1 GCF_001660815.1 Xanthomonas nasturtii
ACATCGGTCAGTTGAGACAGCCGCTGGCGCTCCTGCTGCACCGTCGCCAACACCTGCGTGCGGCGCTGCTGGTACTCGCGCAGCTGACGGCGCCAGCCTTCCAGCGGCTGGTAGGGCGTGAGTGATACCACCATCGCCATCTGCGCCAGCACGCGCGCATCCAAGGTGTCGGTCTTGGCCAGTTGGCCGATGGCCTTGGCAAAGTCACGCGCTTGGCGAGGGTTCACACGCGCCACCGGCAGGCCGGCCGCATGCAGCGCATCCAGCGCTGCCAGTTCGTAGCCGCCCGTGGCTTCCAGCACCACCTTGTGCAGCTCCATGTGTCCCAGCCAGCTG
This sequence comes from Xanthomonas nasturtii, assembly GCF_001660815.1. Classification (GTDB taxonomy): domain Bacteria; phylum Pseudomonadota; class Gammaproteobacteria; order Xanthomonadales; family Xanthomonadaceae; genus Xanthomonas; species Xanthomonas nasturtii. Next base: position 337 of record NZ_LYMI01000025.1, read on the forward strand.
CGCAGCTGGCGCAGACCTGCCGCCGTGTTGGGGAAGCGCCGTTCGCCTTTGCAGCCATGCACATGCACATCCAACCACTGCTTGCTGACATCGATACCTACGCCGTATGCCATGGAAAAACTCCGCTATGCTCGAAGGGTCGAGAGCTCTCCTGGGCTGCCCAGCCTGATCGTTACGAGTGCCAACTCCAGCAACTGTTCGGGCGTTTGCCAGGAGATCCCGGCGAGGCGACCTCGCTCTCCCGCGGTTGTTTAGACCTGTGGGTTATCGGTCGACCACGCCGGCTCTCGACACCTAATCTGGCAGATCGCCAAGAGATAAGGGGTTGGGGTGAGGGTACGGGCCAGGCGAGGGGTGAAGTCTTCCAGCCAAGCCGCACCAGCGAGCCTGATCGCCAAACCAGCCCGCCGAACCACCAGCCACCCAAGCACCCGCCACCCAAGCACACGCACGAACCGCTACTCACCGCCAATCAGCTTTCCCATCGACCGATGCACGCCAACCGCATGCATCGGTTCAACCGCTGACTCAACAGCACCCATGCCCGCCATGACGGGTGCCGCTGTCGGCCGCCACCGGCGAGCCGCTGGTCTCGCCGCGCAGACAGGCCGCGTGATGGTCGGCGATCACCTTCGACACGCAGGCGGTGACGCGCTTGCCCATCGGGATGTGCAGGAACTCATTCGGGCCATGTGCATTGGAGTGCGGGCCAAGCACGCCGGTGATCATGAACTGTGCGCCGGGGAACTTCTCGCCCAGCATGCCCATGAACGGGATCGAGCCGCCTTCGCCCATGTACATCGCCGGCTTGTCGAAGAACGCCTGGCTGGCGTCGTCGATGGCTTTTTCCAGCCACGGTGCCATGGCTGGCGCATTCCAGCCGGACGAGGCCTTTTCCAGTTCAAGCGTTACCTGCGCACCGTTCGGCGGATCGCGCAGCAATGCTTCCTTCAGGAGTTCGCCGCAGGCCTTGCCATCGGCGGTTGGCGGTAGCCGCAGCGACAGTTTTACCCCCGTTTGCGGACGCAGCACGTTGCCGGCCGAAGCCAGCGGCGGCATGCCGTCCACACCGGTAATCGACAGCGCAGGGCGCCAGGTGCGGTTCAACACCAGCTCGGTCAGGTCCTCGTGCATCGGCACCAGGCCATCGACCATCGGGAACTTGTCGAAGATGGCGGTATCCAGCGTCGCCGCTGCAGCCTTTGCTTGCGCCAGCCGTTCGGCCGGCACATCTACGTGCAGGCCGTCCAGCAGGATGCGGCCGCTGGTTTCGTCTTCGATACGCGAGAGCAACTGGCGCAGCAAGCGGAAGCTGGACGGCACCACGCCGGAGGCATCGCCCGAGTGCACGCCTTCTTCCAACACCTTCACGGTCAGGTTGCCGCCGGTCAGCCCGCGTAGCGAGGTCGTGCACCACAGCTGCTCGTAATTGCCGCAGCCCGAGTCCAGGCACACCACCAGCGACGGCTTGCCGATGCGCGCGGCCAGGTGATCCACATAAGCGGGCAGGTCGTAGCTGCCGGACTCTTCGCAGGCTTCGATCAGCACCACGCAACGCGCGTGCGACAGGCCCTGGGTGCGCAGCGCCAGGATCGCGGCCAGCGAGCCGAAGATCGCGTAGCCGTCGTCGGCGCCGCCGCGGCCGTACAACTTGTCGTCGCGCAGTACCGGTTCCCACGGGCCAAGGTCGGCGTCCCAGCCGGTCATTTCCGGCTGCTTGTCCAGGTGCCCGTACAGCAGCACGGTGTCCTCGCCCGATTCAGGGCCGGTGGCCGGAATCTCGATGAAGATCAGCGGCGTGCGGCCTTCCAGGCGCACCACCTCGACCTGCATGCCGTCGATGGCCTGCGCGCGCGCCCAGGTTTCCATCAACACGACCGCCTGCTCCATGTAACCATGGGCCACCCAATCGCCGTCGAACATCGGCGACTTGTTGGGAATACGGATGTAATCGACCAGTTGCGGGACGATCTCGCGGTCCCAGGTGTCGCTGATGAATTGGTCGATCTTGGCGCTGTCCATGAAGGCTCCGAATGCGTGACGTAATCAAACATTCTACGCCCGCGCCAGAGGGTAGGCATTTCCCTACAAGGCGGCGCGCAGTTCACCTGCTGTGTGAAAAGTTCGTTGGCGATAGGATTGCTGCATGTGGCGCGGGACACTGGCTCCGCCGGCAGGAATGCTGGCTAGGACCATCACCCAAGCCACAAGGAGCGTTGCAATGAAGTCATTTACCGTAGTCCTGAAGTCCCTGCTACTGGCGTTGCTGTTGTCCTCGAATGCGTATGCACTCGACAAGGTCGATATCAACACCGCGTCTGCTGAGGAATTGGACAAGGTGCTGACGAATGTCGGGCGATCAAAAGCCGAGGCAATCGTCGAGCACCGTCAGGCAAACGGTCCTTTCAAAAGTGCCGAGGAACTGGCACTGGTCAAGGGCATCGGACTCAAGACGGTCGAACGGAATCGAGACCTGATCGAAGTAGGAGCCACGATGGCTCCCGCCAAGAAGGCTGCCAAGGGGGCGGCGGTGAAACCGGTGGGACGGCGTTAAGGGGAAGGGATCCGAGATACGGTTCGACGCGAGGATGCGTGGCCGCAACCTAACTGGACAGGATGTCCGGGGGATGGCTGGAAGCCGACAAGGACGTGGAATCGCCCGGTGTTGCACTTGGATGTGCAGCCGGGCGTTTTTCGTTTGGGCGCCCAAGGATTTTGGGATCGTCCAGCTGCAAGGTATTTAGGGTTGCCAGCAAAGCGTAGCGGGCAGATGCCAGGCTGATATGGACGGCGACCCGACGGCAGGGTGATCGAACACCAGAGTGATCCAGTTGTATATGCCCGTACCGATCACTGGCACGCCCGTCGGTCAGCAGCGCATTCGTTTTGTTAGCCGCCATGGAAGCCGGGGTCATTCGGAGATTCCTTTTGCTTGGGCAGGTAAGCGAGCTGGCAACGGATGGCGTGAGGCTTCGGGCACAATGCTCGGATGCAGCTGACAGACCTGAGCAGCCGGGTGATTCCGGCCAATGAATACCGCCGCGAGCGGTGGCGCAATCAATTGGGTTGGACACGCGAAATCCTGCGTCTGGGCGATGCGGATGCGTGGTCGCTGCGTCTGTCTATCGCCGAGATAGAGCACGATGCTCTGTTTTCTGCATTTCCGGGGATCGATCGCGAATTGGTGCTATTGCAGGGCAATGGCATGCGGTTGCGGTTCGGTGGTGGCAATGGCAATGCCGGCTCCGGTCCTGCTGGTGGCGAGCGTGATGTTACCGACGTCAGCGTCTACGCCAGCAACAGCAACAGCAACGCCAACCTCGACGACAGTGCTGACGCGCACAGCGATGCCGACATCAGTGTTGCGAGCGGTGGGCGTATAGCCGAACTCCTGCCGCCGTATCAGCGGGTCCGCTTTGCTGGCGAAGACGCGGTGCATGCGACGCTGCTCGATGGTCCAACCCTGGATTTCAATCTGATGTGGCGGCGCGATCTGCTGCAGACCGAGCTGCTGCATCGTCCGCTGGTCGGCACCATGTTGTTCTTTGCAGACCCGGGCAGCGCGTGGGCGATCCACCTGCTTGCCGGCCAGGCGAGCTTTGGGCGCGATAGCGCGTTGCCGCCATTGGTGGCCGGCGATACTGCGTGGCTGAGCGCTGCGGCGCGCACCCGCTATGTTCTCGACGGCGGTGGCGAATTGTTGGCGATCCGGGTGAGTCCGCTTGCTGGCATTGAACCAGCAGGGCACAGGGCTGACTGAGTTCTGCACGTGGCGGGTTGGCCAGTGGCGGCAATCCACACTGCCGGCGTGCAGTCCGGGCGCGTTGGATATGCATCTGACCGCGACTTGCAGATCGTGCTCTGGATACTGCGACGCGCGCGCTGGCTATCGGTTCGAACGGCAGCCCAGCGGCGCGGCCTCCAGGTCAGTAAACGTCGCGTCGGTAGCGGCCGTTTTCCAGCAGTTGCTGCCGGGCATTGGCGCCCAGGATGTTGTCCAGCGTCTGGTCTACCTCCGGTGCCATGCCACGCAGGCTGCCGCAGACGTAGAGGCAGGCACCTTGTTCGACCCATCGGCGCACGTCGTCGGCGGCTGCAGCCAGTGCGTGTTGCACGTAGCGTGCGGGTTGATCCTGGTCGCGCGAGTACACGCGGTCCAGGCGTTCTAGCCAACCGGTTTGTTGCCAGTGCTGCAGTTCGTCGGCGTAGAGCGCATCGTGCGCGGCGTTGCGCTCGCCGAACACCAGCCAGTTGCGCCGTGCGCCGGCAGCGATGCGTGCGCGCAGATGTGCACGCAGGCCAGCGATGCCGGTGCCGTTGCCGATCAGCAGCATGGGCTGGTCCGGTGCAGGCGGATGGAAACCGGGGTTGCTGCGCAGGCGTAATGCGATCGGCGCGCCGATCGGTGCGTGCACGCACAGCCAGCCGCTTCCCAGGCCCAGGCTACCGTCGCTGTGCCGGTGCTCGCGTACCAGCAGCTCGACATGCCCGTCGTCAGGGATGGACGCGAGCGAGTAGTCGCGATGAGGCAGGGCGACCAGGTTGCGCACTAGCGTCGGTGCGTCCAGTGGTGTTGCGCTGCTGATGCCTGGAGTTGTCTCCGCAGTGGCCGATGATGTTGCAGCCGCAGCCGCAGCCGCGGTTCCAGTTGCATCCGCATCTCCATCTGCGGTGATTGCAGCTACGACTGCATCTACTTGTGTACCTACAGCCGCATTTACTTCTGCAGCTATTTTTGCGTCCGCCCTGGCAGCTCCCTTTTCGGCTGCTTTCCTATCCACATCCACATCCACATCCACATCCACATCCACATCCATATCCATATCCATATCCATATCCATATCCATATCCATATCCATATCCATATCCATATCCATAGCCATATCAACGGCTGCGGCCGAATCTGCAGGAAGCTGCGCACCGCTGAGCCAGTCGCGCAGTGTGCGGTTGTCGATACGCTGCTCGCCATCGCGCCGATGCTGCTGCAACCAGGAATCCACGGTAGCGGGTGGATGTTGCGGGGCGACCTCGGCGATGTCGCCTGCCTTCCAGGTCGGTAAGTGACCATCGCACGGCGTCAGCCGCAGGCGGTAGATCGGCGCGCCGGCACTGCCGGGATTGACATGGACACGCTCGCGCAGCTGCCAGGCCGCATAGGTCGGCACGCTCCAATCCGGCTGCGTCGCAAGCGCCGGCGCCAGTTCCGCCAGCTGTCGCTGCCATTGCTGCAGTGCACGTGGGTCGGCGTTGTCGACATCGATGCGCGCGAACACCGGCATGGCGCCGCGTGCCTGCAGACGTTCGTCGAGGCGCCTGCCGAACGCGCAGAACTGCGCGTAACGCCGGTCGCCCAGCGCCAGCACGGCGTAACGCACTGCAGCCAGATCCTGGCCGTCGCCTGCAAGCCAGCCGCGCTCGGCTGCCTGCATGTGATCCGGTGCATCGCCTTCGCCGGTAGTGCTGACGATGCACAACAGCTGCGGCACACGTGCGAGTTGGTGGGCATCCACGGCGTCCAGCGGCAGTGCGTATGCACCCACGCCTGCCGATTGCAGTGCGGTGGCGCTGCGTTCGGCCAGCTCGCGTGCGAACCCGGTCTGGCTTGCCCAGGCGACAAGCACGCCGCTGGCAGCGCCGGGTTGTGCGATGACGCGCGTGCGCCACGCGACGATGACGCAGAGCACGGCGTATACCGCCATGCCGAGTGCAGCCAGTTGCCAGCGATGCTCCGTCGGCGGGCTCCACCATGCGCCGTCATGCAGGCTGCCGAACCAGCCGAGCAGCGCCGTCAAGGCCAGCAACGCAAGGCCATTGCCGAGCAGGGCGCGGGGCGTTGCAAGACTCATGAAGCAGCCAGGTACTGTTCGAAGGCAGGGCTCATCGATTCGTGTAGCGCACCTTCGCTGCGCGATAGAAAGCGCACCGCAAGGTGCGCAGTGCGCGCATAAGCAAGGCCGTTAACGATGCCGAGTACGGTCATTGCCGTGGCCCAGGCATCGGCGTGCATCGCATCGCGTGCGAGCACGGTGACGGCGGCGGGGGCATGCGGCACCGGTGCGCCGGTGCGCGGGTCGAAGGTGTGCGCGTAGCGTGTGCCGTTGGCATCGAAGCGGTGCCAGCGATCGCCCGAGGTGGCTACCGCCAGGCCATCCAGCGCGAGGACGCGTGCCGGCAAGGCTGCGCCGGCATCTTCGTCGGGTGCGGATTCGACCAAGACCCGCCACGTGCTGCCATCCGGCTTGCGGCCGTATCCGAACAGTTCGCCGCCCACCTCGATCAAGGCGCTGGCGATGTCGGCCTGCACGAGCGCGCGGTGCACGCTGTCTACGCCGAATCCTTTGGCAATGCCCGACAGATCCAGTGCCACTGCGCCAGGCTGCAGGAGGCGCCTTTCCTGCAGATCCAGCCGATGCCAGCCGCAACGCAGGCTGGCCAGCGCGATCTGCTCGCGTGACGGCACCCGTTGTCTTCCGCCGGAGGCGCCGAAGCCCCACAGCTCCACCATCGGGCCGACGGTCGGATCGAAGGCGCCGCCACTGGCCTGGGCAATCTGCAGCGCCGCGCGCAGTACTGTGTGGAAATCGTCGGGCAGGGTCTGCCAGTGACCGGCCGGGGCGCGGTTGTAACGGCTGATGTCCGAATCGGCCTCCCAGGTGCTCATCTGCGCCACGACGCGATCCAGCGCGGCCTGGATGCCTGCGTGCAGCGGGTGCAGGTCGCGCCCGCGTGGCGCCACCAGTTTCACGCTCCAGGTAGTGCCCATGCTGCGGCCGCCCAGGGTGGCGATGTCGTGGTCGGAGGAAGGCGCTGCAGGCATGGCGTGATCGTGTGAGGAGCAGGGAGCGGCAGGATGCAGTAAACGTGCATTTCCTGCCGCCTCTGGTAGCTTGGAGCGGCAAACAACGCCTGGCGCGCAGTCGTCAGACGGGTGCGTGCGGCGCGCTCAGCACCGGAGCGTACGCGTGGCACATGCCGCACCGGGCACCGGCCGCGCCCGCCTGGCGGCGAGCGCAGTCGTTTTTAGCTACTCTTACTGCGGCAGCACTTCCAGCGTGGCGACATAGCCAAGGCGACGTTGCTTGGCCTGCGGCAACGAGGTCTTGCGGTCTTCGCTGGTGGCTTCCAGCCAGTACATGCCCGCGTCCGGCCAAGTTACGCTGAAGCCGCCCTTGGCATCGGTCTTCAGCTTGATCTCGTTCTGCGCATCGCGATACCGGGTGCCGCCCCGCACGATTTCGATTTCCAGCCCGGCGGCCGGTTTGCCGTCCAGCTGCAGGGTGAACTGCGCGGCTTCGCCGGCGACCAGATCGTTGGGGTGCGTCACCGGAATCAACTCGATGCCCTTGCCGCTGGGCTTGAACACCGTGGTCGTCGGTGCGCCGCGGGTGACGAAGGTTTCCACCCGGTTGAACGATTGCGACACCTGCAATTCCTTGGCGTTCTTCGGCACTTCGGTGGCGAAGCTGGCTTCATTGCCGCGCCAGCGCTTGGGTTTGCCGTCTTCCTTCCAGCTGGCGAACAGGCCGGCGTTGACGATGGCGAGCTTGTAGGTGCCGGGCTGGGTGAGCTGCAGGTCAAACACGCTGCGGTACTTGCCGGTGGCAGGGTTCTCCGGCTTGAGCGCGCTGCCATCGGGTGCGGTGATGCTCAGGTTGTCCAGCCGCAGCGGCACATGGTTGAAGTAAAACAGGTCATTGGAAACTGCGGCATCCACCGTGATCCACGGCGCTTCGCCGGCGATGACGGTCTGCGAGGGCAACAACCAGACTTTGTGGGCGAGTGCGCTGACCGGCAGTGCGGCAAGCATGGCGATCAGGACGAGCGAACGTTTCATGACAACTCCTTGAAAGACGATGACAACGATGGGTCACGTGTCTGATCAGCGCGAGACTGCAGCGCTGCGTGGATGCGTGGAAAACGATGGATCTTGCGCGATTGGCCTTGGCGTAACGCGCAGGGCGCGCCTTGTACAACGACGCACGACACATTGCACAGTGTGGACAACGGCCGTGCAGCGCTCAGGGCTTTGCAACCAGGCTGACCACACCGAGCTCGGTGCCGCCGCTGGCTTTTGCTGTCTGTGCGGATGTGGCCGGCCAGGTGAAAGGCACCTTGACCAGTTCGCGGCCGCCGACTTCACGCGCGGCTTCTACCACCAGCGTGTATTGCCCGGCTGGCAGCGACTTCAATGCGCCCTTGGTGTCGGAGAACGACAGCGCATGCGCGCCAGCCGGGCGGGTGGGGCCGCTGACACCATCGACCGGCACGTTCAGCGTGCGGCCGCTCTTGCGCCACCACTGGCGCAGATCCGGCAGCCACTTGGTGCCGTGGCCTTCGGCGGTGTCCTTGGACTGGTACCACACCGCCAGATTGGCGGCGACCTTCTGGTCTGCGCCTTCCACCCAGATCGCCACGTACGGGCGGTGGTATTCGGCGACATTGAGCTTGGGAATCTCCACGTTGATGTCGAGCGTGGCAGCGTACGCCGGCATGGCGAGCAGGCCGCTCAAAGCGATGGTCAAGGTGGCGCGCATGATCGTCTCCGGTAGAAAAGGTCAGTGAATCAACAGCAGGGCAAGCAGCAGCGGAATCAACAGGCCCAGCCCGACCAACGGCCAGGTCATGCGCCGCTGGCGTGCGTGCAGATGCAGCAGGAACAGGCCGGTGATGCAGAACACCAGGCAGGCGATGGCGAACACGTCGATGAACCAGCCCCAGGCCGGCCCGGCATTGCGTCCCTTGTGCAGATCGTTGAGATAGGCGATCGCGCCACGCCCGGTGCGTTCGTATTCGACCGCGCCGGTGCTGCGGTCCAGACTCAGCCAGGCGTCGCCGCCGGGGCGTGGCAGCGCGACATACACCTCGTCCGCGGACCATTCGCCACTGCGCGTGCCGATACTGATGTCCAGCTCGCGCCCCAGCCATTGCGCCACGCGCGGCGGCAGCGGTGCATTGCCGTCCTGCCGCTTGTCCAAGGTGTTGAGCAGGGCGGGCGGCAGCGTCAGCGTGCGCTGTTCGGTCGATGGGCTGGCCTCGATGCGTGCAGCGTGGTTCAAGGTCAGCCCGGTGATAGTAAACAACAGCATGCCGATCAGGCACAGCGCCGAGCTGATCCAGTGCCACTGATGCAGCATGCGCAGCCAGAAACCGCGGCGTTGCTGCGCGCTGGCGAGGGGCGTGTGGGTCGGTGTCGACATGCTGCGCTCAGGCCACGTCTGCGCGAACGCGGGGCTGCAGTTGCAGCTTCCGTGCAGCCACCTCGTGCAGCAACGCGCGCAGGCGTGGATGGTGCGCGCCGGCCAGCAGCGGCGTGAGCTGTTGCAGAAAGCCGGCGTGGCCACCTGCGATGGCACGGCGCATCCAGCGCTCGGCATCGCCGAGCTCGCCGCTGTCGGCAAGCAGGGTGGCGTAGCCGGCCTGGCCGCGGAAATCGCCGGCTTCGGCAGAACGCCGATACCACGCGCGCGCGGCCACCGGGTCGGCAACGCAGGCCAGGCCCTGATCGAGATAGCGCGCCAGGAAGTTCATCGATTTGGCATGTCCGCCTTCGGCTGCGCGGCGATACAGCGCCAATGCCTGCGCGTGGTCTTGCGCCACGCCGCGCCCGGAGGCGTACATGTGCGCCAGGTTGTACCTGCCCCAATCCAGCCCGTGTTCGGCGGCGCGGCGATACCACAACACGGCCAATACCTCGTTGCTGGCAGTGCCAAAGCCCAGTTCGTGGCAGCGACCCAGCTGGTTCATCGCATCGGCCTGGCCGGCATTGGCTGCCACTTCGTACCACAGCATCGCCGCAGCCGGATCTGCGGCAATGCCGCGACCTTCGGCGTACATCTGCGCGAGCAGCAGTTGTGCGCTCACATCCTGGCGCGCAGCGGCGGTGTGCAACAGCGCGCGTGCCTGCTCCGGGTGCGTGCGCAACAACGCGGTCAGCTGCGCGGTGTCCAGCGGCGGCTCAGACATCAGCCCATTGCCGCAACAGGTTGTGATACACGCCGGTGAGCTGGATCAACGAGGGATGGCCGGGCGTGTCCTGGGTGAGGCGGCGGATCGAGACGTCCAGTTCGAACAACAGGCGGCGCTGCGCAGCATCGCGCAGCATGCTTTGCGTCCAGAAGAAACACGCCACGCGTGTGCCACCGGTTACCGGCATGACCCGGTGCAGGCTGGTGCCGGGGTAGATCACCAGATGCCCGGCCGGCAGCTTCACCGACTGGGTGCCGTAGGTGTCTTCGATCACCAGCTCGCCGCCGTCGTAGCTGTCCGGGTCGCTGAGAAACAGCGTGGCGGAGACGTCGGTGCGCACCGGCTCGGCGCCACCGCGACTGCGGTCGTACCGCACCGCGTTGTCGACGTGATACCCGAACGACTGCCCGCCGCTGTAGCGGTTGAACAGCGGCGGATAGATCCTGCGCGGCAACACCGCCGAAAAGAACGTGCTGCTGCGCGAGAGTGCTTCCAGCACCAGCGCACTGGCTTCGCGTGCGATGGCGCTGTCTTCGGGCAGCTGCGCGTTGTCCTTGGCCTGCGCGGATTGATGGCCGGCGGTGATGCGACCATCTGCCCAATCGGCCGCGTCCAGCCGCGCGCGCAATGCGCTGAGCTGCACGGGTGTCAAGACATCGGGAATGGGCAACAACATGCGCTGGTCTCCACGCCGCCCGCACTACGCGAACGGCATGCCGGAAGGTTAGAAACTGAAGGTGGCGTTCAACACCGCCGAGCGGCCATCACCCGGCAACGCCCAGCCACTGCCGGCGGTGACGGTGCCTGCGGCGTTGACGGTGAGATTGTTGCGGATACTGGTGTAGTACTCCTTGTCGAACAGGTTGTTGACGTTCAACTGCAGGCTGAGCCAGTCGTTGACGCGCAGGCCGACCATCGCACGGTGCACCCAGTAGGCGTCGGTCTTGCGGTAGACCGCGGTCGATGTGTTGTTCGGATAGAAGCTGCCCTGGTAGTTGACGCCGTAGCCGAAGGTCCACTGGTTGAGCTGATAGGTGGTCCAGAGATTGCCGGCATTGCGCGGGGTCTGCACCAGTTCGCGTCCGGCGATCGGGTCGCCGGTGAGGCTGGCGGTGCGATTGGACACGCTCTGCAGCACTTCACTGTCCAGGAAGGTGTAGTTGGCGAAGATCGACCAACGCTCGGTCAGGTAGCCGGCCGCTCCAAGTGCGATGCCGTCCACGCGTGCCTTGCCGTCGAGCACCTGCTCGGGAATCAGCGGGTCGCCACTGTTGACCTTGTAGTTTTCGCGCTCGTTGCGAAACACCGCCGCCGTCAGTGCCAGGCGCTCGTTCAACACATCCCACTTGCCGCCGAGTTCGATATTGACCGCGCTTTCCGGTTCGACATTGCAGTTGGCGCCGGCGGTGGCAGTGGCGATGGGCGTGCACGAACCATTGACCGAGACCTTGGACGGCGTCTTGCTGTTGGCATAGGACAGATACAGGCTGGCATTTTCGACCGGCTTGAACACCAGGCCGGCGCGGTAGGAGAACAGGTCCTCTTCGCTGCCGGCCGGGAAGCCCGGGGTCACACCAGTGACATTGCCGGCGGCATTGACGGTGTAGGTGGTGCTGTCGCCTTCGTTGTGCTCGTAGCGGCCGCCCAGGTTGAGCATCCACTGCTCGTTGAACTGCAGCGTGTCGAACAGGTACACCGCCTGATTGGTCAGGTTGCCCTTGCTGCGTCCGGTGCGGAAATAGTTCTGCGGGCCGGTCCAGATGTTGTACGGGTTGTCGAAGGTCTGCAGCGGGTAGGTGATGCCGGTGGTGGAACCGTCGGCATTGCGGAAGATGCTGCCGCTATCCAGCTCGAAGTCTTCCTTGCTGAAAGCCACGCCGGCCACGATGCGATGTTCGATCGCGCCGGTGTGCAGGGTGGCGGTCAGGTCGGTCTGGCTATGTGCGATGAAGTTTTCGGTGTCGCGCACCAGCCCGCGCGGGCCGCTGTTGGGACTCCAGGTGGACGGCGGCTGGCCCACGCAGGCGCGGCCGGTGTAGGCGTTGGTGTTGTTGGGCAGGCACCAGGTGCCTTCCGGTGCGGTGGCGGTGGTGGTCTGGTCCACGCGCTGCAGGCGCGCCAGGCTGCGCAGTTTGACGTTGTCGTCGAAGTCCATTTCCAGCACGCCGGTGAGCATGTCCACGTCGATCTCCTGACGCGACACATTGCGATAGCCGTAATAGGTTTCGCGGTCCACGCCCGGCAACGGGCCGTCGTTGAACGGACTGAGCGCAAACGGCACGCCATACTGCGGCAGGTTGTTGTCGTGCTGGTGCAGGTAGCTCAGGGTGAAGCGGGTGTCCGAGCCCAGGCCGAACGCCACCGACGGCGCAAAGCCCCAACGGTGACGGAATTCTTCATCGCGGCCCGGCACGTCCTGGGTGTGGCCCATCGCGTTCAAGCGCACGGCGGTGCCGTTTTCGAAGTCGTAGTTGCTGTCGGCGGTGAGGCGGCCGTAGCGGTCGCTGCCGCCGCCGATCAGCACGTTGGTGAAGTCGCCTTGCCCGGCGGTCTTGGTCACCAGGTTGATGTTGCCGCCGACCGAGCCGGCGCCGGACATCGCCGAGTTGGCGCCGTTGATCAACTCCACCGCTTCCAGGTTGAAAGTGTCGCTGCGGCTGTACTGCGCGCTGTCGCGCACGCCGTCGGTGGTGATGTCGCTGCTGGCGGTGAAGCCGCGCAGGTTGATGCTATCGCCATAGCCGCCGCCGCCTTCGCCCGCGCCGAAGGTGATGCCGGGCAGGGTGCTGAGCACATCGCGCAGCGACAGCAGATTCTGCTGGTCCATGGTCTGCTTGGTGACCACGGTGATGGTCTGCGGAGTGTCGCGCAGCGCTTCGGTGTACTTGGGCGAGGACGGCTTTTGCGCGCGTTCCTGCTGCACCCGGATGGCATCCAGATCCACCGCACCCGGGGGCGCCGGCGCCTCGCCGGGCTGGGCGAATACGGGAGCGGACAGGGTCAACAGCACGGCCGAGGTGAGCGGGGAAATCCTGGGAGTCATGAGACGTCTCGAAAAGGAAAGCAAGGCTCCGGCCTGGCGATGGCTCGGCGGATGCGGAAGGGTGTACGTGCGTCGCTAGCCCGTCGCGCCCGGCGGTCGTTCACCGCACGCGCAGCCGCGCCGCGCTGAGAAGCGCAGGCGAACAAGACGCAGAGCGAAGGTATCGGACAGTGCAGGGCGCATGGGATCGCAGGGCAGGTCAGATGTTAAGAAGACCTGAAGGGCTGCGATCTTAAATGCAAATCATTCTTTTTTGCAATCTTCGCCAACCGATGGCGCAAGCCGCCCGCCCATGAGCGGGCTCTAGCGTCGGGATTGCGGGTTGGACGGCAGCCGCCTCAGCGGTCGTCACGCGTCCAGATGCCGTCGTGCTCGCGCTTGACCGGGAACTTGGGCACCGCGGTGTACGCAGGCGCGCACAGGGGGCGACCGTCGCGGATATCGAAGCGCGCGCTGTGCAGCTGGCACTCGATGGTGCCGGCCACCGGGTCGAAGCTGCCCGGTGACAGCTCGTAGTCCTCGTGGCTGCAGCGGTCTTCGAGCGCGTACAGCTCGCCGTCGAGGTTGAACACCACGATGGGCGCGTCGGTCACTTCATCCCACACGGTCTGCAGTTCGCCGGGTAGCAACGCGTCGCTTGCGCAGACAAAGGTCCAGGTCTCGCTCATGCCGCGGTGTCGTCCAGCGACTTTTCCAGCACTTCGAAGCGCAGATCCTGGCGCAGCGGCACGCCGAAGCGCTCGTCGCCGTACGGGAACGGCTTGAGGATGCCGGTGCGGCGATAGCCGCGGCGTTCGTAGAAGGCGATGAGTTCGTTGCGCACATCGATGACGGTCATGCGCATCACCGGCAGCTTCCATTCGGCCGCCACGATGCGCTCGCCTTCGGCCAGCAGCGTCTTGCCGAGCCCGCTGCCCTGCAGGGATGGATCGACCGCAAACATGCCGAAGTACCCGGCACCTGCGTCGTCGGCGATATGTGCACACGCCACCAGCCGGCCATCCTGCTCGACCAGCAACACCAGGCTGCGTTCGCGCAGGATGTCCTGCCGCAGCGCGACCGGATCGATGCGCGCGCCATCGAGAATATCCGCCTCGGTGGTCCAGCCGACACGGCTGCTGTCGCCGCGATAGGCCGAGGTCACCAACTGGACAAGGGCGTCAATGTCATCGACGGTGGCGGTGCGGAACGTGGTGGTCTGCATGGAGGGCAGTTTAGCGAGAATCGGGGAGTCGGGAATCGAGTTTTGGGGTTGCTGGAGCTTGGTCGGTTGTGCGTAGAGATGCACAACATACTTCTCCTGCGTGCGAAATCCACCGCGCCGTACACCGTAAGTCAACGCAAAAATCATCAATGCGGGATAAAGCCCCTCTCCCCCCGGGAGAGGGGTTGGGGTGAGGGTACGGAGCGAAGCGCTCGTGCAGTCGAACAATGCCAGGCTTCGCACGTACCCTCATCCGCCCCTTCGGGGCACCTTCTCCCGGCGGGAGAAGGAACCGCAACGGCGCACAGAAGTGAAGGGTCTACTACTTACCCAAGCAACGTCCGCACCTTCTTCAACGCCGCAACAAAGCGCTCGATCTCGTTGTGCGTGTTGTAGAACGCCAGCGAGGCGCGGCAGGTGGCCGCGACACCGTAGTACTGCAGCAGCGGATGCGCGCAGTGCTGGCCGGAACGGACCGCGACGCCTTCCAGGTCGAGCAGCGTCGCCAGGTCGTGCGAGTGCGCACCTTCGAGCAGGAACGACACCACGGCCGCCTTGTCCGGGGTGGTGCCGAAGATGCGCAGGCCATCGATGCGCTGCAATTCTTCGGTGAAGTGGGCGAGCAGTTCGGCCTCGCGCGCTTCCACGTGCGCCAGCCCGACCGACTCCAGGTAATCCACTGCCGCGCCCAGGCCGATGAAGCCGGCGATGTTGGGCGTGCCGGCTTCGAACTTGTGCGGGGCATCGTTGAAAACGGTGTTCTCGAAGCTGACTTCCTTGATCATCTCGCCGCCGCCCAGAAATGGCGGCATCGCCTGCAGATGTTCGCGGCGTGCCCACAGCGCGCCGGTACCGGTGGGGCCGCACATCTTGTGGCCGGTGACGGCATAGAAATCGCAGCCGATGCTGGCCACATCGATACGCCGATGCGGCGCGGCCTGCGAGCCGTCCACCACCGTGACGATGCCGCGCTTGCGCGCGTCGCGGCAGATCTCGCGCACCGGGTTGACCGTGCCCAGCACGTTGGACACGTGGGTGATCGCCAGCAGTTTGACGTCCGGCGTCATCGCCTTGCGCAGTGCGTCCAGATCCAGTGCGCCATCGGGGGTGATCTCGGCCACGCGGATGGTCGCGCCGGTCCGTTGCGCCACCAGTTGCCACGGCACGATGTTGGCGTGGTGCTCCATGCGCGAAATCAGGATCACATCGCCGGCGCCCAACCGCGGCAACGCCCACGAATAGGCCACCAGATTGATCGCGAAGGTGGTGCCGCTGCACAGCACCAGCTCGTCGGCACGCACATTGAGAAAACGCGCCAGTTTGCTGCGCGCGCCCTCGAACGCATCGGTGGCTTCGCTGCCGAGCGCATGCACGGCGCGGCTGACATTGGCATTCTGGCGGCGGTAGAACTCGTCGGTGGCCGCAATCACCTGCAGCGGCTTCTGCCCGGTGTTGGCGTTGTCGAAATAGATCAGCGGCTTGCCGTGCACCTGCCGCATCAGCAGCGGGAAATCCAGGCGCACGCGGTCCCAGTCGGGGGCTGCGCTGGGCGGAACGGCCGGCATATTCATGCCACGCCTGCCGAGTTCAACGCGCGGTCCAGCTGCAATGCCAGCACTGCGCTCATGGCGGCCGGCAGCACGCGCAAGGGTTCATGGCAGAACGCAGCGCTGAGCAGGCGCTGCGCGTCGGCCTGCGGCAACCCGCGCGAGCGCAGGTAGAACAGCGCATTGTCGTCGAGCTGACCCACTGTTGCGCCGTGTGCGGCCTGCACTTCGTCGGCATCGATCACCAGCACCGGCTGGGTATCGATTTCGGCGTTGGACGACAGCAGCAGATTCTTGTTGGACAGCCGCGCATCGCTGCCGTCGGCGCCAGCGCGGATGTGGATGCCGCCATGGAACACCACGCGGCTACGGTCTGCACCCAAACCGCGCCATACCAGCTCGCAAGCGGTGTCGCGGGCAATGTGTTCGATGCCCAAACGCGTGTCGACATGACGACGGCCATTGCCAAGCAGTACGCCATTGGCAGTGAGGTGCGCGTTGTTGCCTTCCAGACGCACGTTGAGCTCGTGCCGTGAAAGACCCGCGCCCAGCTCCAGATCCACACGCTGGTAGCGCGCGTTACGCGCCAGTACCGCGTCGGTGCGCAACAGCGAGGTGGCGTGTGGGCTGTTGGCCTGCACGCGTGCGTGCGAGAGCGCTGCGTCCTGGGCCAGGTGCACATGCATCACGCTGTTGGCCAGATGCGCGGCGTCGCCCACATGCAGATGATGCTCGACCACGTTCAGCGCAGCGCCGGCACGCAATTCGATCAGGTGGCGGTGATGCCAGGCCAGATCGTGCTCGCCGGCCACGCCGACGAACACCAGATGCAGCGGCAGCGCGATCTGCGCACCCTCGCGCACGCGCACCAGCGCGCCTTCGTCGGCCAGTGCGGCATTCAGGCGCGCAAAGATGGCGTCGCTGCCGTCGAGGCGGCGGCCGAGCAACTGCTGCGCGTCATCGCCTGCGGCCAACGACGCAGACAAGGTGTCCAATTGCACGCCATCCGGTAGCGTCGACAGATCGCTCAGCGCTTCAGACGGGCGGCCGTTGACAAAGACCAAACGCGGCGACGGGATGTCGTCCAGTGCGGCAGCATCCACCAGCGTCGGCACCAGCGGTGCGGGCTGGAAACTGCGCCGCTCCAGCTGCCGCAACGAGGTGTATTTCCAGGCTTCGGCACGCGGACCGGGCAGGCCGGTCTGCAAGGCGGCATCGAGCTCGGCGCGGCGCGCGTCGTCGCCACGGAAGCCGCGTGCCAGGGAGTCGAGCAGGGCGCTCATCAGGCGGCAACCTCAGGCACCACACGGTCCTTCAGGAAGTGGTAACCGTGCTGTTCCAGTTCCAGCGCCAGTTCCGGGCCACCGCTCTGCACGATGCGGCCGTCGGCCAGTACGTGCACCACGTCCGGCTTGATGTAGTCGAGCAGGCGCTGATAGTGGGTGATGACCAGGAACGAACGCTCTGGCGAGCGCAGTGCGTTGACGCCGTCGGCCACGCTCTTGAGCGCATCGATATCCAGGCCGGAATCGGTTTCGTCCAGGATGGCGAGCTTGGGCTCGAGTACGGCCAGCTGGAAGATCTCGTTGCGTTTCTTCTCGCCGCCAGAGAAGCCTTCGTTGACGCCGCGATGCAGCAGCTCGTCCTTCAGATGCAGCACGGCGAGCTTCTGGCGCACCAGCTTGAGGAACTGCATCGAGTCCAGCTCGTCTTCGCCACGCGCC
This sequence comes from Xanthomonas nasturtii, assembly GCF_001660815.1. Taxonomy (GTDB): domain Bacteria; phylum Pseudomonadota; class Gammaproteobacteria; order Xanthomonadales; family Xanthomonadaceae; genus Xanthomonas; species Xanthomonas nasturtii. Next base: position 17,821 of record NZ_LYMI01000025.1, read on the forward strand.
TTGCGCTGCGCATTGAGTGCGGCGCGCAGGAAGTAGGTGTTGTTGACGCCGGGGATTTCCACCGGGTACTGGAAGGCCAGAAACAGGCCGGCGGCGGCGCGCTCTTCCGGCGGCAGGTCGAGCAGATCCTTGCCTTCGAACTGCACGGCGCCTGCGCTGACCTCATAGCCCTCGCGCCCGGCCAGCACATTGCCCAGCGTGGATTTACCGGCGCCGTTGGGCCCCATGATGGCGTGCACCTGGCCCGGCTGGATGTCCAGCGACAGGCCTTTGAGGATGTCTTTGCCGGCAATGCTGGCGTGGAGATTGTTGATCTTGAGCATATTCGTATCCAGTGATTGAGCCCCTCTCCCGCCGGGAGAGGGGTTGGGGTGAGGGGCGCCGCAAGCAACTTGAAAGCCTCAGCGACTGATGAACGCGTCGCCACGCGCCATTGAAGTGAGCATCCGAAGCTCTTCGACAATTCACCCTGGCTGGCGCGTGGCGACGCGTTTGTCATGGTCAATCTTTCGAGGATCTTCTTGGCGCCCCTCATCCGGCGCTGCGCGCCACCTTCTCCCGAGGGGAGAAGGGGAAAGGTGTCAGCCGACGCTGCCTTCTAAGGAAACTTCCAGCAGTTTCTTGGCTTCCACCGCGAACTCCATCGGCAGCTCGCGGAACACCTGCTTGCAGAAGCCGTCGACGATCAACGACACCGCGTCTTCCTGGCTGATGCCGCGCGCCCGGCAATAGAACAGCTGATCGTCGCTGATCTTGGACGTGGTGGCCTCGTGCTCGACGGTGGCGCCGGGGTTCTTCACCTCGATATAGGGGAAGGTGTGTGCGCCGCACTGCTTGCCGATCAACAGCGAATCGCACTGGGTGTAGTTGCGTGCGCCATCGGCATTGCGGTCCACCTTGACCAGACCGCGATAGGTATTTTGCCCATGCCCGGCGCTGATGCCCTTGCTGACGATCTTGCTCTTGGTGCGCTTGCCGATGTGGATCATCTTGGTGCCGGTATCGGCCTGCTGACGATGATGGGTGAGTGCCACCGAGTGGAACTCGCCCACCGAATCGTCGCCAATCAACACGCACGACGGGTACTTCCAGGTGATCGCCGAGCCGGTTTCGACCTGGGTCCAGGTCACCTTGCTGCGCGCGCCACGGCATTCGGCACGCTTGGTGACGAAGTTGTAGATGCCGCCAACACCATTCTCGTCGCCCGGGTACCAGTTCTGCACGGTCGAATACTTGATTTCGGCATCTTCCAACGTCACCAGTTCCACCACGGCCGCATGCAGCTGGTTTTCATCGCGCATCGGCGCGGTGCAGCCTTCCAGATACGACACGTACGCCTTGTCTTCGCACACGATCAAGGTGCGCTCGAACTGGCCGGTGTGGCCGGCGTTGATGCGGAAATAGGTGCTCAATTCCATCGGGCAACGCACGCCCTTGGGGATGAACACGAAGCTGCCGTCGGAGAACACCGCCGAATTGAGCGCGGCGAAATAGTTGTCGCCCACCGGCACCACGCTGCCCAGATACTGCTTGACGATCTCCGGGTGCTCCTTGATGGCCTCGGACATCGAGCAGAAGATCACGCCCTTTTCGGCCAGTTCCTTGCGGAAGGTGGTGCCGACCGAGACCGAATCGAACACCGCATCCACGGCCACGCCGGCCAGCCGGGCGCGCTCATGCAACGGCACCCCCAGCTTGTCGTAGGTGTCCAGCAGTTCCTTGGGCACGTCATCCAGCGAGGCGTACTTCGGGCCCTTGGGCGCGGAGTAATAGCTCAATGCCTGGAAGTCGATCGGCGAGACCTTCAATTTCGCCCATTCCGGCATCGGCATCTTCAGCCAATGGCGATAGGCCTCCAGACGCCAGTCGGTCATCCATTGCGGTTCGTCTTTCTTGGCCGACAACGCACGGATGACGTCTTCGTCCAGACCGGGCGGGAGCGAGTCGGATTCGATGTCGGTGATGAAGCCGGCGTCGTAACGTCGACCCAGCCGTTCGAGAATCTCGGCATTTTGCGGAGGAGCAAGTTCGGTGGCCATCGGGCTGCCTACAGGTCAGGTGGTCGCGACGCGTGCGGCGATGGAACGCCGACGGCTATCGCCAGGGAGAGAGAGGGGCTGCAACATCTGCGCGAGCGTGACGCGACGCAGGGCGTCGCCGACTACGTCGTTGATCAGGCGCCAGTTCGAGCGCACGCCGCAGCGTTGCGCGATGCCGCACTGGCTATGGTCCTGGCTGCATTCGGTGATCGCCAACGGGCCTTCCATCGCTTCGACGATCTCCACCAGGGTGATGTCGCTGGCGGCGCGGGCAAGCCGGTAGCCGCCGTGCACGCCGCGCAAGCCTTCGACCAGGCCTGCCTGCGACAACGGCTTGAGAATCTTGCTGACGGTCGGTGCTTCCAGGCCGGCCTGCTCGGCCAGCTCGCTTGCGCTGAGCACCTGGCCGCAGCGTGCCGCCAGGACGGTCAGCACGACAGTGGCGTAATCGGTGAGTTTGGTGACGCGCAACATGCGAAGGCGAAATCCGAAAGCGGACCGAAATTGTACTCTTTACCGCGGGGCAGGGCCAACCGCCCGGTTCAGCCGCCGGCAAGCGTGGCCCATTGCGGCATGCGCTGCGCTTGTGCTTGGCGCATCGGCGCGCTGCGGTCACAATGAGCGGCCCCATCACTGGACCCTTACATGTCGCGCAAAGTTGCCGCCCGCAAGTCACGTATCCACGGCAATGGCATGTTCGCCCTCGCCCCGCTCCGCAAGGGCGAGCGCATCATTCAATACAAGGGACGCCTGCGCACGCATGCCGAAGTGGATGCCGACACCACCGGTGACGTGGAAAGCGGACACACCTTCCTGTTCACGCTCAGCGACGACTACGTGCTGGATGCCAACTACGAAGGCAACGTTGCGCGCTGGATCAACCACAGCTGCAACCCGAATTGCGAAGCGGTGATCGAAGAAGCCGAAGGCGACGATCGCAGCAAGGACAAGATCTTTATAGAAGCCAAGCGCGCCATCAAGGCCGGTGAAGAACTCACCTATAACTACGGCATCACCCTGGGCGAGCGCCATACGCCGCGCCTGAAGAAGATCTGGGAGTGCCGTTGCGGCTCGAAGAATTGCACTGGCACGATGCTGCAGCCCAAGCGCTGAGCATGCAGGCTGGCGTGCGCGCTGACACGCTGCATACATCGGTTCACAGGTGCGCAACGGTGCGCTTTCTACGGTGTGGGCTTCTTTTTACCAGGAGCCCGCCATGTCTTATCCGCTCTCCGGCAAGACCGTCGCCGTGCTCGCCACCGATGGCTTCGAGCAGTCCGAATTGACCGAGCCAAAGCGCCTGCTGGAGTCCTGGGGCGCCAAGGTCGAGGTGGTCGCGCCGGGCGATTGCGCGACGATCCGTGCCTGGAATCACACCGATTGGGGCGATTCGGTGGCGGTCGATCGGCAGCTGGGTCAGGCAACCGCGGATGGCTACGACGCGCTGGTGCTACCGGGCGGGGTGCTCAACCCCGACACGCTGCGTATCGACGCGCAGGCAATCGCGTTCATTGGTGCATTTGCACAGGCACAAAAGCCGGTCGCGGCGATCTGCCACGGGCCGTGGCTCTTGCTTGAAAGCGGGTTGGTTCGCGGCCGCAACGTCACTTCATGGCCGTCGGTCAAGACCGACCTGATCAACGCTGGCGCGCGTTGGCAGGACGCCGAGGTGGTTGTCGACGGTCAGTTGATCACCAGCCGCAAGCCGGACGACATTCCTGCATTCGCCGCTGCAGTGGCCAAAGCCTTGTCTGCATAACCGTAGATGTCGCCAGGAAACGCAGCAGACAAACCGCTGCGCACGCATCGCAGTGCAGGCGCGGTCAGTTCTTGGAGTCCACAGAGAACACTCATGCACAGCGGTTCGGGAGTGGTGTCGGCGCTACCTGACGACTGCTGGCTAGGTGTTTGATCGCCGCTGGAATCATTCAACATAAAAGGCCCGGCGCCATGCGTCGGGCCTTTTCTGCGGGGCAGTGCCGGTACGTAGGACGTTCCCGGCAATGCTGCACAAACCGCGCGAGTTACTTCCCCGACAGCACTGCGGCCGGCACCATCTGCTCGATGTTCTGATTGAAGTTGACCGCAACCCGCCCGTTCTGGATGCCGACCGATTCCACCTGCACTGCGCCCATGACCGCAGCGATTGCCGGGTCGATCCGATAGATCGGCTCCTCGCGCGCGTAATCGGCCAGCCAGGTATTGAGCAGCTGGCGCGTGCTGTGGTCGAGCTTTGCACCGGCGTTGGCCGGGCGGAAATCATCGATGCTGGGCTGGTCGAGGTAAAAGCCTTGCTTTGCCACGTCGTAACGAAGTGCGCTGGTCAAGGTCACGTTGCCGACCGGTGCGGGAGCGCCGCCTGCGGTTGCGACAGCAAGATCGAACGCCATCTTGAGCCGATCGCCTGGCGGCAACGACAGCGCCGGGTTGCTGACGGTCATTGCGATCAATCCTCCCAGCGTGTCGTGTGTCTGCGGGAAGCGGCCGCCCAGATACTGCTGCAGATCGCTGGCCTGCACGCTGATCTGTTTCCCCTGGATCTGCGGCGCAGCCCAGGCGCTGGTGACAGGCATTGCCAAGGCGATGGCGAGCATGGATCCGGCAAGCGAACGCAGTTTCATCGGGTGACTCCGGCAACAGGTGTCATCACCTTAGTCGGTGCCGGTGAACCACGGGTTAGCGCAATACCGGTTGCAGCGTGGCCGAATAGATTTCCCAGCCAGTGCCGCCGGCGCGCGGCTGCAGCCGATACGCACCAACCAGGCGCTGCGTGCCGGTGGTGGTGCGCACGATCAGTTGCACCGGCACCTCGATCCGCTGCGGCGGATGTGCCTGATCGAGCGCAATGGGCGGGTCGTTAGTGATGCGCATCGACTGGATATTGCCGATGGCGCGCAACGCCGCGTCGTCCGGCACCGGGGAGGGGCGCCCGCCGGTCCACAGTGCATCGGCGTCTGCGCGCGCTGCCCCAGGGAGTGCGCCGAGGTAACGCTGGACGGTGGCGTTTGCTTCGGCGAAGTTGGCCCGCGCGATGGCATCGTTTGGGTCAGCCGTCGTTGCCAAGGATGCGGGCGGGTTGTCGGCCGCAGTCGTGGCCGCCGGTTGCACTGTCGGGGCAGTCTGCGACGCTTTTGCTTGGGTGTTCTGCGGGTCTGCAGTGCGCTGACAACTACAGCCTGTGAAGGCAGCTGCCACAACGACCATTCCAATCCAGCGCATGATGCATCCCCATCCCCGAGGCGCGCAGTGTAGCGGTTGTGTGTAGCCAGGCGCTCTTCAGGCGCCGGTGGCCGGCTGCACGCGCTGCAGGCGTTCCAGCAGCAACTGCAGTTTGGGACGCAGCGCGTCGAGGGCATCGCTGGGCTGCGCACGCGGGCGGGCCGCCAGGTCTTCCAGCAACTGCGAACCCACGGTCAGTGCCGCACATTCGTCGCTGCTCAGGTCGCGGCGCAGGTGCAACTCTTCGAGCAGCCGCATCCAGTCGGCGCGCGAGCGTTGTTCGAATTCGATGGTGCAGCGGTCGTCACAGGGGCGGCCGTCGTTTTCGATGGGCGTGACCGTGATGCGATAGCGGTTGCGGGACATGTGGGTCGCGTCGTTCTGGGCTGGGTCCACCATAGGCGCAGGACGCAAGCGCCTCGATAGGGCGGGCCATGACGCAGTGTTCCAGCGTGCTCAGTTTGCTGGCGGTGGCGCGGGTTTGCGCAATAGCGGCAGCGGATCGTACGCACCGTTGCGCCCATAGACACCGTAGTGCAGGTGCGGCGGCGTGCCGCGTGCATTGCCGGTGGTGCCGACCATGCCGAGCGCGGTGCCGGGCTCGACCACATCGCCTACTTCTAGGCCGGCGGCCCAATCGTCCAAGTGCGCGTAGTAATGCCGCTCCATCGCCGGACCCAGCAGCCAGACCTGTTTGCCGCCCAATCCCTGGTCGCGGATGGCGCTGACCACACCGCGTGTTGCTGCCAGCACCGGTGTGCCACGTGGCGCGAAGATGTCCACGCCTGCATGCGTGCGGTCGCGGCCGCGCGGTGCGCCAAAGGTGTCGGCAATCTGCCGCGCACGCACGCCTGCCACGGGAAGATGCAACTGCGCAGGCGGCGGCATCTGCGACAGCTCCCAGCTGGTGCGCAGCTGATCGGCGATCGGCAGTTGCCAGGCCCAGCGCGCGGCCACCGCCAGAGCGCACAGCAGCGCACCCGACACCACGACGCTGCGCACCCGGCGTGCGGGGCTGCGTGTGGCGGCCGCGCGTGGCGACAATGGCGGGGTGTTTGACGGATCGATCACAGGCACCTGCAGAATGCGAACCAGCCTGCAGGATAGGGCAGTGACGATGAGCGGTATGTGCTGCACACGGCAACGCAGCGGCAAAAAAAAGACGGCCCGCAGGCCGCCTTCGTGACACCGGATGCTGGCTCGATTAGAGCGCGGCGTCCTTCAACTTCTTGAGCGGGCGAGCCTTGAGCTTGGTGGTGGCAGGCTTGGCAGCAAAGGTCTGCTCTTCCTTGGTGAAGGGGTTGATGCCCTTGCGCTTCGGCTTGGCCGGCACGTGGACGGTGGTCAGCTTGAGCATGCCTGGCAGGGTGAAGCTGCCGGCGCCCTTCTTGCTCAGCGATGCATGTGCAGTGGCTTCCAGCGACGCCAGCACAGCGCGCACGTCCTTCGGAGCCAGCTGGGTGGTTTCGGCAATGTGCGCGACCAGGCCGGTCTTGCTCAGTGCTTCCTTGATCGGCTTCGGGGCAGCGGACTTGGCAGCAGCGGCCTTGGCCGGCTTTGCGGTCTTGGTCGCGGCGACCTTTTTCACTGCCTTTTTGGGGGCAGCCTTCTTAGCGGCGGTTTTTGCCATGAGTTATGTGTTCCGTATTCGTTGGTGGTGTTGGGTCTGCCGACCCAGTCGGCAACGCGAAATGTAGGGCAACTGCTGCGCGGCGCCAATAGGCAAACGATGAAACAACCCGAAAAAAGCGTCTTTCGACGTGGATTCGTTCACTAGCGGCCTGGAAAACCGACAAAACGCTTCGCCTTGCGTGCGCAATGCCGGTGATCGCGATGTGTCTGACGCATAGCAGCAGATCGTTTGCGCGATGAAATTCCGCACGGCGCAGATCTCGTGCTGTTGCCGGCAGAAGATGCAGCGAGGTTTTCGCAGTAATGCACAAACCAGGACGACATACCGTCGACACGACTGACATCGATTGCAACGCGTGCGCACTTTTTGTAAGCGGAAATGGGCCGGCTTCGGCGCTTGGCAGGGAGGTCGCCTCTCTTAGCTCTATGCCGACCCTGCGTGGATGACAGGCACCGACGCGTCTTTAGGCGGCCAGTACGTTCGGTCATCGTCTTGCCGCGCGCGCCGTGCAGGGCCGGACGTTGCAGGTTTCGCAGCGTTCAACTAATCATTGGCAGCCGACAAGCTGCGGCCGCGTTCGGTAGCGACGGCGATTGCCTTGGCGACAAGCGCTTCGAGGCCGCCGGCCTGGAATGTCTCGATGGCGGCGTCGGTGGTGCCGTTGGGTGAGGTCACGCGGCGACGGAGCAGCTCCGGCGCTTCGCCGGCTTCGGTGAGCATGCGTGCGGCGCCGAGCAGCGTTTGCAGCACCAGCGTGCGCGCGGTCTCGGCGGGCAGGCCCTGCGTTTGCGCGGCCGCTTCCATGGCTTCGGCCAATAAAAAGACATACGCCGGGCCGCTGCCGGAGACTGCGGTCACCGCATCCATCTGCGCTTCTTCGTCGATCCACACGGTGACGCCGGCGCTGTCCAGCAGTCGGGTCGCCTGCAGGCGTTGCGCATCGGAAACGCGCGCATTGGCATACAGCCCGGTGACGCCGGCACCGAGCAGGGCGGGCGTGTTGGGCATGGCGCGGACCACGGCAATATCGCCGCCCGACCAGCGCTGCAGTTGCGTGGCGGTGATGCCGGCAGCGATGGAAACCAGCAGTGGTTGCTGTGCCTGCGCAAGGTCGGCCAGTTGCGCGCACACCGTTGGCAAGACCTGCGGTTTGACCGCCAGCACCCAGGTTGCGGCAGCGTCGACCGCAGCGCGCGCATCGTCCACCGCCTGTACCCCGAAGTCGCGCGCCAGCGCGTCGCGCAGCTCGGCCACCGGCTCGGCCACGCGGATGCTGGCAGCCGGCGTCCCTTGCCGGATCAGCCCGGCAATCAGGCTGCGCGCCATGTTGCCGCCGCCGACGAAGGCGATCAGCGCGGTGCCGGAAGACGAGGACGTGGACAAAGCAGGTGTGGTCATTGCTGCACCTTTAGTAAGAGGGGTCGACTATCAAGAGCGGGCGACGGTGGAGCCGCGCGGCGCTCAGGCCGAGGCTGCCGGCGCTGCATCGCGCGCGCCGAACAAGGCCGTGCCCACGCGCACCATCGTCGCGCCGGCCGCGATCGCTTCGGCAAAATCCGAGCTCATGCCCATCGACAAGGTGTCCACCTGCCGATGACGGGTGTTGAGCTGCTCGAACAGTGCCTGCATGCGCGTAAACGCGGCGGTGCGCCGTGCTTGGTCCGGGAAAGGCGCGGGAATCGCCATCAGCCCGCGCAGCTGTAAGCGCGGCTGCAGCGCGATGGCGTCGGCCAGGCTGTCGATCGCCTCCGGCGCGCACCCGTGCTTGCTGTGCTCGTCGTCGATGTTGACCTGGATCAGCACATTCAACGGCGCGCGGTCGTCCGGACGGTGGCGTGCCAGCAGCGGGATCAATTTGGCGCGGTCCACCGTTTGCACCCAATCGAAGCACTGGCTGGCCAATTCGGCTTTGTTGGATTGCAGGTGGCCGATCAGATGCCATTCCAGCCCCAGCGCACGCAATTCGGCGATCTTGGCGTGGGCTTCCTGCACGTAGTTTTCGCCGAATGCACGCTGGCCCTGTGCGGCCAGCGCGGCAACGGCATCGGCCGGCCTGGTCTTGGACACCGCCAGCAGGCGCATGTCGGTACGCGCGTGCGCGCCAGCGGCGGACTGGATGGCATCGAGAATCTGCTGCAACGACGAAGCCGGCACGTGGCATTCCGGAGGAGGGCGGGAGCGCTATAGTGCCGCCCGCCGACGCTTCCTTCCAGTTGGCGGCGTGCCGGCTGCCTGCGTCGACGCCAGCGCTGCGGCGATGACGGCGTCGTGTCTGGAGGCACGGCCGGCGACCAGCTCCTCAAGGCTGATCGGGACCTGCGCACGACGGGCTATGCCAGCGCAAACCGCTGCCCCCGGGCAGGCGCCAGGGCGTAAGGCAACAGTTTCAGCCAGACGCGTCGCTGCCGGCCTGAACCAGCCCAGGCCGCTTCCCGCCAGCAGCCAGAACGCTATACTGCTGGTCGGGGAGTACCTTCCAATCGCAGCCTAGGGGAAAAGCAGCGCATGGATATCGCTGAACTATTGGCGTTTTCTGTCAAGAACAAGGCATCGGACCTGCACCTGTCTGCAGGGCTGCCGCCGATGATCCGTGTCGATGGCGATGTCCGCCGCATCAATATTCCGGCGTTGGACCACAAGCAGGTGCATGCGCTGGTCTACGACATCATGTCCGACAAGCAGCGGCGCGATTACGAGGAATTCCTCGAGGTCGACTTCTCCTTCGAGATTCCCTCGCTGGCGCGTTTCCGCGTCAATGCGTTCAACCAGAACCGCGGCGCCGGTGCGGTGTTCCGCACCATTCCCTCCGAAGTGCTGACGCTGGAAGACCTGGGCTGCCCGCCGATTTTCCGCCAGTTGATCGACCAGCCGCAGGGCCTGATCCTGGTCACCGGCCCGACCGGGTCGGGCAAGTCGACCACGCTGGCCGGCATGATCGACTACATCAACAAGAACGAATACGGCCACATCCTCACTGTCGAGGACCCGATCGAATTCGTGCACACCTCGCAGAAGTGCCTGATCAACCAGCGCGAAGTGCACCGCGACACGCACGGCTTCAACGAAGCGCTGCGCTCGGCGTTGCGTGAAGACCCGGACATCATTCTGGTCGGCGAATTGCGCGACCTGGAAACCATCCGCCTTGCGCTGACCGCCGCGGAAACCGGCCATTTGGTGTTCGGCACCTTGCATACCAGCTCGGCGGCCAAGACCATCGACCGCATCATCGACGTGTTCCCGGCCGGCGAAAAGCCGATGGTGCGCTCGATGCTGTCCGAATCCCTGCGCGCGGTGATTTCGCAGGCGCTGCTGAAGAAGGTCGGCGGCGGTCGCACCGCCGCCTGGGAAATCATGGTCGGCACCCCGGCGATCCGCAACCTGATCCGCGAGGACAAGGTGGCGCAGATGTATTCGTCGATCCAGACAGGCCAGCAGTACGGCATGCAGACGCTGGACCAGCATCTGCAGGACCTGGTCAAGCGCAGCCTGATCACGCGCCACCAGGCGCGCGAATACGCCAAGGACAAGCGGATATTCGAGTAGCCGGGATTTGGGATTCGGGATTGGGGATTCGCAACGGCGATTTCCCGTGCCGGACCCAGCTCTTGCCACTCCCGAATCTCCACTCCCGAATCCCTGCTCCAGAGGAGCACGCCATGAGCACCATCGACTTCACCTCCTTCCTCAAGCTGATGGCGCATCAGAAGGCGTCGGATCTGTTCATCACTTCGGGCATGCCGCCGGCAATCAAGGTGAATGGCAAGATCAGCCCGATCACCCAGACACCGCTGACGGCGCAGCAGAGCCGCGACCTGGTGTTGAACGTGATGACGCCGTCGCAGCGCGAGGAATTCGAAAAGACCCACGAATGCAACTTCGCCATCGGCGTGTCCGGGGTCGGGCGTTTTCGTGTGAGCTGCTTTTATCAGCGCAATCAGGTGGGCATGGTGCTGCGCCGGATCGAAACGCGCATCCCCACCGTGGACGAGCTGAGCCTGCCGCCGGTGATCAAGACGCTGGCGATGACCAAGCGCGGCATCATCATCTTCGTCGGTGCCACCGGTACCGGTAAGTCGACCTCGCTGGCGGCGATGATCGGTTACCGCAACCAGAATTCGACCGGGCACATCATCACCATCGAAGATCCGATCGAATTCGTGCACAAGCACGAAGGCTGCATCATCACCCAGCGCGAAGTCGGCATCGATACCGATAGCTGGGAAAATGCGCTGAAAAACACCCTGCGCCAGGCGCCGGACGTGATCATGATCGGCGAGGTGCGCACCCGCGAAGGCATGGATCACGCCGTGGCCTTTGCCGAAACTGGCCACCTGGTGCTGTGCACCCTGCACGCCAACAATGCCAACCAGGCGATGGACCGCATCATCAACTTCTTCCCGGAAGATCGCCGCAACCAGCTGTTGATGGACTTGTCGCTGAACCTCAAGGGCGTGGTTGCGCAGCAACTGATTCCGACCCCGGACGGGCGCAGCCGCCGCGTGGCGATGGAAATCATGTTGGGCACCCCGCTGGTGCAGGATTACATCCGCGACGGCGAGATCCACAAGCTCAAGGATGTCATGAAGGAGTCCACCAACCTGGGCATGCGCACTTTCGACCAGAGCCTGTTCGAGCTCTACCAGGCCGGTGAAATCAGCTACGAAGACGCGCTGCGCTACGCCGACTCGCAGAACGAAGTGCGCTTGCGCATCAAGCTCTCCCAGGGTGGCGATGCCAAGACCCTGGCACAGGGGCTGGATGGCGTGGAGATTGCCGAGGTTCGATAAGGACAGCGGCAATTACGCAGGGATGTGCGTTAGTTAAAGCGTCCAACCGCTGCCCGCAGCGGGGCGAAATTTGATCGGAAGATGCGTAAACGGGCGAGCCAGTCGCGCTGGTGTCGCGCTGTCGAACCAGGCGCTGGGCGTGCGGTTGGTCGACACGCAGCGCGGCCGTTGACTGAAGGCCGGCTGCGCTGCGCATCGGCGCGCTGCGGTTTCAGATGTAACCGTGTCAGCCGTTAGTGTCTAATATCCGCACCCCACTGCAGTTCCCCATCCGTGAGCCTTCCCGATTCCGATCTCCGTCCGGAGCAAGCGCCGTTGCCCGACGATGGCGCCGTGGTCACATCCGGCCCGTTGACGCCGCCGCCGGATTCGGCCGGCACTGCCGCCGCCGAGCACGCCTTCCATCATTCGGTGGCCGAGGATGTGCAAGGCATGGTGCTGGCGACCCTGGTCGCATCGCTTGGCCTGGCCATCTTCGCCAAGGGCGGCTTGATGATCGGCGGCATGGCCGGCGTGGCCTTCCTGCTGCATTACGCGCTGCACTGGAATTTCGGTCTGGTGTTCGTGCTGGTCAATCTGCCGTTCTACTGGCTGAGCGTGCGCCGCATGGGCTGGGAATTCACCTTGAAGACCTTTGCGGCGGTGGGTGCCTGCGGGGCGCTCACCGATCTGCTGCCGCGCTGGGCTGAGTACGCGCACATCGAAACGCTGTTTTCGGCGATCGTCGGCGGTGCGTTGGCGGGGTTGGGCATTCTGTTCTTCATTCGCCATCGCGGCAGCCTGGGCGGAATCGGCATTCTGGCGGTGTACCTGCAGCGCGAGCGCGGCTGGAGCGCCGGCAAGGTGCAGATGAGTTTCGATGCGATGCTGATGCTGGTCGCCTTCTTCGTGCTGACCCCGGACAAGGTGCTGTATTCGGCCCTCGGCGCGCTGATGCTCAGTCTGGTGCTGATGTTCAATCACCGCCCGCATCGGTACATGGGCGTGTGATCTGCGCCGGTGTGAAGCGGCGAGCGACGCTGACGCGTGTCCTGCGCTGAATCGATGTGGGGGGCTTGCAGCTTCGGTGCTGACTACGCCCGCCGCACCACGGGCGGTACGGGGCGCGTGACGTCTGCCGCCTCAGCCGACATCTGCGCGTGCCGGGCAGTTGGTCGGTAGATCCAGCCGTTGCAGCAACCCGCGTGCGTCGAACGGTGCATGCACCTTTATGTCGTTGTCGAAGTGGCAGTACACATCCCGCGTGCTGCGCTTGCGTGCGCGTGCGCGTGCGCCGACACGCGCCGCATCGTCCGGTTCGCCGCCGCTGGCCCAGGCGGCGATGCGTGCCGCCCAGCGATCCAGTGCGCTGTCGCTGTAGCCGCTGGCATACAACTGCGCATCGCCATGCAGGCGCAGATGGACGAAATCGGCGCTGACGTCTTCAAGGTACGGAAATTTCCCCGCGGTATCGGCCACCACCATGGCGACAGTGTGACGCCGCAGTAGTCGCAGGCAGGCCGGGTCGCAGAAGCTGTCGTGACGCACTTCCAATGCGTGACGGATCGGCCGCTGGCGATCGATGGCCAGTGCGCTGCGGCCCTGCATCAGCGCGATGTCGCGTTTGCGCGCCTGCGCCAATGCCGCCTCGCTGTCGCGCGGCAGCTGCTTAAAAATGCATCCAGCAGTTCGGCGTATTTGAGTTCGCGCCGCTGCGCCAGGCCGGCCGGATAAAACGTGCCGCGCCAGCGTGCGTACCGCCAGCCGGAAATGCCAATGCGAATCGTCATGGCGCGAGCAGTTCGCGCGGCACCTGCAAGAGGTGTCTAGCCGCGCTGGACCGTACGCGTTTTCGCGGGCCGCTGCGCCTGCATCCACGGCGGCGCCAGTGCCCTTATCTGCGCAAAGACCGGGCAGCCGGCATGATGCGCGCCGGGCAGGTAGCCCAGGCTCATCAGGAACTCGCCGGTGATTTCGCCGCCGGTGAAGCGGAACGTTTTCTTGAACAGCTTGATCCAGGCCGCCTTGTCGAGCGGGTGGTGGGCATCCAGCCATTTGGCAAAGCTGCCGTGTGCGGCGCGCAGGGCCTGGATGACCTGCGCGTTGTGAATCGCCGCCAGCACCTTGAGACGATTACGGATGATGCCGGCATCGCCCATCAATCGGGCGATGTCGGCATCGCCGTACGCTGCAACGGTGTCCACGTCGAAGCCGTCATACGCCCGCTGGAAATTGCCGCGCTTGCGCAGGATGGTTTCCCAGCTCAGTCCGGCCTGGTTGATCTCCAGCACCAGCCGCTCGAACAGTTCGCGTTCGTCGCGCTGCGGAAAGCCGTAGTCGTGATCGTGGTAGTGGCCATGGACCGGATGACCCGGTGCGATGCTGCAATAACCGCTCATGTAGGTGCCTGTGGTGGTGGGGCAGGTGAAGTCGAACTGCGTGCCGGATGCCGCAGCATCGGGGCCACAGCGTGGCTGACGCATTGAAGGGGACGCCGTCTGCACAGCTGCGCCGTTCGTCGGCGGGGCGCGGCGCACCCGGCGATCAAGCTGAACGCGTCGGTCAGGCGCCGGTGTGGACAACGCAGATCCGCGCTGCATCGGCGCATCGATCGCTGCCGGCGACCAGCAAGGCCGCCCAGTATGGCAGCGGCTCTGCGCGCGGCGAAGCGAACGGCTAGAATGCGCCTATGTCTGTTTTGCCCACGCCTCTGGCCAACCAACTGCTGATTGCGCTTCCGGCGCTGTCCGACCCTACCTTTTCGCGCAGCGTCGCGCTGATCTGTCAGCACGACGAGAACGGCGCCATGGGCGTGCTGGTCAACCGGCCCTCCGAATACACCTTGGGCGAGGTGCTCTCGCAGATGGGCATCGACACCGACGATGAGCTCTTGCGCGAGCAGATCGTGCTCAGCGGCGGGCCGGTGCACCCGGAGCGCGGCTTTGTGATCCACGACGATGCGCGCGAATGGGATTCCAGCCTGGAAGTGGGGCAGGGCGTGTTCCTGACCACTTCGCGCGACATTCTCGAGGCGATGGCGGCCGGTAACGGCCCGCGCAACGCGCTGGTGGCATTGGGATGCGCGGGCTGGGGCGCGGGCCAGCTGGAATTCGAACTGGGCGAGAACAGCTGGCTCACCGCGCCGTCGGATGCCAACGTGCTGTTCGCCACCGCGCTGGAAGATCGCTGGCAGACCGCTGCCGGGCGTATCGGCGTGGACCTGTTCCGGCTCACGGATTATTCCGGGCATGCCTGAGGCGGGCGCGATCCGCTCCGACGGCACGGTGCTGGGCTTCGACGTGGGGTCGCGCCGTATCGGCGTGGCGGTCGGAACCGCGCTCGGTGCCGGCGCGCGTGCGGTTGCCGTCATCCCTGTGCATGCCAGCGGCCCGGACTGGGTTGCGCTGGATCGCGTGCACAAGGAGTGGCGCCCGGACGGCCTGGTGATCGGCGACCCGTTGACGCTGGACGACAAGGATCAACCCGCACGCAAGCGTGCGCATGCATTTGCACGCCAACTGCGCGAGCGCTATGCGCTGCCGGTCGTGCTGATCGATGAGCGCTCCAGTTCGGTCGAGGCCGCGCAGCGTTTCGCGCGCGCGCGCGCCGATGGGCGCAAACGCCGCCGCGATGCCGAAGCGCTGGATGCGATGGCCGCTGCGGTGATCGTCGAACGCTGGTTGGCCGCGCCCGACCAAGCCACCCTTCTTCCCTGACTCCCGACCTGCGATGACCACCATGCAACTCGATTCGGACGGACGCCTGCGCCACCTGCTCACCCTGGAAGGACTGCCGCGCACCACGCTGCTGCAATTGCTCGACCGCGCCGGCCAGATCCGCGACGCGGCGGTAGGGCGCGTGGGCAAGCGCAGCGTGCTGGCAGGCACCGCGGTGTGTACGCTGTTCTTCGAACCCTCCACGCGCACCCGCAGTTCGTTCCATCTGGCCGCGCAGCGGCTGGGCGCAGACGTGCTCAATTTCGATGCCTCCACCTCCTCCACGCGCAAGGGCGAAACCGCGCGCGACACGTTGAAGAATCTCGAAGCGATGGGCGTGCGCGGCTTTGTGGTGCGTCACCCCGACGATGGCGCGGTGGAAGCGCTGGCCGCGGCCGCCGGCGAGGGCACTGCGTTGATCAATGCCGGCGACGGACGCAGCGCGCACCCCACCCAGGGCCTGCTCGACATGCTCACCCTGCGCCAGGCCAAGGGCACCGATTTTTCCAAGCTCAAGGTGGTCATCGTCGGCGACGTGAAGCATTCGCGCGTCGCGCGCTCGGACCTGCATGCGCTGCGCACGTTGGGTGCCGGCGAGATCCGCGTGTGCGGCCCGGCCAGCCTGCTGCCCGATGACGACATGCTGGAGGGCTGCGTGGTCGGCCAGGATTTCGACGCCATGCTCGAAGGCGCCGATGCGCTGATGATGCTGCGCCTGCAGCGCGAGCGTATGGAAGAGGGCCTGGTACCTTCGCTGGAGCAATACCACAGCGACTACGGGCTTACTCGCGAGCGCCTGGCGCGCGCCGGCCGCGACGCCGCGGTGCTGCATCCGGGCCCGATCAACCGCGGTGTGGAAATCACCGATGACGTCGCCGACGGTGCGCAGTCCTGCGTGTTGCGCCAGGTCGCCAACGGCGTCGCGGTGCGCATGGCCGTGCTGGAAACCCTGCTCGGCTAAGAGCGGTAATGCGACCGCGCAGCTGCCGCGCGGTCGCCTTCGATGTGCGATCTTCGATTGCCAAGGCGCGGGCGCTTATTGCTGGACGCACCACAGGTTCCGCTGCGCGCTCGTGTCCCATGCAAACGCCGCACGTGCAACCAGACAGCCGCTTGCCGCCGGCCGCGCCCGCGATCCGCTCTTACGATTCCCGATTCCCGACTCCCCGCACCACCAGCTAACACCCACTCACCTATCGTGACCGCTTCTTTCAGCGCAGGAGATCGCAATGGGTATTTCACGTCACGCCACCGCTCACTGGGAAGGCGACCTCAAGACCGGCAAGGGCCAGCTCAGCACGCCGCAGAGCGGCTTGATGGACAACACCCGCTACGCCTTCAGCAGCCGTTTCGGCGATGAAAAGGGCACCAATCCGGAAGAACTCATCGCCGCCGCGCATGCCGGCTGTTTCACCATGGCGCTGTCGGCGCAATTGACCGAAGCCGGCTTTCCGCCGACCTCGCTGGACACCCGTGCCGACGTGGATCTGTCGATGGAAGGCGGCCCGCAGCTGTCGCAGATTCGCCTCAAACTCACCGCCGTGGTGCCGGGCATCGATGAAGCCAAGTTCCGCGAGCTGGCCGACACCGCCAAGAAGAATTGCCCGGTGTCCAAGGCGCTGAGCGCGGTGCCGGTCAGCCTGGAAACCGAGTTTTCCAGCTGACACCAACGTCACTGCGACGCGCCGGTGCACGCGCCCGGCGCGTGCAGCTGGCGGCAACCTGAATAGGGCTTTGGAGAGTCGGTTCGGTTCAGGGCGGTTTCACTGCGGCAAGCCGAGCATCGGCAGCGTGTCCTCCCTATGAAGCTGCCGCAATGAAAACTCTCGTGCTTGGTGCTCTGGTGATGGGTCTGGTCGTGGCGGGCAGTGCCACGGCGCAGCGCTATGACGGCGGCTACCGCGACAATGGCCGCAGCGGCTACGAGGACGGTCGTTACGAATACGCGCGGGTGGTGCGTGTGGACCCGATCATCGTGTCCGATTCCTATAACGAACGCACCAGCGAACAGTGCTACAACCGTCCTGCCGACGGTTACTACACCAGCAACGATGGCTATCACCGTGATGGTGGCAACTACGGCCAGGCCGGCGTCTCCAATCGTGGTGTGGCCAGTGTCATCGGTGGTATCGCCGGCGCGGTGCTCGGCAGCCAGATCGGCGGCGGCAATGGTCGCCTGGTGGGTACTGCCGTCGGCACCATGGCCGGTGTCGCGGCGGGGCGCTCGATCTACGAAGCCAACAACCGCAATTACCAGGGCAATGTCAGGGTTTGCGAGCCGGTGTCCTACCGCCGCGAACGCGACCGTGTGGAAGGCTACGACGTGACGTACGAATACGCCGGGCGCACCTATCACACGCGTAGCGATTACAACCCGGGCGACCGTATCCGCGTGCGCGTCGACGTGCGTCCTGACTGATCATTGCAGGATGTGCGGGATGCCGCGCGCTGGTTGCGGCATCCGGATGTGAGACAACGCTGCGCGCAACCGCAGCGTTGTTGTTTCCGGCGTGGTGAATGCGGCCGGCTCCGAACACTGGCCGCGCCACGTCGGGCGGCCTGGTCGATACGTCAACGGCTTCACGTCCAATCCAGCGTGCCGCGAATCACCGTCTGTACCTGGCCACCCGACCACACGTCACCGTCGGCATCGATGCGCAGTTCCAGCAAGGCGTCGAAGCCGATTTCGCGTCCCTGGCTGACCACGTAACGGCGATCGGTGCCGGGCAACGCGCTACGGCTGTCCAGCCATGCGGCAAGCACTGCGTTGGCCGCGCCGGACGCCGCATCTTCGAAGCGCCGGCCATTGCCGACGAAGGCACGCACTGCCAGATCGTAAGCACCCGGTGCCGCGGCGCGGGCATAGGCGAACACGCCCATGCTGCCGGTGGCTTCGGCCAACGCAGCAATCGCGTCCCAGTCCGGCTGCAGGCCACGCAGCGCGGCCTCGCTGGCCAGCTCCACCACCCACCAGGTGCGGCCGCCGTCCATCAGCGCAGGCGGCAGGGTGCCCAGCGGCCAGCCGTGCAGGGCATCGCGCAGGCGCGGGTCGTCAGCGTCCACCTGTTCGGTCACACGTGCGCGCGGCGTGCGAATCGCGATGCTGCGGTGTCCGTCGCGTTGGTCCACGCGCAGCGGCAACTGACCGGCGATGCCATCCTGCACCAGCACGCCATCTTCAGGCGCGGCCAGGCCTGCTTCGAGCACGGCATGTGCGGTGCCCACGCTGGGGTGGCCGGCGAACGGGACTTCTTTTTGCGGCGAAAACATCCGCAACCGGTAGCTGCTGTGCGCGTCTGCGGCAGGAAACACGAAGGTGGTTTCCGGCAGCTTGGTCCAGCGCGCAATCGCCTGCATCGCCGCATCGTCCAGGCCCTGCGCATCCAGCACCACCGCCAGCGGATTGCCGCTGCCGGAGCGGGCGGAGAACACATCCAGTTGCAGGAAGCGGCGGGTGGTCATGGTGGCGGTTCCGCGTTGAGGGCGCGGCAGCTTACCAATCGATGCGGCCTTCGATCACTTGTTGCGTCGCGCCGCCGATCCAGACCTCGCCCTGCGCATCCACCTCCACGTGCACGCGGCCGTCGCGGCCGACCTCGCGGCCCTGGCTGGCGACATAGCGCGACGCTGTGCCGGGCAAGCGGTCTTCGCCATGCAGGCGTGCGGCAATGCAGGCATTGGCGCTGCCGGTGACCGGGTCTTCCGGAATGCCGTCGCCCGGGCAGAACGCGCGGACGACCAAGTCGGCATCGCCATCGTGTACGGGCGCGTAGATGGCGAGGCCAACGGCGGCGCTGGCCTGGGTCAGGCGCGCAATGGCGACAAGGTCCGGGCCTGCCTGCCGCACTGCCTGCGCGTCGGCCAGTTCCAGCAGCCACCAGTTCGGGCCGTTGTTCCACAGCGCGGCCGGCTGCGCGCTGACGCGCAGGCCGGCGCTGGCTGCGCGCAGCGCGTCGGCATGGAGCGTGCCAGTGTCGATGGCGCGCGCACGCGGCGCGCGCAGCCGCACCAGCAAGGCGCCATGCCGGTCGAACACTTCCACCGGCAGCACGCCGGCTGCGCATTGCTGGCGGAGCTGGCCGTCGGGTGTGTAGGCGACCAGGCCGTGCGTGACTGCTGCCCAGGCCGCGCCGACGCTGGGATGCCCGGCAAACGGCAGCTCGGCGCGCGGAGTGAAGATGCGGATGTGGTAATCGGCGTCGGGCACGCTGACCGGCAGGAAGAAGATCGTCTCCGACAGATTCAGCCACGCGGCAATCTGCTGCATCTGCGCGGACGACAACGTCTCTGCCTTGAACACCACGCCCAGCGGGTTGCCGCTGCCGGCCTGGCCGGCGAAGACATCCAGTTGCAGATAGCGGTGTTTGCTCATGATGTGGCTCTCGGTCGATGAAAGGCATGCCGATGGTTGCAGCGCAAACCGATGCGGCAGTGGACGTAGCGGCCCGCGTGCCGTGATCGCACGCGGGGTCATGCGAGCGGCATTGGCAGTAGAATCGGAGGTTCCGCTCGGTATACCGGGCATCTACCCCCTCATCTAAACGCCTATCTCAATGTCAGCTCCCCACTCTACCGATCGTTGGATCGTCCTCAAGTTCGGCGGCACCTCGGTGTCGCGTCGTCATCGCTGGGACACGATTGGAAAACTGGCGAGCAAACGGGCCAACGAAACCGGTGGCCGCGTGCTGGTGGTGGTGTCTGCCTTGTCGGGCGTGACCAACGAGCTGACCGCCATTGCCGATGGCGCCGCCGACAGCGCGCAGCGCGTGGCGGCATTGGAACAGCGCCATCGCGAGTTTCTGGCCGAGCTGGAGCTCGACGCCGATGCGGTGCTGGGCGAGCGTCTTGCCGCGTTGCATGCGCTGGTGGGCGATGCACGCGCCGCCATGCGCACGCTGGATTGGCAGGCCGAGGTGTTGGGGCAGGGCGAATTGCTGTCCTCCACCATCGGTGCTGCGTATCTGCACGCCAACGGCCTGGACATGGGCTGGCTGGATGCGCGCCAGTGGTTGTCAGCGCTGCCGCCGCAACCCAATCAAAGCGAGTGGTCCAAGCGCTTGTCGGTGTCCTGCCAGTGGCAGTCCGACGCCGATTGGCGCGCGCGCTTCGATGCGCAGTCCACGCGCTTGTTGATCACCCAGGGCTTCATTTCGCGGCACGCCGATGGCGGCACCGCGATCCTGGGGCGTGGCGGTTCGGATACCTCGGCGGCGTACTTCGGTGCGCTGCTCGGCGCCAGCCGGGTGGAAATCTGGACCGATGTGCCCGGCATGTTCAGCGCCAACCCGAAGGAAGTGCCGGACGCGCGCCTGCTTACCCGCCTGGACTATTACGAAGCGCAGGAAATCGCCACCACCGGTGCCAAGGTGCTGCACCCGCGCTCGATCAAGCCGTGCCGCGATTCCGGCGTGCCGATGGCGATCCTGGACACCGAACGCCCCGATCTGCCCGGCACCAGCATCGACGGCAATGCCGAGCCGGTGCTGGGTGTGAAGGCGATCAGCCGCCGCAACGGCATCGTGCTGGTGTCGATGGAAGGCATCGGCATGTGGCAGCAGGTCGGCTTCCTGGCTGACGTGTTTACGCTATTCAAAAAGCATGGTTTGTCGGTGGACCTGATCGGCTCGGCAGAGACCAACGTCACCGTGTCGCTGGATCCGTCCGAAAACCTGGTCAACACCGATGTGCTGGCGGCGTTGTCGGCCGATCTGTCGCAGATCTGCAAGGTCAAGATCATTGTTCCTTGCGCGGCGATCACGCTGGTCGGGCGTGGCATGCGCTCGTTGCTGCACAAGTTGTCCGATGTGTGGGCAACGTTCGGGCAGGAACGCGTGCACATGATTTCGCAGTCGTCCAACGACTTGAACCTGACCTTCGTCATCGACGAGGCCGATGCCGACGGTTTGCTGCCGATCCTGCATGCCGAGCTGATCGACAGCGGCGCCATGCCGGTGAGCGAAGGCGAGGTGTTCGGCCCGCGCTGGCGCGAGATCATCGGCTCGGTGCGTCCGCGTCCTACGCCTTGGTGGCATGCCGAACGCGCGCATCTGTTGTCGCTGTCCAAGGCCGGTACGCCGCGTTATGTGTATCACCTGCCCACCGTGCGTGCGCGAGCGCATGCGCTGGCGCAGATTGCCGCGGTGGATCAGCGCTATTACGCGATCAAGGCCAATGCGCATCCGGCCATCCTGATGGCGCTGGAGCAGGCCGGTTTCGGGCTGGAATGCGTCTCGCATGGCGAATTGCGCCGCGTGTTTCAGGCGCTGCCGGAGCTGTCGCCACGGCGCGTGTTGTTCACCCCGAGCTTTGCGCCCAAGGCCGAGTACGAGGCCGCGTTTGCACTGGGCGTGACCGTGACCGTGGACAACGTCGAAGCGCTGCGCAACTGGCCGGAGGTGTTCCGCGGCCGCAACGTGTGGCTGCGCATCGACCTGGGACACGGCGACGGGCACCACGAGAAGGTCAATACCGGCGGCAAGGCGTCCAAGTTCGGGTTGTCGTCCACACGCGTGGATGAGTTCGTCGAAATGGCGCGCACGCTCGAGGTCACCATCACCGGCGTGCATGCGCACCTGGGCAGTGGCGTGGAGACCGGCGAGCACTGGCGCATGATGTACGACGAACTGGCCGGCTTCGCGCGGCGCATCGGCACCGTGGAAACCATCGATATCGGTGGCGGCCTGCCGATTCCGTACAGCGCCGAAGACGAGCCGTTCGATCTGGAGGTGTGGGCCAAGGGCCTGGCCGAGGTCAAGGCCGTGCATCCGGGCTATCGCCTGGCGATCGAGCCCGGCCGGTATCTGGTGGCCGAAGCCGGGGTGTTGCTGGCGCAGGTGACCCAGGTGATCGAAAAGGACGGCGTGCAGCGCGTGGGCCTGGATGCCGGCATGAACACCTTGATCCGCCCAGCGTTGTACGACGCCTGGCACGACATCGAAAACCTCAGCCGGCTCGACGCGCCGGCCGATGGGACGTTCGATATCGTCGGGCCGATCTGCGAATCGTCGGACGTGTTCGGCAAGCGCCGCCGCCTGCCGGCGGCGACCGCACCGGGCGATGTGGTGTTGGTCGCCGACACCGGCGCCTATGGCTATTCCATGGCCAGCACCTACAACCAGCGCGAGCTGCCACGCGAAGAGGTGATCGATGCGCCCGTTGGCTGAGTTCGTGGCGCTCAGCACGCTGGCCGGTGGCGTGTCGATGGTGTTCTCCACCGCCATCGACATGGCCGGGCTGCGGATGCCGTGGACCGACAGCCTGAAATGGACCTTGCCTGGCCTGCTAGCTGCCGGCGTCGGCGCCTGGGGCGCAGCATCCTGGCACAGGCGGCGCGCCGAGCGAGCGCCAGCACAACGCGCCGGCGGCATGGCATTGCGCACCGTGGTGTTCAGCGCGCTTGGCTATTTGCCGGCGTTGTTGCTGTATCTGCTGGTCGCCTTGGCGATCACCGGCGAACCACAGGTGATGCGCTCGGATGTGATGCTGCTGGTGTTCGTGATCGGTTGCCTGCCGCTGCTATGGGCGGCAGTGCCGTTTTCCATGATTGAATATGTCCTGTGCCGACGTTATCTGCGTCGTGTACGTGTTCTTGCAGGTAGTCCATGAGCGCTTTCGACAAACACCAGATTTCCACCTTCCGTTTCGTGCGTTGCGCACTCGACGCGCAGACCGGCGTGGCGACGCTGGTGTATGCCTTCGACCAGGGGCCGGAGCTGGTCGAGACCGTTGCGGTGCCGGGTGCGCCGTTCGTGCTGGACGGCGCGCATGCCACTGCCGTGCAGCAGGCGCTGCGGCTGCTGCATCTCATTGCAGGGGTGAGTTATTTCAAGGCCGCGGTACCGCCGAACATCGCCATCGACAGCTACAGCATCGATGCCGAGACCGCCGCGCTGGTGGAAAGCGTGTATCTCCACGGCCTGGGGGAATTTGCGTACCGCAATGGCTTGAACCTGCACGGCAAGATCAATTTCCCGGTCGCTGCACAAGCGCCTGGCACTGCGCCTGCGCTCGGCCTGCGCGAGCATGCGCTGGTGGCGATCGGCGGCGGCAAGGATTCGCTGGTCAGCATCGAAGCGCTGCGCCATGCCGGCGTGGAGCAGACCGTCAGCTGGATCGGCGGCTCGCAACTGATCCGCGCCTGCGCCGAGCGCACCGCTTTGCCTGTGCTCAATATCGGCCGTGTGCTGGCATCGGAATTGTTCGAACTCAATCGCCAGGGTGCGTGGAACGGGCACATCCCGGTGACCGCGGTGAATTCGGCCATTCTGGTGCTGGCAGCGCTGCTCACCGGCGTGGACCAGGTGGTGTTTTCCAACGAACGTTCGGCCAGTTATGGCAGCCAGATTCCCGGCACCGGCGAAGTCAATCATCAGTGGTCCAAGGGCTGGGCATTCGAACAGGCCTTCGGCGCTTACGTGCAGCGGCAGGTGGCGGCCGACCTGCGCTATTACTCGTTGCTGCGGCCGTTGTCGGAGTTGGCGGTGGCGCGGCAGTTCGCCAAGACCGACCACTACGACGCGCATTTTTCCAGCTGCAACCGCAACTTCCACATCATGGGCGAGCGCCCGGTGCATCGCTGGTGCGGCGTGTGCCCGAAGTGCCATTTCGTGTTTCTTGCGCTGGCACCGTTCATGCCCAAGACGCGGCTGGTCAAGATCTTCGGGCGCAATCTGCTCGACGATGCCAGCCAGGCCGGCGGCTACGATGCGTTGCTGGAATTCCAGGACCACAAGCCGTTCGAATGCGTGGGCGAAGGCCGCGAATCGCGTGCGGCGATGGCGGTGCTGGCCAGCCGCGCCGAGTGGAAGGAAGACGCCTTGGTCAAGCGCTTCATTCGCGAGATCCAGCCGCAGCTGGATCAGCACGACCTGCAGGTCGAAGCGCTGATGGCCATCGATGGCGAGCACCGAATTCCAGCGGCGCTGTGGGAGCGCGTGCGTGCGAATTTCGCAGCTTGAGGGCAAGGCGGTCGCGTTGTGGGGCTGGGGGCGCGAAGGACGCGCGGCGTATCGCGCACTGCGCGCACGGCTGCCCGCCCAACCGCTGACGGTGTTCTGCAACGCCGAAGAAGCGCGCGAACTCGAGACGCTGGCCGATATGGCCCTGGATGTGGAAACCGACGCCAGCGCGCAGGCGCTGGGGCGCTTCGACATCGTGGTGAAGTCGCCCGGCATCAGCCCGTATCGCAGCGAAGCACGCATCGCGAGCGACGAATACGGCACGCACTTCATCGGCGGCACCGCGCTGTGGTTTGCCGAGCACGCGCAGCCGGACGGCAGCGTGCCTGGCGTCATCTGCGTCACCGGCACCAAGGGCAAGAGCACCACCACCGCGCTGCTGGCGCATTTGCTGCGCGCCGCCGGGCATCGCACTGCGTTGGTCGGCAACATCGGCCAGCCGTTGCTGGAAGTGCTGGAGCCGCAGCCGCCGCCGGCGTATTGGGCGATCGAGTTGTCCAGCTACCAGACCGGCGAGGTGGGGCGCAGCGGCGCACGTCCGGAGTTGGCGCTGGTGCTGAATCTGTTTCCCGAGCATCTGGATTGGCACGGCGATGAGGCGCGCTATGTGCGCGACAAGCTGTCGCTGGTGACCGAAGGCCGGCCGCGCATCGCGCTGCTCAATGCCGCCGACCCGCATCTTGCCGGCCTGCAGTTGCCCGATAGCCAGGTGCGGTGGTTCAACCATTCCGATGGCTGGCACCTGCGCGGCGATGTGGTCTATCGCGGCGAACAGGGGGTTTTCGACACTGCCGAGGTGCCGCTGCCCGGCGAACACAATCGCCGCAATCTATGCGCGGTACTGGCAGCGGTGGAAGCGCTGGGCCTGGATGCGCCGGCACTGGCGCCGGCCGCACTGAGCTTTCGTCCATTGCCGAATCGCCTGCAGTTGTTGGGCAGCGTGGACGGCGTCAGTTACGTCAACGATTCGATCAGCACCACGCCGCATGCCTCGCTGGCTGCGCTGGCGTGCTTTGCGCAGCGTCGCGTGGCCCTGCTGGTTGGCGGGCACGACCGCGGTCTGGACTGGCAGGATTTCGCCCAGCACATGGCGCGGCAGCCGCCGCTGGAGATCGTCACCATGGGTGCCAATGGGCCACGCATCCATGCGCTGCTGGCGCCGTTTGCCGATGCCGGGCGCTTGGGCTTGCATGCTGCCAACGATCTTGAACACGCCATGCAGCTGGCGCGTGAGGCGCTGGGCGAGCAGGGCGGTGTGGTGCTGCTCTCGCCGGGTGCGCCCAGCTTCGGGGCGTATAGCGACTACGTTGCGCGTGGCCGGCACTTCGCGCAGCTGGCGGGGTTCGACCCGGCGGCGATCAGCGCGATTCCCGGCTTGGGCGTGCATTGAGCGCGGCTAACAGACCGACTGCGCTGACCGCCAGGCAGGCGTAGTCGGGCCCCGCAATCGGCATGTGCACCTCGCACACTGCAGTTGCTCGGCGGCCTCCACGCTACACAACGACTGCGCAACGGTGTGCTGGCCGCGCCAACTCCGAGGCCGCTGGGCCGCTGCGATTGAAAACCGGCACGCGCAGCGGAGGCGGACTTCCCCAGCTCGCTGCGACCAGCCGACTGTCGATGCAGTGCCGGCAGCGGCAATGACGACCCCTCCTGCACGCCGGCAGCGCCTACACTCGCCGCACCATCCTGGGAGCAAGCACATGCACAAGCGACGGACATGGCGTGGCGTTGGGTTGATCGGTGTTCTGGCCTCGCTGGCCTTCCCCGCAGCGGCGGCGATGCAGGCCAAACCGCTGGAGTGGAAGGTCGGCAAGGACACCTATAGCGGCGTGCTGGTGTACGACGATGCCGGCGCTGCCAAGCGCCCCGGCCTGGTGATGGTGCCGAACTGGCGCGGCGTCAACGACTCGGCGGTGACCAAGGCCAAGCAGCTGGCCGGCGACGATTACGTGGTGCTGGTGGCCGACGTGTACGGCAAGGGCAAGCGCCCCGCCAACGACAGCGAGGCCGGGCAATTCGCCGGTGCCCTGAAGAAAGATCCGCCGACGCTGCGCGCACGCGCGCTGAAAGCGGTTGAGGTGCTCAAGGCGCAGACCGGCACGGCGCCGCTGGATGCAACGCGCATCGGTGCGGTGGGCTTCTGCTTCGGTGGCACCACGGTGCTGGAACTGGTGCGCGCGGGCGCGCAGCTGGCCGGCGTGGTCAGCCTGCACGGCGGCATCGCCACCCCCAGCCCTGCAGCCGCCGGCACGGCCAAAACCCCGCTGCTGGTGCTCAACGGTGCCGACGACAAGAGCGTGAGCAAGGCAGATATCGCCGCGTTCGAAACCGAGATGAATGCCGCCGGCGCAGACTGGCAGTTCGTCAACTTCAGCGGCGCGGTGCATTGCTTCGCCGAAGCCGATGCCAACAGCCCGCCGGGCTGCCTGTACAACCCGCGGGCGGCCAAGCGCGCGTACCGCATGCTGGGTGATTTCTTCGACGAGCGGTTTGCTAAGTAGCCGGGATTTGGGATTCGGGATCTGGGATTCGCAAGAGCGCGGTCCCGTCCTTCAATGCATCAAACCCCTGAGTTTTTGCTCAGGGGTTTGCGTTGACCCACCATTTGGCTGCCTGATACAGGGATTCGTAAAAGAAAGTTCGCGCAAGCCGCCGCTGCGAATCCCCAATTTCCAATCCCAAATCCCGTCCAGAGCGCCCAGCGCTCTGGATCAGTGCGTGCGCTCGACCGCGTAACGCGCCAGGCCGCGGAGCGCTGCCACTGCCGGGCTGTGCGGCAAGGCCTGCAGCGCGTGTTCCGCGGCGGCGGCATATTCGGCAGCACGCTGACGGCTGTAGTCCAGCCCG
Organism: Xanthomonas nasturtii; assembly: GCF_001660815.1. Taxonomy (GTDB): domain Bacteria; phylum Pseudomonadota; class Gammaproteobacteria; order Xanthomonadales; family Xanthomonadaceae; genus Xanthomonas; species Xanthomonas nasturtii. The sequence goes on from NZ_LYMI01000025.1 coordinate 45,001, forward strand.
CCGGTAGCGTGGATGGCGGCCAGCACTTCCGGCATCGCCGCCGCGTCGCCCTGTTCGACGATCTGCCGCAGGCGCTGTCGCGTGGCCGCATCCGAATGCGCCATGGCGTGGATCAGCGGCAGCGTCGCCTTGCCTTCGGCCAGGTCGTCGCCCAGGTTCTTGCCCAGGTCCGATGCCTCGGCGGCATAGTCAAGTACGTCGTCGGCGATCTGGAAGGCGAAGCCCAGCTGCATGCCGTAGTCGTACAACTGCTGCTGCACCTCGGCCGTGGCGCCCGAGGCGAGCGCACCCAGGCGGGTACCGGCAGCGAACAGCACCGCGGTCTTGCGTTCGATCACGCGCAGGTAGGCGGCTTCGTCGGTGTCGGGGTTATGCACGTGCAACAGCTGCAGCACTTCGCCTTCGGCGATGCGGTTGGTGGTGTCGGCCAGGATCTGCATGACTTCCATGCGATCCAGCTCGACCATCAACTGGAAGCTGCGCGAATACAGGAAGTCGCCCACCAGCACGCTGGGCGCATTGCCCCACAGCGCGTTGGCGGTGCTGCGCCCGCGGCGCAGGTCCGATTCGTCCACCACGTCGTCGTGCAACAGGGTGGAGGTGTGGATGAATTCGATGATCGCCGCCAGCTGGTGGTGCTCCGGGCCGGAGCCGCCAGCGGCGTGGCCGGCCAGCATCACCAGCATCGGGCGCAGGCGTTTGCCGCCGGCAGAGATGATGTGATCGGCGATCTGGTTGATCAGCACGACGTCCGAGGCCAGGCGGCGACGGATCAGCGCATCCACCGCAGCCATGTCGGGCGCGGCGAGGGACTGGATCTGGGGCAGGCCCAGAACGGTGGGGAGGTCTTCGGCGATGGTCATGCGCAGGCGTTCGTGATGTGTGTCGATTATAGGTGCCCGGGCCGGATCCGTCCCGCCGGGCACAACCGGTGTCTTCACATTTGCCATCCGCGCGGCTCGGCCGGAAGCCGCAAAGGCCCGGCCGGGCTGGATTTCCGACCCCTGGCAGGGCGCTTGCCCGGCAGCGTCGCGCGGCAACCTGCCAGGACCGTCGAGGGGCAGGTGCGGTAACATTGCCGCACAGACATTCCTCGTTGCGCGCCCCCGGCGCCAGCGCATCATCTCGGAAGCACCTATGGCCCGCGGCATCAATAAAGTCATCCTCGTCGGCAACCTCGGCAACGATCCCGACACCAAGTACACCCAGGCCGGTATGGCGATCACGCGCGTGAGCCTGGCCACCACCAGCATGCGCAAGGACCGCGAGGGCAATAACCAGGAACGCACCGAGTGGCACCGCGTGGTGTTTTTCGGAAAGCTGGGCGAAATCGCCGGTGAGTACCTGCGCAAGGGCTCGCAGGTGTATGTCGAAGGCGAGCTGCGCTACGACAAGTACACCGGCCAGGACGGCGTGGAAAAGTACAGCACCGACATCGTCGCCAACGAGATGCAGATGCTTGGCGGCCGTGGTGAAGGCGGCGGTGGCGGCGGCATGGGCGGCGATCGCCCGCAGCGCTCGCAGGCGCCACGTCAGCAAGGCGGCGGTGGCGGGCAGGGCGGTGGTGGTGGATACGGCGGCGGCCAGGGCGGCGGGCAGGATTACGCGCCGCGTCGTCAGCAGCCGGCCCAGCAGCAGTCGGCACCGCCGATGGACGACTTCGCGGACGACGACATCCCGTTCTGATCTCCACAGAATGGCGCATCACCAGAATCCCGCCAAGGCCTTGCCCTAGCGGGATTTTTGCTGTCGACACGGGCTGTCGCTCGCTCGGGTAGGCGCCTGTGGCGCGCCACTGCAGCCGGCAGGCACCCCGAATCAAGGCAGGGGCTGGCTATCTTGCAGCAGCGCCGGCATCGATCCACGACACTCAGCCCGAACACCGCTGCGGGAAGCGAGCGTCGTTGCTTCTCGGCCAGCCATCAGACACCGGCCACGCCAGTGGTAGTGCCCACACCTTTGCGGGATGTTTAAACGACGTGAGCGGTGCCATAATTACGCGTCGTCTGCGCGCTGTCGGACGGCCTCTCAGCCAGGGAACCTGCGTCCCCAGCCAGCGTCTCACTTCAAGCTGACCAGGTTCCCCGCATGCATGCTCGTGTTCCGCGTTTCCTGTCGCTGCGCCCGCGCGCGCGACTTGCCGTTGCCATCGCCTGTTGCTGTGCCGCGCCGATCGCGTGGTCGCAGCACGCGGCAACGCCCCTCGACGATGCCAAGACGCTCGACACCTTGACCGTCACTGCCGACGGTTCGCAGGTCGAGCTGCCGCCGGACTATGCTGGCGGGCAGGTCGCCAGTGGTGGTCGCGTTGGCCTGTTCGGCAACCTCGATGTGATGGACACGCCGTTCAACAGCATGAACTTCACCGCCGAGCTGATGCGCAACCAGCAGGCGCGCAGCGTGGCCGACGTGGTGCAGAACGATCCGGCGGTGCGGGTGGCGCGTGGCTTCGGCAACTTCCAGGAGTTGTACGTGGTACGCGGCTTCCCCGTGTTCTCCGACGACATGAGCTACAACGGCCTGTACGGCCTGCTGCCGCGCCAATACGTGGCGGCCGAGTTCCTGGAGCGGGTGGAAGTGTTCCGCGGCGCCAACAGCTTCATCAACGGCGCCGCGCCCGGCGGCAGCGGGATCGGCGGGGCCTTCAACCTGGTGCCCAAGCGCGCGGGCGAGAACGACCTCACCCGGCTGACGTTGGGCAGCGAGACTGGCGGCCAGATGTATGGCGCGGCCGATGCGTCCTACCGGTTCGGCCAGGACCGTGCCTGGGGCGTGCGCGCCAACGTTGCGCGCCGCGATGGCGAGAACGCCACCAACGAGGATCGCGAGCTGGGCATGGGGTCGCTGGGGGTGGATTACCGCGGCGAGCGGCTGCGCCTGTCGGCCGACATCGGCTGGCAGGACCAGCGCACCGACCGTCCGCGTCCGAGCGTCACGCCGGTGGGCGCAATTCCGCGCGTCCCGGATGCCGATATCAACTTCGCGCAGCCCTGGACCTTCGCGCAGGAGCGCGACACTTTCGGCGTGATCCGTGCCGAATACGACCTGACCGATACCGTGATGGCGTGGGCAGCGGTCGGCATGCGCGACAGCGACGAGCACAACGTGTTGGCCAATCCCAACACCGATGCCGCCGGCAATTTGAACACCGGTCGCTTCGACAACTACCGAGAAGACAAGGTCGCCACCGGCGATGTCGGCATCCGCGCGACATTCGACACCGGCCGCGTCGGTCATCGCCTGAGCGCGTCGGCGTCGGCCTTCAAGCTGGACTCGAAGAACGCCTTTGCATTCGGCAGCTACGGCACGGCGGTCGGTACGTTGTACGACCCGGTGGCGGTGGCACCGCTGGGTGGCCTGTTGCCCGGTGGCGTGCTGTTCGAGCCGCTGACCACCAGCAAGAACGAGACCCGCAGCGTCGCCATCGCCGACACGCTGGCCTTCGATGACGGCCGCATCCTGCTGACCCTGGGCGCACGCCACCAGAAGCTGGAGCAGTACGGCTACGACTACACCACCGGCGCGCGACTCAGCCGCTACAGCGACAGCGTGGTGACGCCGGTCGGCGCGGTTGTCTTCAAGTTCGGCCGTGCGGTGTCGCTGTATGCCAATTACGCCGAAGCCCTGTTGCCTGGCCAGGAAGTGCCGGCTTTATCGGGCAGCACGCGACTGCAAAATGCCGGCGAACTGCTGGCGCCGTTCAAGTCCAAGCAGGTCGAAATAGGCGCCAAGTACGACGCCGGCAGCTACGGCGCAACCGCGGCGCTGTTCCGCATCAACCAGCCCAATACCATCGTCAGCAACGCACGCCTGACCACCGACGGCGAGCAGCGCAACCAGGGCCTGGAACTGAGCTTCTACGGCCAGCCCCTCGACGGCCTGCGCGCACTGGGCGGCCTCACGCTGCTGGACGCCGGCTATAACAAGACCCAGGGCGGCGTGAACGAAGGCAACGACGTGCTCGGTGTGCCGGACAAGCAGGCCAATCTGGGCCTGGAATGGGACATCGCTGCGCTGCCGGGCCTGACGGTCGACGGGCGCGCGGTCTATACCGACCGTCAATACGCCGATGCGGTCAACGTGCGGCACATCCCATCCTGGACGCGTTTGGACCTGGGCGCGCGCTATGCGTTTCAGGCCGGCGGCAAGGCCTGGAGCGTGCGTGCGCGCGTGGACAATGTGTTCGACCGCAGCTTCTGGTCGTCGGTCGGTGGCGCGCCGGGGGCGAATTATCTGGTGCTGGCCGCGCCGCGCACATTGACCGTCTCGTTCTCGGTCGATCTGTGAGCGGCGCTTGAAACCCGCCTGCGCCACGCAACCGCGCAGGTCCTTGGCATGATCCGACGCCGCCTGCGCAAGGTGGCGTCTTGATGAAGGAGCGTGGCGTGCGTCAGTGGCTCGGTCTTGGCCTGATGGTCTGTCTGTCGATCGCGGCCGCTGCCGCGCTTGCCCACGATCCCGCCGAGCATCTGCCGCTGCCGTGGCTGGCCACTGCTGCCGGTACAACCGCGACGCCCGGCATGCCGCGCCCGCGGCAGGCGCCGGGACAGACGCTGCCGTTGCAGGCCACGCGCCGTATCGCCTTCGAGACCGATGAAGGCACCTGGATGGGGCTGGACGTGTCGCCGCGCGATGGCCGGCTGGTGTTCGACCTGCTCGGCGATCTGTACACGCTGGACGCCGCTGGCGGCCGGGCCAGGGCTATCAGCCGCGGCCTGGGCTTCGACAGCCAGCCGACGTTCTCGCCGGATGGGCAATGGATCGCTTTCGTCAGCGACCGCAGCGGTGCGGAGAACCTGTGGCGCATGCGGCCCGATGGGCGCGACGCGCAACAGCTCACGTTCGGCGACGACGATACGGTACTGGTGTCGCCGGCCTGGGCGCCGGATGGCCGCGCGCTGTACGCCAGCCGTTTTCGCTGGTCGGTCAACGATTACGAACTGTGGCGCTACGGGCTGGATGGCAGCGAAACCCTGGTGGCACCGGTCCGCGCGGAGGGCGCCGCCAGCGACCAGAGCACGCTGGGTGCGGTGGTGTCGCCGGATGGCAGGCAGCTTTACGCGGCGCGCCGCAGTGGCGACAAGGACAGCGCCGAGCTGGAGTTGTGGTCGATCGTGCGGCGCGACCTGGCCACCGGCAAGGAAGAGACGGTGTTGCCGGTGCCCGGCGTGCCTGGGCGCCGGCCGTTTCCCGGCACTTATTTCAGCCCGCGGCTTTCGCCGGACGGCAAGCAGCTGGCCTACGCCACCCGCCAGCAAGGCCAGACCGGGCTGCGCCTGCGCACGCTCGCCACCGGTGAGGACCGCTGGATCGCCTTTCCGATCGCGCACGACCAGAGCCAGGCGCAGAGCTGGCAGGATCTGGTGCCGCGCTACGCCTTCAGCCGCGATGGGCGTGCGCTGCTGCTCAGCCGCAACGGCCGCTTCGAGCGTATTGCGCTGGATGGCCGGGGCGCAGGTACGATCCCGTTTACCGCCTCGGTCGATCTGGAACTGGGGCCACTGACCGGCGCTGACATCCGCCAGGAAACCGGCCCGGTCCAGGCGCGTCTGATCCAGGACCCTGCGGTATCGCCGGACGGCAGGCGTGTGGCGTTTTCTGCGCTGGGCGCGCTCTACTTGATGGACATGCAGGACGGCGCGCGGCCACGCAAGCTGCCCACCGGAGAGGTGCCGGCCTTCCATCCCGGTTGGTCGCCGGATGGCAAGGCGTTGACGTACGTCACCTGGGACGGCGGGCAGGGCGGCCAGGTCTGGTCGCTGCAGCCCGGCGCCGCGGCCCCGCGCCAGCTCAGCCGTGGGGCGGGCGCGTACTACACCCATCCGCTGTTCACCCGCGATGGACGCGACGTGCTGGTGGTGGCGTCCGACAACGTGGCGCGCATGCAGGCCGCGATGGTGTTCGGCAGCGTGCGCGAGGCGCAGCTGCAACAGCTGCCGGCGCAGGGCGGCCAGGCCACGATCCTCTATCGCGGCACCTTGGGCGGCACGCTGCACTTCGGTGCGGCGCCCGACCGCGTCTATGCGATGGGCAGCGGCGGCCTGATCGGCATCGACCTGCGCAGCGGGCGTGCCGACGCCCCCATCGTGGTGAAGGGGCCGGGTTGGTATTTCCAGGACGGCAGCGTGCCGGTGGACGACCTGCGCATCAGTCCCGATGGCCAGTGGCTGCTGGCCCAGGTCGCCCAGCAGCTGCACCTGCTGCCGGTGCCCGCGCAGGGAACGACGGTGGATCTATTGGCGCCCGGCGTGCGCCACCGGCGCATCACCGATGTCGGTGCCGATGACTTTGCCTGGAGTGCGGACAGCCGCACCATCACCTGGTCGATCGGCTCCAGCGTCTACCGCCGTGCACGCGCCGATATCGCCCTGCATGCCGCCGATGCGCCGGGCTGGGACGCAGATGTGCCTACGCCAGGGCGCAACACGCAGGTAGTGCAGGCCAGGGTGGAGATCCCGCGCGATGTGGCCGAAGGCACGCTGCTGCTGCGTGGCGCCACCGCGCTGACGCAGCGTGGCGACGAGGCCATTGCCGACGCCGACCTGCTGGTGCGCGATGGGCGCATCGCCGCGATCGGCCCGCGTGGCAGTGTGGAGATTCCTGCTGGCACGCAACTGCGCGATGTCAGTGGGCGCTTCCTCATTCCGGGCCTGATCGATGTGCATGACCATGTCGCCGATTTTCGCCGCGATCTGCTCGACATGCGGCCCTGGGGCCTGCGCGCGCGACTGGCCTACGGGATTACCACCGCCTTCGATCCCTCCTCGTTGAGCATCGACATGCTGGCCTATCAGGATCTGGTCGATGCCGGCATGGTGGTGGGCGCGCGCGCACCGACCACGGGCATGGCACTGTTCTCGTTCAACCGCATCGCCTCGCTGGATGAGGCACGCGCGCTGCTTCGCCGTTATCGCGACCACTACCGCACGCGCACCATCAAGCAGTATCTGGTCGGCAATCGCCGCCAGCGTCAGTGGTTGGTGCAGGCCGCGCACGCGCTGGGCATGCGCCCCACCAGCGAGGGCTCGCTGGCCCTGAAACTGGACCTCAACCAGGTCATGGACGGCTACGCCGGGCACGAACACGCACTGCCGACGCCGCTGTACCGCGATGTGATCGAACTGATGGCACGCAGCGGCACCAGCTATGACGCAACGCTGATGATCGCCAACGGTGGCCCTGCCGCGCAGAACAACTACGTCATCCGCGATCGGCCGCTGGGCGATGCGACGTTCCGCGCAACCCGCCCGTACGAGGTGGCCATGCAGCAGGCGCAGTCGCAGCGCTGGATCGATCCGTCGCTGATGCTGTATCCACGCATCGCCGGCGACGTGGCGCGCATCCAGCGCCGCGGCGGGCTGGTGGCGATGGGCTCGCACGGCGAGATCGCCGGGCCGGGGCTGCACTGGGAAATGCAGGCGCACGTGGAAGGTGGCATGACGCCTGCCGAGGTGCTGCAGGCCGCCACGCTGGGCGGTGCGCGCAGCATCGGGCGCGGTGCGGAGTTGGGCAGCCTGGAGGCCGGCAAGCTGGCCGATCTGGTGATCCTGCAGGCCGATCCGCGCCTGGATATCGGCAACGCGCAAAAGATCGACGCGGTGATGCTGGGCGGCCGCTTGCGCGAGGTCCCGAGCCTGGATGAGCTGTGGCCCAGAGAAACCAGAATTCCTCCGCTGTGGCAGCGCGGCGAATCGCTGAACTAGATCCCGCGCGGCAAGCCCCGGTGGTGCTGGCGGGCGAATTCCGCAAGCGCGTGGCAGCTGAAGCGCCTTCGAGTGTGGAGGGGTTTGCCGGCGAGCAGCGGCACGCCGTAGCCGGGTCGGCGCGATGCCGTTCCGGAGCCGTCTGGCGAAGTGCAGCAGGCCAGTGCAAACCAGCGGGAAGTCGCGTATCGCACGCGTTTCAGCCACACAAACAGCGCGCCGGATGCGATCCGCTTGCACGACAACCGACGTAGGCATTACGCCGAGGTGCGATTGCGACCGCTCTGCTTGGCGCGATACAGCGCCGAATCGGCGTCTTGCACGATGGTGTTGGGGCTCAAGGGCGCTTCGCCCGGTTCGAAGGTGGCGGCGCCGATACTTACCGTGACATGCGCGCTGGTGGGGCTGGGCAGGTGCATCAGGCCGAGTTCGGCGACCGCATTGCGCACCGCATCGGCCAGGCGCAGTGCGCCGGCGGCGTCGGTATGCGGCAGGATCATGCCGAACTCTTCGCCACCGTAGCGTGCGGCGACGTCTTCGCTGCGTCGCGAGCAGCCGGCAATGGCGCCGGCAATCAGGCGCAGGCAAGCGTCGCCATTCACATGGCCATAGGTGTCGTTGTAGAGCTTGAAGTGGTCGACATCGATCATCAGCACCGACAACGGCGCTTGCACGCGAACGGCGTCCTTCAAGGCGCGCGAGAGCCGGTAGTCGAAGGCGCGCCGGTTGGCGATGCCGGTCAACGCGTCCACCCAGGCTTCGGTGCTCAGCTTGGCTTCGTTGCGATGCATGCGGCGCAGCTGCAGATCCAGCCAGATCCCCACGCCGAGCAGCAGCGTGCAGCCCAGCGCGGCCACCACGATGCGCTGGCGCGCCGCCTGCCGCCAGTTCGCCAAGGCATCGTCGACAGAGACGCCGGTCAGCACGGTCAATGGATACGGCCGCGTCGGCGCGAAGCTGGAAATGCGCTGCACGCCATCGATCGGCGAGCGATAGGTGGCGGTGCCGTGCTTGCGCGCGCGCATGGTGAAGTAGATCGAGGTGCCCGCGATGGACGTGCCGATCACGCCCTGTTTGTCGGGCCGGCGCACCATCACGATGCCATCGTCGCTGGTCATGCCGATGGTGCCGTGCGGGCCGACTTCAAAGGTGCTGTAGTAATTCTGGAAATACCTCAGTTGCAGGGTGATCAGCACCACGCCGGCAAACTCGCCGCTCGGCGTGTTGAGGCGCCGGCTCAGCGTCAGCACCCATGAGCCGTCCGAGCGGCTTTGCACGGGCGGGCCGACCAGCGACAAGGCGTCGCGATGGTTGCGGTGATATTTGAAATAGGCGCGGTCGGCGTTGTTGTGCGTTCTGGATGTGTTGTCCAGCGACGAGCTCACCCAACTGCCGTCCGCCGCATAAATGAAGATGCCATGCAGCCGATCCGAGCGACGTGCTTCGCGCACCAGAAATTCATGCATCGGCGAACGTGCGGCGCTGGAGCCTTGATCATGCTCCACCCGCGACACCAGCCCCGACAGCACCGCATCGGCGATGGACAGGGTGTCGCTGGCGTGCTGCGCCAGCGAATTGGCCAGATTCAGTGACTGCGCCTGGGCGCTGCGCAGCGCGGTTGCGCGCTCTTCGTGGATGGACCAGTACTCCGAACCGAGCAGCAGCATCCACGACACAGTCAGCACGAAATGCAGCGCGATCCGTTGTGCTCGTTGCCGTCGCCGCTTGGTGGTTGACGTCACTGTGGCTACCTGTCTGGACATCAGGGCGATGCAACCGCCGTGCCAGCCTACGCGTCGCGGCCCCTGTGGCTACGTGCACAGGTACGCGCGCGTGCGGACTTGTGATTGCTGCCTCATGCGGCAAGCAACAGCCCGCTTGCACGTGCCGCTGTGCGCAATGGTGGTCGCCGTTGCGTTCGCTGTGCATACACCAGACGACGCTACGGACTGAAAGCCAGCTCGGCGGCGTTCGCATAACGGCGCGCATGCTGTCCCGTGCGCTGCATCATGTTCAGGAGTGACCCCATGCAAGCCATTGGTCATCGCCATCCCGCAGCCATCGCCTCGCTACAGTCCGTTGCGTTGCCCGATCCAGGGCAGCCCGCACGTGGCCAGATCCGCGTGCGCCTGCATGCCAGCTCGCTTAATTTCCACGACCTGGGCGTGGTGCTTGGGCAGATGCCGACCGCAGACGGGCGTATTCCGATGTCCGACGGCGCCGGTGTGGTGGAAGCAGTGGGACCGGAGGTCGAGGAGTTCGCAGCAGGCGATCATGTGGTTTCCACCTTCTTCCCGCAGTGGCTGGATGGCGAGGCGTTGCATGCCGGTTTTGCGACCACGCCAGGCGACGGTGTCGATGGCTACGCGCGCTCTGCGGTGGTGGCCGACGCACATGCCTTCATCCACGCGCCCGGCGGTTACAGCCATGCCGAGGCCGCAACGCTGACTACCGCTGGCGTCACCGCATGGCGTGCGTTGGTGGTCAATGGCGGACTCAAGGCCGGCGACTGCGTGTTGGTGCTGGGGACCGGCGGGGTGTCGATCTTTGCACTGCAATTTGCCAAGGCGATGGGCGCGAGCGTGATCGCGACGTCCTCGTCGGACGAAAAGCTGGAGAAGGTGCGCGCGCTCGGCGCCGACCATGTCGTCAATTATCGGCAGCACGCCGAATGGTCGGCGCAGGTGCTGGACATCACCGATGGGCGCTGCGTGGATCATGTGGTCGAAGTCGGCGGCCCCGGCACGCTGACGCAGTCGATCCGTGCTGCGCGTGTGGGCGGCCATATCGCCTTGATCGGCGTATTGACCGGCGCGGTGGTGCCGGTGCCGACCGCTGAAATGATGGGGCGCCAGCAACGTCTGCAAGGGCTGGTGGTTGGCAGCCGCAAGCATCAGCAGGATCTGGTGCGTGCGCTGGACGGCTTGCCGCTGCGGCCGGTGATCGATCGCAGCTACGCGCTGGAGCAGATCGGCGAGGCATTTGCGCTACAGCAATCCGGCGGGCATCTCGGCAAGGTCGCGCTGGAGTTCTGACATCTCCTGCTGCAATGTGCGTTGGCGGTGCGGGGCACCACTGGCGTATAAACCCATCAAGACGGCTTTCGCAGAATGGCCGTTCGCACCGCGCCTGCTGGCGAGCACGACCGACACTCCTTTCGTCTACGATCGCCACCGTGGCCGACGATGCACGTGTTGCACGCGCGACCGCATAGCCAGCCTGTCCCGCTCCAACGTCATCAGGGCCCGGGGTCGCGCAACACAGTGATGAGCGTGGTTCATAGGCGCATGCAGTTGCCGGCGCCAATGCGGGCGAAAACGGGCACTAGAATCGGGCAATACCGCCGTTTCAGTCCCGCCGTCGCTGCCGCGCGCTCACGCGCTTGTGACCGGCCGCGCTGCACATTGATTAAGAACTGTATAAGCCAGCATTGTTGGAGATGCCAGCCATGAGAGACATCAAGATGACCCGTCGCGAGGTACTGATCGCGGGTACGGCATCCGCAGCCAGCGTTGCCGCAACCCAATCGATGGCTGCCACTGCTGCCACCGCCATGTCGCAGCGGCAGGCGGTCGAGCCGGCCAATGCATCCAGCCAGGTTGCCTTCGAAGTCAACGGCAAACCGGTGACATTGACCCTGGATAACCGCACCACCTTGCTGGATGCGTTGCGCGAGCACCTGCACCTCACCGGCACCAAAAAAGGCTGCGATCACGGCCAGTGCGGCGCCTGCACGGTCATCGTCGATGGGCAGCGCATGAATTCGTGCCTGTCGCTGGCAGTGATGCATCAAGGTGCCAAGGTCACCACCATCGAAGGGCTGGGCACGCCGGAGAAACTGCATCCAATGCAGGCGGCGTTCGTCAAGCACGATGGCTATCAGTGCGGCTACTGCACGCCCGGCCAGATCTGCTCGGCAGTGGCGGTGCTGGACGAAGTGAAACGCGGGATCCCCAGCCATGTCACCGAAGACCTCACCGGCAGGACCAAGCTCACCACGCCCGAATTGCAGGAACGCATGAGCGGCAACATCTGCCGCTGCGGTGCGTATTCCAACATCGTCGATGCCATCAATGAGGTTGCCGGAGACCGCGCATGAAGGCCTTTAGCTACGAGCGCGCCACCTCGCCAGCCGATGCCGCAGCCAAGGCAGCGCGCCAGCCCGGTGCCAAGTTCATTGCCGGCGGCACCAACCTGCTCGATCTAATGAAACTGCAGATCGAAACGCCGTCGCACCTGATCGACGTCAACGGCCTGAGCCTGGACACCATCGATGCCACGCCCGACGGCGGCTTGCGCATCGGTGCCCTGGTGCGCAATACCGATCTAGCTGCAGACCAGCGTGTGCGCCGCGATTACGCGGTGTTGTCACGCGCCTTGCTGGCAGGCGCCTCCGGGCAATTGCGCAACCGCGCCACCACCGCCGGCAACCTGCTGCAACGCACGCGCTGCCCCTATTTCTACGATACCAATCAGCCGTGCAACAAGCGGCTGCCTGGGAGCGGCTGTGCGGCCATCGGCGGGTTCAATCGTCAACTGGCGGTGATCGGGACCAGCGAATCGTGCATCGCCACTCATCCCAGCGACATGGCCATTGCCATGCGCTTGCTCGATGCCGTGGTCGAAACGGTGCGCCCGGACGGCCAGACGCGTGCGGTGGCACTAGCCGAGTTCTACCGCGCACCGGGCAAGACGCCGCATCTGGAAACCGTGCTGGAACGCGGCGAGCTGATCACCGCAGTGACCTTGCCCAAACCGCTCGGTGGCACGCATGTGTACCGCAAGGTACGCGACCGTGCATCGTATGCATTTGCGCTGGTGTCGGTGGCAGCAGTCGTGCAACGCGATGGCAGCGCCCGCGTTGCCGTCGGCGGCGTTGCGCACAAGCCGTGGCGCAGCGAAGCGGCCGAAGCGAAATCGCAGCGGGGCGCGCGCGCCATTGCGTCTGTGCTGCTCGACGGCGCACAGCCCACCGAACACAACGCATTCAAGGTGCCGCTGGTCGAGCGCACCCTGACCGCGATCCTGGCCGACACGAGGGCCTGATATGAAATTCGACACTCCCGCCGGTACCAACCCCATCGATCAGCTCAAGGTCGTCGGCAAGCCCGTCGATCGCATCGATGGGCCGCTCAAGACCACCGGCCAGGCGCCGTATGCCTACGAACATCACGACATGCCGGGCCGCGCGGCCTACGGGCATGTCGTGGGCGCGGGCATCGCCAAAGGCACCATCGGCAGCATCGATCTGAGCGCGGCGCGCAACGCGCCCGGCGTGCTGGGCATCGTGACTGCGCAAAACGCCGGAACGTTGCATAAGGGCAAGCTCAATACCGCCAAGTTGCTGGGCGGCCCGGAGATCCAGCATTACCACCAAGCGATTGCAGTGGTGGTTGCAGAGACCTTCGAGCAGGCGCGCGCAGCGGGACAGTTGATCAAGGTCGATTACGGCCGCCATGTAGGCGCATACGACCTGAAGAAGGCGCGCGATGGCGCCAAGGTCACCAAGGAGGGCGGTGCCCCCAATAGCGCTATCGGCGATTTCGCTGGCGCCTTCGCAGCGGCACCGGTGCAACTGGACGCCGAATACACCACACCCGATCACTCGCACGCCATGATGGAACCGCACGCATCGGTCGCGATGTGGGACGGCGACAAGCTCAGCGTGTGGACCTCCAACCAGATGATCAACTGGGGCGCGCGCGATCTGGCTGTCACGTTGGGCATCCCGCGCGAGAACGTGCGGATCATGTCGCCGTATGTCGGTGGCGGGTTTGGCAGCAAGCTGTTTCTGCGCACCGATGCCGTATTGGCCGCGCTGGCTGCACGCGAAGTGAAACGTCCGGTCAAGGTCATGCTGCCGCGCCCGCTAGTCGCCAACAACACCACCCATCGTCCGGCTACCGTGCAGCGCATCCGCATCGGTGCGCAGCGCGATGGCAAGATCACCGCGATCGCACATGAGAGCTGGTCGGGCGATCTACCTGGCGGCGGTCCGGAAATCGCCGCCGCGCAGACGCAGTTGCTTTACGCCGGGGCCAACCGGTTGATCGCTACACGTCTGGCGGTGCTCGATTTGCCGGAAGGCAATGCGATGCGCGCGCCTGGCGAAGCACCCGGGTTGATGGCACTGGAAGTGGCCATGGACGAAATGGCCGAGAAACTCGCGATGGATCCGGTCAAGTTCCGTGTCGTCAACGACACGCAGGTCGATCCGGAAAACCCGCAGCGCCCGTTCTCGCAGCGCCAGTTGGTCAAGTGCCTGGAGGACGGTGCCGAGCGTTTCCAGTGGTCCAAGCGTAAAGCCAAGCCGGCCAGCAACCGCGATGGGCGCTGGTTGGTCGGCATGGGTGTTGCGGCCGCGTTTCGCAACGCGCCGGCAATGACCTCCGGTGCGCGCATGCGCCTGGAGCGGGGCGGGCGCGTGGTGGTCGAAACCGACATGACCGACATCGGCACCGGCTCCTACACCATCATTGCGCAGACCGCTGCCGAAATGCTCGGTGTGCCGTTGAATTGGGTGGACGTGCGGCTGGGCGATTCCAGCTTCCCGGCGTCGGCCGGCTCCGGTGGGCAATGGGGCGCGAACAGTTCTACTGCAGGCGTGTATGCAGCTGCAGTCAAATTGCGCGAGGCGGTGGCAAAGCAGTTGGGTCTGGACCCGGCCTCCGCCGAATTTGCCGACGGCCATGTCCGTGCCGGCGGCAAGCGCATCGCGCTCGGCGATGCGGCGGCCAATGGCGCGCTGGTGGTGGAAGACAAGATCGAATTCGGCGACCTGAGCAAGACCCACCAGCTCTCCACCTTCGGCGCGCATTTTGTCGAAGTGGGCGTGGATATCGCCACTGCCGAGGTGCGCATCCGGCGCATGCTTGCGGTGTGCGCGGCCGGGCGCATCCTCAACCCGAAATCCGCACGCAGCCAGGTCATCGGCGGCATGACCATGGGCGCCGGCGCGGCGCTGATGGAAGAACTGGCTGTGGACAAGCGCCTGGGCTTTTTCGTCAACCACGACCTGGCCGGCTATGAAGTGCCGGTGCATGCGGACATTCCGCATCAGGAAGTGGTGTTCCTGGACGAAAGCGATCCGCTGTCGTCGCCGATGAAGGCCAAGGGCGTGGGCGAGCTGGGCATCTGCGGTGTGGCCGCCGCCATTGCCAATGCGGTCTACAACGCAACCGGCGTGCGCGTGCGCGACTACCCGGTCACGCTGGACAAGCTGCTGCCGCACCTGCCCGAGATGCTGCGCGCGTGAGTGCAGTGGTTGCCCCGGTCACGCATGCGCCCCCGGCCCAAGCGGCCTGGCCAGCATGGCCGGATTACGCGTTGCACGACGATTTGCTGCCAACGCTGACCGCGTGGCAGCGCGCCGGCCAGCGCGTGGCGATCGCCACCTTGGTCGACGTTCAAGGCTCATCGCCGCGTCCGCTGGGAAGCGAGATGGCGATTTGCGCCGACGGCAACGTGGCCGGTTATGTGTCCGGCGGTTGCGTGGAAGCGGCGGTGGCGCACGAGGCCATGGCAGCGCTGCGCGACGGCCAGCCGCGGTGGCTGGATTACGGCGAGGGCAGCGAGGTGCTGGACATCCAGCTCAGCTGCGGCGGGCGCATCGGGGTGCTGGTGTGGCCGGTGCCCGACCTGGGCGAGTATCTGGCGCGGTGGCGCAACGCGCGCCAGCACCGGCGCGCGTTTCATGTGGCGCTGGATCGTGCCTCCGGCACGGTGCGTTACCCGGCGACTGCGCAGGACGCGCGTGCTGGCGAATTCCTGCGGACGCACCGGCCGCCGTTGCGGCTGGTGCTGGTCGGCGCCGACCCCGCGCTGCTGGTGCTGGTGTCGCTGGCCAGCCAGATGGGCATCGACGTACGCGTGCTGCGGCCGCACGGCCCCGGCGAAGCGCCGCCGGGGCTTGCAGCGGAGCATTACGACCGGCGCGCGCTGGGCGATGCGTTGCAGGACCTGCATCTGGATGCCGACAGTGCGCTGTATAGCTTGGCCCACGATGCCGAAATCGATCTGCAGGTCGCGCAGCACGGGCTTGCGTCCAACGTGGCCTGCATCGGCATCCTGGGCAGCCGGCATAAACGCGAAGGCCGGTTGCAGGCACTGCGCGCGCTCGGCTACGACAACACAGCGCTTGCGCGTCTGCGGCTGCCCGCCGGCTGGCGCATGGGGCGCTCATCGCCGCACACCATCGCGCTCGGCATCATCGCCGAAGCGACGCAGGCGGTGGCGGAGATGCAGGCCACTGCAGCGAGCCGATAAGTCGCGGCGCTCCTGTCTGGTGTAGGTGAGTTATTAGCTCGCAACGCCGAGGCACTGGCAATCGGAAGCGTGGTGGACGTATGCATGTGTCTGGTCGTCAGCAGCCCGCCGTGACCAGCGGTGACCGTGCGAATGACGTCCGCTGACGCAGCAGCTGCTCGAGCAATCTGCGGTCACCTTGCACGCACAGCTCGCTCTCTACGCTGCGGCTGTCTCCCATCAGCACCACGTCGCCATGACCCTTGTTTTCGATCAGCACGTCGACGTATCGCGCAACGCGGTGCGCATCGAGTTTTTCGTAACCGCTCAGCGCGCGCGTCACTGCTGCGCCACGAAGCGCGATGCCGGCGCCATGTCGCGCTTGGCACTGCGCAGTTCTGCGGCGGTAGCAGGGGGCGCGGCGTGAGGCGCGATCACGCCGCGCTGGTGCTGGGCGCAGGCGCGGGGCGCAGGCTGGGCCGTTCCAAGCAATTGCTGATGCGCGACGGCGAGCCCTTGCTGCGCCGCGCCGCACGCATCGCACTGCAGACTGCACCGAGTCGCTGTGTAGTGGTGTTGGGCGCCGATGCGGACGCGTTGACCCAGGTGTTGCAGGGCCTGGACGTGGAAATATTGCGGCACGCCGACTGGTCGGCAGGCATGGGTTCCAGCCTGGCCGCGCTGCGTCAGCATGTGCAGGACGACACGGCACTGCGGCGCAGCCTGATTCTGGGCTGCGACCAGCCGGCGCTGGACGCCCCGCATCTGCGCGCGTTGCTGGACGAAGCCGATCGCGCCACATCGGGCTGTGCGACCAGCGGCTATGCCGGCGTGCGCGGCATTCCCGCGGTGGTCACCCATAGCGCCTGGGCGGATGTCCCGTTACAGGCCGACAGCGGCCTGCGTGGCCTGTTTGCCAGCCTGGACGTGCAGACCCTGGGCTGCGTGAGCGCTCCAGCGCTGGCGCTGGATATCGACACGCCTGCCGACCTTGCCGCCGCGCAGCAACGCGGGTGGGTGGACGCAGAGTGAGACGCCATGACGGGTATGCGTGCAAATCCCTGTCAGCCTGGGTTTCAACGGGTATGCAAGTCGGTGGGGCGATAAGACAGGCGCCGTCACTGCACGCTCAGACGGTGGCGTGACCGGTGGCGATGACTGGGCTACAGGCCGCTCAGCGCACTCGCTGCGTCGCGCCACCGGCCACGTCCGGCCTGCGTTGCTCCGCAAGCCGACGCGTTCACGACCATAAGCCGACCGCTTCCCTGATCACCAGAACATAGCCAATCACCATGGCGGTCTTGACCGAAAAGTGAAATTTCCTGAGCAGATACATGCAATTCCTCCCCAGAGGCAGTCTTCAAGAGCAACCGATCACCCCAGTGCGCACCGTCCGCCCTCGTCTGACGGTTGCTCACGACACGGCGTTCACCGTTCCAGGCCGAATGTAGCGCTGGATGTGATGTGAGTCACGTAAGAATTTTCCTACCTGTACGCCAGTGTCCGCCCTACAGCATTGACATGCTTAAAAGAACATTCTGGCTATGCCGGACGCGGGGCCCTTGGCCACTCTCCCGCGGCCCCTTGAGTAAGGGCGCGCCGGCATCCCGGACAGGAGAAAGTCTTCCCACTACTTCCATGCACCGTGGCTTTCCGCGCGGCCTGCGCATTGCTCGACCGCTGTACGCACTGGCCGGAGGCCTGATGGACGAGTCACGTTACGTCGTACGCATACACCCCGAACAAGGCGGGTGGTGGGTCACCCGCCCGCAGTGGTCGCCGCTGCGCTATCTGCGCGAGCAGGGCGCCCTGGAGTACGCCGAACTGATGGCCAAGCTGCACTGTCTGACCACCGGTCAGCCCAGCGGGGTGGTGGTCAATACCGGCGCCGGCGACCGCGTGGTGCGGCGTTACGGCTGAGACGCGCGCTACTCTGCCGCATCCCGGCAGCACGTTTCTAACTGACACCGCGGCCTTCCGGCAACGCTGGCGGGTTTGCGCAGACGGCCAGGTCGGCTAGATTCAAGGCGTCGGCCGCTGTTGGCCCGACCCGCATGTTGGCGGCTACCTTTTTTCGGATGTCCGCCTGTCGTGAATGCTGCCGGTGCTGCGTTGATCCAAAACGATATCGTCGTGTTCGGCTTGATTGCCGCCACCCTGGGCGCGGTGTTCTGGACCTCAGCGCGCGAGCACGGGCCCTGGCGGCGCTTTTACGCCTTCGTGCCGGCCCTGTTGCTGTGTTATCTGCTGCCCGGGATCTACAACACGGTCGGTTTGATCGACGGCGCCAACACCCGTCTATACAACCCGATCGCCCGCGACGTGCTGCTGCCCGCCGCATTGATCCTGCTGACCTTGAGTATCGATCTGCGCGCAATCCTGGGGCTCGGCCCCAAATTGGTGGCGATGTATCTGGGCGCATCGCTGAGCATCATGCTGGGCGCGGTGGTGGCGTTCTGGGTGATGCGCTGGCTGCATCCGGCCACTGTGGCCGGCGACACCTGGGCCGGCATGGCGGCGCTGGCCGGCAGCTGGATCGGCGGTGGTGCCAACATGCTGGCGATGCGCGAAGTCTTCGCTGTGGACGCAACCACCTTCGGGCAATTTGCGGTGGTGGATGTGGGCGTGGGCTACGTGTGGATGGCGGTGTTGATTTTCCTGGCCGGCCGCGCGCGCAACATCGACGCACGCAGCGGTGCCGATACCCGTGCGCTGGATGCCTTGCAGGAGCGCATGGCGCGCTTTCAGGCCGAACATGCGCGCATTCCCAGCCTGGCCGACCTGATGGTGATCGTGGCAGTGGCCTTCGGCGGCGTCGGCCTGGCGCATGCGCTGGCCAACCCGCTTGCGGCGTGGTGCAAGGCGCAGTTGCCTTGGGCCAGCCAGTTCAGTCTGGACACGCCGTTCGTGTGGGTGGTGGTGCTGGCGACCAGTCTGGGCCTGCTGCTGAGCTTTACCCGCGCACGCACGCTGGAAGGTGCGGGCGCCTCCAGGGTCGGCACCTTGCTGCTGTATTTCCTGATTGCCTGCATCGGCATGCAGATGGACCTGCTGGCGTTGCTGGACCGGCCCTGGTTGTTCCTGCTCGGCCTGATCTGGATCGCCGTGCATATCGGCTTGCTGTGGGGGCTTGGCCGTCTGTTGCGGGTGCCGTTTTTCTATTTTGCGATCGGCTCGCAGTCCAATATCGGCGGCCCGGCCTCCGCACCGGTGGTCGCCGCCGCGTTTCATCCGGCACTGGCGCCGGTCGGTGTATTGCTGGGCACCATGGGCTACGCCACTGGCACCTATCTGGCATATCTGGTCGGCATCGCCTTGCGCGCGATGGCCGGTGCGGGCTAGCAGCAGCTAACCAGACGGCTGCGCGGCGGCCAGGCGGGCGTGATCGCCAGCCGGCCTGGCCCACGCTCGGCATCGCGGCATGGACTGCGCACGCATGCGGCTGTTACGCGGCGTCGGTTTCGCCCGACGACTGCTCATTACCTGGTGTCAGCCACGCCGGGCCGCGATCCGGCTATGCACGCAGCCGCTGAGAAACGCTCCACTGCACGCATCTGCCAAGCAACGTGCAGGGAGCGCGCGCTCGTAACGACTGCAGCTGACAACACGGCAGTGTGCTCGGCCACATCCTTGAGATATGCAAGGATCTGCGGCCCGCACTTTTCCGCGGGCCGGCTTAGAACCTGTTCACAATCTTCTGAGTAACAGTGCCAAGAAGGCCAAATGGATGAACTGCAGGCTGGTGTTGAGTTTGCGCTCGCAGTTCTTCCATAGCCTTCGGTTCTTCTCCAGCCAAGCAAAACTACGCTCGACAATCCATCGCTTGGGCATGACCTTGAAGGTGTGCAATTCGCTGCGCTTGGCAATCTGCACCGTGAGCTGCTCGCCTAAAATCTCTCGCGCGCCGCT
>NZ_LYMI01000026.1 GCF_001660815.1 Xanthomonas nasturtii
TTGACGCCGCTTCGTTTCGACCCGAAGGTTTTCTGCGAAGCGAGCCGGCCATATTAGCAGGCTTTTCATCCTCGTCAACCCCTCGTGAAGAGGAAGTTGCCGCCGCTGCACCTCAATCCGCCGTAGCATCTTTCCGTGTAGCGAGCCGCCCATCATAGCCGGCTTTTCCGTTTCGTCAACACCTTAATTTCAAGGAGTTTCGAACCCTTTCTGCTCTGGTTCCGCGTTTGCGGGTCTGTTGCGTCTGGGGAGGCGAACTATATGCCCGGCGAATGGATTTGGGAAGGGTTTTGTGAAAAATTTTTCACGACACTGCCAAAAACTTGCGCTATGGCGCACTCCGCCGTGCATCGGCGCCCTGTACGTCCACGAATGCATTCTCTCTATCTAATAGTGTGGTTCGTACGTGCGGGGAGGTTGCCGCCCTGCAGCAACCTCGAGGCACTTCAACCAGTTACGCGTCAAGCACTCACGAGCGACACACGAGCGAAGTTGCGTTTGCCCACCTGGATGACACCTTCGAAGCCGTGAGCGAAGACGCGACTGGCATCTTCGACCACCTCGCCATCGATCTTGACCGCGCGCTCCTTGAGCTTGCGGGTAGCTTCGGAATTGCTGGGCGTCAGGCCGGCGGCTGTCAGCAAACTGGCGATGCGCAGGCCCTCGGCCGGCACCACGACTTCCTGCAGCGGCAGCAGACTGGTGTCGCCCTGCCCTGTCACGACGGCATGCCAGCCGGCAATGGCCTGCTCTGCGGTTGCGGCGTCGTGGAAGCGCGTGGCCAGTTCGCGCGCCAGACGCAATTTGACCTCACGCGGGTGCAGCTCGCCGGAGGCGACCTGTTCTTTCAGGCGCACGGCTTCGGCAAGGCCGATATCGAAGGATAGCAGATCGATCCAGCGCCAGGTCAGCTCATCGCCGATCTTCATGGTCTTGGTGACGATGTCGATGGCCGGTTCGTTGATGCCGATGTAGTTGCCCAGCGACTTGGACATCTTGGCCACGCCGTCCAGGCCCTCCAGCAACGGCATGGTGATCACGATCTGCGGCGCCTGGCCGTAGTGCTCCTGCAGGCCACGGCCCATCAGCAGGTTGAACTTCTGATCGGTGCCGCCCAGCTCGACATCGGCTTTCAAGGCGACCGAGTCGTAGCCCTGCACCAGCGGATACAGGAATTCGTGGATGGCGATCGGCTGCTGGCCAGTGAAGCGTTTGGCGAAGTCATCGCGCTCGAGCATGCGCGCCACCGTGTGCTGCGCGGACAGCTTGATCATGTCTGCCGCGCTCATCTGGCCGAACCACTCGGAGTTGAAGCGCACTTCGGTGCGTTCGCGGTCCAGGATCTTGAAGACCTGCTCTTCATAGGTACGTGCGTTGGCCAGCACGTCCTCACGACTGAGCGGCTTGCGGGTGACGTTCTTGCCGCTCGGATCGCCGATCATGCCGGTGAAGTCGCCGATCAGGAAGATCACCTGATGCCCGAGCTGCTGGAACTGCCGCATCTTGTTGAGCAGCACGGTGTGGCCCAGATGCAGGTCCGGCGCGGTGGGATCGAAGCCGGCCTTCACCCGCAGCGGCACGCCGGATTTCAGTCGCGCTTCGAGCTGATCGAGCTTGAGGATCTCTTCGGCGCCACGGCCGATGAGTGCGAGGGATTCTTCGATAGTGGCCAACCACAGACTCCAGCGGCGCTTGCCGTCAAAAACGTAAATGATGTTAAACGCGGGTTAATTTCGCGCCAAGTGAAAATAATGAACAGACTCAATGGTTTGACGCGCTGTTACAGGCTGTCTATGGTACCGGCGATTGGGCTCGCACTTCGAGCCAACGAGGAATTTGAACGATGCAGAACTCAGAGCAGGGCCGTGCACGCAAGCGGCGCTTTCAAGAACGCCTCCACGTCCTCCACGACACTGCACTGCATCGCAAGCTCAAGGCGCATCTTCCGGCAGCCTTCAACGACCGTTGGACACGCCGCCATTGGATCCACGCCAGCCTGTTCGCCACCATCGGTGCGTTGGTTGCCACGATCGTGCCGGGTTTTTCCAACGCCATCGACACACCGCTTTCCAGCCATTCCACGCTGGCATTGCCGTTGCCGCCACTGGTGCCCAGCCGCAAGCAGCTGGCGCCGAGCACCGATTGGGAGATTCTGCAGGTCAAGTCGGGCCAGACGCTGAGCACCTTGTTCGGCGAGTTGGGCATCCCGACGGCGGTGATGTACCAGGTGCTGGCGCACCCGGGCACCAAGGAGGCGCTGACCAAGCTGCGCCCTGGTGCGGAAATTGCGTTTGACATGCCGACGCCGGGCCAGCTGCGCGCATTGCGCTTCGATCGCGATGACAGTCATCGGGTGGAGCTGCGCCTGCTGGGCGACAGCGTGCGCGAGAATGTAACCGAGCGGGCGACCACCACGCGCACGGTGGTGGCCAGCGGGGAGATCAGCAGCTCCTTGTATGCCTCCGCCGGGAAATCCGGGCTGTCGCCGGCGGCGGTAGCGGTCATGACCGACGACATCTTCAAGTACGACATCGACTTCGATAAAGACCTGCAGCCGGGCGACCGTTTCAGTGTGGTGATGGACGAGACCTGGCGCGAGGGCGAGCGGATCAGTACCGGCGACATCCTGGCGGCGACCTTCACCACCGGTGGCAAGACCTACACCGGCTTCCGCTTCGAGCGCGCCGGCAAGCCGGCCGAGTATTACGACATCACCGGCCGGCCGTTGAAGAAAAGCTTCATCCGCATGCCGGTGGCCTATAGCCGGATCAGTTCCACCTTCGGCGCGCGCAAGCACCCGGTGCTGGGCACGATGCGCATGCACAAGGGCGTGGACTATGCGGCCGCTTCGGGCACGCCGATCATGGCGGCCGGCGATGCGCGGGTGGTGTTTGTCGGCACCCAGCGCGGCTACGGCAATGTGGTGATCCTGGATCACGGCAAGAACTACAGCACGCTGTACGGGCATATGTCGCGCTTCGGCAAGATCAAGGCCGGCCAGCGCATCAACCAGGGCACCGTGATCGGCTATGTCGGCATGACCGGCCTGGCCACCGGCCCGCATCTGCATTATGAATTCCGCGTGGCCGGGCAGCAGCGCAACCCGATGTCGGTGACGATGCCGCCGCCGGAGCCGCTGCAGGGCGCCGAACTGGCGGCTTTCCGTGCACAGACGGCGCCGGCCATGGCCCGCATCGAGGGCATGGAAAAGTTGATCTATGCCGATGCCGCCGAGCCTGCCAAGGGTAAGTCGCGCGGTTGACCGCCTGCGGCCAGGTGACTGCGCTGCCGCTGTGGCGGCTGCGCGGGGTGGACGACATAGAAAACCCAGACCAGCGTCTCTAGCCACGCCGCAAGCAATCGCGGTCTTGCAGCCATTTAGTGGACGCTGCCATTTCCGGCGCTTGGCGCCTGCCCTTGCCGGTCACCCTAGCTGACGTGAGTGCGAGCGTTGGCAACGCGGCATGCAGGGAGCCTTCGACGCACAGTTGGTCGTTCGCGACACGGGAGGCGAGCCTGCGACCCGGCAGTGATTCCCCTGCTATGCAGCCGATAAGAGCCTAAAGACCAGTTGACGGACCCGGCCCGGCTGCACAAGCTGGCCGGCCGTGTCTTTCTGGTTTCGGCATGCCTGTCTTGGAACACGTTGACTCTCCGCTGTATCTGGGCCTGATGTCGGGCACCAGCGCCGATGGGATCGATGCGGCGCTGGTGCGCTTTGCCGACACCACTCATCGCCGCTGCGACTTGGTGGCCGCGACGACGATGGCGTGGGAGCCGCAGTTACGCGAGACCTTGGTGGCGCTCGGCCAGGGCGCCGAGACGGTGGCCATCGATGCGCTGGGGCAGCTGGACGCGCAGGTGGGGTTGGCGTTCGCGGCAGCCGCCAATCAGTTGATCCGCGACAGTGGCGTGGAGCGCCAGCAGATTCGCGCGATCGGCTCGCATGGGCAGACCATCCGCCACCGGCCCAAGGCCGAGCCGGCGTTCACCTGGCAGATCGGCGATGCCAGCCGGATTGCCGAGCACACCGGTATCACCACGGTGGCAGATTTCCGCCGCCGCGACGTGGCCGCCGGTGGCCAGGGCGCGCCGCTGATGCCGGCCTTCCATCTGGCCATGCTGGGGGCGGGCGACGAAGACCGCGCCGTGCTCAATCTGGGCGGGATCGGCAACCTGACGCTGATCCCGCGCGATGGTGCGGTGCTGGGCTTCGATACCGGCCCGGCCAATGCATTGCTGGACAGCTGGTGCCAGCAGCATCGCGGCACGGCGTTCGATGCCGAAGGTGCGTTTGCCGCCAGCGGGCGCGCCGATACCCCACTGCTGCAGGCGTTGCTGGCCGACCCGTGGTTTGCGCTGGCGCCGCCCAAGAGCACCGGACGCGAGCAATTCCATCTGGACTGGGCGATGCAGGCGATGCGTTCGCTGGGAGACGTGGCGCTGTCTGCGGCCGATGTGCAGGCGACCCTGCTCGAACTGACCGCGGCCAGTGTCGCCGACGCGTTGCTGCAGCTGCAGCCCGATACCCGCCGGGTGCTGGTATGCGGTGGCGGGGTGCGCAATCCGGTATTGATGGCACGACTGGCGGCACGATTGCCGGGCGTGGTGGTGGAATCCAGCGCGCGGCATGGGCTGGATCCGGACTATCTGGAGGCGATGGGGTTCGCATGGTTGGCCGCGGAGCTGCTCGCAGGCCGTGCGGCCAATCTGCCGTCGGTGACCGGGGCAGCCGGGCCGCGGTTGCTGGGAGCGATCCATCCGGCGTGACAGGCCTGGATCAGTTGCGAGCGCCCGCAGTCGCAGCATTCTCGCGCCGAATGGATGCGCACGCAAAGCAGCGCTGGCTGACCGTTTGCGGCTACGGGCTATTCCCCGCCGGCAGCGCCTTGAGCGCGGCGATCGCTTCGGCCAGGGCGTCGACTTCCGGGTGCTGCAGGCCGCCGGTGACTTCGTATTCGCTGGCGAACAGACCTTGTTCGAGCAGATGCATGACGGTCTGGTGCTGGGTCCAGCCGCGTGCGACGGAAATGCGGCGAATGCGGTCTACCAGCACCGGGTCGATGTCACGCAATACCAGATCGGTCATGCCCTTCCTCGCGCGATGGTTTGCCCCGCCGGCATCATCGGCAACCTTGGTGGACGTTTCAATCCGGCTGCCTGTCGTGCGCCAATAGCCGCGGCCACAGCCAGGCCAGCAGCAGCAAGGTGGGAATAACGGTCAGCGCGCTGAGGATGAAGAAGGTGCTGTAGGAGGTAGCCTGGACCAGAAAGCCGGAAACACCACCAGCGAACTTGCCCGGCAGATTGGCCAGCGACACCAGCAATGCATATTGGGTTGCAGTGAAGTTGCGGTCGGTCAGCGATGACATGAAAGCTACCAGCACCGTTGCGGCAAAGCCCTGGAACAGGTTGTCGGCGCTGAGTGCGGCATAGAACGCCCACAGCTTGCCCGGGTTGTGCGCCATCAGCAGGAACGCCAGGTTGGACAACGCCACACCCAGCGCGGCGACCAGCAACATGCGCCGGAACCCGAATGCGGCGACTGCCGCGCCGCCAGCGAAGGCACCGACAATGCCCATCCAGACACCGAACAGTTTGGACACGGTGGCGATATCGGCCTTGGTGTAGCCCGAATCCAGATAGAACGGCCCGGCCATGACGCCGATCACCTGGTCGGGGAACTTGTACAGGCCCACGAACAGCAACAGCACGATGCCCAGCGCCAGCCCGTTGCTGGAGAAGAAACTGGAAATCGGTTGCCAGAATGCACCGGCGACATCAACGCGGCGCACCACGGTCGCCTCGGGACGGTCGGGCTCGCGGCATAGCAGGGTGGTGAGGATCGGCACCAGCATCAGTGCGGCCATGCCCACATACGCCCACGTCCAACCGAGGTATTCGGCCATGTACAAGGCGCCCGCACCGCCCAGGATCAGGCCGATGCGGTAGCCCAAGGTGTAGGTTGCCGCCAGCGCGGCCTGTGCGGTCTCCGGGGCGATTTCGATGCGATAGGCATCCACGACCGAGTCCTGGGTGGCGCCCCAGAACGAGGCGAACAGCACCCAGCTCACCAGACCGGTAACGCTCAGATCCGGACGCGAAAATGCCAGAGCAAACAGCCCGATCGTGACGCCGATCTGCGCCACCAGCAGCCAGGACCGACGGCGCCCCAGGAACGCGGTCAGCGGAAACGCATAACGGTCGATCAGCGGCGCCCACAGGAATTTGAGCAGATAAAAGAAGCTGGCCAGGCTGATCAAGCCGATGCTGCCCAGGTCCAGCCCCACATCACGCAAGCGGGTCGACAAGGTCTGCGAGGCGATCAGCAGGAACGGCAGCCCGCTGCCGAAGCCGAGCAGTGCCATGGTCGCCGCCGATGGCGTGGCGAATGCCTGCTGGATACCGCGCAGGCCTTTGTATCGTGGTGCGGACGTGGTCATGCGTGCAGCCGATGGACGCGGTTGGCCAAAACAAAGACGCCAGTATCACCGGCCGGCGCGCGGGCAGCGCCGCCGGAGGCGAACATTCCGGTCATAGAAAGATGCGCACTACCAGCGCCGACCATCCTGCGGCGGCGTGCAGCCGGCATGCCGCTCCTTTTCACGGTCATGCGCCTGTTGGCCGCGGGCGCCGAACCGGTTGCACTGGCATGTCCTTTCCGCAGTGCGCCGACCAGCTGCAGGCGATCACTCACTGCGCGTAATCCACAATGTAAGGCGCGTGGTCGGAGAAGCGCTCTTCGCGGTAGATCGAGCAGGCCCGCAAGGTGTCGCGCAGGCCGGGGGTGACCAGTTGGTAGTCGATGCGCCAACCGACGTTGTTGGCGCGCGCGGCGCCGCGGTTGCTCCACCAGGTGTAGTCCTGGCCTTGCGGATGCAGGACGCGGTAGCTGTCGACCCAGCCGCGGCCTTCGGCGGCGTTGGTGTCTTCCAGCGCATCGGCGCACAGTCCGTTGAGCCAGTCGCGCTCGGGCGGCAGGCAACCGGAGTTCTTCTGGTTGGACTTCCAGTTCTTGATGTCCAGCGCGGTGCGCACGATGTTCCAGTCGCCACACAGCACGTACTGGCGGCCACTGGCCAGCCACTCGTCCAGAATCGGCCGCAGCCATTCCATCACCTGGAACTTGTAGCCCTGGCGCAATTCGCCCGAAGAACCGGACGGGATATAGAAGGAGACCACGCTGAGGTTGCCGAAGCGCGCTTCGATGTAACGGCCCTCTTCGTCGAACTCGGGCCAGCCCAGCGCGGTGCGTACCTCGTCGGGCTCGTGCCGGCTATAGATCGCCACGCCGCTGTAGCCCTTCTTGGTGCTGGCGTCGCGAAACCAGGCCTTGTAGCCGGTGGGCAGGAACTCCGGTCCGGCCAGCTGATGTTCCTGCGCCTTGGTCTCCTGCACGCACAGCACATCGGCGTCCTGGGTGGCGAACCAATCGAAGAAGCCTTTGCTGGCGGCCGAGCGCAGGCCGTTGGCGTTGAAACTGATGATGCGCATAGGCCGGGAATGGGGAGTCGGGAATGGGGAATCGTAAAGCCTACCCCAGCGCGGCCGCGAAGGCTGCCGAGGCGCGATGCGTTTACCATTCCCGATTCCCGATTCTCCATTCCCGTCCAATGACCGACCACCGCACCCGTTTCCTGCAGCTGGCCCTGGGCGCCGATGCCCTGCGCTTTGGCGAGTTCACGCTCAAGTCCGGGCGGCTCAGCCCGTACTTCTTCAACGCCGGGCGCTTCGATTCCGGCGCCAAGACTGCGCAGCTGGCGCAGTGCTATGCCGATGCGATCGATGCGGCCGGAGTGGAGTTCGACCTGCTGTTCGGGCCGGCCTACAAGGGCATCCCGCTGGCGACGGCGTTGGCCTGTGCCTACGCCGGACGCGGGCGCGACCTGCCGTTGGCGTTCAACCGCAAGGAAGCCAAGGACCATGGCGAGGGCGGCAGCCTGATCGGCGCGCCGCTGGCCGGGCGCAAGGTGTTGATCGTCGATGACGTGATCACCGCCGGCACCGCGATCCGCGAGGCGCTGGGCATCATCCGCGCTGCCGGTGGCATCCCGTCGGGTATTGTCGTGGCGCTGGACCGCCAGGAAATCGCCTCCGAGCAGGATCGCCGTTCCGCTGCGCAGGCAGTGGCCGCCGAGGCCGGCATCCCGGTGATCGCGGTGGCCAACCTTGCCGACCTGCTTGCTTTTGCGGCAGGAAACGCCGACCTTGTGGGCTTCCGGGAACCGCTGCTGGCCTATCGTGGCCGCTACGGCACCGACACTACAGGCTGACGGCAGGCGACAGGGGGCTGCGATGATGCCGAGACACACACGTTTGGCGTTATTGGCCGCCGTTGCTACGGCTGTTGCTGCGACATTTGCCGTGGCCGCACCCGCCGGCGCGCAAGACAAGCCGGCGGCCAAGAAGCTGTATTGCTGGAACCAGAACGGCGCCCGCGTCTGCAGCGATACGCTGCCGCCGGAGGCAGTGAACCAGGCGCGCGACGAGTTCAACGTCAAAAGCGGCATGCGCAGCGCCGAGGTGCAGCGCGCGATGAGCAGCGACGAGCGCGCCGCCGCCGCGGCCAGCGAGCAGCAACGCCAGGCCGACCTGGCCGCCGAGCAGATGCGCCAGCGCACCGACCAGGCGATGCTGATGTCGTATCAAAGCGAAGACGACCTGCGCCGGGTATTCAACGAGCGCATCGCCATCGTCGACAACAACATCCACACCGCGCGCTTCAATGTGACCAGCCTGCGCGAAGGCCTGGCCAGCATGTTGCGCGCCGCCGGCGACCGCGAGCTGGCGGGCCAGGCAGTGGCCGACAAGCTGGCCGGCGACATCCAGCAACGCCACCGCGAATTGATGGCGCAGTTGCGACTACAGACCAGCTTCGAGCAACAGCGCACCGCGCTGGACGGCGAAATCGCCGACATCCTGCAGCGCTACCGGGCCATGAAGGAACCGCCCGGCGCCGCCTCGCCCGCAGGCTGAACCGCACGGCGTCATTCCCGCTCGCCCGATGCCCCGCCGCGGGCGGCATTTCCCGATCCGACGCCCTGCCCGCATAATGGCCGGTCTTACTCCCTGCCCACGAGGCTCTCCCGCATGGCCCGGATCATCGCCATTGCCAACCAGAAAGGCGGCGTCGGCAAGACCACGACGGCAGTCAATCTGGCGGCCGGCCTGGCGCGCGCGCCCAAGCGTGTGTTGCTGGTGGATCTGGACTCGCAGGGCAACGCCACCATGGGCAGCGGCATCGACAAGCGCGATGTGGCCGCCTCCACCTGCGACCTGCTACTGGGCGAAAACACCGCCGCCGAGATCCGGGTGACTGCGCCGGAAGGCTTCGACCTGCTGCCGGGCAACATCGACCTGACCGCCGCCGAGATCCAGCTGATGGACCAGGGCGAGCGCGAGCAGCGGCTCAAGCGCGCGCTGGCGCCGATCCGCGACGAGTACGATTTCATTTTGATCGACTGCCCACCGGCGCTGTCGCTGCTGACGCTCAATGCGCTGACCGCCGCCGATTCGATCATCGTGCCGATGCAGTGCGAGTACTACGCGCTGGAAGGGCTGACCGCGCTGCTGGAAACCATCGAAGCGCTGCGCGCCAACCTCAACCCGGCGCTGGAAATCGAAGGCGTGCTGCGCACGATGTTCGATATCCGCAACAACCTGGCCAACGCAGTGTCGGCGGAGCTGACCGAGCATTTTGGCGACAAGGTGTTCCGCACCATCGTGCCGCGCAACGTGCGCCTGGCCGAGGCGCCCAGCCATGGCCAGAGCATCGTCGGTTACGACCGCACCTCGCGCGGTGGGGTGGCCTACCTGGGCCTGGCCGGCGAGATCGTGCGCCGGCAGAACGAGCGCAACAAGGCCTATCGGCCCGTGGAGACCGTCTGATGAACAAGCCGATCCCCGCAAAAAAGCGCGGCCTGGGCCGTGGCCTGGAAGCGCTGTTGGGTCCGAAGGGCGCAGCAGCGGCAGCGGCACCTCAGGCAAGCAGCGAGGATGCGCTACAGCCGGGCGATACGCTGCGCCAGTTGCCGGTGGACCAACTGCAGCCGGGCAAGTACCAGCCGCGCCGGGAGATGGACGAAGTCAAGCTGGCCGAGCTGGCGGAGTCGATCAAGGCGCAGGGCGTGATCCAGCCGATCGTGGCGCGCGCGCTGGCGCCGGGGCAGTTCGAGATCGTGGCCGGCGAACGCCGCTGGCGCGCCTCGCAGCTGGCCGGGCTGGCCGAGGTGCCGGTGGTGGTACGCGAGCTGGACGACCGCACCGTCATCGCGATGGCGTTGATCGAGAACATCCAGCGCGAAGATCTCAACCCGCTGGAAGAAGCGCAGGCGCTGCAGCGGCTGATCGACGAATTTTCGCTGACCCATGCCGAAGCCGCCGGCGCGGTGGGCCGTTCGCGTGCCTCGGTCTCCAACCTGCTGCGGTTACTGGAATTGCCGGTGGCGATCCGGGTGCTGCTGGAAACCCGCCGCCTGGAAATGGGCCACGCACGCGCGCTGCTCACCCTGGCGCCGGAACTGGCCAGCAAGCTGGCACAGGAAGCGGCCGACCAGGGCTGGTCGGTGCGCGAAGTCGAACACCGTGCGCAGCAGTTCGCCGCCGGCAAGGTGCCCGGCTCATTGCGCAAGGGCAAGCCGGTGACCGTGGCGCCGCAAGCCGATATCGCCTCGCTGCAGACCGAGCTGTCCGAATCGCTGGGCACCAAGGTGGTGTTCAATCATGGCCGCGGCGGCAAGGGCAAGCTGGTGATCCATTACACCGACCTGGACACCCTGGAAGGCGTGCTGGAACGCTTGCGCGCCCGCCAGGGCTGATGCCCCCGGCGCAGGAGGATCAGCGATGCATCCCGCCAAAGTGGACCGCGCGCATCTGTTGCGCCTGACCGACCTGCCCAATGTCGGGCCGGCCTGCGAAAAGGACCTGCAGCTGATCGGCATTGGCATGCCGGCGCAGCTGCACGGGCGCGATGCCTACGACATGTACGCGCAGCTGTGCCTGCGCACCGGCGTCACCCATGACCCATGCGTGATCGATGTGTTCCTGTCGCTGCCGCGCGTCATGCAGGGCGAACCGGCGCGCAACTGGTGGGACTTCAGCGCCGAGCGCAAGGCAACGCTGGCGGCCGAGCGTGCAGGTGCACCAGCCACCGCAGCGCTATCGCGGCGCCGGGTAGCCAGCAACAGCACTCGCACCGGCAACGACGGTGGACACGGCGCATGAGCCACGACGACGACGCGTTCAGCCCCTCCGGCAGCCCGATCCTGCATCACGCGCAGGCCAAGGGCTTCGCGCCGGCGCGCGGCGAAGAATGCATCGAGCAGATCAGCGCGCATATCGAACAGCATCTGGGGCCGATTTCCAGCGTATTTCATGAGCTCGTCTCCGACACCGTGCATCTGGACGTGCACATCGTGCCGCCCAACGCGCACTGCCCGCACCTGCGTCTGGTCACTTCGGGCATGAGCGATCTGCCGATGACGCTGCCCGACGGTGTGGAGGCGCCGCGTTACATGGAGCTGATGCTGAGCCTGCCCGGCGATTGGCCGATGGACCAGCGCGACTTCGACGACGAGCGCCATTACTGGCCGATCCGCCTGCTCAAGAACCTGGCGCGGATGCCGCACAAGTTCGACACCTGGCTGGGGTTCGGCCATACCCTTCCCAATGGCAATCCGGCCGAGCCGTATGCGCCGGGCGTGGCCTTCGACGGCGCGATCGTGCTGCCGCCGGTGAGCACCCCGGAGGCATTTGCGCGGTTGCGCATCGATGCCGAAAAAACCATCGCTTTCATGACCGTGGTGCCGTTGTATCCGGAAGAAATGGCGCTGAAACTTAGCCAGGGCAGCGATGTGCTGCTGGACCGCTTCGATGCCTGCAACATCCGCGACAGCATCGACCTGCGCCGCCGCAACGTGGCAAAGAAGCGTTTCTTCGGGCTGTTCTGAGCGCCGTTCTCCCCGCCTTCCCTTTCGCTGTTTTCAGGATTACTGCCATGACCATCCTCGTTACCGGCGCCGCCGGTTTCATCGGCGCCTACACCTGCCGCGCCCTGGCTGCGCGGGGCGAGGCGGTGGTTGGGCTGGACAACTACAACAGCTACTACGACCCGCAGCTCAAGCGCGACCGGGTGGCGGCGCTGTGCCCCGGCATCGATATCCGCACGCTGGATCTGACCGATCGCGAGGGTCTGGCTACGTTATTCGAGCAGATCCAGCCCACCCGCGTGGTGCATCTGGCTGCGCAGGCGGGGGTACGGTATTCGCTGGAAAACCCCGCCGCCTACGTCGACAGCAACCTGGTCGGCTTCGTCAACATGCTCGAGCTGTGCCGGCACCGCGGCGTGCAGCATCTGGTGTACGCGTCGAGCAGCTCGGTGTACGGGGATTCGGCCACCCCGCCATTTTCCGAAGACCAGCGCGTGGACCAGCCACGCTCGCTGTATGCGGCGACCAAGGCGGCCAACGAGCTGATGGGTTATACCTACGCGCAACTGTACGGTCTGCGCGCGACCGGGCTGCGCTTTTTCACGGTGTACGGGCCGTGGGGCCGGCCGGACATGGCGCCGCTGATCTTCAGCCGCGCGGTGCTGGCGGGGCGGCCGATCGAGGTGTTCAACCACGGCAAGATGCAGCGCGATTTCACCTTCGTGGCCGACATCGTGGCCGGCGTGCTGGGCGCGCTGGACACCCCCAGCGGCGAGGCGATCCCGCACCGGGTCTTCAACCTGGGCAACCACACGCCGGTGGAGCTGGAATATTTCATCGACGTGATCGCCCAGGCTGCCGGCCGCCCGGCAGAGAAGGTCTACCGGCCGATGCAGCCGGGCGACATGATCCGCACCATGGCCGATACGCAACGCGCGCAGGCCGCCTTCGGGTTCGACCCAGCCACGCCGGTCGAGCGCGGATTGCCGCAGGTGGTGGAATGGTGCCGGCAGTATTTCGGCGAGCGCGTCTAGCGGCGGCCTGGATAGGCGGGTGGCGGCTGATGGACGTGCGCGGCGTGGATGGGAGTGAGTGGCTGCAGGGCACGGGCTGCGAGGCGCTGTGGCGTGGCCCTTGACGCCTCGTCGCCCTCGCAGCATCTGATCGCGTGGCAGCGGGCAGCGGGCAGAGCAGCCTGCAGTACAACCCCCCTGCACTGCTGCGCCAAACACATGATCTGCTAGCCAACCCAGGTCTTTTGCGGTCGTCATGCGCCCGCACCACACGCTACAGGCCGCTTTTTCGTTACTGCAATGCGCATAACGCGTGCTCGCTTCATGCCTGACTCAGACAGTCAGGGCACAATGCGCGATCTTTTTCGCTCAGCCTTCATCTGGCCACCCCGCATCCATGAGCCAACCTCAGCTGTCCGTCGTCGTCCCGGTGTTCAACGAGCGCGATAACGTCGCCACGCTGGTGGGCGAAATCGTCAGCGCATTGCGCGGCGTGGTGGCCTTCGAAATCGTCTATGTCGACGACCATTCGCGCGACGATACGCTGGCGGTGCTGCAAGGCCTGAAGGCCACCACGCCGGAACTGCGGGTGCTGCATCACGTCACCCAAAGCGGCCAGAGCACCGCGGTGCGCAGCGGGGTCAAGGCCGCACGCGCCAGCTGGATCGCCACGCTCGATGGCGACGGCCAGAACGACCCGGCCGACATCCCCAAATTGCTGATCGCACGCAGCCAGGCGCAAGCGCAGGTCAAGCTGTTTGCCGGCTGGCGGGTCAACCGGCAGGATTCCGGCTCCAAGCGCTGGGCCAGCAAGTGGGCCAACGCGATCCGCTCGCGCATGCTGCACGACAACACGCCAGATACCGGCTGCGGCATCAAGCTGTTCGAGCGCGAGGCGTTTCTGGACCTGCCCTATTTCGATCACATGCATCGCTACCTGCCGGCGCTGATGCAGCGCGCCGGCTGGCGCACGGTGAGCGTGCCGGTGAATCACCGCCATCGCACCGCCGGCGTGTCCAAGTACAACAACCTCAATCGCGCCCTGGTGGGTATCCGCGACCTGCGCGGAGTGGCCTGGCTGATCACTCGCAGCAAGCGCACCGCGGTGCAGGAGCATTGATGGAACCGTCCTTCCTCGATCAACAGCTGACCTGGCTGTACTGGACCGGCATCCATGTCACCGGCTGGAAGCTGATCGGCTACGTGGGCGCGCTGATGTTCGGCGGCCGCTGGCTGGTGCAGTTCGTCGCTTCCAAGCGCGCCGGCAAGCCGGTGATCCCGCGCCTGTTCTGGTACATGAGCGTAGTGGGCAGCCTGATGACGCTGAGCTATTTCGTGTTCTCCGCCAAGCAGGATTCGGTGGGCGTGCTGCAGAACCTGTTCCCGGCGTTTACCGCGTTTTACAGCCTGTATCTGGATGTGAAACATCGGGGCTGGAAGCGGGATCGGGCGGGCCATTGAGGTTGGGATTGGGGATTGGGGATTTGAAGGGTGTGGGCCGGATATTTGGTTGAGGTCGAACCGAGTGGGTGAGTACCTGGCCGCGTGATGCGGTCCTGGCGTGTGTCGATGCAAAGCAGACTGTTGCCGCAGATTTTTGCTGATCGATCGTTGGTGGCGATGCCTCGGCGTACCGATGCGAGCCGAGTGCATTGCGGCTGCATCGCATCCCCTCACGCGTTTCTTTGTGCAGCGATTCATCTGATCGATGAGCGCCTGAGCGCATTGACGTGATCCGCGGACGTCAACCGATGCACCGCTTATCGTCGGACACGCGGCGATAGCGCTGAGGGTTGACGCCCGCTTTTCGGACACGCCACCGCGCAAGTGGCCGACGCGATGACGGATGACCAGCCGATGTTGCCCCTGTCCGGTTGCGTGCAGGCTGTGGTCATGTCCAGCACGCTCCGCCATTGCCCCACATCCATGCCAACGCTCACTGCGGCGTATTGGCATCTACAGCTGCCCACGCATCAGAGCGTGCCCTTGTTCGCGGACTGGCGCTGCGCCCGCGCGGCAGCGGCAAGTTTGGCGCTGCCAAGGCATTGGCAAGATGCGCAGTTGCTGTGCTGGGTATTGCTGCCGGATGCGTGGTGCGGGCTGCTGCAGGCACCCGGCAAGGCAGGTCTGCTGCAGGCGGCTGCGACGGCGCGACAGCTGGCTGCCGATGCGGTCAATCGCGCACGCGGGCGTGGCGGAACGGTGTGGCAGCCGCAGATGCAGGCAACCGAGTTGCCGGTGCATGCCGATCATCGGCAGTTCGCCCGTGCCCTGGTCGCGCAGCCCCTGCGTGCAGGGCTGGCCGAGCAGATCGGCGGGTATCCGTATTGGGACGCGGTGTGGTTGGTGCAGGGTGATCACGATGCCGCACCGATCGCCGCGGCAGATGATCTTGCTCAGGTGACCGCGACGAGCAGAGCACGGTGGTGACCGTGTCTGCATGGCCGGTATCGCATGTCGCGCCGCCGCCTGTACCCGCTCAGCTGCACTGCCGCTCAACAGGCAGCACAGCTGCTGGACAGCTGCTGCTTCAGGCACCTGGCGATCAAAACGCCAAGGGCTGCTCCGGCAACAGGGCCTGCAGCTCGCTGCGGAACAACGCGCGGATGCGCTCCAGCGCAGCCTCGCTGTCGGCTTCGAAGCGCAGCACCAGGATCGGCGTGGTGTTGGAGGCGCGCACCAGGCCCCAGCCATCGACGAAGTCGGCGCGCAACCCATCGATCGTGGACAGGCGTGCCGATTCGAACGGCGACTCGTCCCCAGCCTGCGCACGCTCGACAAAGCGCGCCACCAACGCGTGCGCGTCGCCCTCCACCGGCACCTTGATCTCCGGCGTGGAGACGCTTTCGGGCAAGGCGTCCAGCACCTCGGACGGGGTTTCTTCGCGCTGGGCCAGGATTTCCAGCAGGCGAGCGGCGGCATAGATGCCGTCGTCGAAGCCGTACCAGCGTCCCTTGAAGAAAAAGTGCCCGCTCATCTCGCCAGCCAGTTCGGCGTCGGTCTCGCGCATCTTGGATTTGATGAGCGAATGCCCGGTCTTCCACATCAGCGGACTACCGCCATTGCGCAGCACGTAGTCGGACAGCTTGCCGGTGCACTTCACGTCGTAGATGACCAGCGCGCCGGGATTGCGCTGCAGCACATCGGCGGCAAACAGCATCAGCAGGCGGTCCGGGAACACGACGGCGCCTTCCTTGGTGACCACGCCCAGGCGGTCGGCATCGCCGTCGAAGGCCACGCCGATATCCGCATCGAAGCGCTGCACCATCTTCACCAGATCGTCGAGGTTGTGCGGCTCGCTGGGGTCGGGGTGATGGTTGGGGAAGGTGCCGTCGATGTCGCAATACAGCGGAATCACCTCGGCGCCGATGGCTTCCAGCAACCGCGGCGCGATGTCGCCGGCCGCGCCATTGCCGGCATCCACCACCACCTTGATCGGGCGGTCCAGCTGCACGTCGTCGGCAATGCGCTGGATGTAGGCGTCGCTGATGTCGCGCTGCTCCAGTTCGCCGGGCGTGGCGGCGGTATGCAGGCGGCCTTCGTTGATGCGCTGGTGCAGTTCGGCGATGGCGGTGCCAGACAGCGTCTCGCCGCCAATCACGATCTTGAAGCCGTTGTAGTCCGGCGGATTATGGCTGCCGGTCACCGCCACGCAGCTGCCGGCGCGCAGCTCATAGGCGCCGAAGTACACCACCGGCGTGGGCGCCAGACCGATGTCGGTGACGTTGCAGCCGGCGCGGCGCAGGCCTTCGATCAGGCCATTGGTCAGCTCTGGCCCGGACAGCCGGCCGTCGCGCCCCACCACCACATCGCGCAGGCCCTGCGCCTGCATCACGCTGCCGATGGCCTGGCCGATCAAGGCGGCAACGCCGGGATTGAGGTCTTTGCCGACCACGCCACGGATGTCGTAAGCGCGGAACATCCCGGTGGCGACCTGCACCGCCGGCACCAGCGCTGGCGCTGCTGGCGACGTGTCGGCGTCCAGCGCGCGTGCTTCGCTGGCGACGCTGGCGTCGTGTTGCAGGCTCTGACTGAAGGTAGGCTCGTCGGCGCTCGACTCGCCAACGACCCGGCGCCGCGGCAAGGCCACACGGCCGCGGCTGGCCAGCACCAGCAGCACCGCGATGCTGACCAGCAGCGCCGCCACGATGGCGCAACCGAGCGCGCCAAGGCCCAATGGGCCACTGTCGTTCTGCGGTACTGCGGCAGCCACGCGCAGGCCGCTGCTGGCCAAGGGCTTGGCCAGCGTCTCCGCCGCATCGGCCAGGCCCGCATCGCCCTGCTGGGCCACGTTGTAGCTGCCCTGACGCAACGCCAGATACGCGCTGCCAGGGACCGCGATCGCATCCAGCGGGCCGGTCAGCCGCAACAACGGCAGCCGGGCATACGCCACCGCCGGCTGCGCACCCAGGCGCACCGCCGCCGCAACGCCCAGGCGTACCTGCTTGGTGTCGCGCACCACGTGCACCTGCGCGCGTTCGGCCACCAGCGCCGACTCGAGCAGGCCCAGACGCGCGTAGCCGAAATCCTTGGGGTTTTCATACGCGGCGGCAAGGTCGCCAGGCAAAACCTGCACATCCTCGGCGCCCTTGAAGCGCTCGCGGATGGCCGATGCGGCCGCCAGCGCGTCGCCACCGGCCAGCGCAGCGACGACCGGCGGCTGTTTGAGCACGGCGTCGAGCTGGCTGGCCTGTGCGGCCATCGCCTGGCCCACGTCCTGCACCGCGCGGTCGCGCGCCTGCTCCAGGTCATGCGCCACCACGTCTTCGCGCCATTGCGCATAACTGCTCCAGCCGAACCAGGCGGCCAGCAGCAGTACTATGCCCCCCAACACCGGACCACTCGTACGCACGCTGGACATCGACTGCCTGCGCTCGTTCGCCTTGCTCATGTGACTTCCCCCCGTCAGCGCACGCCGGTGTGGCCGAATCCACCCGCTCCCCGCGCGCTGTCGACGAAAGTATCCACCACTTGCAAGCCCACGCGCACGATCGGCAGGATCACCAACTGCGCGATGCGGTCGCCCGGCTCGATGGTGAAGGCGGCGCGGCCGCGATTCCAGGTGCTGATCAGCAGCGGCCCCTGGTAATCGGCATCGATCAGGCCGGTGCCGTTGCCCAGCACGATGCCGTGCCGGTGGCCCAGGCCCGAGCGCGGCAGGATCACTGCGCACAGCTGCGGGTCGGCAAGATGGATCGCGATCCCGCTGGGGATCAGCGCCGCATCGCCCGGCTCCAGCGTCATCGGCGCTTCCAGCGCGGCGCGCAGGTCCATGCCCGCACTGGATTCGGTGGCATAGGCCGGCAACGGCCACAGATCGCCAAAGCGCGGGTCGAGCAACTTCACCTGCAAGGACTGGGTTGGGGTGCTCATGCCTGCAATCTCTCCGCGATCAGGGCCAGCAGTTGGTCGGCCAGTTCGGTTTTGCTGCTACTGGGAAACGCGCGCTCGCCGCCCTGCCAATAGGCCGTTGCCGCGTTGTTGTCGCTTTCGAAGCCGCCGCCTTCGATGCCCACCTGGTTGGCGATGATCAGATCCAGCCGCTTGGCCGCCAGCTTGCCACGCGCGTAGTGCTCCACGTCGTGCGTTTCGGCAGCAAAACCGACCACCAGTTTCAAGGCGCCGGTCTGCGTGGCGACCTCGGACAGGATGTCCGGGGTGCGCACCAGTTCCAGGGTCAGCGTCTCACCGGTCTTCTTGATCTTCTGCGCGACCACCCGCTTGGGGGTGTAGTCGGCCACCGCGGCGGCACCGATGTAGATGTCGGCCGGGAATGCGCCCAGCACCGCATCGCGCATCTGCGCAGCCGAACGCACGTCGATGCGCTGCACGCCGGCCGGCGTGGTCTGGTGCACCGGCCCGCTGACCAGCACCACCTCGGCGCCCTGCCGGGCGGCTGCGGCGGCCAGGGCGTAGCCCATCTTGCCGCTGCTGCGGTTGCCGACGTAACGCACCGGATCCAGGTCTTCGAAGGTGGGGCCGGCGCTGATCACGATGCGCAGGCCATCCAACTGCGCGCTGCTGGGCACGAACGCCGGCGCAGCCGTGCCGCTGGCGCCGATTGGAGCGGCGCTCACGGGGGCGCCGCCAGCCAACGCGGCAATGATCTCCGCCGGCTCGGCCAGCCGCCCGGGGCCGGACTCGCCTTCGGCCAGCGGGCCATCGTCCGGGCCCACCACGGCAACCGCGCGCGCGCGCAATGTCGCCACGTTCGCCTGCGTGGCCGGATGCAGCCACATGCGATGGTTCATGGCCGGGGCCACGGTCAGCGGCGCAGTCGTGGCCAGGCACAACGTGGTGACCAGGTCGTCGGCCAGCCCGTGCGCCAGGCGCGCCAGCAGGTCGGCGGTGGCCGGGGCCACGATCACCCGGTCGGCCCAGCGCGCCAGTTCGATATGGCCCATCGCCTGCTCGGCGGCGCTGTCCCACAGGGTGGTGCGGGTGGGTTGCCCGGACAGCGCCTGGAAGCTCAGCGGGGTGACGAATTGTTGCGCGCCGCTGGTCATGGCGACCTGCACCTGCGCACCGGCGTCGCGCAGGCGACGGACCAGTTCGAGCGATTTGTAAGCGGCGATGCCTCCGCCGACGCACAGCAGCAAACGCTGTCCGTCCAGGGGGCGGGCCTGAGTGGAGCCGATCACGTCGGGGTCGTCCTACGGTTACAAGGACAACTAGATTAGCCGATGCCCCCGCTTGGCCTGATGGGCGTGCGCGATGAGCACCGGCAATCTGGCCATATGCACATACACGACTGGCCCACCCACGAACGCCCGCGCGAGAAACTTCTGGCGCGCGGGGCCACTGCCCTCTCCGATGCCGAGCTGCTGGCGATCTTCGTCGGCTCGGGCCTGCGCGGCCAGGACGCGGTGCAGACCGCGCGCGACCTGCTGCACCGGCACGGCCCGCTGCGCCTGCTGCTGGACCGCCCGGCCAAGACCCTTTCGCGCCTGCCCGGGCTGGGCCCGGCCTCGGCCTGCAAGCTCGCTGCGGCCATGGAACTGGCCCACCGCCACCTGATGAGCGCGCTGGAACGCGGCGAAGCGCTCAGCGACCCGCCAAGCGTGGGCCGCTATTTCTCGCAGCGGCTGCGCGCGCGGGCCTACGAAGTGTTCGCGGTGCTGTTCCTGGACAACCGCCACCGCGCCATCGCCTTCGAAGAGGTGTTCACCGGCACCATCGACGGCGCCGACATCCACCCGCGCGAAGTGGTGCGGCGGGCGCTACTGCACAACGCGGCGGCGGTGATCGTCGGGCACAACCATCCGTCCGGCAATCCAGAGCCGTCCGAGGCCGACCGTGCGGTCACCAAACGGCTGCTGGACGGCCTGGATCTGGTGGACATCCGCCTGCTGGACCATTTCGTCATCGGCGATGGACGCCCCGTCTCGCTGGCCGA
Organism: Xanthomonas nasturtii; assembly: GCF_001660815.1. Classification (GTDB taxonomy): domain Bacteria; phylum Pseudomonadota; class Gammaproteobacteria; order Xanthomonadales; family Xanthomonadaceae; genus Xanthomonas; species Xanthomonas nasturtii. The sequence continues at coordinate 20,337 of NZ_LYMI01000026.1, forward strand.
GCGCGGCTGGCTGGAATGACCGGCGTCGCGCTGACCTGAACCATCGGCCGGACCCCGGGCCGCGTGGTCGGGTAAAATCGCGGGTTTGGTTCCAAGCAGATCCCACGTGAAAGCCCTACTCCGCGCACTGATCGGCCAAGGCATCGAAGCCTTGCGCGCCAACGGCACCCTGCCTGCCGACACCCTGCCGCCGGACTTTGTGGTCGAGCGACCCAAGACCCGTGAGCACGGCGACTTCGCCACCAACGCCGCGATGCTGCTGGCCAAAGCCGCGCGCAGCAATCCGCGCGCGCTGGCGCAGGCGCTGGTTGCCGCGCTGCCGGCCAGCGAGGACGTGGCCAAGGTGGAAATCGCCGGCCCCGGCTTCATCAACTTCCACTTGGCCGCCACCGCGTATCAGCGCGAAGTGGCGCATGTGATCAAGCAGGGCCACGACTACGGCCGCGGGCTCGCCGGCAATGGTCGCTCGGTGGGCGTGGAATACGTCTCGGCCAACCCGACCGGCCCGCTGCATGTCGGCCACGGCCGCGCCGCGGCGATCGGCGACAGCCTGGCGCGCGTGCTCGATGCCAATGGCTGGAACGTCAAGCGCGAGTTCTACTACAACGATGCCGGCGTGCAGATCGAAAACCTGGCGTTGTCGGTGCAGGCGCGCGCGCAGGGGCTCACCCCCGACAGCGACGGCTGGCCGGAAAACGGCTATCGGGGCGACTACATCGCCGATGTGGCCAACGCCTACCTGGCCGGCGACAGCGTCGACCTGGAAGGCCATCTGGTCACTGGCACCAAGGATCCAGCCGATCTCGAATCGATCCGCCGCTTCGCGGTGGCGTATCTGCGTAACGAGCAGAACCACGACCTGGCCGCGTTCCGGGTCGATTTCGATATCTACTTCCTGGAAAGCTCGCTGTACAAGGACGGCAAGGTCGAAGAAGCGGTGCAAAAGCTGATCGCTTCCGGGCATACGTACGAGGAAGGCGGCGCGTTGTGGCTCAAGTCCACCGACTTCGGCGACGACAAGGACCGCGTCATGCGCAAGTCCGACGGCACCTACACCTACTTCGTGCCGGACGTGGCCTATCACCTGACCAAGTGGCAGCGCGGCTACGAGCGCGCCATCACCGAGCTGGGCGCCGACCACCACGGCTCGCTGACGCGCGTGCGCGCCGGCCTGCAGGCGATGGAGCTGGGCATCCCGCAGGGCTGGCCGGAATACGTGCTGCACCAGATGGTCACGGTGATGCGTGGCGGTGAGGAAGTGAAGCTGTCCAAGCGTGCCGGCAGCTACGTCACCCTGCGCGACCTCATCGAAGAAACCAGCGCCGATGCGGTGCGCTGGTTCCTGATCGCACGCAAGCCCGATTCGCAGCTCACCTTCGACATCGATCTGGCGCGCGCGCAGAGCAACGACAACCCGGTGTTCTACGTGCAGTACGCGCATGCACGGGTGTGCAGCGTGCTGCGCCAGGCGCAGGAAAAAGGCTACAAGTACGATCAGACCCATGGCCTGGCCGAGCTCGCACGCCTGGACGACGAGCATTCGCTCGCCGTGATGCTGGAGCTGTCGCGCTACCCGGAGGTTGTGGAAATCGCCGGCCAGGCGCTGGAGCCGTACCAGATCGCGCAATACCTGCGTGAATTGGCGCATGCCTTCCACACGTGGTATCACAACAGCAAGGTGCTGGTGGACGATGCCGCCGAGCGCGACGCCAAGCTCACCCTGGCCGTCGCCACCCAGCAGGTGCTTGCCAATGGCCTGGAACTGCTCGGCGTCAGCGCTCCGGAAAAGATGTAATCGCGCGGCAGCGTCAGGGAGCCAACGCAGGCAGCTGGCACAGTGCATGGCGCCGTGGCGAATGCCCGGTGAGCGCCACCTGGGGCGCTGCCGGCGCTCACCGGGCGATCAGTGCAGCAGCGCTGATCGCCGCAGCAAGTCGGGCCAGCTGGCTCGCAACGACACGATTCGGAGAAGTGGTAGATGGCAGCACGACGCGGTAAAAGTCAGGCCCGACGCAACACCAGCAATGGCACCCCAGGTTGGGTGTGGCTGGTGGCTGGCGCCGCGATTGCAGCAGTGATCTTCCTGGCGGCACCCAACCTGTTCAAAAAGGACGGCGACGGTTTCCTGCGTGTGGGCCCGCGTGCCAACCCGGATGCGCAGCCCGAGCCGGTGGCCGATGCCGACGTGGATACGCCGGCCGAATTGCCCAAGCCCAGCGCGCAGCCGCCCAAGCCGCAGGGCAAACCCGGCAATGCGCAGACCCAGTACGACTTCTACACCTTGCTGCCCGGCAAGGAAGTGCAGATGTCCGACGCCGAACTGGCTGCCAGCGCGCGCGCCGAAGAGGCTGCGCGTGCGCGCGCGGCATTGGAAGGCAAGCCGGTGCCACCGGCACCCGGTGCGGCCGCAAGCGTCGCCGCTGCGACGCCGGCCGCAAGCGTGCCGGTACCCTTGAACGAATCTGCCGCCAGCGCGCCCAAGCCGCTGCCGGAAACCGCTCCGGCACGGCCAGTTGCGACCCCGGCGCAGGCCGGTACTGCGGCCATCACCACGCCAGCGGCCACGGCGCCAAAGCCTGCGACAACGCCTTCGGCTGCTGCGCCCTCGCCCGCTGCAGCGGCGGTGACCGACAACACCCGCTACATCCTGCAGGCTGGCTCGTTCGGCGCCTCCGGCGATGCCGAATCGACCAAGGCCAAGCTGGCGATGATGGGCCTGGCCGCACGCGTGGAATCGGCCGAAATCAGCGGCAAGACGGTCTACCGCGTGCGCATGGGGCCCTACGGCAGCGCCGGCGAACTGGCCGAAGCCAAGCAGAAGCTCACCGGCAGTGGCCTGCCCGCCATTGCGATCAAGGCGCAGTAAGCGCGCGTGATGCGCCCCTGCGCTGGCGTGTTGCTGGGCGTGCTGGCGTGGGCCGGCCCGGCGCAGGCCACCGACCAGATTCCCGACCGCATCCAGATCGACGGCCAGCAGGCGACGTTGCTGGCCGAACCGCTGTCCGGGCCCCTGGACGACCCGGCCACCTGGAAGCGCTTCGCGGCGCACGCACGCAGTGCGATGGGCAGCTGCAGCGCCAACTGGCGCGGCTATCGCGCGGACTGGCGGCTGGACGCACAGCAGCTGGTGCTCGATCGCGTCGTGCTGGGCGCCTGCGCCGATACGCCACCGACCTTGCCGTTGGACGTCCTGTTCCCCGGCCAGCCAGCGCCAGTGCCGGCCGTGTGGATGGATGGCGAAGTCATCGTCGAGCTGCCGTCCACCGCGACGACTGCCACGCACGCAGCAGGCGCCTACGTGGTGCTGCGGCTGCGCCGTGGCCATGTCGTCTCGCGCGAGAGCTTGACCGAAGAGATGCTGCGTACGCGGCGTGCCGCAATGGCAAGTCCGCCCCCCCTGCGCTCTGAAACCGCCTTGCATTGAACCCTGAATGCCCCCGTCCCCCTGGAGTTCCGCATGTCCAAGACCGTCCTGATCACTGGTGCCACCTCCGGTTTCGGCAGCGCCGCCGTGCGCCGCTTCGCCGCCGCCGGCTGGAAGGTCATCGCCACCGGCCGGCGCGCCGAGCGCCTGCAGGCGCTGGCTGCTGAACTGCCTGCCGGGCAGGTGCACACTGCCGCGTTCGACATGCGCGACGCGCAGGCCTTGTCCGCCGCGATCGATGCATTGCCGGCCGCATTCGCCGACATCGACGTGCTGGTCAACAACGCCGGCCTGGCACTGGGCACCGCGCCCGCGCAGCAGGCCGACCTGAGCCAGTGGCAGCAGATGATCGACACCAATGTCACTGCGTTGGTCACGCTCACCCACCGCCTGCTGCCGGCATTGATCGCGCGCCGCGGCGCGATCATCAACATCGCGTCGGTCGCGGCGACCTACCCGTACACCGGCGGCAACGTCTACGGCGGTACCAAGGCCTTCGTGCAGCAGTTTTCGCTGGGCCTGCGCGCGGACCTGCATGGCACCGGCGTGCGCGTGACCTCGATCGAACCCGGCATGGCCGAAACCGAATTCACCCTGGTGCGCACCGGTGGCAACCAGGTCGCGTCGGACACGCTGTACCGCGGCGCCACCCCGATGACGGCCGACGACATTGCCGAGCAGATCTTCTACGTCGCCAGCCTGCCGGCGCACTTGAACATCAACCGGCTGGAAATCATGCCGGTGACGCAATCGTTCGCCGGGTTCCAGGTGGCGCGCGACGCGCAATGAGGCAGTACGCCTGACAGGCGGCTGCAAACGGTCAGCGCGCAACCTGCGAGCTACGCGGTGTGATGCACCGCGCAAGCCATACGCCGCATCCAACGGAACATCGAAAAGCCGCGCACTGCGCGGCTTTTTCTTTTTCGGTTCCGCCCGTCAGATGGATGGACTGCAACCAGCACGTACAACGCGTCGTCGAGCTACGCCCACGACCCGGGCAGTGTGGCCACTAGCGCACCGAAGACTTGAGTGAACTCACCAGCCACTGACCGCATCACGCCAGCTCGGCATCACTGCGCGCAGCTGCACGTCGCCGTAGCAGCACACCGCGCAGCTGGAGAAACGGGCGCTCCACCGCGTAATGCAGCAACGCACCCGCCGCCAGCGCCACCACGCCATACACCACAAATGCCAGGATGCCGCGGCCGTCCAGCGTGGCGCCAAACCAGCTCTGGGTCACATGGAACATCGCCTTGTGGGTCAGATACACGCTGTAGGACATCGCCGCCAGCCACGCAGCGCCCGGCACGCGCAGCCGGCCAAGTGCGCTGCCGGTCGCAGTGCCCGCCAATACCAGCAACGCCAGCCCGAGCGAGAGCACCGGCCAGCCCACCGCGTTGCCGAGCAGACCGGTGCGTTCGCGAAACAACCACATCGCCAGCGCCAGGACGGCCACGCCGGCAAGCGCCCAGGTGTTGCCGCGCTGCTGCAGCCACTGCCAGCTATGCTGGCGAAAGACCTTCAATACCGCCAGCACCACACCCGCCAGCAAACCATCCAGCCGGTTCCAGGTGGGGTAATAGATGTCTTCGACAAACCAGTTGCGCTGCTGCCCGCCGCCGAGTTGATCCAGCGCCGTGTTGTGCAGCCAGACGCTGGTGCGCAAGGCGATGCCGGCAAGAACTACCGCAACGCACACCGCGACCACGCGCTTGGCCGATGGGCGCCGCAACAGCAACGTCGCCAGCAGTGGAAACACCAGATAGAAATGCTCTTCCACACATAACGACCAGGCGTGCGAAAACGCGGCCTGCTCGCCGTAATCGACGAACAGGTTCAAGCTGAAGGTGACGAACATCCACCATGGCGCCAGCCCGGGCGACTCGCGGAAACCCGGCCATGCCATATATATCGCCAGCACCACCAAAAACGCCGGCAGGATGCGGAAGGCACGGCGCAGGTAGAAATCGGCAAAGTCCAACTGCTTGCCGCGCGACAGCGGAGTCAGCACCTGTGTGCCGATCAAAAAACCGCTCAGCACGAAGAACAGGTCCACGCCCATCCAGCCGTAGCGCGACAGCCACGCCCAGTCCGGCCCCAGCCCGCCGACCACGAACGAATGGAACAGCATCACCCAGACGATGGCGATCCCACGCAACAGGTCCAGAGCGCGATAGTGCATGCGGGCGCGAGCAGCCGAGGGAGCCCGATTGTGCCGTATGCCGATGGCGCGCAGCGCGTTGCTGGGCCTGCGTAGCAGCGCGATTGCGATCGCGATTAAAACCGACATCGAAACCGATGCGGCCAATCACCAGCATGCCGCACTGCTACCGCAGCTGCGTCCCCTCCCTGTGCCTGGCTGCTGGCGCATTACAACGGCGGCGATTGCGACGCGCGCACGCCGACTCGCATGCCGCCGCCAACCACGCAGTGCCGCGCTAGACGCTGCACTGCACGTTGCGAACGCTGCGGCCTGATCCGCAGCGTCCCCACGCTTACGCAACGGCATATTGCTCGATCCGTTACGCGACAGCGTGCTGTTCAGTGCGTGCGATCGCTGCTGGCAGCGCTGCAGCCGGTGCAAGCAGTTGCCAGGCTTCCAGCTGATCGACCGCATTGCGTACACCGTCTTCGTCGCGGATGCGTTGACCGAGCGCGCGCGCAGCCGCACGCATGGCCGGCGCGCTCGCCTGCTGGATGGCGGCGGCCAGGGTTTCCGGCTGCAACCCGACCCGCGCCAGCGCCGGCGGCGCAATGCCGCGCTGGGCCAGGCAATGCGCCCAGAACGGTTGGTCGTAGCCGAACGGCAACACCACCGACGGCACCCCGGCCGTCAGCGCCGCGCCGGTGGTACCGGCGCCGCCGTGATGCACCGCCACCGCCACGCGCGGGAATAGCCAATCGTGCGGGGCCTGTTCCAGATTGAAAAAGCGCTCGGCATCCTCGTCGGCAGCGCTCTCCCCGGCCGCCAGCCCGCCCCAGCCGCTGGCCAGCAAGGCGCGTTGCCCGGTCAGCCGCACTGCCGCCTTGACCGTGGCAGTGAGCTGCGCCGCATCGCTGCTGGTCATGCTGCCGAAGCCGATGTACAGCGGCGGCGGGCCGGCCTGCAGAAACGCCTGCAGCGCCGCCGGTGGTTGCCACTGCGGCTGCGGCAGTTGCCAGAACCCGCAAACCTGCGCGCTGGGCGGCCAATCCGGCGGGCGCGGGCACAGCTGCGCGCTGTAGCCATAGATCACCCGCAGCGCACTGCGATCCGGGCCGGTCCAGGGATACGCCGGCAACCCCAGTGCCGGGCGCACGATGTCGTTGAGCGCCGGCCGCAGCAGCTGCCAGCCGGCAAAGCGCACCAGGTGATGCAGCGCCACGCTCACCCGCCCCGGCAGACGCACGCTGGGCATCACCATCAACGGCAGATGGCGCGACGCGGTGAGCGGCTGCAGTTGCGCGAACACCACCGGCACGCCGTACGCCTGGCCCAGGCTATGCGCCAGAAAACTCGCACTGCCCACGCCTAGGATCAAACCGGCATCGGCGCAGGCCGCGCGGCCCTGCTCGGCCCAGTCGCGTGCCCAGCTCAGCAGCTGCGCGCGCAAGGTGCCCCAGATGCCGCGCCAGCCACCACGCATCTCGGCCACCTCCGGGTTGCCCTGCAGCAGCTTCTGGTGATCGCCGCTGAGCGGGAAGAATTCCAGCCCGTTGGCCCGGATCATCGCTTCGAAATTGCTGCTGGTCAGGACCCGCACCGGGTAGCCGCGCGCCTGCAGGCCGCGGCCCAACGCGATGATCGGCCGCACATCGCCGTGGGTGCCCAGGGTGGCGATCACCACCGGACGGGTGGGCGTGATGCCAGCAAGAGACTCAGGCATATTCGGCCACCCCGTCGCTGGCGGTGGCGATGCTGCCGCTGCGTTGCGCGGCTTGCGCGGTGGCTGCATGCAGCAAACCACTGAGCGTGGCCGAATGCGCCGACGACAGCATCGAATGGTGATCGCTGTCCAGCGCGTGCAGGTGCAGGTTGCGCACGTATGGGCGCCAGGCCTGCGGGCGGTAATCCACCCACACCGCCTCATCGCCGCCGGAACTCATGCGCACGCTGGCTTCGACGAACAGCACGTCCTGGTCCAGCGGCTTGGGCCGATGACGCCGCGCCAGCTGCAGGTGATGCTGGGTCATACCGCCCATATCGTCCAGCAGCGTGGGGCGTTGTTCGAGCAGCTGGCGCACCGCGGGCAGATCGTCCAGCCCGTAGTGCGCGCACAGCAGGCTGGCCAGTTCGGCCACCGTGGTCGGCATCGGCTGGCCCGGTGCCGGATGCAGGCCCAGCGCGTGCACCGAGGCGCGCACGTTCTCCGATTCCGGCAGCGATGCGGCCTGCTCCAGATGCGGGTAACTGTCGAGCATGGCCAGCAACTCGACTTCTTCTCCAAGCGCATGCAACTCGGCGGTCATGGCGTGCGCGATCAGCCCGCCCAACGACCACCCCAGCAACCGGTACGGCCCGGCCGGCTGCACGCTGCGCAGCCGCGCCAGGTAGTCGCGCGCGATCGCCTCGATACTTTCCGGGCGATGCTGCGGGTCGCTCAATGCCGGCGATTGCAGTGCATACACCGGCCACTGCGGATCCAGCTGACCGAGCAAGGTCAGATACGACCAGCCCAGCCCGACCACCGGGTGGATGCAGAACAGCGGCGTGATGCCGTCCGTGCCCGCACGCAGCGGCAGCAGCACGCTCAACGGGTCGTTGGGCGTGTGCGCGCTGCGCTTGATCACCTCGGCCAGGCCGGCGATCGTCGGCGCATGGAACAGCGTACCCAGCGGCAATTCCACCCCGAACAGCTGCGGGAAACGCGCAGCCATTTCCGCCGCACGCAGCGAGTCGCCGCCGAGTTCGAAGAAGTTGTCGTCCACGCCCACCACTTCGATCCCCAGCACGTCCTGCAACACTGCCGCCAGCTGGCGTTCGAGCGCATCGCGCGGCGCCAGGTGCGCGCGTTGCGGCAGCGCACCGGGCGCCGGCAATGCGCGCCGATCCAGCTTGCCGTTGGAGGTCAGCGGCAATGCCGCCAGCGGCACCCACAGGGTGGGAATCATCGATGCGGGCAACCGCTGCTGCAGATGCGCGCGCAGCAGTTCGGTCGATGGCGTGCTGCCGTGCTTGCCCACCACATAGGCCAGCAACTGCAAGGCGTGATCGCCATCGCTGTGGCCTACCACCACCGCCTGCGCCACCTGCGAATGCAGCAGCAACGCGTTTTCGATTTCGGCCGGCTCCACCCGATGGCCGCGGATCTTCAATTGCGCATCGGCGCGCCCGATGAATTCCAGCAGACCATCGCACCGCTGACGTACGCGGTCGCCGGTGCGGTACATGCTGCTGCCATCGTCGGCGAACGGATCGCGCATGAAGCGCTCGCTGGTCAGCTGGCGTTTGCCGCGATAGCCCTTGGCCACGCCGGCGCCACCGATGTACAACTCGCCGATCGCACCGGTCGGCAGCGGTTGCCGCTGCGCGTCCAGCACATAGACGCGCGTATTGAGCAGCGGCCTGCCGATCGGCGGTGCGCCGGCATCGCTCAGCTGCAACGGCATGATGGTGGACCAGATGGTGGTTTCGGTGGGGCCGTACAACTGGGTCAGGCGCCCCACCCGGCTCAGCAAGTGCGTGGCCAGCTCCGGCACCAGCGCTTCGCCACCGATCAACGCGTGGATGCGATCCAGCGCCAGATCCTGGTTGGCCAGCAGGATGCGCCACAGCGATGGCGTGGCCTGCACCACGCTGATCTGTTCGTGCGCGATCAGGCGCGCGAGGCTGCGCGGGTCGTGGGTGATGCCGGCCGGTGCGATGACCACCCGCGCGCCCACCAGCAACGGCAGATACAACTCCAGCCCGGCGATGTCGAAGGTGATGGTGGTGACTGCCAGCACACGATCGCGCGGACGCAATGCCAGCTCGTGCTCCATCGCATGCAGGAAATTGAACAGGTTGCGGTGGCTGATTTCCACGCCCTTGGGCGCGCCGGTCGAGCCGGAGGTGTACAGCACGTAGGCGGTGCCGTCCGGTGTGGCGAGCGGTGCGATCGCTTCCGGCAACACGGCCGGGCGCGGATCCAGCCAGACCATGCCGCCGAGCAGGTAGCGCTCGCACAAGGCCGGTTCGCACACCAGGGCGATCGCACCGGAATCGTTGAGCATCTGGCGGTTGCGCGCGGCCGGGCTTTCCGGATCCAGCGGCAGGTACGCCGCACCGCTCCACATCACCGCCAGCAACGCAACCAGCAGTTGCTCGCTACGCGGCAAGGCCACCGCAACCACATCGCCAGGGCCCACGCCATCGGCCACCCATTGCGCAGCGATACGCGAAGCGAGTTCGCACAGCGTGGCGTAATCCAGCGTGCGGTTGTCGTATTGCACCACCACCGCGGCGGGCATCACCTCGGCACGTTGCAGCATGCCATGCAACAGCGTGGCCGGTTCCGGCAGCGGCGCTGCGGTGTTGTTCCAGGTGTGCAGCAGGCGTCGGCGCTCACTGTCGCCGAGCACATCGACCTGGCCCAGCGCACATTCCGGGTCGGCCAGCACCGCCTCGGCCAGATGGGTCAGACGGCGGCAATGTTCGGCCAGCTCATCGCTGTCGTACAACGCCGGGTTGGCATCCAGATCGAACCGCAGTGCCGCGCCATCGCCACGCTCGTAGCAGAAGATGGTCAGGTCGTCGGCCGGGCCGTTGGAGAGGTTGTGCGGCACCGCGTACGCCTCGCCGAAACGCAAGGTGTAATCGAAGGCCTCGATGTTCACTGCCAGCCGCGCGAATTTCTGCTCGATGCCGAACATGCCCAGGTCGCGGCGCACATCTTCGAAACGATACTGCTGATGGCGCAAGGCATGCCGCACCACCGAGGAGACCTGCGCGAACAGGCTGTGGATCGGCTGTTGCGGATCCATTTTCAGGCGCAGCGAAACCACATTGGCGACCAGGCCTGCGGTTTGCCGGTAGCGCGCATTGATGCGGCCGGTCACCGGCATGGCCAGCACCAGATCCTCGGCACCGGTGCAGCGGTAGTAGTACGCGGCAATCAGCGAGATCAGCATCTGCGGCAGGCTGGCGCCGTGCTCCTTGCCCAACGCGCGCAAACGCACCACCTGCTGCGGCGAAAACTGCCCGGTGCCGCGCAACAACCCGGTGGACAGATGATTGCCCGGCCGCGCCAGCGTGGCCGGCGGCGGCAGATCGGCCAATTGCTGCATCCAGTAGGTGCGATCGCGCTGGAAGCGATCGGACTCGCGGTACTGCTGCTCCAGTTCGATCAGCGACAGCGCGCTGCCGTATTGCGCAGGCTCGGGCTCCACGTTGGTCACGTAGGCGTTATAGAGCACCGACATGCGCTGCATCATGATCGATGCGCAATAGCCATCCATCACCAGATGGCTGACGCACTGCACCCACATGTGGTGATCCTCGCCCAGGCGGAACACCGCGCAATGCCACAACGGCCCGTTGTGCAGGTCCTCCGGCTTGCGGATCTCTTCATCCACCCAATGCTCGGCAGCATTGCGCGGCGAAGGATCTTCGCTGACGTTGAAATACGGCACCGGGGCGGTGTACTCGGGCAGTACCACCTGCCGCGGCGCCCCGTCTTCTTCGACGATGCACAGCCGCAAGGTGTCGAACTCGCGCGCCAGCTGCAAGGTGGCGCGGATCAGCAACGCGGGATCCAGCGGGCCGAACATTTCCAGCGCCTCGGACAACATCAGCGTGTTGTCGGTGTGCAATTTACTGGCCACCCACAGGCCGCGTTGCGCTTTGGTCAAAGGAAAAACAGGAGAGGCGTCAGCGTGCATTGCGTGCATCCTTCTGGTGTGGCGCGCAGTCCGTCGATGCACCTTGACCGTCATGCGGTCAATGAACGCCGAATCAGCACCTGGCCTAAGAAAATGAGAGGTAAGAAACACCGCCGACTACCAGCGAGTGCCGGCAATACACGATGGAAACGCACAATTAAAGATGCCCAGCGAAGCAACGCACACCATCGAAACCACGATGCGCAACTGTCTTATTTGCAGCGCTTACATTCCTACAAGTAAAACGAACACTAACAATTCGCGCAGGTCTGAAACCGTGCAAAAAATCACGAAACACACGTGGTGCACGAAATATTTTTACCGAAGTGTGATTTCAACTAGTGTTCTGGATGCATACATACGTTCAACTCCGGCACCAAAGTCCAGATGGACCACAACGACAGCTCGCCTTATGCGTCGTGGGCGATAAATGCTGCTTTCAAGCGGAATTCGCGCTTTGCTTGGTATATCCGATGAGCGTTTGAATAAGACCAGTGATGCATCGACGTTGCTGCAATTACGTTATTCGGTAAATCACTTTGAGAGAGAAGTGCGTTTTACGGCGTCAGTGCCCGTTGCGGGCAACGATCACGCAACGGTCGTCCGGTTGTCATCGGTCTGCAGCACAACGCACTGAAAACGTGCACCGCCATGGCTTGCGACGCGTGGCATGCCGTCCGCACCAGCCGCATTTCTCGCTGCGGGCCTGCGTAGCAGCAGGCTGCGCAGGCCCGCAGCGGCCTGCGCAAGGCAATACGACACGGGGCACAGCAACGCATCAGGACAGCTCGGCGGCGCCGGTAGCCCACCGGCACGCCTATCCGGCGATGCTTCAAACACGCCCGCAACCGCTGCACCAGCGTGTTGTGCTTCCCTCGGCGCTGCGGCACCTGCCGCAGCGCGTGCACGATCAGCCCAACGGTTCGTCGGACAGATAGGTGTAGCCGGTGAGGCCGGCTTCCAGCGCCGCGCTGAGCTCCTGTGCGCGCTCGGGCGACAGCTGCGCGGCGGCGATGCGCTCGGCATAGGTGGCGCGCAGCGTATCCAGCTGATAGCCCACGTAGTCCAGCATCACATCGGTGGTATCGCCGCGGCGCTGCTGGGCGATGCGATAGCCATCGCCATCCACGGCCACTTCCACCGCATCGGTATCGCCGAATAGGTTATGGATATCGCCCAGGATTTCCTGGTAGGCACCTACCAGAAAGAAACCGATGCGGTAGCTTTCGCCCGGGTTCAACGTGTGCAACGGCAACGAGCTGTCCAGGCTTTCGTTCTCGACATAGGTCTTGACCATGCCGTCCGAATCGCAGGTCATGTCGGCGATGATGCCGCGCCGCTGCGGCGCCTCGTTCAAGCGCTCGATCGGCACGATCGGAAATACCTGGTCGATCGCCCACACATCCGGGATCGACTCGAACACGCTGAAGTTGACGAAGTACTTGTCCACCAGCCGCTCGTTGAGCTCGTCCAGCACCGGGCGATGGCTCTTTTCGTCGAAGCTCAAGCGCGCGCGCACGCCGTGCGCGATGGCATAGAACAGGTCGTCGATGCGCGCACGGTGGGTCAGGTCGATCTGGCCCAGTGCATACGCGCTCAAGCCTTCGGCATGGAAGTGCTGCGCTTCCTGGAACAGTTCCACCGCCGGGCGCACATCCAGTTCGTCGTGGATCTCGCGCAGGTGGCGGATCGCCGCCGGTTCGTCGCCGTGCGCATCCGGCACGCGGCCTTCCGGCGCCTGCTCCACTTCGGACACGTTGGCGATCAGCACCGCATGGTGTGCAGTCATCGCGCGCCCGCATTCGGTGACGATGCGCGGCGGGGTCAGGCCGTGTTGTTCGCAGGCGCTGGCCAGCGGCTGCACGATGTTGCTGGCATACGAATGCAGGCCGTAATTGATCGAGCAATAGCTACGCGAGCGGGTGCCTTCGTAATCGATACCCAGGCCGCCACCGACATCCACGTGGCTGATCTTCGCGCCCAGGCGCGACAGCTCCACGAAATAGCGGGTGGCCTCGCGCATGCCGTTGGCGATGTCGCGCACGTTGGAGATCTGCGAGCCCATGTGGAAATGCAGCAACTGCAGGCAATCGGCGTACTCGGTGTCGCGCAAGGTCTTCCACAGGTCCAGCACCTGGCGCGGCGAGAGCCCGAACTTGGCCTTGTCGCCACCGCTGTTCTGCCACTTGCCTGCGCCCAGCGAGGCCAGCCGCATGCGCACACCCAGGCCCGGCTTGACCTCCAGCGCGCGCGCCTCTTCCAGCACCAGCTTCAGCTCGGAAGGCTTTTCAATGACGATGAAGGTCTGCAGGCCGAGCTTGCGCCCGATCAGCGCCAGGCGGATGTATTCGCGATCCTTGTAGCCGTTGCACACGATCAGCCCGCCCGGACGCGACAGTGCCAGCACCGCCATCAGCTCCGGCTTGCTGCCCGCTTCCAGCCCGAAACCGTCGCCGTGGTGGCCGGCCAGGGTGCCGGCCACGCCGCGATGCTGATTGACCTTGATCGGATACACCGCGGTGTAGCCACCGGCGTAATCCCATTCCGACTGCGCTTGCGCAAAAGCCGCCTGCAACTTGCCCAGGCGCTGGCCCAGGATGTCCGGGAAGCGCACCAGTAGCGGCAGCTTGGCGCCGGCCGCGCGCGCGGCGTCCACCACCTCGGGCAGCGACACCGCCGGGCCGTCGACGGTCGGGCTGACCACCACGTGGCCGGCAGCATTCACATCGAAATACCCGTCGGCCCAATGCGGGATCGAATAGGTCTTGCGGGCTTGGTCGAGGGACCAATCGCTCATTTCGCTGTCTCGGCTGGAATAAAAAAGGGCGTGAAGTGTAACGCCTGGCATGCGCAGGGTCCGTTACAATCCGCGCCGATTCACGCCCCTCGCCTGATTGGAGCGGGTGGAATGCAGGTTCAGCCACCGCGCAGTTTGACTGTACGAGGCTGCGCCCGACCCTCATCCGGCGCTTTGCGCCACCTTCTCCCGGTGGGAGAAGGAACAGTTCCCTTCTTTTCAGGATTTTTTGCATGAGCGCCAACGACAACTGGTACATCGAACACTTCCAGCCGACCGGCTCGGCGATCGGGTTCCGCATCAGCGGCAAGCTGGACGAGGTGCAGTCCCCGTTCCAGAAGATCGAGATCTACCAGACCACCGATTGGGGCAAGCTGATGCTCATCGACGGCGCGGTGATGCTGACCAGCCGCGACAACTTCTTCTATCACGAGATGATCAGCCACCCGGCGCTGTTCACCCATCCCGCGCCCAAGCGCGTGGTGATCATCGGCGGCGGCGACTGCGGTACCTTGCGCGAGGTGCTCAAGCACCCGGGCGTGGAACGCGCCACCCAGTGCGATATCGACGAGCAGGTCACCCGCATGTCGGAGACCTATTTCCCCGAGCTGTGCGACTCCAACCACGATGCGCGCGCCGAACTGTTGTTCGACGACGGCGTGGCCTACATGGCCAACTGCCCGGCCGGCAGCGTGGATATCGTGATCGTCGATTCCACCGACCCGGTGGGCCCGGCCGAAGGCCTGTTCAACAAGGCGTTCTATGAGAGCTGCTTCAAGGCGTTGAAGGGCGACGGCATCCTGGTGCAGCAGTCCGAATCGCCGCTGGCGCTGCTGGACCTGATCAACCAGATGCGCACCGAAATGGGCAAGGCCGGCTTCCAGTCGTTCAAGACCCTGCCGTTCCCGCAGCCGTGCTACCCCACCGGTTGGTGGAGCGTGACCATGGCCAGCAAGCAGGCCAAGGCCGATTTCGCGTTCCGTCAGGACGCCGCGCAGGCCAAGGGCTTCGAGACGCTGTATTACACCGCCCACCTGCACACCGGCGTGCTGGTCGCCCCGCCGTTTGTGGCCAAGGCACTGGGCGAGTAAGCGCAGCTGACAGCACGACTGCGCTCACCGCCGGGCGGGCGCAGTCGGTGCAAGACGCCGGCCGCGCCCGCTGTGTGATGGGCGCAAGCATGGCCTGCTGCTTTCGGTACGACACGGCGTGCAGATCTACAGCGCGTGAGCTGATAGCGCGGCGCAACCGCCTGCACATGCAGTGCTTGCGCCACGGTGGTCGATGGTGACGCCGCTGCGCTGCACGCCCGGGAGCGGCAATCAGCCGAGGCACAGCTGCATGCTGGATGCGCTAGTGAGTGGCGTCCCTTGCGCCCGCATCACCCCAGAGATCCATGCACGCTGGCCCTGCAAGGCCAGGACCTGCGCGGATGTCTGAGCGGCCTATAGCCGCGCCAGCACTTCGGCCTTCTTGGCATCGAATTCGTCCTGCGTGACCAGCCCTGCATCGAGCAATTGCTTGAGCTTGCTCAATACCTGCATCGGGTCGTCAGCGGCAGGTGCGGGATTGGCCTGCGGCGGCACCGCGCCTTGCGCAGTGGGCGCGTGCACCACCACACCGCCGGCCGCCGCACGCAACTTGTCGATCTCCAGCTGCTGGCGCTTTTCGTAGGCGGATTCTTCCACCTGCTGCGCATAGGCATAGACGCGCCGCGCCTGTTTCTTGGGCAGGCTGTCGATGGATGCGTACGCGCCTTGCGTGGTGCGGCACATGATGGTCGCCCCAAGCATCTGTTCGCTCATGTGCACATCCAGCACCTCGCGCCAGGGAAAATCGCGGAATGTCATGCCGAACAACTTGGGGTAGACCACGATGAACCTGCGGTTGGTCAGTACCACCGCATCCGGCGACAGGTTCATCACCATCTTCTTCTGCACGGCGATGTACTCGACCTGCTCGTCGCGGGTCAGCAACTCGGTGACCTTGGGCAGGATCTTGCCGACTGCCACAGGGTCCTGCTCGTCTGTCAAAAACTGCGCCAATGCGTCCATCTGCCCTCGCCTACGGCTGATTCACTGCGTTGAGCGCGACACTACAACAACCCGCATGGATGGGTGTGCAATGCCGATGAGCGCCGGCGGCACGGCGTCACCTTCGCTGCGCTCAACTGCGCAGCCGATGCAATGCCAGCTCACGAAAAAGGGCGGACGTTGCCGCCCGCCCTTCGTGACCATCGCCCTGCATCAGAAGCGGACTTCGGCTCCGAAACTCATCACTTCGGCACGATTGATCGTGAGGTCTTCGTAGTCGTCGTAATACTCGTCAGCGTAGACATAATTCGTGTACAGCGCGCTCAAGCTGACGTGCTTGCCGATATCTACGCCAAGACCGGCGCCGACGTAGGCGCCGTAGACGCGCTCGTTGTAGTCCTCACCTTTCGCCTTGCCGCCCCAATAGCCCAGCCGCACGAGCGCAAAAAGGGGAACATCGCCAAAGTTGAAGCGTGCCGTTCCACCGATGCTGCCAAAATCCACATTGGGAATGACGACAAAGCCATCCGCATCCTTGGAACCGTCCACTTTCCCGGTTGCCGCTTCGATGCCGATCAATGTGACCGGACCTGCGCGCCAGCGGTAGCCAACGTTAAAGCCCTGCATATCCTGCTTGCCGTTTTCAAACACCTTGGCTTTGCCACTCTGCACGCCAAGGAACAGGCCGCTCTTGAGGCGCTGCTCTTCTTCGCGCAGCGGCGGCGGTACGTAGGCAGGCGCGACCGGCGCCGCTACTGTCGACGCCTGCTCGGCCACCGTACTGAACCCGCCAGCCTCACCGGTCTGGCTGGTGCCGCTTCCACCGACGGCAACCGGCGCGCCGCCGATGCCGGCTTGCGAGGGGCGCGACGACTGCGCTGCCGGCGCACTCGCGTCCTGCGTGCCGGTCTGCTGCTTTTGCTGTTGCCGGTAGCTGTCCCAGCCGCGCGACAACGATTGCGCCGAGGCCTGTGCCGTGACGCCGAAGGCCGTGCAGGCCAACAGCAGTGTTGCGGTCCTTTTCATCGCTTCCCCCAATGAGTCGTACTCCATCGTTCCCGCATCCTTGCGCACGCAGGGGTCACCTGACGGCGTCTGGAAGTGGCGCAGTTGCTGTCGAATTCGGGGGCTTTCCCCGCATCACCGGATGTCGTGCGACATCAATCCAGGCGCCGTCCCTGAGAACGTGCGCGTACTCACGCGTGATGCAGCCCCCTGACCGCAGCCGGCACAGTGTCTGGAGTCTCAGCAGCTGTCAAGAAGGGAGTGGATGGGCAGCTGGCGGTGGTCAAGGACTACGGCCGCTATCGCCGCACGCTGCTGGCCCCGATCGCGCGGCTGATGGTGCGCCACGAGGCCAGGATGCTGGCGCAGCTGAAGGGCTGGCGGCATGCGCCGGCCCTGCTCGGCACGCTGGGCGGCCTGGCGCTGGGCATGGAGTTCATTCCCGGCGACACGCTCAGCGCCAGCGCGGTAGTGGGTCAGGAGGTCTTTCAGCAACTGCAGCAGGCGTTACGCCGGCTGCATGCGTTCGGCATCACCCATAACGACCTGCATGGCACCAATGTGGTGGTCAGTGCAGGCGTGCCGGTGCTGATCGATTTCACTTCGGCGTGGCGATTCCCGCGCTGGTTGCGTCGCGGCACGCTGACGCGTCAGCTGCAGCGCAGCGACGTGGCCAACTTCCAGAAAATGCGCCAGCGCCTGGCCGGCATCGCACCGACAGCCGACGAGGCGGCACGCAGTGCCGAACCGCGCTGGGTGCATGCCATTCGCAGCGGCTGGAAGCGGCTGTATCGGCGTTTGAAAGGCACTGCATAACCAGCGTTGCTGACCGAAAGCCGCTCTTGGAGCGGCTGGCCAACTTGCTACGTCATCCGCTGCGCTGATTGCATCGGTTTGATCTGCAGAGCGCAACATCCTTCGAGCGCTCTATGCCACGCCATGTGCTGCGATGCAGTGGCAGTGGCGCTGCCGCGTTTGCCTGCACCGCGACGCGAACAGGCACCCATGCGCGTCGCGGTGCCTGCGCATCAACCCATCACTTTGCCGGTGCCGAAGCGGCAACTGCCGGCGCGCGATAGGCGATCAAGCTCGGTGCATCGGTGACGAACCGGTCGAGCACGCCGTCGGCGATCTTGACCGGGCCCCCGAAGCGGGTGGCGCCGGGAATCGATGGGATGGCCGCGGCGTTGGCTGCAAGCGCAGCCGCCTGCGCAAACAACGCGGGCGCCTGCGTGTCGCCGCGACTGGCCGCATCCAGCCCGGCTGCGGTCTTCTGCAGCGCGCGGCCCCAGCCTTCCATTGACTCCAGCCAGGGACGCGATTGCGCGGCAAAGCCCTTGTCGGCCACGCCGTCGCGGATGATCTGCGGCGCGGCCGCCAGCTCGTCGGCAGTGCGCGCCAGTTCGGCGATCGCCTGCGTGCGCGCTGCCGTATCGCCCAGCGCGATTGCTTCGCGCACATGGTCGAGCACGGCCTTCAGCCGTGGCGCCTGCTCCTGCCACGGCTGGCTGCCGAAGGTGGGCGCCAGGTGCTGGGTATCGAAGAAGGTCAGCAACGCTGCGGTGACGCGCGTATCGCCGCCGGCCAGATCGCGCGCCGCCGCATGCCAGGTGCGTTGTGCGTCGTAGCCTTTGTCGTTCCAGGCGAATGCGGTCACGCCCATCACCGCCACGCGGCTGGGCACTTCCTGATTCATCGGGTTGGAGACGATGCCCGACAATTCGGCCGACAGGCCGGCCTCGCGCCGCGCATACGGCGCCATCAGCAGGCGCCCGGCCGAGGTCTCGAAATCGTTGACCGGGTAGTTGTCCCACAGCAGCGTCTTGCGGCCGAACGCCTTGGTGGCCGCGCGCGCATCGGGGATGGAAATGGCCGGCGGCACCACGTCGGTGCCGGTCCACTGCACCACCACCTTCGGGTCCAGATGCTTGCGCAGCGCCTCCTTGTACGGGCTTTCCTTGGCGTCGTAATACTCCGTCGGCACCATGATCAATTCCGACGCTGCATCGTGGCGCGCAACCAGATCGGCCTGCACCAGATTGAGCAGATGCGATTGCGCGATGCCCGCCGCCTGCGCGCCGGACTCACCGAAGGTGGTCTTGTCGCGCTCGCAGTTCCACTTGGTGTATTCGATATCGTCCAGCGCCACATAGAAACTGCGCACACCCAATGCACGGAACGCATCGAACTTGCGCAGCAGCGCCTTGGCATCGGCCGGATCGGAGAAGCACACGGTGGGGCCCGGCGAAATCGCATAGACGAAATCGACGTGATTGCGCTTGGCAGTGGCAGCCAGCTGGCCCAGCGCCTTCAAGGTCGCCTTCGGGTACGGTTCGCGCCAGCGATCGCGCGCGTAGGGGTCGTCCTTCGGGCTGTAGATGAAGGTGTTGGCCTTGGTGCGGGCAAGGAAGTCGATGTGCTTGCTGCGGTCGCTCATCGACCACGGCGCGCCGTAGAAGCCCTCGATCGTGCCGCGGATCGGCATGGCCGGGTAATCCTGGATCGTCAGCGTCGGGATGGCCGGCCGCTCGAGCAGCTGACGCAGCGTCTGCGCCGCGTGGAACAGGCCATCGCCGTCGTGACCGGCCAGCGTGATCAGGCTGCCGCGATCGAGGGCAATGCTGGCCAGCGTGTAGCCCTCCTTGTGCGTGTCCTGCACCGCCCTGCTGCGCGTCAGCGCGTCGCGCACCACTGCGGCATCGCCGGTACCGAGCACGATGTGCGGGCGGTCCAGCGTGGCAGGCAGACGCGTGGCAGTGGCAATTTTGCTGACGCCGGCCGTCGTGAGGATGCTGCGCACCAGCGCGACTGTGGCCTTGTCCGCGCCCGGCGCGACCACCAGCACCACCGACCGGCCCAAGCTGACCGTCGCGCCGTCCAGCGTGATCGACACCGGCGTCGGATAGATCGCCGGCTGGGTCACCGGGTCGATCACCGCCTGCGCGAATGTCGGGGCGGCCACGCCCAGCCCGACCAATACCGAAAGCAGGCGCATGCCCGGCTTGCTGTTGCGTCGCTTCATGTCGAACTCCGGTATTGGAATGGTATTACGCCCTAGAGTAGGCAAGTCGCGCAGTGGCGACAAGCGCGGCCGCATTCGCGTCTGGGCCGGACCACTTAGCACGGTTTAGTTACGCGTCCGCCCAGCGCCAGCGCCGATCAGGGCGAGCCCGGCGGCGCCATGTGCGGTATTGAAATGGTATGAGCTTCGTTGGCCGGGATGGTCCCCATGCGCTGTCGCCGGCTCGGGCATGCACTCACTCGTCGGCCCGTCAGCCATCGCCATAACGACAATCGCCGGGCGCAGACGACCGGTGCCCGGCATCGGCATGTGCCACGCGCACGCTGCATTCCTGCGTGTCGCCAACACCCACCTGACGACTCCTTGCCGGGCAGCTTTAAGCCGCGACCTACAGCGCGTCGCTATCCAGCTCGCCGGTGCGGATGCGCACCACCGTGCCCAGGTCGTACACGAACACCTTGCCGTCGCCGATCTTGCCGGTGCCGGCCGCCGCCACGATCGCCTCCACCACGCGTTCGGCCTGGTCGTCGGTCACCGCCACCTCGATCTTCACCTTGGGCAGGAAATCGACCACGTATTCGGCGCCGCGATACAGCTCGGTGTGACCCTTCTGCCGGCCGAAGCCTTTGACCTCGGTCACCGTGATGCCTGCCACGCCGCAGCCGGCGAGCGCTTCGCGCACATCGTCGAGCTTGAACGGTTTGACGATGGCCATGATCATTTTCATCGGTGCAGATCCCAGGGCATGACGGCCGCGCAGCATACCGTGGACGCAGGCAACACTCATCCAATGCGGCAGCGCCGTCACCTCGGACCACAGCCGAATGGGACTATCCTTACTGCCTGCCGACTGCCTTGCCGATGTCCCGCATATCCCGGCCTGCATTAGGCTTCCTACGGACCTGCGGAGAACACCATGATCGATTTCAATCAGCTCGACGACCTCGCCCGCCGCCTCAGCGACCTGGTGCCACCGGGCCTGCGCCAATCGCGCGAAGAACTGCAGAGCACCTTCAAGGGCGCGCTGCAGGCCGGGCTGGGCAAGCTGGACCTGGTCACCCGCGAAGAGTTCGACGTGCAGCGTGCGGTATTGCTGCGCACCCGCGAAAAACTCGACGCGCTGGAGCAGACGGTCGCCGCACTGGAAGCGCGCGCGCCCGGTACGCCGCCCGCCGCACCGCCCACCACTCCCTGAGTTAAGGCCTTCCATCATGAGTCTGGCGCTGGTGCACAGCCGTGCCCGCGTGGGGGTGCATGCGCCTGAAGTTCGGGTGGAGGTGCATCTCTCCGGCGGTCTCCCCTCCACCCAGATCGTGGGCCTGCCCGAAGCAGCAGTGCGCGAATCACGCGAACGCGTGCGTGCCGCGCTGCTGTGCGCACAGTTCGAATTCCCCGCCCGGCGCATCACCATCAACCTGGCACCGGCCGACCTGCCCAAGGAAGGCGGCCGTTTCGACCTGCCGATCGCACTGGGCATCCTGGCCGCCAGCGGGCAGATCGACCGCCAGGCGCTGGCCGAGTACGAATTCCTCGGCGAGCTGGCACTCACCGGCGAGCTGCGCGGTGTCGACGGCGTCCTGCCCGCCGCGCTGGCGGCCGCGCAGGCCGGGCGAGGGCTGATCGTGCCGCTGGCCAACGGTGCCGAAGCCGCCATCGCCGGGCACGTCGAAGCCTTCACTGCACGCACCCTGCTGGATGTCTGCGCCGCACTCAACGGCAGCCAGAGGGCGCCCGCCGCCGAACTGGCGGTGCAGGCACTCGGCGCGCGCGCCCTGCCCGACATGGCCGATGTCCGCGGGCAACCGCACGCCCGCCGCGCGCTGGAGATCGCCGCTGCCGGGGCCCATCACCTGCTTCTGGTCGGCAGCCCCGGCTGCGGCAAGACCTTGCTGGCTTCGCGCTTGCCCGGCCTGTTGCCCGACGCCAGCGAAGCCGAAGCCCTGGAAACGGCCGCGATCACCTCGATCAGCGGCCGCGGACTGGATCTGGCCCGCTGGCGGCAACGGCCCTACCGCGCCCCGCATCACACTGCCAGCGCGGTTGCCCTGGTCGGCGGTGGCACGCATCCGCGCCCCGGCGAGATCTCGCTGGCCCACAACGGCGTGCTGTTTCTGGACGAATTGCCCGAGTGGCAACGGCAGACCCTGGAAGTGCTGCGCGAGCCGCTGGAATCGGGCCTGGTCACGATCTCGCGCGCGGCGCGCAGCGTGGATTTCCCGGCACGTTTCCAGCTGGTCGCGGCCATGAACCCCTGCCCATGCGGTTGGGCGGGCGATGGCAGCGGGCGGTGCCGCTGCAGCAGCGACAGTATCCGCCGCTATCGCAGCCGCATCTCCGGCCCGTTGCTGGACCGCATCGATCTGCATGTCGAAGTGCCACGGCTGCCACCGCAGGCGCTGCGCAGCGGCAACCTGGGCGAGGACAGCGCCAGCGTACGTGTTCGCGTGATCGCCGCACGGCAGCGACAACTGACGCGCAGCACCTTGCCCAATGCGCAACTGGATCAAGCCGACACCGACCGCCATTGCCGCCTGCAGCATGACGATCAGTTGCTGCTGGAGCGCGCGATCGAACACCTGCAGCTGTCCGCGCGCTCGATGCACCGCATCCTGCGCGTGGCACGCACCATCGCCGATCTCGACGACAGCGCAGACATCGCCACGCGCCATCTCACCGAAGCCATCGGCTACCGCAAACTGGATCGCGCGCTGAGCGCCGCCAGCGCCGCATAGCGCGCTGGGTGGGGTCATCCAGCGGCGTGCGATGTTGGGGTCAGGCACGGCCACACTGGGCTGCACATGCATGGCACGCGCAGTGTTAGGACGCTACGTAACTTCCAAGGGTGTTACTTCGTCGCAAGGGTGCTACGTCGTTCGCCGCCCATATGGCGTTCAACTCCTGACCCGCTCAATCAGTGGGGGACACGCTGGTCGATGGTTCAACGTGTTCAAGGCGCAGCATCAATACCCAAGCACGCCCAGCTCCCGCCCTGTCCGGCATCCCAACATTCATTTCATGGCGATGCACGTACAACGGGCGCCACTCCATTGTGCTGAGGCCCGCATGAGCCACCACCGCGAACTCGCTACCGTTCCCTCGCTGGATCTGAATCGCTATCTGGGCACCTGGTACGAAATTGCACGGTTGCCGATTCGCTTCGAGGATGCGGACTGCACCGATGTCTCGGCGCACTATTCGCTGCAGGACGATGGCACGGTGCGGGTGCAGAACCGCTGCCTGACCGCCGAAGGCGCGTTGGAAGAAGCAATCGGCGAGGCGCGCGCCATCGACGACAGCCATGCGCGGCTGGAAGTCACCTTTCTGCCCGAAGGCCTGCGCTGGATTCCTTTCACCAAAGGCGATTACTGGGTGATGCGTATCGATGCGGGCTACACCGCTGCGCTGGTCGGCGGTCCCGACCGCAAGTACCTGTGGCTGCTGGCAAGGCTGCCAAAGCTGGACGAAAACATCGCCCAGGCCTATCTGGCGCACGCACGCGAACAGGGCTTCGACCTGGCCCCGCTGATCCATACCCCGCACACCGGGCGACTGACCGAGCAACCGCTTCCCTGACGGCTGCGCGCAGCTCCAAAGGCTGCCAGCACTCTCACGGCGAGAGCCCGCACCCTTGCGCGGCGAGTGTCTCGTTCGCACAGGGAACTGGGGTGCACGGATAGATCAACCGTAGACGGCTGAACCGCTGCCGGGCTGCAGGCCCCCTGCCTGCCCACCATCGCGGCACACGCCGTGGATCCATTCCTCAAAGCTCTGATGCGGCATCCATGCCGCGTAGGGTCGCGCGATAGTGGGCAGTCAAAGACCCATCAAGATGTCGCTGTACATCGGCGCAAACAGGGCAAGACGTGGGTTGTTCGGATGACGGTGTGCATCTCGAATGCCGCCCGGCTCAACCGTTGAGCGTGCCCAGATCCTTGGCGGCGGCCTGAGCGCCTTCCAGGCTGTCGAAAGCCACGCCGGTGTCGCCGACCACGTACTTGGTCAGTTCGCCGTCGCGTGTGGTTTCCTGCATCTTGAAGATCGGCACTGCATCGGTGCCGCCGACGCGTTCTTTCTGCGTTGTCATGGGTGATTCCTCCAGGTGAAAGCGCCTTGCATGGGACCGGATTGTCCCGCCGCTGCCGTGCGGCAGCGCAGGCGAGCCGACCCTAGCGCGGCGTCGCGTGCAGGCGCGTGAATCCACCGGCGAGCCCGACTGCCACGACCTACGGCGGGATGATCGGCAAAAAAATCACAGCCGCTTCGCTCCACCGACGCGCGCAATGCACGCGTGTGTCGTACATTCGCGACGTGCAGCCTCATCAGCCCATGCCCTGTGTCACCAATCGCTGCGTGCGACGCGCCCGCTCGCCTTCCGGGCCGGTGTGGGCCGTCCGCCAACGCCCGCGCTGTCCGCACTGCCCCGGGGGCTGTGCGTGAACTGGCCGCAGCGTCGATCCGGGTGGTGAGGTGAAGCGTCAACGCATCATCAGTGTGACCGTGCTGCTGGTGCTGCTGTGCGCAACACTTCCGATCGGTCTGTCGTACTACCTGGCCTGGCGGCTGGCGTTGTCGCGCGAGGAGAGCAGGCTCAGCCAGTTGGCCGCACTGTCGATCCGGCGCACCGAAACTGCCTTCGACGAGGCGCATGGCGCATTGCTGAGCATGGCCGCCTCGCAGGCGCCGCCATGTTCGCCCGCGCACCTGGCGCAGATGCGCGCACTGGTGCTGACCAGCCATTACATCGTCGAGCTTGGGCATTTCCAGCAAGGTCGTCTGCGCTGTACCTCGTGGGGGCAACTGCCCGACAGCATTCCGCAGACCGCTGCCGATTTCGTGGTCAAGCGCGGCATCGCGGTGACCACGCGGCTGCTGCCGTTGGCCAACCCGCAGCATCCCCTGATGGCGCTGCAACTGGACGACTACAACGTCCTGATCAACCCCAACACGCTGGCCGACCTCAATATCCCGCCAGGCCTGCAACTGGCGATCGGCACACCGGACGGGCAGCTTCTCAGCAGCACCGGGACCGCCGCCGAACAGTTGCTGGTCGAGCCGCCGGCAGACAGCGCGCCAGACCCTGAGCGAGCGCAGGTACTGTCCGGCCGCGACCGCCGGGGCGATTGGGCCGCGGTGGTCACCGAGCCGGTAGCCTATCTGCGCGGGCCACTGGCAGCGGCACGGCTGCAGGTGGTGCCGGCCGGCGTCGCGGTGGCGCTGCTGCTGGTCGGGGTGGTGCTGTGGATATCGCGACGTCGGCTTTCACCGCTGGCGCGTCTGGAGATTGCAGTGCAGCGCGGCGAGTTCATCGTGCACTACCAGCCGATCATCGCGCTCGACAGCGGTGCCTGCGTCGGCGCCGAGGCGCTGGTGCGCTGGCAGCAACCCGACGGCGTGCTGGTGCCGCCGGACGCCTTCATTCCGCTGGCCGAAGAAAGCGGCCTGATCTTGCCGATCACCGACCTGGTGGTGGCCGAAGTCATCCGCGAACTCGGCCTCACCCTGGCGGCCGACCCGGACCTGCATGTGGCCATCAATGTCTCTGCCGAAGACATCAAGAGCGGCCGCGTGCAAAGCGTGCTAGCGCAGGCATTGCGCGGTACCGGCGTGGACAGCGGGCAGCTGTGGGTGGAGGCGACCGAACGCAGCCTGATGGACATCGACGCGGCGCGCACCACCATCACCCATCTGCGTGGCGCCGGCCACACGGTGTCGATCGACGACTTCGGCACCGGCTATTCGAGCCTGCAGTATCTGCAGGGCCTGCCACTGGATGCGTTGAAGATCGACAAGTCGTTCGTGGACACCATCGGCACCCACTCGGCCACCAGCGCGGTGACCGCGCATATCATCGAGATGGCCAAGACGCTGCGGCTGCGCACCATCGCCGAAGGGGTCGAGCGGCAAGAGCAGCTTGATTATCTGCGCGCCCACGGCGTGGACCTGGCGCAGGGCTGGTTGTTCTCGCGCGCATTGCCGGCCACCGGCTTCATCGCGTATCACGCACAGGCGCGCAGCGGCACGCATTGACCGCAGCAACAAAAAAAGGCCGCCATGGGCGGCCTTTCGATGGCGATCACGCGCTGCGCAATGCGGTTACGCGCTCTGCAATGCCCCGCTGCGCTGGCGCACCGGCTTGGGCCGGCTCGGGAACGCGTGACGCACGATCCGCCACATCACCTGGCCGAACTGCCGCGGCAGCGAGCCGGTGTTGTAGTGCTGGCCGTAGCGCGCACAGACCTGCTTCACTTCCACGGCGATCTGCGCATAGCGATTGGCCGGCAGGTCCGGGTAGAAGTGATGCTCGATCTGGTGGCTCAAGTTGCCCGACAGCACGTTCATCAGCTTGCCGCCGGTGAGGTTGGACGAACCGCGCAGCTGGCGCAGGTACCAGTGGCCACGCGACTCGTTGCGGATCGATTCCTTCGGGAACACTTCCGCATCGGCAGTGAAGTGGCCGCAGAAGATGATCACGAAGGTCCAGATGCTGCGCAGCACGTTGGCGGCAAGATTGCCCAGCAGCACGGTCAGGAAGAACGGGCCGGCCAGCAGCGGAAACACGATGTAGTCCTTGAGCATCTGGCGGCCCATCTTGCGGCCGACCGGCAGGAACGAAGCGCGCAATTCGGCCGCCTTCATCTTGCCGGCAAACCAGCGGCCCAGACGCAGGTCCTGGATCGCCACGCCCCATTCGAACAGCAGCGCAAACACCACCGCGATGAACGGCTGCAGCAGGTAGAACGGGCGCCAGCGCTGCTCGGGGAAGATGCGCAGCAGGCCGTAGCCGATGTCATCGTCCATGCCGCGCACATTGGTGTAGGTGTGGTGCTTGAAGTTGTGCGTCTTGCGCCAGTTGTCGCCGGTGGCAACGATGTCCCACTCGTAGGTGTTGCCGTTGAGCTGCGGGTCGCCCATCCAGTCGTACTGGCCGTGCATGACGTTGTGGCCCAGCTCCATGTTTTCCAGGATCTTGGACAGCGTCAGCAGCACCACACCGGCAATCCACGCCGGAATCAGCACGCTGTGCACGAACGCGCCCAGGAACAGCAGCGCGCGGCCGGCCACGCCGGTCCAGCGCACGGCCGCCACGATGCGGCGGATGTAGCGCGCATCGTCGGCGCCCACCTGGCGCTGCACGCGGGCGCGGATGGCATCGAGTTCGTCGCCGAAGGACTGCAGTTCGGCAGCGGACAGGGCACGGTTATGGACTCGGCTCATGAAGATTCCTTACAGATCCAGGATCAGGTCAGTGCTCGGGGCACTGATGCACAGGCGGACCTGTGCGGTGGGTTCGTTGCTGCGCTCACCGGTCAACAGGTGCCGCGTGGTGCCGGATTGGCGCGCGCAGGCGCAGCTGTTGCAAATGCCCATGCGGCAGCCATGTGCCGGCCGCAGGCCTTGCGCTTCCAGTCCTTCCAGCAGCGACTGGCCGCGCGCCAGGGTGAGCGTACGGCCGCTGCGTGACAGCTGGACCTGCACGTGCCCGGCCTCGCTTTCGTCCAGTGCCGGCACGCTGAAGGCTTCGGCCTGGAATGCGGCCACGCGCCCTTGCAAGCGCTCGCGCGCCGCCTGCACGAAGCCGCCCGGGCCGCAGACCATCACATGGCGCTGGTCCAACGCGGCAATGTGATCCAACGGATAGGTATCGATACGTGCGGCCGGCGTCTCGCCTTCGCGGGTGGTCAGCAACCGCACCCGCAGGCGCGGATGCGCGGCCACCAGCGCGTTGAATTCGTCGACAAAGCAGGCTTCGTCGCGCTGGCGCACCCAATACAGCAGGTCCACGTCCATCGGCATGCCGGCTTGCGCGGCGGCCTGCAGCAGCGCGCGCATCGGGGTGATGCCCGAGCCGGCGGCCAGCAGCAGTAGCGGGGCGGGCGTGGTCGGCAACAGCATGTCGCCGAAGGCCGGGTCCAGCGACACCACCGTGCCCAGCGTCGCATCGCGCGCCAGGTACCGGCTAACCTGCCCACCCTCGATCGCCTTGACGGTGATCGCAAGGCGGCCGTCGGCCAGCACCGTCGGGCTATAGCTGCGCAACAAGCGGCGGCCGTCGATCTCCACCCCCAGGCTCACATGCTGGCCGGCCTGCAGGCCCTGCCAATGCCCATTGGGCTGCAACACCAGGGTCACTGCGTCGCGGCTGGCCGGGCTGCGCTCGACCAGCCGCGCCATCGGGCGCTCCAGCGTCCACAGCGGGTTGATCCGGGTTGCCCAGAAATCGAACAACTGCGGCGACACCAACCGACGCGCCAGGCGTGCCGGCAGCGGGGACTTGGACTTGGGAGGAGATGCCAGGTTCATGGGGTGCACTATACGCATGCATGCACAGCCGTGTATACACTTGTATATCGGCTGGAGGGGCTATGATTCACGCCCACGCCCGGCTGCCGCCTCATGACCTCCATCGCCCTGCCTTCCCACGACGCGCCGCCGTCACGCAAGCCGGCGATTTCACGCGAGGACCTGATCGCCGCGGCGCTCTCGCTGATCGGCCCGCACCGCAGCCTGTCCACGCTGAGCCTGCGCGAAGTGGCACGCGAGGCCGGCATCGCGCCGAACAGCTTCTACCGCCAGTTCCGCGACATGGACGAGCTCGCCGTGGCCTTGATCGACCTGGCCGGGCGTTCGCTGCGCACCATCATCGGCCAGGCCCGCCAACGCGCCACCTCCACCGACCGCAGCGTGATCCGCGTTTCGGTCGAGGCGTTCATGGAACAGCTGCGCGCCGACGACAAGCTGCTGCACGTGCTGCTGCGCGAAGGCGCGGTGGGTTCGGACGCCTTCAAGCAGGCAGTGGAGCGCGAGCTCAGCTATTTCGAAGACGAGCTGCGCGTGGACCTGATCCGCCTGGCCGCCGCCGACAACGCCAAGCTGCATGCACCGGCACTGGTATCCAAGGCGATCACGCGGCTGGTGTTTGCCATGGGCGCAGTGGCGATGGACTCCCCGCCAGAGAAAGACCCCGAGCTGGTCGAACAGATCTCGCAGATGCTGCGCATGATCCTGACCGGCGCGCGCACCCTGGGCACGCACGGCGGTTGATTGTCTGCGTTGGCGTCGGTGCGCAGGGGCAGTGGCATCGGCGCATGGAACAGCGTGCACGCCGATTCTGAGCAAGACATACACACCGTCTGACGACTGCTCGCTACATGCTGTCGGCGTGCGTCATCTGCAATACCTGACATCAAGTCATTGCCAGACAACGACCGTCTCATTCAAATCCAATACCGCCTTGCGGTCGTTACACAACTGCATTCTCTTTCGACTGCCAGAAAGATAATCCGAAAAATAATTGAATAAAGTGCTTGCGCAATGAAAAAGACGCAGGTAATGTTCGCGCCCTCAGCAGGAACGCCTGCGCTTTTACCGAACCGACCTCATGCGCCTGCTCCATTCCGCCACATTCAATCGACTGCCCAGCGCACACCGCGCAGCATCGTTTGTGCGCACGGAAAAAGCAGCCGTGCGCATCACCCGATTCGACTGATGTCCTGACAAGGAGATCGGTCACCCGATCTCCGAGGCAAGCGAACGCCCTCGGATGCTGCATCCGGGGGCGTTTTTCGTTATGCGTTCGCATCGCATCGTGTGGATGACCTTCCAGACACCCGAGCATGGATTGCCCGACAACATGGACGTTGCAAAGCGGTCAGGCGCGAAAGCGCTGTGCCCAGGTGTCGGGCACGGGCGGCGCGTGGTCATGCACACACTAGAATTACCGTTTGAATAAAACGGTGATCAGAAACACTGCGAAAGAGATTCAGCGGCCTGGAGTTTATTCCAGCTGGTGCGCGCGGCTGTGCCGTGGCGTATACCGAAGCCTTTCTCATGTTTCTCGTTATGGGTATCGGCTCCTGGTGGAGCGGCGGCAAGTACGCAGGCCCGGTTCAATTCCGGAATACTCACCACTGGATAGCTCAGCGGGTAGAGCAACAGATTTGTAATCTGTCTGTCGCGGGTTCGAATCCCGCTCCATGCATGACCTTATTGGTCATCTCTCGGGACGCAAGTCCCTTTACGGAAACGCCCATGCCGCAGGCAAACAGGCAACCCATCGCCTGACTGCCTGCAGCAGCGGCGCCGTAGCCGGGCCCTTGCCCTGAAGGCGCGTGCTGCCCCGTTCGCGACCGCTACGCACTACATCGCACAGCGGCAGCAACGCGCATGCAGGCGCCAACAGCGCATCGCGCCCCGCACGGCCGCCGTCACCGGCGTTTCCACCTTTCAACGCCGCGTTGCATCGGCACACGTTTCGCCAGCAGTCCGATCCGGGCGGCGCGACGGCAGTCACTTTGGATCGGACCACCAGAGCCAAACCTAACAGGAGTAATGCCATGTTTTGGACCAAGAGGGTCGTGATCGGTGACGGCGAGCGCGGCCTGGTGTATCGCAACCGTCGGTTCGCGCGCGTGCTCGTCCCCGGTGTCTATCGCCTGTTCGACCCACTGGGCCGCAGCGAGATCATCGTCCACGCCATCTATGTCGGCCCCGATGCGGAGATGCTGATCGACACGCTCGGCAGCACCCTGGCGCAGCACTTCGTGCTGGCCGATATCGGGACCGCGCAGGTCGGCCTGCTGATCCGCAACGGCAAGCTTGAGGAGGTGCTGCCACCAGGCACGCGCGCGCTGTACTGGCGTGGCCCGGCAGCGATCGAAGTGCAGACCCTGCCGCTGGGCGATGGGCTGCAGGTGCCGACCGATGTGCAGCGCAGGTTGCGTCAGCTCGGCACGCTGTCGCGGGTGGCGGTGTGCATGGACGTGCCCGCCGGGTCGCAAGGGCTGGTGTTCGTCGATGGCAAGCTGGTTGCACCGTTCGGCCCGGGGGCGTATGCGTTCTGGAATTTCCAGAAGAACATCGCCACCGAAGTGATCGATCTGCGCGTGCAGTCGGTCGAGGTGTCCGGGCAGGAGCTGTTGACGCGCGACAAGGTGTCGTTGCGGGTCAACCTGGCCGCCAGCATGCGCGTCACCGATGCCGTGGCGATGCGCACGCGCGTGGACAAGGCCGGCGATTATCTGTACCGCGAGTTGCAATACGGCTTGCGGCGTGCGGTGTCGGCCAAGACGCTGGACGAGTTGCTGGGCGACAAGGCCAGCCTGGATGCGGATATCTTCGGGTATGTGCGTGGCAGCGTGAGCGGCTTCGGTATCGAGGTGCTGGGCGTCGGCGTCAAGGACGTGATCCTGCCGGGCGAAATGCGCGAGATCCTCAATGCGGTCGTGCAGGCGGAAAAGCAGGCGCAAGCCAACGTCATCCGTCGGCGCGAAGAGGCCAACGCCACGCGTTCGTTGCTCAACACCGCCAAGCTGATCGAAGACAGCCCGGTGCTGATGCGTTTGAAAGAACTGGAGGCGCTGGAAAAGGTCACCGAAAAGATCGACAAGCTCACCGTGTTCGGCGGCCTGGATGGCGTGCTGAAGCAATTGGTGACGATCAGGCAATGAAGGCTGCGCGTGGCGGAAGGATCTGCCACGCACTGCCGCAAGGGAATGACGACAATGAGTACCTCACACCACTTTGAATTTCTGCATGCCGAAGGCAGCACTACCCCGATCAAGGGCTGGGTGCGCGGCGTGCCACTGGAAGCGCAGGCGCATGCACAGTTGCGCAACATCGCCGCAGTGCCGTTCGTCGGTCCGTGGGTCGCGGTGATGCCCGACGTGCATCTGGGCAAAGGTGCAACCGTGGGCTCGGTCATCCCGACCCGTGGCGCCATCATCCCGGCAGCGGTGGGCGTGGACATCGGCTGCGGCATGGCCGCCGTACGTACCACGCTGCGTGCCAACGACCTGCCGGACAATCTGGCGCAGTTGCGCTCCAGCATCGAGCGCAGCGTGCCGGTGGGCAACGGTCGCGGCGGTGAACACCGCACGCTGCCCGACAGCATCGAAACCCGCATCGCGCAGTCGGGGTTGGTGCAACGTCTGGACGCGATCAAACAGCAGCACAGGCGCATCCGCACCGACAAGCTCGAATGCCAGATCGGCACGCTGGGCGGCGGCAATCACTTCATCGAACTCTGCCTGGACGAATCCGATGCGGTGTGGGTGATGCTGCACAGCGGCTCGCGTGGCACCGGCAACCTGATCGGCAGCTACTTCATCGAGCGCGCACGTGAGCAACTGGCGCAACGTGTGCTGGGCTTTCATCTGCCCGACAAGGACCTGGCCTTCTTCATGCAGGGCGAGCCTTTGTTCGACGAGTACGTCGAAGCGGTGTCGTGGGCGCAGGATTATGCCCGCGAGAATCGCGAGGCGATGATGGCGCGCGTGCTGGCCGAGATGCGTCACCGCTTGCCCAAGTTCCAGCTGGAAAAGCGCGCGGTCAACTGCCACCACAACTATGTGCAGAAGGAGACGCACGCTGGCGAGGAGCTGTTGATCACCCGCAAGGGCGCAGTGAGCGCACGTGCCGGCGAGCTGGGCATCATTCCGGGCAGCATGGGCACGCGCAGCTACATCGTGCGCGGGCTGGGCAACACCGACAGTTTCCATAGCTGCAGCCATGGCGCCGGGCGCGTGATGAGCAGGACCGCTGCACGCGCGCAGATCACGCTGGCACAGCACCGCCAGGCTACCGCGCATGTGGAATGGCGCAAGGATGAGGCAGTGATCGACGAGTCGCCTGCCGCGTACAAGTCGATCGAGGCGGTAATGGCGGCGCAACAAGACCTGGTGGAAGTCCTGCACACCCTGCGCCAGGTGGTGTGCAGCAAGGGATAGGCGAAGGGCCGCATGAGAGGCCCTTTTTTTGTCGCAGACAGGTTGCGCGCATGCGTCAGCAAGCTCATCCACGATGGCATGCACAGTTCAGTCATGTCGCGACAGCACTCACATCAAAGCACGCACGTTTCACTCTTCCAACGCCATCGTTGCGCCTCGTTCGCGGCCTGATTCCACAGGACGCATCCATCAGGCAACCGGAGGCGGTATGAGCAATCTCGACAAGCAGGAACGCAAGGAAGAAGCAAAGGATTTGAACCGCGACCCGATCTCCGGTGCACCCGGTTCGCATCCGGTAGGTGTGGGCGTCGGCGGCATCGCCGGTGGCGCGGCAGCGGGCGCGCTCGCAGGCACGGTGTTCGGCCCATTGGGCACCTTGATCGGGGCGGCAGCCGGCGTACTCGCAGGCGCCGCAGCCGGCAAGGGCGTCGCCGAACGGCTCGATCCGACCGTGGAAACCGAATACTGGCGCCAGGAGCACCAGAACCGTCCTTACTACAAGGAAGGCACCGACTACGATCGCGATTACGCAACCGTCTACGGCTTCGGTCTGCAGGCACGCGAAACCCGCCCCACCAGTACCTGGGAAGAAACCGAAGCCACGCTGGCCGGCGAATGGCCGCGCAACCGCGGCGAATCGCGGCTGGAATGGGACCAAGCGCGCCTGGCGGCACGTGACGCCTGGGAGCGTGCAGACCGTACCCACACCGTCTATCGCGACAACGACACGCATTACGAAGGCCGCTTCGACAGTGCCAGCTACCGCGATGCCGACTATTCCTATGACGACTATCGCCCGGCTTACCGCTACGGTATGCAGGCACGCCAGCAGCACGCCGGCCGCCAGTGGGACGACCATCTGGAACGCGACCTGGGCGATGGCTGGGACCGTTTCAAGGCCAATTCGCGCCTGAGCTGGGAGAAGGCCAAGCACGCAGTGCGCGAAGCATTCGATTCAGAGCGGCATGATGCAGCGGCCCATCGCAATCCGACCGATCCGCGGGTGTAAGCGCTGGGCATAGCCACGCGCTAACACGCAGCGCCACCAATGCACTCCGTTGAATCAGAACGGGCCCCAGCGGGCCCGTTCTGCGTTGCGCGGGTTATGCACGTTGAAAAGGGCGATCAGCGGCCGGCAAGGCAAATCGATGCCGGCATGCATCTCACGCCACGCATTCGCACAAGGCAACGCCAAGCGCGCTGCACGTTGCAACACCGCGAGAACGATGCATGCGCGGTGGCCATCGCCACTGCATGCGCCTCAGCTCGTCACGGACCCTCAACCTGAAGTCTTTTCCACCGCACGGATATTGCCGCGGAATGCGGGAGCGACCTGTCCCGACGGCGTCGCAGCAGCGCCTTGCTGGTCCTTGAGCAGTTGCTTGCGCGTGGCCACCACTTCCTTGGCCAGCGCAATGCGACGGCCGACCACCATTTCTGTCAGCCAGTCGATGAGTGCACGCGTGTATTGCTGCTGGTGTTCCTTGATGCTCAGCGCATGATCGGCGCCAGCAATCACCCGTGAGGTCAATGAACGTGCCTGCACGAAGGCCTCCGCATAGTTGTGTAGCACCGGATGCGGCACGATCACATCGTGTTCGGCTTCCACCAACAGCACATCGCCCTTGTAGGCAGCGCAGGCGGCCAGGGCGATGTTGTCCTGCGGAGCCATGCGCTGCTGGCGATATGCCATCAACTCCGGGTCGGCATTGAGGCTGATCTTGGGTTGGTCCCAATGCGCATCCTTGTAGAGCGCCGGCGAACGCAACGCCAGCCATTCCACCGGGCGCTCGCGCGTCAGCAGCGCGGACAGATAACCGCCGTAACTCAGGCCGACCACCGCGATCGATTGCGCATCCACGTACGGCAGGCTCGCCAACTGATCGTAAGCGGCCTTGATGTCGTCCAGGTTCTGCGCGCGTGTGACGGTCTGGCGCATCGATGCATAGCCCTCATGGCCACGCAGATCGAAGGTCATGCAGATGCACCCCAGGCCCGCGGCCTCGCGTGCTCGTACCAGGCTGTGGTGCTGGCTGCCGCCCCAGCCATGTACGAACAGGACCGCAGGCATGCCTGAGGGCGTCAGCAAGGTGCCACTGAGTGCGTCGTTGCCGACCGGGATATCGATGCTGGAAAGTTTGGCTTCCATTACGTCGTAGCGACCCTCCTGTATTTGTAGCGCGGCCCCGGCCCGGGCTGCGTTGCGCGGTAGTAGATCTGCGCGTCGGCCGGCGGCTCGCCCTGATAAATCTCATGGGTGGAGGCACTCACCCACTGCAATGCAGGATCGTGCTGGAACGCGCCAATTGCAGCGAGCTCGGCGGGCGTGGCGCCACCGATCCGCCAGGATTGTTCAAGCACGCCGCACACCCTCGTGTTGCTGGCATCCTCGCCGCTGACCACATCGTAGTTACGCCGCGAGATCTGCAGCTCAGGATAAGCAGCAGTGATGAATCGATCGTATCTGCAGGCCTGTTCGACCACACGCTGCTCCAGCGGCGGCAGTGCGGTCGCCATCAGCGCCTCCAGCGATCCCCGATACACGCGCAGCGACGAGCCGCCATAGACATCGCCGCCGTCTGCATTGCGCACGCTGCATTGGGTGCCGTAATACGCGATCCTGATGCCGGCGACACACAGTTCGCCCACGCTGTGGGTCAATGGCTGCAGGATATTGCGCTCCAACACCGCGCCGTGCGTGCCCAGATAGTCCTCGGGCAGGCTATCCAACACCTGCATCAGATGTACTGTATCGGCAATGCGCCACTGGTCGTTGCCACCCACACCGGTGGGCAGTTTCAGGCGCACTTCCCCGCCGCTCGATAACGCCTGCCACGCATGTACCGCATCCGGGTGCGAAAACACGGTGTAGCCCGGTAGCGTTGCCGGAATCAATGCTTTAGCCAACGCCTGATCCCACCCCGCAAGACAGGCGGCATCGTCGGTCACCAGCGGGTGACCGATCACCTTGGTGGCAAGGAACGCATGCGGAACGATCCCACCAAGCAAATCGCCCGCGCCACGAATGCCAAGGCCACGTGCTTGCGTGGTGGTGAGCGTGTCGTCGGGCACATGAAATGTTCCAACCTCGATGAGGCCATCGCCCGCAACCCCGGCATCGCGCGCGCCCAACAACCTGGCGATCTCGCTGCATACCCATGCATGCGTGGCGCGTTCATGCCCATGCTCGGCCACCAGGCGCGTAGCGTGCCCACGCACCTGCCGATACTGCGTCTGAGCCATGACCTCTCCCCCTGCGGCTAGGCCGCGCGTCGTTGCTGGCCTCATCGCAGCTGGGGAACGGAAAGGACGGCGCAGTGGCGCGATACGGCTATTTCAATGCCAGATACAGGCCCAGCACGATCAGCACCACCACGATCAAACTGATGGCAACACGCCCACCACGCAGCTCCACCAAGGCATGCCACCACACCCGCGCTTCGGGAGTGCCGCTGGCATGGTGCGGCTTACCACCACTGCTTTTGCTGTCCTGCATCCTCAGTACTCTTTCCATTACATCACCACACAGCTTAAGGATGCGACGTTACACAGGTGTGGAGCAGTTCAGAATCTTCCGTGAAATGCAGCACTGCGTGAGCGACTGCGCGTGTGATTTTGCATCGAGGCGCTTTCACAGCGTGCAAGGCGCAATCCGTTACGGTGAGCTGGCGTGCGAAAACGTGGCCGCCTTGCCATCAACGCCATGGCCACGGAGTCATCGCGTGCTTCATGTAATCACGTAGATACACCTGCATGCATAGCGTGTAGAAACGCCGGACCAGTCTGACCAATTAAGCCTGCACCGGCGCACAGCGCTGCAATGGTCGGGTTCGATGATCATTCGTTGACATACCCGCAGTTACCCTGCACGTCAAGTTTGTTTATCCCGGAACACCTCAAGTCATGAGCAGAGATCCATCCGTCATCGATGTACAAGCCGAAATCGCGCATTGGCAGGCGCGGCACGCCCAGGGCAACCTCGGCTCGGGCAAGTTCAGCGAGTTGTCCCCGGTGGTGAAAATGGCCTGCGATATCTATTTGCAGGCACCGCGATCGAGTGATCAGGAACGTCTGCGCCTGTTCCGCGACCGCTTGGAGCACCACTTCATTTCGTCCAACACCCAGTCCAACTACGAACAGCTAGCCACCGATTGCTGGCAGCGTCTGGGCACGCGCAATAGTTGAGTACGCAGTACCGAGCAATACCTGTTTTTCATTGGAGATCGTCATGAAAACCCCGTATCAAGTGCAGCAGGAGCTGGAACGACTGGAGCGGTTGGTTCCGCACATCGTCAGCGACCAGGGCGACCGCGCGGAGGAAATCCTTGGCTTCCACGTCGCCAGTTTGCTGGGTAGCGCCCCCACCAGCGAACACGCGCTGATCCGCGAACGCACGGCACGCATGGCACGCACCTGTCGCAGTGCGCAGGACGCAGTGCGCGCTCCGAAGATTCCAGCCAGATCATTGGGCATAACGCCCGTCGCCCAGCCGCAATGGGCCTGATCGACGCATTCCCCGGAGCCGCATAGCGGCTCCGTTGCATACACCCAGCGGCACTGCCGATTCATTCCAGGACATCCATGAAATCCACGCTCGTTACTGCTTCGCTGCTGGCCATGCTCACCCTTACTGCTTGCGATCGTCCCGGTGGCGATGCGTCGCGTACTGCCCCGGCAGTGTCGCCGGAACCGACCGCTGCACCGGTCAGCGGCAGCGGCGCGACCGAACTGGCCAAGGGGGATGCCGCAGTGCTGGGCGTGCTGGCAGCCATCGACGAGAACGAGATTGCGCTCGCCAAGCAGGCCATCGAACAGGATCTGGGCGGCGCCACCGGCGAATTCGCGCAGCAGATGCTGCACGACCACGAAGCCAACCTTGAAAAGACCAAGGCCCTCGGTGCAGCGGAAAGCCCGCGCGCCGACGCCATGCGTGCCAAGGGCAAGGCCTCCGTGGAAGCGCTGTCCAAGACCCTGACCCTGCCCGATGGCAAGGACGCGTACCGCAATGCCTTCATGCGCAACATGGTCATCGACCACGGCGACACCATCAAGATCCTCGATTCGGAGCTGCTGCCCGCCGCCGAAAGCGCACCGGTGAAACAGCATCTGGAAGAGACCCGCCGCGTGGTGTCGGCACATTTCGAACGCGCCCACGCGGTGTCTTCGTCCAAGTAAGCAACTGATCAAGCCGTTACCTGCAAACGCGCCGGCACGCCCGGCGCGTTTGCGTTTGCGGGCCGGCAACGGCGTACCTGGGCCATGCGTTTGTCTTGGCCTAAGAGTGGCTGACAAAGTGCTGGGCAGTCGTGAGGCGGGCCCGACAACGCTTGGCATCGGCGCCGAAGTGCATCGGCATATAAGGATCTGGTGCGCCATGGCTCCTGGGCGGGGCCTTCCGCCTTGTGACGACTGCTCACCCTGTGTTGCCAGCCGCTCCGGGACCACAGCGCGACATGCAGCCGGCGTGCACGATGCATCGCCGCGCAGCTTCACCTCGCTTGGCTGCGCCCTGGCCTATCGTGCCGCATCGATTCGGCCCAGGGGCCTCTCATGCAATTGCTCATCACTGGCGGCACCGGCTTCATCGGCCAGGCCTTGTGCCCGGCATTGCTGCAGGCCGGGCACAAGGTCAGCGTCTTGACCCGCGACCCGCGCCGCGCCAGCCGCAAGCTGCCGGGCGTCACCGCAGTGGACACGCTGGACGGCGTGCGCGCCGATGCGGTAATCAATCTGGCCGGCGAGCCGTTGGCCGCCGGCCGCTGGAGCGATGCGAGCAAGCAGCGCTTCCGCGCATCTCGCCTGGGCATGACCCGCCAGTTGCATGACTGGATCGCGCAGCAGCCGGTCGCGCAGCGCCCCGCGGTGCTGATTTCCGGGTCGGCCGTGGGCTATTACGGCGAACGTGGCGACACCGTGTTGACCGAAACCGACACCGCCGGCGACGACTTTTCTGCCGTGCTGTGCCGCGACTGGGAAGCCGAAGCCAATACCATTGCCGCCCTCGGCCCGCGCGTGAGCTGGGTGCGCACCGGCATCGTGCTGGACCGCGATGGCGGCGCGCTGGCCCGCATGCTGCCGGCATTCCGCTTCGGCGGCGGCGGGCCGTTCGGCGATGGCCGCCACTGGATGAGCTGGATCCATCGCGCCGACATGGTCGCGCTGCTGCTGTGGTTGCTGCAGCACGGCGAGCCCGGCGCCTACAACGCGACCGCGCCCAACCCGGTCACCAACGCCGACTTCGCGCGCACGCTGGCCCAGGTGCTGCACCGCCCCGCCCTGCTGGCGCTGCCGGCCGGCGTGCTGCGGCTGGGCTTCGGCGAAATGGCCGACCTGCTGCTGGTCAGCCAACGCGTGCTGCCGCAACGCGCGCTCGCTGCCGGCTTCGGCTTCCAGTACGCCCACCTGGACGCGGCGCTGCGCGCCATTCTGCAGCGCTGAGCGGTAGCCAGGATGCTGGGCGGACGGCACGCCAGCCTGCGCTGCGTGCCGCCGGGGTGAAGTGACCCCCAAAAGTTGGACAGTTGGCAATCAGACGACGTGCGTGGCCTGTTGCCGGTACTTACCGGGCTCAGGCCTTTCAATTTCAGCTTGATGCGGTCTTCGTTGTGGTACCTGATGTACTCCACCAGCCCGGCTTCCAGGCTGTCGATGCTGTCAAAGCGGTTGAGGTAGAAAAATTCCGACTTCAGCGTCCCGAAGAAGCTCTCCATGGCCGCGTTATCCAGGCAGTTGCCGCGTCGGGACATGCTTTGTGTCAGACAGTGCTGTTCGAGCTGATGCCGGTAGGTCGCGTGCTGGTAGTGCCATCCCTGGTCAGAGTGGACCAGCGGCCGAGCGTCGGGCGACAGTTTTTTGATTGCCTGATCCAGCACCAGCCTTGGCGCCTACGACGCGGCCAAGACCGGCATCCGCCCGGGCGCCAAACAGTTGGTCGAGGGGATGCGGTAGGCCTTGCTGCGCTCATCGCGTGCGTAGTGCGGGTGCGCAGGGAGAGTCCCTTCTCCCGCCGGGAGAGGTGCTCCGCAGGGGCGGATGAGGGTACGGGAGCAGCCTCGTGGGGTTTGGTGGTCGGAGCGTCGCGCTGCTGACCGAGCACCATGCGGTTGAACGAAGCGTCCCGCTGTCGAATGCGCGTGTGGCTTTGCCCCGTACCCTCACCCCAACCCCTCTCCCGCAGGAGAGGGGCTTTCAGTGGCGCGGTGCATCATCCCCTTCTCCCGCCGGGAGAAGGTGCCCCGCAGGGGCGGATGAGGGTACGGGCGCAGCCTCGTGGGGTTTGGTGGTCGGAGCGTCGCGCTGCTGACCGAGCACCATGCGGTTGAACGAAGCGTCGCGCTGTCGAATGCGTGAGTGGCTTCGCCCCGCACCCTCACCCCAACCCCTTATCTCTTGGCGATCTGCCAGATTAGGTGTCGAGAGCCGGCGTGGTCGACCGATAACCCACAGGTCTAAACAACCGCGGGAGAGCGAGGTCGCCACGCCGGGATCTCCTGGCAAACGCCCGAACAGTTGCTGGAGTTGGCACTCGTAACGATCAGGCTGGGCAGCCCAGGAGAGCTCTCGACCCTTCGAGCATAGCGGAGTTTTTCCATGGCATACGGCGTAGGTATCGATGTCAGCAAGCAGTGGTTGGATGTGCATGTGCATGGCTGCAAAGGCGAGCGGCGCTTCCCCAACACGGCGGCAGGTCTGCGCCAGCTGCGCAGCTGGCTGGGACACATGGAGCTGCACCAAGTGGTGCTGGAGGCCACGGGCGGCTACGAACTGGCAGCGCTGGATGCGCTGCATGCGGCCGGCCTGCCGGTGGCGCGTGTGAACCCTCGCCAAGCGCGTGACTTTGCCAAGGCCATCGGCCAACTGGCCAAGACCGACACCTTGGATGCGCGTGTGTTGGCGCAGATGGCGATGGTGGTATCACTCACGCCCTACCAGCCGCTGGAAGGCTGGCGCCGTCAGCTGCGCGAGTACCAGCAGCGCCGCACGCAGGTGTTGGCGACGGTGCAGCAGGAGCGCCAGCGGCTGTCTCAACTGACCGATGT
>NZ_LYMI01000027.1 GCF_001660815.1 Xanthomonas nasturtii
CCACCGCCTTGAGCGAGATTGAGGTCTTGCAGGCCTCCTTGGCGACCTGAAGTTTGAAGCGTGCATCATATCGATTCATGAAATCCTCGGAGTTGGACGGGGTGTCCAACTTCCGGGGGTCACTTCAGTGTCGGGGCTTTTTTTTTGCGGGTTCGGCGAGCCTGGGACATTCATCCGCCTCTGCATAAAGCAGATGGCGGTCGAGCTAGCTTGGTTGAGCTGGCTGCAATCTTTATCGAACGTAACCATTAACTCGAACATGCAGTCGAGGTTGTTTGTTTGCATGTGCGCCCGGCCGGGATTCTGTGCCGACTTCCTCGCTTCCTGTGCGGATTTCCATTATTTCATTAACAAATCGTTGTAAATGCTTGCACTGCCGCGCAGACATTCATTACGTTCGGGTTAAGGCCATCCGACTCCCCGATGACCGCCCCTTATCCGCACTCCAGTTGAAAGGTCAGGAATGAGCAATCAGTTTCGTCGCCAGGTCCTCAAACGTACCGCCCTTGCCGTCGTGCTCGGTGCTTGCCTAGCCAACGGCGCGGTCTATGCGCAGAGCACCACCGGCAGCATCTACGGCAGCGCTCCCTCCGAAGCGGGCAGCACCATTGTCGTACAGAGCGATACCGGCCTCAGCCGCACCATCACCATCGACGCCACTGGCCGCTATAACCTGGGCTCGCTGCCGGTGGGCGCCTACACCGTCACCCTGAAGCGCGGCGACCAAGTCGTCGATACCCGCACGAACGTGCAGCTGCGCGTCGGCTCGGGCACCGAAGTCTCGTTCGCTGGCGCTGGTGCTTCCGGCGGCAACGCCGATGCAACCACGCTCGGCGCGATCACCGTCACCGCCGCAAACGCACCGAAGATCGATGTCAGCTCCACGTCGTCACGTTCGGTCATCACTTCCCAGCAGCTTGCGATCCTGCCACTTGGACGCAGCGCCGAAGCAATCGCGCTGCTGGCACCAGGGGCCGTCGCAGGCAGCGGCGCGTTCGATAACGGCTCGCGTTCGGTCGTGTCGTTCGGCGGC
Organism: Xanthomonas nasturtii; assembly: GCF_001660815.1. GTDB lineage: Bacteria > Pseudomonadota > Gammaproteobacteria > Xanthomonadales > Xanthomonadaceae > Xanthomonas > Xanthomonas nasturtii. The sequence continues at coordinate 1,034 of NZ_LYMI01000027.1, forward strand.
GCAGGCGTCACCGAAAATGCGTACTACATCAACGGATTCAATGTCAGCAATCCGCTCAGCAACCTGGGTGGCGTGAGCTTGCCGTATGGCGCCATCGACCAGCAGGAAACCTACACCGGCGGTTACAGCGCGCGCTACGGTCGCTCGACTGGCGGCGTGATCAATCAGGTGGGCAAGCGCGGCACCAACGAATGGCACTTCGGCGCTCAGGCCGTGTGGGAGCCCAAGGCACTGGCAAGCTCGCCCGAAAACGTGCGCTTCCCCAACAACACGCTGCCAGCAGATTTCGAATACACCAATCCCGACCAGCCTGGAACGCTTTACCGTAGCCGCAAGGACGACGCAGCCAACCGTACTGTCTATAGCGCTTACGCGGGCGGACCGCTGATCGAAGACAAGTTGTTCGTGTTTGTTGCCGGCGAATCCGACAAGACCGATGGCGTGTCCACCAACTCCAGCGCAGCAAGCGTCCTGGGGCGGAACAACTACTCCTACAGCGCGCCGAAGTTCTACGGCAAGATCGACTGGAACATCAACGACAGCAACATCCTGGAATACACCCGCATCGAAAGCACCGATCGTCGCGCGGGCTACTACACCGATTTCGACTACGACACCTTGTCCGGCGGTGGTCGTAGCGGGACATTCGCCGATGCCTACAAGATCAAGGACCGTTACGACATCTTCAAGTACACCGGTTATCTCACCGATGACCTGACCTTGAACGCCACCTGGGGCCGTAGCCGCCAGGACAATCTGCAGAGCAATCCGTACGTCTCCAACCTGCCTTACCTGCAGAATGTGACCAATCAGGATCCTGCACTGACCGGCGGTGCGCCGATTACCAACGATCAGGCAAGCAGCCGCACCAAGGCCGATCGCCCACAGAACAAGACCCGCAGCCTGCGGCTTGAACTCGAATACCGGCTCGGTGACCACGACCTGACCGCTGGCGTGGACAACATGTATTTCAATGCGTCTGACGAGGGTGTTCGCACCACTGGGCCTGGATACCAGTGGTTGTTCGCACGGCAGTCCAACCCGGCTGTCGACATCCGTCCTAGTCTGGGTGTCGGCCCATCGGGCGGCAATGGCTACTATGCGCAGCGCCGTATCTTCACCACGACCACCAGCATGGCCGTCGAGCAGAAGGCGTACTACCTGGAAGACCGCTGGCAGGTCAGCGACAAGTGGCTGGTCCTGCTGGGCATCCGCAACGACAAGTTCACCAACTTCAATAGTGCCGGCGCTCCGTACGTTGACAGTGGCGACCAATGGGCACCACGTCTGGGCGTGAGCTGGGATGTGTTCGGCGATTCGTCGCTGAAGCTGTATGCCAACCTCGGGCGTTACTACCTGGCGCTGCCAAACAGTGTTGCAGTGCGTGGTGCGTCTGCCTCCACCTACACCGACGAATATTTCGCGTATAGCGGCTTGGATGCAAACGGAGAGCCGACCGGCTTGAGAGCGCTGGGCCCGGGCCCGGTCTCCTCGAACGGCGAATACGGCCAGACGCCCGACCCGAATTCGTTCGCACCGAGCGATCTGAAGTCTCAGTACCAGGATGAGTTCCTGATGGGCTTCGAAAAGACGCTCGGCGAGAAGTGGAACTCGGGTGCAAAGGTGACCTATCGCAAGCTGCAGACCGCGATCGACGATGTCTGCGATACAGGCCGGATCGCCGACAAGCTCGAAGCCGGTGGCATCGACGCCTCATCGGTCGCCATTCCTGGTTGCGTGATGTTCAATCCTGGCGAAACCAACACCTACAACCTGACCAATGTTGACGGCTCGGGCCGCACGCAGGTGCGCATGTCTCAGGAGGATTGGGGATTCACCAGCGGTGCCAAGCGTAACTACGTGTCGGTCGACTTGTTCCTGGAACATCCATTTGACGAAAAGTGGTTCGGCCGCGTCGATTACACCTGGTCGCATCTGTACGGCAACACCGAAGGCCAGGTGAAATCCGATCTGGGACAGGCTGACGTTTCCAAAACGCAGGATTGGGACTCGGCAGAGCTGATGTACTACGCAGGCGGAAGTCTGGCCAATGATCGCCGCCATCAGTTCAAGGCATTCGGTGCCTATCAGTTCACACCGGAATGGATGGCATCTGCCACAGTGCGCGTGTTGTCCGGCACACCCAAATCGTGCTTGGGCTATTTCGGTGAGGGCGAGCAGGATCCGATCGGCTATGAGTCGGCCTACCACTATTGCGCCGGTTCCCCTTCGCGTCCGGGCGACGCAGGCCGCACGCCTTGGCTGACGAATCTGGACCTGGGCGTGACCTATCGCCCGTCGTTTGCCGATCACAAGCTCGCCATCGGGCTGCAGGTCTTCAACGTACTCAACGACCGCGATGCCACCCGTGCGGAAGCGGTGTACGGGGATGACCGTTACACGGTGTCGAACACGTATGGCATGGGCACCTACTTCAACCCACCGCGGTTCGTTCGTCTCTCTGCGGCTTATGACTTTTAAGCGCAGCATTCGGAACTAGAACACGCACTTCACCACGGCCCCGAAAGGGGCCGTTTTTTTAAGTGCGACTGCTGGTGCAGCTGCTTCGCAGCCCGCCTCCCGACCATCTACACACCCCGCACCCATGAACTCCGACACCATGCCATCCGGCTGGCGAGGCGTAGAGTGCCGGCCACGGCCCTGGCGACGGGGCTTCCCATTGATGCTTCTGGAGTCCTTTGTGATTCGTACACCTCATCTGTTGACGTTGACCCTGGCCGTGGCCACCGCGCTGAGCGCTTGCAAGAAGTCTGAAGACGCCGCGCCTGCCGCCCCCGCGGGCGACACAGCGGCAACCACGTCCGCTGCACCCAAGACGCTGACCCTGGACCAGAGCAAGCTGCCGGCGGTGAACCAGTTCACCGCGGCCGATCTGGATGCCAACGGCAACGCCTGCACCGATCTCAATGCCTACGCCAACGCCAAGTTCCTGGCCGCCAACCCGGTGCCGGGCGACCGCACCAGCTGGGGCGCGTTCGAAATGCTCGACGAACGCTCCAATGCGGTCCAGCAGCAGCTGGCCGAACAGGCCGCCGCCGACACCGGCGCCACCGGCGTGGAAAAGATCGTCGGCGACCTGTGGTCCACCGGCATGGACGAAGCCAAGATCAATGCCCAGGGCATCGCGCCGCTGAAGCCGGAACTGGCCGCCATCGACGCCATCAGCGACCAGACCAAGCTGGTGGGCTATCTGCGCAGCAGCGCCGCGAAGGGCCACAACGTTCTCTTCAGCTTCGGCGCCGAGGCTGACTTCAAGAAATCCAGCCAGAACATCGCCTATGCGATGCAGGGTGGCCTGGGTCTGCCGGATCCTGAGTACTACACCAGCCCCGCCAACAAGGCCAAGCTGGAGGCCTATCAGGCGCACGTGGCCAAGGTGCTGGAACTGTCCGGCGTGGCTGCGGCCGATGCCGCCGCGCAGGCCAAGCAGGTGGTCGCATTCGAAACCCGCCTGGCCAAGGTCTCCAAGACCAGCACGCAACTGTCGCGCGATGCCTCGCTGGCCTACAACCCGATCTCCCCGGCCGATGCCGACACGCTGACCCCGAACTGGTCGTGGACCGAGTTCTTCACCTCGCAAGGCGTGGCCACGCCGGAGATGTTCTCGCTGGCGATTCCGGCGTTCCATCAGGAAGTGAGCAAGATGATTGCCGACACCGACCCGGCGATCTGGCGCGCGTACCTGCGCTTCCACATCGTCGATGGCGCCTCGCCGTTCCTGAGCCAGCCATTCGTGGACGAGAACTTCGCGTTCTACAACAAGACCATGCGCGGCCAGAAGGAAATCAAGCCGCGCTGGAAGCGCGTGCTGGCCACCATTAACAGCAAGGCCGGCGAAACACTAGGCCAGATGTACGTCAAGGTCGCCTTCCCGGCCGACTCCAAGGCCAAGATGGAAACCCTGGTGAGCAACCTGCGCACCGCGTTGAAAGCGCGCATCGAAAAGCTGGACTGGATGAGCCCGGAGACCAAGACCAAGGCGATCGCCAAGTGGGAAAGCTTCACGCCCAAGATCGGCTTCCCGGACAAGTGGCGCGAATGGAACGGCCTTGCCACCAGTCGCGATAGCTACCTGGGCAATGTGCTGGCCGCGCAGGAATTCAACTACAAGTGGAACCTGTCCAAGATCGGCAAGCCGGTGGACAAGACCGAATGGGGCATGAGCCCGCAGACGGTCAATGCGTACTACAACCCGCTGCAGAACGAGATCGTGTTCCCGGCCGCGATCCTGCAGCCGCCGTTTTTCGACCCGAACGCACCGGAGGAAATGAACTACGGCGGCATCGGTGCGGTGATCGGGCATGAGATGACCCACGGCTACGACGACCAGGGCAGCCGCTTCGGTGCCGATGGCAACTTCATCCCGGATCCGGGCTGGTGGACGCAGAAAGACCTGGACGCGTTCAAGGCACGCACCGGCAAGCTGGTGGCGCAGTTCGACAGCTACCGCACGCCGGCCGGTGACAAGGTCAAGGGCGATCTGACCCTGGGCGAAAACATTGCCGACCTAGGCGGCCTCAACACCGCCTACGACGCGATGAAAACGGCCACCGCCGGCAAGGACGACCCCAAGACCGACGGCATCACCCGCGACCAGCGCTTCTTCCTCAACTGGGCCACGGTGTGGCGCCGCAATTTCACCCCCGAAGAACTCGTCGTGCGCCTGAAGACCGACCCGCACGCACCGGCCAACTTCCGCGCCATCGGTGCACCGTCGAACATGCCGGCCTTCGCCGCCGCGTTCTCGTGCAAGGCCGGCGATGCGATGGTGCGCCAGGGCGACCGGCAGGTTGTGATCTGGTAACTGCGCAATCGCTGTAAAAAAATGCGGGCGGCGATCGAAAGATCGTCGCCCTTTTTTTGGGAACTGCAGCGTGAGCAGCGAGATCCCTTCACGCGTCCGATGCAGGGCCTGCGCCGTGGGTTGGCTGTGGCCGCGTATCAGTCGCCAATCTCATTGCCCTACAAAGAGTGTTTGCACCCGAACACTGACGTTTACAACGTCACTCTTTGGCTTCAAACAGCCGTGTTCTTGTGTCTTCTGCGCGCCCTCAGAGCCTCTCTGGCGCAACAGCCACTTGCGTTAAATACAAGTCTCAACAAAGCTCAAGCGCATGCGCCAATACGGTTGCGCCCGCCTATCCTCGGCGCTCCTTCCCGCGACCTTCCCCCATGTCAGCCATCAAGACGTCGACACTCGCCCTTGCCCTGCTGGTCGCACTGGCGGGCTGCAAGCGCACATCCGACGACAACAGCGTGCAGACGCAGGCCGCGCCGGCGCCCACTGCGACCGCCCCCCCATCCAAGCCGGCCTTTGATATCGGCCAGCTGGACACCGCGTCAAGCGCGTGTACGAACCTGGATAGCTTCGTCAATGCCAAGTGGGCCAAAGCCAATCCGATCCCACCCGACCAGACCAGCTGGGGGGTGTTCGACGAACTGCTGGAAAAGAGCCTGGCCACGCAGCGACAGATTGTCGAAGCCGCTGCAGAGCAGGCAGACAAACAATCCGATCCCCTGACCCGCAAACTGGGCGTGCTGTACGCCTCGGGCATGGACGAACGCGCCATCGAAGCAGCCGGCTACGACCCCATTCGTCCGCAGCTGGAGGCGATTGCCGCACTCAGCTCCAGCACCGCGATTGCCGACTACATCACCAAACGCTACGCAGAAGGCGACGCACTGGTGTTCAACTTCGGTGCCGGCCCCGATTTCCGCAAGGCCGAACAGCAGATCGCGTTTGCCCAGGAAAGCGGCCTGGGCCTGCCGACCAGGGACTATTACACCGCTGCGCAATACGCTCCCATCCGCGCGGCCTACCTCGCCTACATTGCCAAATCGTTCGAACTCACCGGGAGCGATGCCGACACGGCCAAACGCCAGGCCAACGACGTCATGGCGCTCGAATCGCGCCTGGCTGCTGCATCGCTTGCGCCGACCGACGCTCGCCAACCCAAGAATCAATACCACTTCCTCAGCGTTGCCGATGCCGACAAGATCACACCGCACTTTTCGTGGACAACCTTCTTCGCCGCACAGGGCGTGGATGTCGGCCCCGGCTTCTCGCTATCGCAACCACGCTTTTTCGCGGCATTCGATCAACAATTAGCCACCGCGCCGGTGGCGCAGTGGCAGGCATATCTGCGCTTCCACACCATCGATGACGCGTCCAAGCAGCTCAGCAAGGCATTCGTCGATAGCAACTTCGCCTTTTATGGAAAGACGTTGTCCGGGCAGCCCGAACAACGGCCGCGCTGGAAGCGCGTTCTTGGCGCGGTCAACGGGGCCATGGGCGAAGGCCTGGGCCAACTGTACGTCGCCAAGGTCTTCACGCCCGACACCAAGCAACGCGCCGCAGAATTGGTGGACAACATCCGCGCCGCACTCAAGACACGGATCGAGCACGTCGACTGGATGAGCGAGCAGACCAAGGCCAAGGCCTTGGCAAAGTGGGAAACCTTCCTGCCCAAGATCGGTTACCCGGACACGTGGCGCGACTGGTCCGGGCTGGAAATCGTGCCTGGCGCGTATTACCGCAACCTGCAGGCCGCGGCAAAGTTCAACTACCACTACGACATTGCGCAGATCGGCAAACCCACCGATCGCAAGCGCTGGACGATGACGCCACAGACGGTCAACGCGTACTACAGCCCCCAGACGAACTCCATCAATTTCCCGGCCGCAATCCTGCAGCCGCCATTTTTCGATGCCAACGCGGATGACGCGCTGAACTACGGCGCGATCGGCGCGATCATCGGCCATGAGGCGTCGCATGGTTTCGACGATCAGGGCAGCCAATTCGATGGCGCGGGCAACAATGTCAATTGGTGGACGCCGCAGGATCGCAAGGCCTTCGAAGCGCGCACCGATTTGCTGGTCAAGCAATTCGACGCCTATGTGCCGCTGCCGAACCATCCAACCCTGCACGTCAACGGCAAGCTCACCCTGGGCGAAAACATCGCCGATCTGGGCGGCATCAACATTGCCTACGATGCCTTGCAAACCGCACTGCGCGAGCATCCCGAGCGCGCACAGACGATCGACGACTACCGCCCGGAACAACGGTTTTTCCTGGGCTTTGCACGCAACTGGCGCGAGCAGATCCGCGAACAGCAGCAGCTGGTCTATCTGGCTTCGGACCCACACTCGCCGTCCAACCTGCGGGCCATCGCCTCGCCGTCCAACATGCCGCAGTTCGCCCAGGCGTTCTCCTGCAAGGCAGGCGATGCGATGGTGCGCGCCGACAAGGACCGCGTGGTGATCTGGTAAGCGGCTGCAAGCGCTTCCAATGCGATAACACCGCACAGGCCCGCACGCGCGGGCCTGTCGCGTTCATGCAAACGGCCGGTAGTGCTGACGAACGGCCGCGCCCGCCCGCCTGCGCGGCACGCAGCCTTGCTAAACTCCGCCGACTTTACTTTGGCCACCCTTCTTCTCGATGCCCACCATTCGTCCGCTTGCCCTCGCTCTTGGCTTCAGCCTGATCTCGCTGCTGTCCGCCCCCGACGCCGACGCCGCTCGCAAGAAGAAGGCCGCAGCGCCCAAGGCCCCGGCGGTCTCGGCGGCCTGCACCAATTTCTACGACTACGCCAACGCCAACTGGCTCAAGGCCAATCCGGTGCCGCAGGCCGGCGCCGTCACCGCGCTGGGCCAGTTGTCCGAGCGCGCCCTGCAGCAGCAGCGCGAATTGCTCGATGCATCGATGAAGGCCCCGCAGGGCAACGTGCAGAAGCTGCTTGGCGATTTCTGGGCCAGCGGCCTGGACGAAGCGGCGGTCGAAAAGGACGGCTCCAACCCGATCGCCCCTCTGCTTTCGCGCATCGACGCGATCAAGAAGGCCAAGGACGTCCCCGCTTCCATCGCCGCATTGCATCAGGTCGGCATCCCGGTCGGCTTCAACTTTGGCCCGGACGTGGACCTGAAGGCGCTCGATCGCCACATCGGCTACTTCATGCAGGGCGGCATGGGCCTGCCCGACCCGGCCTTCTACACCCGCACCGACGCCGACACCCAGGCGCTGATGGGCCGTTACCGCGCCTACGTCAAGCAGATCCTGGCGCTGACCGGCACCCCGGCCGACAAGCTCGAAGCCGATGCCGCCTCCGTGCTGCAGATCGAAACCGCACTGGCGCGTAGCGCACAGTCGGTGCAGGGCATCAACAACCCGTTCAACAACTACGCCCCGATCGCCACCAAGGAGCTGACCAAGCAGTACAAGAACCTGCGCCTGGCCGACTTCCTGGAGGCGCAGGGCGTCAAGGACGATCTGGTGTCGATGGCCGACCCGGCCATGTTCAAGCAGCTCGACAGCATGATCGTCAGCATCAAGCCGGAGCAGTGGAAGGCCTACCTGCGCTGGCGCGTGGGCGATGCCATGGCGCCCTACCTGTCCAAGAGCTTCCACGATGCCGAGTCCCAGTTCCGCGGCCGTCTGCTGCGTGGCGACGCCTTGCCGCCGCAGCGTTGGCAGCAGGTGCTGGATGCGATCAACGTCGCTGCCGGCCCGATGCTCGGCCGCGAGTATGTGGCGCGTTACCTGAGCAGCGACACCCGCCGCCAGGCCGAAGCCATCGCCGACCAGGTGCGCGACGCGCAGCTGGCCGCGCTGGAGCGCACCGGCTGGGGCAATGGCGAAGCGGTGGCCGAAGCCAAGGCCAAGCTGGCTGCGATGAAGATCGAAGTCGGCGCACCGCGTCGCGATCTGGACTACACCGTGCAGCCGATGGGCCGCGGCAGCTTCGGCGGCAACATGCTGATCGCCTCGACCTGGCGCCACCGCGAAGAAATGAAGCGCATCGGCAAGGGCAACGCCGACCGTCGCTGGGACGTGTTGCCGCAGCAGCCGGCGCTGGCTTACGACATCGCGCAGAACCGCCTGATCGTCACCGCTGCCGTGTTGCAGGCACCGGTGCTGAGCACCGGCAGCATCCCGGCGGCCCAGTACGGCGCCTACGGTGCGCTGGTCGCGCACGAGCTCACCCGCGCGATCGACGCCAAGGGTTCGCTGGTCGATGCCAAGGGCGAGCTGCGCAGCTGGTGGACGCCGGCAGAAAAGACCAGCTGGACGCTGCTCACCGGCAAGGTGGCCAATCAGTTCTCGACCTACCCGTACCCGGGCGTGCCCAACGCCAAGGTCAATGGCGCGCAGACCGCCGAAGAGAACCTGGCCGACCTGGCCGGCGTCGAACTGGCCTGGCAGGCCTTCAGCAAGGCGCAGCCGGCAGCGACCGAGGCCGACAAACAGGCGTTCTTCACTGCCTGGGCCGGCTTGTGGGCACAGCAGTTGTCGCCCAACGAAGCGGTGCAGCGCGCAAGCGCCGACATCCGCGCACCGGGCCAGTGGCGCACCAACGGCCCGCTGTCGAACCTGCCGGAGTTCGGGGCAGCGTTCACCTGCAAGCCGGGCCAGCCAATGCAGCGTGTGGATGCGGACCAGATCAAGATCTGGCGCTGACTCAAGCGTCTGGTCATCCCTTGCAATCAACCCGTCACCACTGGCAACAAAAAAAGAGCGCGGATTCCGCGCTCTTTTTTTTATGTCCACCGCCTTCCCCGATCACGCAGGAGCGGACCAGGCCGCGATGGACGTAACCGATAAAGCCCCATCGCGGCCAGGGCCGCTCCTACGACGCAGTGCAGCTCCGGTGAGTGGCCGACTCAGCGCACCACGCGCAACGGCGGCTTGCGGCCCTTGCCACCGCCCTTGCGGCCACCGTTGCCGCCGAACGGCGACTGGCCGCGCCAGTAGCGGATCATCAACCAGCCGAACAGCATGCCGCCCAGATGCGCGAAGTGCGCCACGCCCGGCTGCCAGCCGGTTGCACCCAGGAACAATTCGATCGCGCCGAACACGATCACGAAGGTGCGCGCCTTCATCGGAATCGGTGGGAACAGCAGCATCACGCGCTGATTCGGGAACAACATGCCGTAGGCCAGCAGCAAGCCGAACACACCGCCCGACGCACCCACCACCGGCGCACCGCTTTGCGTGAACCAGGCCATCAGCAGCTGGCACACGCCGGCACCGGCCACACACACCAGATAGTACGTGAGAAAGCGCTTCTGGCCCCAGGTCTGTTCCAACGGCGCGCCAAACATGAAAAGCGCCAGCATGTTGAAGAACAGGTGGTTGAAACCGCCATGCAGGAACGCATAGGTCAGCAACTGCCAGGGCATGAAACTGGCGCCCAGCGAAAACGCATCGAAGCCGTTGGAGATCGGCCACAGCATCAACGACGACAGTGCCGTGTCGGACGGCAGCACCCCGGCGCCCAGATCGCCCAAGGCCCACTGCAACAGGAACAAGCCGATATTGGCGATCAACAACGCTTTGGTGACGGGGGGCAGTTGGGGCATGGCGGCCTCCTTCGGAATGCCCCCGATGATAACGGCAGGCTTATGAAGGCGCCCACACGGCCGCATCCAACCGCTGCGCAGCACTGGCCCGGCGCACACGCCCCCGCGCTACCTGCACGCCTTCGGCGCGTAACCGCTGACACTGCTCGCGATAGCCTGCCGAGCCTTCGGGCAGGGCGATCCGGCCGTCGCTGCGCAACACGCGGTGCCAGGGCAACTGTGGGTCGTCATTGCCGCTGAGCACGCGCGCCACCAGCCGCGCCCGTCCGGGAAGACCGGCACGCAGTGCGACTTCGCCGTAGCCGGCCACCTGGCCAGAAGGAATTGCACGGATCACCGCAACAATGCGCAGTCGCGCCTGCTCGCTGGAAAGTGCTTCCGCCTTGAGAGCGGCACGCCCAGCGGGAGTGGCACATGGATGCGACGCTGGCAGGCGGGCTTTGGACATCGCGCAAGCATGCCAGCTAATGGGCACGCCATTGCGCACCACCCTCCCACGCGAAGACAAGCGAAAAGCCCCTCTCCCCTCGGGAGAGGGGTTGGAGTGAGGGTACGGGGCAAAGCCACACACAGAAATCGATCAGCGCGGTCAGTCGTCACTCGACGCCAAGTGACGCGACAGCCAATGTTGGACATCACAGCGAGCTGGATCGATACGTCGCTTGTACCGACCCTCACCCCAACCCCTCTCCCGCAGGGAGAGAGGCTTCGATCGTTCTCCAATCTGGAGAAGGCGGCGCACGGCGCCGGGTGAGGCTACGACGGCAGTGAACTTCGCAACCTGCCCTTGATCGAAGCTTAGGCACCACCAGCTTGCAATCACCCAACAATCCGCAACGGCGACGCTACTCCGCAACCCGACCCTCAATGCATCAACACGATCTCTTCGGACGAGGTGGGGTGAATCGCCACGGTCTCGTCGAAGTCGTGTTTGGTCGCGCCCATCTTCACCGCCACCGCAAAACCTTGCAGCATTTCCTCGGCGCTCTCGCCCAGCAGATGCACGCCGACCACGCGTTCCTCTTCGCCTACGCACACCAGCTTGAATAGGCTGCGCTGCGGCGCGTCGGCCAGTGCGTGCAGCATCGGGCGAAAATTGCTGCGATACACGCGCACCGCGCCGTTGTAACGTGCGCGCGCCTGTTCTTCGGTCAGCCCGACCTGGCCAAGCGGCGGATGCGAAAACACCACGCTGGGGACGCCGTCGTAGTCCATGCGCGCATCGGGCTGGTTGCCGAACAGCCGGTCCATCAGCTTGCGCCCGGCCGCAATCGCCACCGGCGTCAGCCCGACCTTGCCGCCCACATCGCCGATCGCATGAATATTCGGCACGTTGGTGGTCTGGCCGTCGTCCACCACCACCTCACCCTTGTCGCCAAGCGCAACACCCACCGTCTCCAGGCCCAGACCGGCGGTATTGGCGCGGCGTCCCACCGCCAGGAACACCTTGTCGAAGACGTCGTTGCCCTGCTCGCCCGGATGTTTCGGATGACCATGCACGCGCAGGGCACCATGCGCATCGCGCTCCAGCGCCGTGGTGGTGAAACCGAAATGCAGCCGCACCCCCAGATGCCGCAGGTTGTCGGCCAGCTGCAGCGTGAGCTCGGCATCGAAGCGCTCCAGCAAACGCTCGCCCTGCACGAACAGATGGACGCGGCTACCCAAGGCCTGCAACAGCCCGGCGATTTCTACCGCGATATAGCCGCCGCCGATAATCGCAACCTGCGCAGGCGCATGACAGAGATTGAAGAAATCGTCGGAGACTTCACCATGTTCGGCGCCATCCACATCCGGGCGCAGCGGGTACGCACCGGTGGCGATCACGATGTGCTCGGCGGTCACCGGCACGCCGTCGCCACCCATGATGGTGTGACGGTCCTGCAACACGCCGCGCTGCGGGATCAGCACCACCCCGTCTTCATTGAGACGGCGCCGATAACTGGCGTGGATGTTGGCGATGTATCCCTGCCGATGCGTGACCAGTTCCTGCCAGGCCAGCGTCGGGCGCGGCACATCGAATCCCAGTGCACCTGCCAACTCGATCTTGCCGGCCAGATCGGCCGCCAGCCACATCGCCTTCTTCGGCACGCAGCCCAGATTGACGCAGGTGCCGCCCAATTCGTTGGGCTCCATGATCGCCACCCGCGCGCCATGTTTTGCCGCGCGAAATCCGGCGGCCAGGCCGCCGGAGCCGCCGCCCAGAATCACCACGTCGTAGTCGTAACGCGCACTCATGCGAAACGCTCCGCCCGGTAAGGATGCGGGTCCAGCGCAGGTGCGCGGCCCGTGATCAGGTCGGCCATCAATTGTCCGCTTGCTGTGCTCATGCTGATGCCGAGCATGCCATGCCCGGCCGCGAGCCAGACGTGAGGATGCCCAGGCACTGCACCCAACACCGGCACGTCGTCCCAGGTCATCGGCCGCCATCCGTACCAGCGTTCGATCACCGCAGGGCCGCGCGGCGCATGCAGGTAGTCGGCCGCTGCACGTTCCAGTGCGGCCAGGCGCGTGGCGTTGAGCTGCGTATCGCGCCCGGAAAATTCCATCGTGCTGCCGATCCGCAGGCGATCGCGCCACGGCACCACGAACACCCAGCGATCCTTCAGTACCACCGGGCGGCGCGGCATCAGCGCCGGCGCACTGTAGGTGATCGAATAGCCTTTGCCAGCCTGCACCGGCAAGCGCAGACCGAGTTGCCCCGCCAGTATTGGCGACCATGGCCCGGTTGCGATGACCACCTCGCGCGCAGCGTGCTTGCCATGCTCGGTCTGCACGCAGCTGCCAACGCCATCGGGCACGATTGCCTGCACACGGCAGTGCGCATCGATCACCACACCGCGCGCGCGCAGCACCCTCGCCAGCTCGGCGGTGTAACGCTCCGGGCGCAGATGCGCATCGCCGGGGAAGTGGATCGCGCCGGCAATGCCATCGCGAAATGCGGGGTCCTGGCGCACATAGTCCGCACCATCGATCAGCTCGGCCTGGATGCCCCATTGCGACAACAGCGCACATTCGTCGCGGTACTGCGCAAAGCGGCGCGCATCGCCGAACACGTAATCCAGCCCGTCGGTGCGAAACTCGCAGTCCAGCGCATACCGCGCAACCCAGTCATCGAAGCGCTGCCGCGCATCGTGCAACAACGCCGCGCGCGCCTGCGCACTGGATTGCCAATCGCGTGCATTGCAACGCCGTGCGAAGCGCAGCAGCCAGTGCCATAACCCGGGGTCCAGACGTGGCGGGATATACAACGGCGCATCCGGGGTGAGCATCCATTTCATTGCCTGCGCAATCATGCCGGGCGCCGCCAGCGGCGGTGCATGGCTCGGCGTGATGGTGCCGCAGTTGCCGTACGAGGTTGCCGCACCGGGCGCACCGGCATCGAGCACACGTACCTGCCGGCCCGCCTCGACAAGGGCCAGTGCGGTGGCCAGGCCAATCGCGCCCGCACCGATCACCACCACATCATCGCGGGCACCACGCATGCTGGCGCTACCCCGTGCGTGCCGTGCCGCGCCACATCGGCGGCAGCTGCAGGTAGGTCAGGCTGCGCCACAACCATTCCATCGGCCCGAAGCGGAACCAGCGCAGCCAGCAATGGCTCAGCAGTATCTGCAGCACGAACAACGCCAGCGCCAACGGCAATTGCCACACACGCGGCAGCTGTTCGAAATAGCCCAGCCCGTAGCCGGAGAAGATCGCGGTGCACACCAGCGATTGCAGCAGGTAGTTGCTCAACGCCATCCGCCCCGCCGGCGCCAGCCACGCCAGACGCGGTGCCAGGCGCACCACCCACGCGGCATAGCCCAGGCTCATCAACGGCCCGGCAATCAGCGACAGTGCGAACGCGCCGGACAGGCGCAGGTCCAGCCGCGCCGGATCGATCCACGGCTCCAATGCATAACTTGCCAGCATCACCCCCAGCCCGAGCGGCAACAGGCCATAGCGCAGCGTTGCAAACAGGCGCGGGAAGCGCTCGGGCGCGGCGATCGCGCCGCTGCGTACGAACCAGCTGCCGAGCAGGAACATGCCGAGCATGGCCGGGCCGTTGATGCTCAGGCCGGTCATCGCCTCCTGAAAGTCGTGCCAGCGCTGCAGCGTCGCTTGCAGATAGGTGCCGCTTCCGAATGCGACGCGCTGCGCTTGCACAGTCGCCAGCGCCTGCTGCGAAGCGTCGGCCATGGCGGCCTTCCACTGCAGCGCGGCCGCTGGATCGGCCTGCGCAATCTCGCCTGCCACGCCATACAACAGGATCAGCCCAGGGGCGCACAGGTATACCAATGCAGCCAACCACGGCAACGTCACTGTCGGCACGCTGCGCGCGCTCAGCAGCAGTAATGCCAGTAGCGCATAGGTCACCAGAATATCGCCGGACCACACCAGCAATGCGTGGGCGAGGCCGATCGCCAGCAGCCCAAGGGTGCGACGCAGATACTGGCCGAAAAACGCGCACCCAGCCTGCGCTGCGCGCTGCGCCATCATCGCAAAACCCATCCCGAACAACAGCGAAAACAGCGTATAGAACTTGCCTTGCACGAAGACGTAGACCAGCGCATCGGCAAGCCGGTCGGCACCATGCCAGTGCGGCTCGACGCCGGTCATGGCCAGATCGAGCGGCCCGACGAAGGCTTCCATGTTCATCAACAGGATGCCCAGCAGCGCAAAACCGCGCAGGACGTCCAGCACGACGATGCGCTCGGCCGCAGCAATGGGGAACAGCACGTCGCGGGATGTCATCACGGCTCGGCAATCAAGTGCGGCGGCGCGCGCCGCAGAATGCAAACGGCCCGCCGATGAGGCAGGCCGTCAGGAATCGCAATCACGCAAGATGGGTGGCGAGCTGGAGCGACAGACAGGAATCCACCACCGGCGCATGCCACATCGCCGTGCCCGTGTAACGGCAGGCACCGATTGCGCACGCGCGCCATGTCGATCTACTGCTGCGCCACCGCGTTCCTGCACGACCTCAGTGGTGATGACCGCCGTCGCCATGCACATGGCCGTGGTCGCGCTCTTCCGCGGTGGCTTCGCGCACGTCGATGATTTCCACGTCGAAATGCAGATCCTTGCCGGCCATCGGGTGATTGAGGTCCACATCGACCACGCTCATGCCGACCTTCTGCACCGTCACTGCGCGCGGGCCGAAATTGGTCTGCAACACGACCTGGGTGCCCGGCACCAGCTTGGTGGCGCCGAAATGCTTCTTGGGCACGCGCTGGCTCAGGCCTTCGCGGTATTCGCCGTAGGCTTCGGTGGCATTGACGTCCACGCCGAAGCTCTCGCCGGCTTCCTTGTCCATCATGGCCGCTTCCAGGCCCGGGATGATGTTGCCGTGGCCGATCATGATCGCCAACGGGTCACGCTCCTTGGAGCTCTCGATCGGCTCCTGGCCGATCTCCGAAACGGTGTAGTGGAAGCGGACGACGCTGTCTTTTTCGATCTTCATGCCTGGCTCTGAATGGGCTGCCCGGTGGCAGACGGTGGAGGACGGCTTGTCGGCCGCCGGGTGCGCCGCCATCATGGCGACCTTTCGAACCGCCCATTATCCCGGCTCCATGCATATCACGCCAGTTTTCGCCGCCCGCGCCCGGCGCGCCGCGGCCAGCTCGTTGCTGGGCCTGCTGCTGTTGGGCGGTTGTTCGTCGCCACAGCCGGTCCGGCGCCAGCCTGCGCCGCCGCCTACAGCGCGCGCGTGGCCGCAGGTACCGCCCGCCGACCCGGCCGCTGCCAACAACATCCTGATGCGCGCACTGGGGCTGGTGGGCACGCCATACCGATTCGGCGGCAATACGCCGGAGACCGGCTTCGACTGCAGCGGGCTGGTCGCCTATGTCTACAAGGACGTGCTGGCACTGGCGCTGCCGCGTACCTCGCGCGAGCTGGCCGCAATCCAGGGCCCACCGATCCCGCCGGAGCGACTTGCCACCGGAGATCTGGTGTTTTTCGGCTCCGGCGGCAGCGTGACCCACGTCGGTATTTATGTCGGTGAAGGACGCTTCGTCCATGCCCCCACCACCGGCGGTACAGTCCGCCTGGATTTCCTCGACGGCGCCTACTGGCGTGACCATTATTCAGGTTCAAAGCGTGTTTTGCACTGATTTGTGACGCACGTCACAAGTCATAAAACGGAAAGTTAACTTTTTTTGAACGTAACGATTCGTTCACCAAGGCATCATCCCGCATCGACAGCAGAATTGTGATTCCCGCGTGACGAACGACGAACAGATCAACACTGGCGCCGCACCGCTTCCGCCCCGGAAACCGCTCCGCCTGCTATGCGCCACCGCTCTTTGGCTTGCAGCACTTCCGGCATTGGCGCAAACCGCCAACAGCACCCCACCCGCTCCGCAGACGACCACGCCAGACAACGCCGTCGCCGCCGAGAAAGCCGCAACCCGCAGCCGCGCCGACGCCGCTGCCACCGCAACACTGGCCGCCCTGCTTCCGCACCTGGCCGCCAACGACGCCATTCCCCTGATGGACCGCTCGGCGATGTTCGCCGGAGACCTCAGCCGTCTGCTTGCCAACTACGACGTCTCGCAGAGCGCGGCCAATGCCGCCCAGAACGCCGTGGCCGACAGCCGCGTGCAGGTGATCCTGCAGCGCGCCATGGCCCTGCTCGGCACCCCGTACGTGTGGGGCGGCGAGTCCACCGAAGGCTTCGACTGCAGCGGCCTGGTCGGCTATGTGTTCAAGACCGCGCTCGGTATCGACCTGCCGCGCGTCTCGCGCGACATCGCCCGCGACGAATCGGCCGAACTGATCAAGGACCCGACTGCGCTGAAGGCGGGCGACCTGGTGTTCTTCGGCAAGCGTGGCCGCATCGATCATGTCGGTCTGGTGGTCGGTGACGGCAAGTTCCTGCATGCGCCCAGCCGTGGCAAGGACGTGCGCGTGGATTCGCTGGCCAGCGGCTACTGGAGCGAGAAGTTCATCCAGGCGCGTCGGGTGCTCTGACCTGCTCTGCGCCAGCTGCGCTGATATTAGCGCTCCGGGTGCCCACCTGGATGCCAGGCAAGCAAAGGCACTTCGATTGCCACCTGCGTCGATCGCATGACAACAAAAGCCGCGGCGATCCCGCGGTTTTTGTCGTTTTGGGGCGTGAAGCAGTTCTGAAACAAATGCACGCAAGCCTGGAAGCCCCTTTCGCTCGGGGTGAGGAGTTGGGGTGAGGGTATGGCGGCACGGATGGCGCAGCTGGCATCACAGCTTCATAGGACGCCAGCGCAGTCACATGCAGCGCCACATGTCGTGCGCCCCGCTCCCGAAATAAGTCGCGTGGCGCCCACGCACCTTCATCCACTGCCTGTGGGCACGGCGTGCCTGTTCGCGGTGTGGAGGCATCGCGCCTGCTCTTCGGCACACAGTGCCGAGAGGCCAACGGCCCGCAGCTACCGCGACCTATCGGCCTGATAATGGGCCATGGTGTCCTCGATGCCCTTGCTCAATTCCATCACCTTGAGCGCGTATTCGGCCAGGCGCTGATCTTCCGGGGTGTCGGGGCGCCAGGACGGCACTTCCACCGGGCTCACGCCGTCGGGATCCATCGCCACGAACACGATGATGCAATGCGTGCACAGCCGCGAGTCGCCGCCCATCGGGCTGCGCGCCCGCACATCGATGGCGAAATGCATGCTGCTGCGGCCGGTGTAGACCAGCTTGGCCGACACCGCCACCAGATCGCCGATCCGCACCGGCGCCACGAAGCGGATGCCGCCCACTGCCACGGTGACGCAGTAATGCCCGCTCCAACCGCTGGCTGCGGCGAAGCCGACCTGGTCGATCCACTTCATCACCACACCGCCATGCACCTTGCCGCCGAAGTTGACGTCGCTGGGCTCGGCCAGAAACCGAAATGTCAGATCACGCTGTTGGCCAATCACCGCCCGCCCTCGTCAATGGATGAGCTGGAAGTGTGCCATGTGGGTGGGAGACTCGGCGTACCTGCAACGCGATCGCCACACCGGGCGACATGGAGCGCGCAACACACATCGGCACGCGTCAGCGCACTGTCCATGAACCAGACTCGGGATATTTCGACCTTATCGCGCCAGCCGGAAAAGCGGCATCGCCGAATAACCTGAGTCACGTTGCTCCGCGTTTTCAGACAACCTCGACACGCACCCTCAACCGCCACTCACTCCAAGGTTGTCCCGCTTGCGCAGACACAGCCACGGGAAATGCGGCTGCGGCAGCCGGAGCATCTTGCGCGCACGCGCACTCCAGCGGCGCGGGTCGAACAACCACTGCACCGCAAAGCGGTCGAAGGTGGCGTAGGTGTGCTGGTGGTAGTGTGCGGCCAGCTCCGGAACGCCCAACTCGGTGAAATAGCGCAGGCTGCGCGCTGCACTTTCCTGGCCGCGTTGCGGCGTGGCGTAGAGCGGGCTGTCGAGAATATGCAGCTCGCCATCCTCGCGCAGATGGGCAAGCAGGCGTTCGATCAATGCGGCGGGGTCGGCAAAATATTGCACGCAGGCCGGCAACACGATGACGTCGAATACGTCGCGAGGCAGCGCGACGGTGTGGATGTCGGCAGCGACGAAACTCAAACGCTCCTCGTGGCCGAACACACGCGCGGCCTGAGTGAGTTCGGTGCGATTGACGTCGATGCCGCAGACATCGCGCTGCAGCGACTGCGCCAGCAACTGCGACAGCCAACCATTGCCGCAACCGAGTTCGAGCATGGCGCCCGCACCCGCGCGCGCCTGCAGATGCCGCACCAGCAAACCGCTGGACAGCGCGCGTACGCGCCATTCCAGCGTGGCGCCCAATTTGCCGCTCGGACGCGGCAGGCTGCGCACCTGCGCATCGCTGTAAAGCCGGCCTTCCTTGCGCCGGATTTCCAGGTAGTGCTGCGCGAAGGGGTCGTCAGCCAGGCCGCGCTGCACGAATACGCCATCGACACTTTCCAGCTCGGGCAGCTGCTGCAGCCGTTCGCGCAGCATGGGAAATCCGGCACGCATCGGCACCTCAGCGCAGCGGCTTGGCACTGTCGGCAGGCGGATCTTCCAGCCCGACATTGCTCGACGCCGCGTCGTAGATGCGCTTGTCGAGCAAGCCGGTTTCCTTGGCCACCAGCACCGGCACCAGCATCTGCCCGGTCACGTTGGTCATGGTGCGCATCATGTCCAGGATGCGGTCGATGGCATACAGGTAGCCGATCACTTCCAGCGGCAGGTTCGCCGCGCTCAGCACCATCGTGGCCATGATCACCGCCGTGCCCGGCACGCCGGCGGTGCCGAAGCTGCCGAGTACCGAGGCGATCAGCACCACGAAATACTGGTTGGCGGTCAGCGGCACGCCGGTGTATTGCGCAATGAACACCGCGCACAAGGCGGGGAAGATCGCGCCGCAGCCGTCCATCTTGATGCTGGCGCCCAGCGGCACCGCGAATGCGGCGTAGTCCTTGCTGACGCCCAGGTTGTGGGTGATCGAACGCATCGCCACCGGCATTGCCGCAAAGCTCGATGAACTCACGAACGCCACCTGCATGCCGGGCGCCGCGCCGCGGAAGAACTTCCACGGGTTGAGCCCATGCGCAAGCAACAGACCGCTGTAGACCACCAGGATATGGATCGCGCAGGCCACGTAGAGCGCCAGCACGAAATTGCCGAACGGCAGCAGCTTCGCAAAGCCATAGCTGCCGACCAGGCTGGCGATCAGGCCGAAGGTGCCGAGCGGGGTCATCTCCAGCACGAAGCGGGTGACCTGGATCATGATCTCGCTCAGTTGCCCGGTGAGCTTGCGCGCCTCGGCCACCCGCTCGCCGAGCTTGACCATGGCAAAGCCCAGCAGCGCCGCGAAGAAGATCACCGGCAGGATCGAGCCACGCCCCGCCGCCAGCACGGTTTCGCCAGCCGCATTGGTCTTGGTGCCGATGCCGGTCAACGCGTAGAACGGATTGGACGGGACGACATCCAGCAGCACCTTGATCGGGCTGGGCACATCGCGCGGCGTCCAGGCCGAATCCACGCTCAAGCTGAAATGGCCGGCGCCCGGCTGCATGATCGTGCCCACCGCCAGGCCCACGCCCACCGCCAATGCCGCGGTGATGACGAACCACAAGAACGTGCGCCCGCCGAGTGCGGCGACCGACTTTTGCCCGTGCAACGACGAGATCGCATTGATCACCGCGAAAAACACCAGCGGAATCGCAATCATCTTGATCAGGGTGACGTACAGATCGCCAAGTGGGCCGAACCACACATCGGCCGCCGGGCCCATTGCCGCACCGGCCAGCGCGCCCAGCACGAAGCCGGCCACCACGCGTTGCCAGAACGGAATGCGCAACCAGGCCGCAACCAGTTTCATGTCGTCGAATCATCCGGGGGGAGAGTGCATGCACCATAGCCCAGGCCCGCGCTGCCCGCGAGACCACCACTGGAACAGCGCTGTGTCATCGGTGTGACACCAGCCATCGCGGCATAATGGGCGCCGATTCAGCCACGAGTTCGATGCCGATGCGTTACCGCCTGCCTGCCCTCGCCGCCCTGACCACGCTGTGCGTCGCCGCCTGTGCCTCCACTGCCGGAAGCAGCGCCTCTGCCCCCGCGGCGGTCAAGGTCGACGTGCCGCCAGTGACCCATCCGGCCGGCGAGACCCCACAGTGGTGGTACCGCTCCGGCGCGGCGCGGGCGGCCGGCAACGGCGCCATGGCGGGCAAGGCGCGCAACGTGATCCTGTTCCTGGGCGATGGCATGAGCCTGACCACGGTCGCCGCTGCGCGCATCCTGGATGGCCAGCGCAAGGGCGGGCCCGGTGAAGAAAACCTGTTGTCGTGGGAGCAGTTCCCGGCCACCGCCTTCAGCAAGACCTACAACACCGATTCGCAGACGCCGGATTCGGCCGGCACCATGACCGCGATCACCACCGGTGTGAAGTCGCACATGGGTGCGATCGGGGTCAGCAGCGGCAATCGCAGCGACTGCGCCGACAGCTTGAACAAGGGCCTGTTGAGCTGGTTGCAACTGGCCGACAGCGCCGGCATGGCCACCGGCATCGTCACCACCACGCGCCTGACCCATGCCACGCCCGCGGCAACATATGCGCATTCGCCAGACCGCAACTGGGAAAACGACACCGACCTGCCCGAGTCCGCACGCACCGCCGGCTGCCAGGACATCGCCCAGCAATTGCTGTCCACAGCCCGCTACGGACGCGGCCCTCAAGTCGTGCTGGGGGGAGGACGCAGCCAGTTCCAGACCGTGCAGGAGCGCGACCCGGAATACGACGACAAGGTGGGTCTGCGCCTGGACGGCCGCGATCTTTTGGCCGAGTGGAAGCAGGCGCACCCGCAGGGCGCCTATGTGTGGAACGAGCAGCAACTGAAAGCGGCAGCCGGCGCACCCGCGTTGCTGGGGCTGTTCGAACCGGACCACATGCAGTTCGACCACGACCGCAACCGCACCCCGCAGGGCGAGCCCAGCCTGACCGAGATGACCCGCACCGCGATCCAGTCGCTGTCGCGCGACCCGAACGGGTTCGTGCTGATGGTCGAAGGCGGCCGGATCGACCACGCCAATCACGCCGGCAACGCCTACCGCGCGCTCGATGAAACCGTGTCGCTGTCCGATGCGGTGCGCGCTGCCGTGCAGACCGCGCCGCCGGACACGCTGATCATCGTCACCGCCGACCATTCGCACACGCTCAACTTCGTCGGCTACCCGGTGCGCGGCAACCCGATTCTGGGCAAGGTGCGCGGCACCGGCGGCGAAGAAGGCGACCGCAGCCAGTTGGCCACCGATCTGGCCGGCCAGCCCTATACCACGCTCAGCTACGCCAATGGCCCCGGCTATACCGGCGCCAGCAACGCGCAGCCGGCCGGCTCGAAGAAATACCCGCACGAACCCAGCAGCAGCCAGCCGGCCGCCGGCCGCCCGGACCTGACCCACGTCGACACCGAAGCGCCCAGCTACATGCAGGAATCGCTGGTGCCGACCAAGTCAGAAAGCCATGGCGGCGAAGATGTCGGTATCTGGGCCACCGGCCCGGGCAGCGCGGCGTTCCGCGGCACGCTGGAAGAGAACGTGATCTACCACGTCATCGTCCAGGCCACCCCGCGCCTGCGCGAGCGCCTGTGCAAGGCCGGCACCTGCGATACCGCCGGCGTGCCGGTGGACCTGCCCAAGCCGACCACGTTCGAGGCTGCGGCCAGGCGCTGATGCGTGGGCTGCTGCGCGGCGATGGCAGGCAGATGACGCGCCCGCAGGCAACGCGCCGGGCCGGTGACCGCTTGGCAGCCACGCAGCACGTGCAACGCCGGCCCACCGGGCACGCAGCATTCGCCGCCGGATCGCGCTGGTGCTGACCGCCACCCCGCTGCAGCTGCCCGCCACCCCGCCCGGCCCGGTGCTGCTGGCTTACAGCGGCGGAATGGACTCCAGCGTGTTGCTGCATCTGATCGCGGCCATGCCGCGTTATCGGCAGGCAGGATTGCGCGCGCTGCATGTGCATCACGGGCTGCATGCCGATGCCGACGCCTGGGCCGCACACTGCCAACGCAGCTGCGAAGCGCTGCAGGTGCCGCTGCAGATCGTGCAGGTGCGGGTTGCACGCGACAGCGGCCTTGGCCTGGAAGCGGCGGCACGCAATGCGCGCCACGCCGCTTTCGCGCAGGCACTTGGCAGTGGCGAGTGGCTGGCGCTGGCCCACCATCGCGACGATCAGGCCGAGACCTTTCTGCTGCGTGCACTGCGCGCCGCCGGCCCGGACGGGCTGGCGGCGATGCGCCCGCAACGGCCGTTCGCCAACGGCACGCTGTGGCGCCCGTTGCTGGCGCACGCCCGCGCCGAGTTGCTCGCCTACGCGCATGCGCAGGGATTGCGCTGGATCGAAGACCCCAGCAACGCCGATCCGCGCCACGACCGCAATTTCCTGCGCACCCAGGTGCTGCCGTTGCTGCAGCAGCGTTGGCCGCAGGCAGCCGACGCGCTGTCGCGCAGCGCGCAACTGAGTGCCGACGCCAGCGCACTGCTCCTGCAGGACGATCTGGCGCTGTTGCCGGGCATGCGGATAGCGAGCGGCGCGCTGGATCTGCAACGGCTGCGCGCGCAGCCGGCCGCACGCAGGTCGCGCCTGCTGCGCGCCTGGGTGAGCGCCTCGCATGCGCCACCGCTGCCGGCCCAGGGCGTTGCCGCACTGGAACGCGAAATCGACAACACCGCCGCAGACCGGCAGGCCTGCTTTGCGTGGCAGCAGGTGGAAATCCGTCGTTGGCGCCAATGCCTGTTTCTGCATCGCCCGGTTGCGGCCTGGCCGCCACACTGGCAAGCGCAGTGGGATGGCGCGGCGCCGCTTCACTTACCCGACGGTGCGCAGCTGCAGTTGCGCGGCGCGCCCGGCCTGCGCTTTGCGCAACCGATGACGGTGCGTGCGCGCCAGGGCGGCGAGCGCATCGTGTTGCCGCAGCGCGCGCATTCGCATCAACTCAAACACCTGCTGCAGGCGCTGGACCTACCACCGTGGCACCGCGAGCGCCTGCCGATCCTGTGGGACGAGGCGCATGTCCTGGCAGCTGGCGATCGCATCCTCTCCGCGGCCCTGAGCGAGTGGTTGCAGGCCAACGCCGCCACACTGCAATGGCACGCCGATGCCGATGCGAATTGACCCGCCTGCGTGCGCGCCGCACACTTTAGCGATGGCCAAGAAGTCCTTGAACGAAACATCCCCGGTTGCCCGCTTCGAACAGTCGCTGGAAGAACTCGAGCAACTGGTGCAGAAAATGGAAGTTGGCGACCTGAGCCTGGAGCAGTCGCTCACGGCCTACGAGCGCGGCATAGGCTTGTACCGCGATTGCCAGCAGGCGCTGGAACAGGCCGAACTGCGCGTGCGCCTGTTGACCGACCCCGCCCGCCCCGAGCTTGCCGAAGCCTTCGAACCGCCGACGCTGGACGGCTGAGGTGAGTTCGGCGCTGTTCGAACACTGGATCGCCCGCAACGAACGCAGCCTGGAGGCCAGCTTGCCGAGCGCTACGCTTGCGCCGCAGCGTCTGCATGCGGCGATGCGCCACGCAGTGCTGGGCGGTGGCAAGCGCATACGCCCGCTGCTGGTCTACGCAAGCGGCGCACTGTTCGGTGCCGCTGAAGATCAGCTGGACACCCCTGCGGTGGCGGTGGAATTGATTCACGCCTATTCGCTGGTGCACGACGACTTGCCGGCGATGGACGACGACGCACTGCGGCGCGGTCAGCCCACCGTGCATATCGCCTTCGACGAAGCCACTGCGATTCTGGCCGGCGATGCCTTGCAGACGCGCGCCTTCGAGTTGCTGGCTGCGGCACCGGTCGGCGCAGAGCTGCGCGTCGGCTGGATGCAGAGCCTGGCGATCGCTGCGGGCGCGGCCGGCATGTGCGGTGGCCAGGCACTGGATATCGATGCGACCGGGCAACTGCAATCGCTGCAGGATCTTCAACGCATGCATGCGCTCAAGACCGGCGCGCTGATCCGCGCGGCGGTGCGGATGGGTGCATTGACCGGCGGCGCTGCGGTTGCCGACCAGCAACGCCTGGACACGTTTGCCGATGCGCTGGGCCTGGCCTTCCAGGTCCGCGACGACATCCTGGATGTGGAATCGAGCTCGGCGCAGCTGGGCAAGACTGCCGGCAAGGACGCGGCGCAATCCAAATCCACCTACCCCGCCCTGCTCGGGATGGATGGCGCCAAATCGAAATTGGCCGAACTGGCCACGCGCATGCACGACATCCTGCAGCCCTACGGCCAACCCGGCCAGACACTGGCCACCCTGGGCCGGTTCGCAGTGGACCGCGCGCACTAGACACGGTTGGCAACGCCACAGCGCGCCGCAGTGAGCGGGTGCGGCGATGCCCGAATCGATCTCCGACGCAGTCTGCGGCCATGGCGCGCCATTCGCCCATACGGCCACACATCGACCACTGGCGAAAGAAAACCGGACACGCGGGACATGATTTGCGCACTCCGTGCGCCAGCGCACGGTCAACTGCTGCACGCTGGGGCATCAGCTGGAGAGCTTTGTCACAGATTGCAAATTTTCTCGCGCGGGTTTGTGTCAGGCGCTGACACACGCCAGTTGCGCCGTCATGACACGCGCCACACTTTAATGATGAATTATCAACATCGGTGATGTTACGGGCCACGGCATAGGCGCGATACAGACAAAAATATCTGTAATTGAACGACTTGTCGCGCCCGCTCGTCCTGCCTAGGTTTGGGTTGCCCGCATCTGCGGACATCCCCCGACCACATGGAGAGTCACTGGTGAAGAATGTTTTTCTCGCATCGTTTGCAGCAGGCACGCTTGCCGTTGTTGGCGTGCTCGGTTCGGCGCAGGCGCAGTCCGTGCGCGGCCCGGTTCCGTTGACCATCGAACTGTCGCCAGTGGCCGATCAGGCTGGCCGTCATCAAGGCAAGATCGCCGTCACCGTCACCAATAACGGCAGCCAGATCGCACGCGTGCCGACCTACCAGCTGCCGCTGAAGTCGCTGGACAACGGCATTCTGGAAGTGAGCCGCGATGGCACGCCAGTGGACTACACCGGGCGCTTGGTCAAGCGCGGCCTGCCCAAGGCAGCCGACTTCACCATCCTGCAGCCGGGCCAGAGCGTGAAGGGTGAGGTCGATCTGGCCGGCGCCTACGACCTGTCCACCAGCGGCAACTACACCATCCAGGTGCGTTCGACCCTGCAGTACGCCTCGCTGTCCGATGGCAGCCTGATGAAAGCCGCCAACGGCCTGCCGGCGGTGGCCACCAGCACCCCGCTTACCGTCTGGCTGGATGGCGCACGTCGCGGCGTGCAGCGCCAGCTCGCGGTCGGCCCGACCGCCGTGGTGAATGGCATCAACTACCTCAACTGCAGCACCACCCGCACCAATCAGGCCGCCAGTGCGGTCACTGCCGCGCGCAACTACTCGCAGAACTCACGCAATTACCTCAATGCCGGCAGCACCGGGGCGCGTTACACCACCTGGTTCGGCGCTTATAACGCCTCGCGCTACAGCCGGGTCAGCTCCAACTTCGTCAACATCGACAATGCGCTGGACCAGAACAACGGCCAGCTGACGATCAACTGCAGCTGCGAAGCGGATCTGGCGGATGCCTTCGCCTACGTCTATCCGAACCAGCCGTACGAGATCCACGTGTGCAACGCCTTCTGGAGCGCGTCGACCACCGGCACCGATTCCAAGGCCGGCACGCTGGTGCACGAGACCAGCCATTTCACCGTGGTGGCCGGCACCCAGGACCGCGTCTACGGCCAGTCCGGCGCGCGCAGCCTGGCGATCAGCAACCCGGCCCAGGCGATTACCAATGCCGACAGCCACGAGTACTTCGCCGAAAACACTCCGGCGCAGAACTGATCCAGCCATCGTCTGAAACGACAAAGGCCCGGCAGCGATGCCGGGCCTTTGCGTTACGCGGCCAGATTACTTGACCAGGCGCAGCGTGAACGGATAGCGGTAATACTCGCCGTTATTGGCCTTGACCGCGGCCAGGATGCAGAACACCAGGCTACCGATCCATACCAGGGTGGGCAGGAAGGACAGAATGCCGAACGACACCATGGCCAGGATCACCGCCACGATCATGGCCAGGGTCACCGAGATCTGGAAGTTCAACGCTTCCTTGGCCTGATCGGTGGCGAACGGCTTGGACGGGCTGGCGTCCTTGCTGATCAGCCAGATCACCAGCGCGCCGACGAAGTAAGTCACGATGCCCAGCAAATGTGCGGCCAGCGCCAGGGTGCGTTCCTCCGACGGCGTGCTGGTGCCGATCGGCGGTGGCGGCGGTGCGGCGTGGGTGTCGAATTCGCTCATATGTCTCCCCGAACATGATTGTGGTGCGGCGGACTATAACAACGATTCAGCTAGCCACCAGTGTGGGCCGCCATGGTCTCTCACGGCGGCCGGTCCGGTCCGTGCAGTGCGCACCACCCGGACCCGACGTCCCCACCCACTACATGGCAAGACGGACGCCTGCATGATTCATGCGTCACTGCGCCCGAGCGCAGGCGGCGCATTGACCCGGCACACGAACGCCGCGCTCAGCTATCGCCCGCCACGGTCATCCGGTTGACCAGAACCGGGCCGATCTTGACGTGCGACCGAGGATCGACATCGCTGCCCACCGCTTCGATGCCGGCGAACATGTCGCGCAGGTTGCCGGCGATGGTCAGGCCATCCACCGGGTAGGCGATGGCACCGTTCTCGATCCAGAAGCCGCCGGCACCGCGCGAATAATCGCCGGTCACCGGGTTGACGCCGTTGCCCATCAGTTCGGTCACCAGCAGGCCGCGCGACATGCCGGCAATCATCGACGCCAGATCGCCGGCGTTGGCGGTGACCTGCAGGTTGTGCACGCCGCCGGCATTGGCGGTGGTCTGCAAGCCCAGCTTGCGTGCCGAGTAGCTGCCCAGCACATAGCGCTGCAGCACGCCATCGGTGATCAGTGCGGACTGCCGCGTGGCGACGCCTTCGCCATCGAATGCGGCAGAGCGCAGCCCGCGGCGCAGATGCGGCAGTTCTTCGATGGTGAACCAGTCCGGGAACAGCTTGGTGCCGACGCTGTCGAGCAGGAAGCTGGCGCGGCGATACAGCGCGCCGCCGGAGACCGCACCGAGCAGATGACCGACCAGCGAGCGCGCCACTTCCGGGGCGAACAGCACCGGCAACTGGCCGGTGGGCAGCGAGCGCGGCTGCAGACGCGCCAGGGTGCGCTCGGCGGCATGGCGGCCAATGGCCTCCGGCGCTTCGAGGTCTTCGCGCGCCAGGGCGCTGCTGTACCAGCCGTCGCGCTGCATGCCGTCGCCCTGCCCGGCAATCAACGCGCAGCTGATCGAATGATGGGTGCCGCGTTCGCGGCCGATGAAGCCATGCGAGTTGGCGTACACCGACAGGCTGAGCCCGGTGCTGGCCGAGGCGCCGTCGGAATTGCTGATGCGTGCGTCGGCGTCGCGGCCAGCGCTTTCGCAGGCCAGCGCCAGGTCGACTGCGGTGTCGGCGTCCAGCGCCCACGGATGCCAGCTGTCCAGCTCGGGGAACTCGCGCGCCATCAGCTCCGGGTCGGCCAGGCCGGCGGCCACGTCGTCTTCGGTATAGCGGGCGATCGCGCAGGCCTGCGCAACGGTGGATTCCAGGCTGGATTCCTGCAGATCGGCAGTGCTGGCGCTGCCCTTGCGCTTGCCGAAGTAGACCGTGACCGCAATGCCGCGGTCGCGGGTGGATTCGACCGTTTCCACATCGCCGAGCCGCACATTGACGTCCAGGCCGCGCTCTTCGCTGCAGCTCACCTCGGCCTGGGTGGCGCCGGCCGCGCGTGCGCGCTCGAGCAGGCGCTGCGCGATGTCGGTGAGCGCGTCCAGGCGCTGCAGGCTGTCGTCGGTGACACGGATTTCGGAGGAGAGTGCGTTCAATGCTTTATCCTTGGGAACGCGGATCCGTCCGCGAAAGCCCGGCCAACCGTGGCCGGAGTGTTTGATGTGGATGCGGATCCGTCCGCGAACGCTCGGCCGTTCCTGGCCGCAGTGTCTGAATTGAGTGCGGAGTATTCCGCCGGCGTCCGGCCGTTCAAGGCCGGAGATGTTCTATCAACCAAGTTTCGGGATGTAGTGGCAATGCGCGGACGCGATGAACAGACCGGTGAATTTCGCGGCGCCAGCCGTAGCCAGCAGCGGCGCGAGGCGCTGGAAATTTTCGACCTGGGCGAAAAGCTGGTGGCGCTGACCCCGGCGCAGCTGGCCAAGTTGCCGGTGCCCGAGTCGCTGATCCCGCATATCGAAGAGAGCAAGCGCATCACCTCGCATATCGCGCACAAGCGGCAGCTGGCGTTTCTGGCCAAGCACATGCGCCGCGAGGACGATGAAACCCTGGCAGCGATCCGCGATGCGCTGGATGCCAACAGCGACACCGCGCGCCGCGAAGTGGCGGCGATCCATCGGGTCGAACGCTGGCGCGAGCGCCTGCTCGCCGAAGGCGACGTCGCACTGGCCGAACTGCTGGAAGCCTACCCGGCCGCCGACCGCCAGCAACTGCGTCAGCTGGTGCGCAACGCGATCCACGAACGCGCCAAGAACAAGCCCCCGCGGGCCTACCGCGAACTGTTCCAGGTGCTGCGCGACCTGTCTCACGAGCAGGGATTGGAGAGTGGGGATTCGGGATTGGACGACGACCAGGACCTGGAAGACGACGAATAGCACCTGGCGGCCGCCAATCGCCGAGCCGCTCAACCAGCGCCTCCGCCGCTGCCAACCGCGGCAGCATGCGTCCACCATCAGCAACCCGGGTAGGCGACACCTGAGCGCCGAGGATGCTGCGCGCCTCTACCGCCGCGCTTCCCAATGCTCTGATCCCGCATCGCGGCTTCAAGACCGACGCAGCGCAGGGCACGGCCACATGGCGCCCCGCTCCTGCCGTTGCGAATCCCCAATCCCGATTCCCGAATCCCCGCATCTCAGGCCTGCGTTCCGCCAACCGTGATGCCGTCGATCAACAGCGACGGCTGGCCGACGCCGACCGGCACGCTTTGCCCATCCTTGCCGCACACGCCCACGCCTTCGTCCAGTGCAAGATCATTTCCGATCATGCGCACCTTCTGCATGGTCTCCGGGCCGTTGCCGATCAACGTGGCGCCCTTGACCGGTGCGGTGACCTTGCCGTCTTCGATCAGGTAGGCCTCGGTGGCCGAGAACACGTACTTGCCGCTGGTGATGTCGACCTGGCCGCCGCCGAAGTTCACCGCGTAGATGCCCTTCTTGACCGAGCGGATCATCTCTTCCGGGTCGTGCTGGCCGGCGCGCATGTAGGTGTTGGTCATGCGCGGCATGGTCAGGTGCGCGAACGATTCGCGGCGGCCGTTGCCGGTGGGCGCCACGCCCATCAGACGCGCGTTGTGGGTGTCCTGCATGTAGCCGACCAGTACGCCGTCTTCGATCAGCGTGGTGCATTGGGTCGGGGTGCCTTCGTCGTCGATGTTGAGCGAGCCGCGCCGGCCGTCCAGGGTGCCGTCATCGACGATGGTCACGCCCGGCGAGGCCACGCGCTCGCCCATGCGCCCGGCGTAGACGCTGGTGCCCTTGCGATTGAAGTCGCCTTCCAGACCGTGGCCGACCGCTTCGTGCAGCAGCACGCCCGGCCAACCGGGACCGAGCACCACCGGCATCACGCCGGCCGGCGCAGGAATCGCGTCCAGGTTGACCAGCGCCTGGCGCAGCGCTTCGCGCGCGAAATCTTCCGGGCGCCCATCGGCGAATAGCTCGGCGTAGCCGTAGCGCCCGCCGCCGCCGGAATAGCCGGATTCGCGACGCCCGCCCTGTTCGACGATCACCTGCACGTTCATGCGCACCAGCGGACGCACATCGGCTGCCAGCACACCATCGCTGCGGGCGATCAACACCGTGTCCACACCACCGGACAGGCTCACCATCACCTGCTTGACGCGCGGGTCGGCAGCGCGCAGGTACTGGTCGATGCGGCGCAGCAGGTCCACCTTGGTGGCGCTGTCCATGTCGTCGATGGGATCGGTGGCCGGGTACAGCGCGCGGCCGTTGCCGCGCACCAGCGAACGGGTGGATTGCGCCCCGCCCTCACGCGAGATCGCGCGCGCGGACTGCGCGGCTTCCAGCAGCGCATCGCGATGGATGTCGTCGGAATACGCAAAGCCGGTTTTCTCGCCGGCGATCGCGCGCACGCCCACGCCCTGTTCGATGGAATGCGCACCGTCCTTGACGATGCCGTCTTCCACGCTCCAGCTCTCGCGCCGCGAATGCTGGAAATACAGATCGCCGAAGTCGATGCCCGGGCCCAACAGGGCGCCGAAGGTGCGGTCGAGATGGCCGGCGTCCAGGCCGGAAGGAAGCAGCAGCCGGGTTTCGGCCAGAGTGAGAGCGTTATCGGTCATGTGGTCAGGATGGGGCCCGCGCGCCGGGGAGACAAGTCGTTCGGCTGAACATGCGGCGCCGCTATCACTGCCGCCAGCTCTTATCGATCGCCCGCGCATGAAGTTCATCGCCCACGTTCTGGATGGCCACACGCTGGACATCCGCCCCGCCCCGCATGAGCGCGCGTGGATGGACGCCACCGACCAGCGCTACGCCTACCGTTGCCTGCCGCTGGCGATCGCCAATGCGCATGGTTCAGAGCTGCTGTGCCAGTCCGGGTTCGACGCCAGCTGGGACGGCGGCGACGCGCTGGCGGCGATCACCATCAACGCTGATCCAGACACGGTTGCACCGGCGATCAGCCACTTCGGTCAGGGCGTGCTGACCTTCCACGTGCCCTGCCTGTTCCGCACCGACACCGGCATCGATCTGTTCGTCACCGGGCCCTTGAACCGGCCCAAGGATGGCATCGGCGCGCTGAGCGGGCTGGTGGAAACCGACTGGCCCCGCACACCTTCACCATGAACTGGCGCTTCACCCGGCCCGGGCGGGTGCGCTTCGAGGCAGGCGAGCCGTTCTGTCATCTGTTCCCGCTGCAACGGCAGTTGATCGAACAGGTGCAGCCGCAGTGGAAGCCGCTTTCCGAAACGCCGCAGCTGGCGCAGCAACATGCCGACTGGACGCACAGCCGTACGCGTTTTCTGGATGCACTGCCGGATGCGCGTTCGGCGGCGGCGCGTGAAAAATGGCAACGCGGCTACTTTCTGGGCGTACCCGCGCCTGGGCAGCCGCCGACGCATGGGCACCGCTCGCGGCTGCGCTTGCCGATGTTTACGCGCGCCGACAGCGACAGCCCGGCCGAATGAATGCCGCAATGCGTCGGCATGCACGGCGTGCCAGCTGCCGCGTGTGCCGCATTCGATCAATTCAAGGGTTGAGAGCCCAATAAGCACCGACGCTCGCTAACGCGCACGCAATCCGGTGCGTCAGCGTGGCGACCGACCGGGCGGGCGTGGCGTGCCTGGCATTGCGGTTGGTGCGGCCGGTTTGCTCGGCGCACGCTCGCGCGCTTCGCGCTCCACCACGTCCACCTGCGGGTCTTTCCACGGCCCGGTGACGTGATAGGTCTTGGCTCCGATCGCACCCAGCGGTTTGCCCAGCACCGCATTGGCCGCCGCACCCACCGCCGCGCCGACCGGGCCGCCGGCCACCGCACCGACCACGGTCAGCAGGTTGCCGGCCTTCGGGTTCACGTCCACGGTCTGGTCGAAGGTCTGCGCGCGCAGGTCGGTCTGGCCGCGGATGGCGATGTCCGCAGCCGGGCCTTCGATGCGGATGGCGTCGGTCCGTGCGAAGCCCTCGCCGAAGCGCACTTCGCCGGCCAGCTTGTTGAAGGCCAAACCCTTGGAGAAGAAATCGCGGAAGTCGAACATCAGCCGGCGCGGCAGCTGCGCCACGCTGAGCAGGCCGAGCACGCGCCCGGCGCCCGGGTCCACTTCCAGCAACTGGCCGTTGCGTACGTCCACGCGCAGGTTGCCGTCCAGCGAGCCGAGCGCGAAGCCGGTCGGCGAGCCCTGCCAGCCGGCATTGAGTTCCAGCTGGCCTTCGCCGCCGCGCAGCTGGCCGCCCAGGGTGAGGTTCTGCAGCAGATTGCCCAGGTTGCGGCTGTCCACGCGCGCCGACAGACGCGTGCTGGCCGCAGCGCCCTTGCCGCGCCAGGCGCCGGTCAGGCCGATGTTCTGGTCGTTGGAGCGCAGCTGCAGCTGGTCCACCTGCATGCCATCGGTGAGTCGGCTGCTGCGCAGGGTGGCCGCGCCGAGAGTCATCTTGCCGACCTGCAGATCGTCGATATCCAGCGCCAGCGGCGGGATCGAGACCGGGTCGAATTCGGCCACCGCGCGGCGTGCAGGTTCCGGCAAGGCGCCGGCCAGCGGGTCGCCGGGCTCGGGCGCAACCGGCTCGGCAGGCGCTGCCACCGGCTGCCAATGCACCGTCTTCAGCGTGCCCTGCACCGTTGCACCGTCGGCCGTGGGAACAATGAGCTGGCCGGCCAGCGAGGGGCCATCCAGCGTCACCGCCACCGCATCGCGGGTGGGGCGCAGGCGCAGGCGCGTCTGCGGGAATACGCCACCGATCATCAGTAGCCGGTCCGCCTGCACGTCCACCTGCTGCAGCGGCACCGCGTCTTTCTTGGGAATGGCCGGCTGGCCGGGCAGCGGCGGCATGTCCGCATCGCTGCTGCTGCGCGCCAGGCTGATCCAGTCGATCGCATCCAGCGAGGCGGTGCGGCCGGTGACCACCAGCCCGTTGGCCGGCGGCCGTTCGGTCACCGTGTCGGTGCCCATCACCACGCGC
Source organism: Xanthomonas nasturtii (assembly GCF_001660815.1). Lineage (GTDB taxonomy): Bacteria > Pseudomonadota > Gammaproteobacteria > Xanthomonadales > Xanthomonadaceae > Xanthomonas > Xanthomonas nasturtii. The sequence continues at coordinate 34,610 of NZ_LYMI01000027.1, forward strand.
ACGCCGGTCCGCTCGCCGTGGCTGCTGGCCTTGAGCGCCACCAGCTTGCCGAAGGCCACATCGATATCGCCATCGCCCACCGGCAGCGCGACCTTGACCTGGGTGTCCAGCGGTTGGGGGGCGGCCTTGTCCAGCGGTGCGGGCAGATCCAGCGTGGTGCCGACCAGGTCCGAGCGCAGCGTCAGCATCGCATTCGCACCGGTCTGCCCTGGCGGCGGCAGCGGCACATCCACACCCACCTGCCAGGGCGCGCTGCCGTGCACGTACGGGCGCAGCCATTCCATCTGCGGTGCGCGGTCGAACAGTTCCTTGGCATCCAGGGTGGCGCCAAGCCGCGCCTCGAAGGCTTGCCTGGGGTCGTGCACGAAGCCGCCTGCACGCAACGACAGCTCGCCGCTGCGGCCCTGGTGCTGCACGCTCAACTGCTCGGCGGCGAAGCCGGTGTCGCGGTACTCGGCCTGCCCACTGACCTGGTCGAAGGCCAGATTCCAGCGCGCGTCGGCCAGCTGGGCGCCCTGCAAGGCCACCGTGCCTTGCAGATGGCCGCCCACACCCTTGGTACGCAACGGACGCAGCAGATCGAAGCTCACCGCAGCCGGCCCGGACACGGTGAGGTTGCGCAAGGTGTCGCCATAGCGCCGCTCCAGCGGACTCTTGCGCAACGTGCCGAGCAGCTGCGCCGCATCGGCCTGGGTGGAAGCGCGCACATAGAGCTCGGAGGTGGCGAAGCTGGCAATGCCGGCGTCCAGGCTCGCGATCGGCGTGCCGGCAAGATCGCCTTTACCCTGCAGCGAAAAACCGTTGCCGATGAAGCGTAAATCGGCTTGCACCTGCTCCATTGCCGGCCAGTCAGGGCTGAAGCGGATCACGCCATCGCGGATCTGCCCGAATGCTTCGAAGCGCCCGTCGTTGGTGTCGAACGGCCACTCGTCCAGATCGCCACTGATCAGGCCGGTGCCGCCGGTGACGGTGCCGCCGGCCACCGCCATGTCCAGCCAATCGATGGCGGCCTTGCTCAACTTGGAGCGGATCCAGAACTTGCGTGCCACCGGCAGCGCCACATCGTCCAGCTGCGCGGCCAGCTGCATACGCGGGCGGCTGCCATCGTTCTGGAACCACAGCCCGCCGCGCACGTTGGCGCCGTATTCCTTGGCCTGCACGCGAAGCGCCGCGGTGGCGACCTGCCAGCCAGTGCCTTCGCGCCAGCCGACGATCTTGCCGGCCAACTGGATCTCATGCACCACGCCGAAACCGGTCGGCCAATCGAAGCGCAGCGTGGCGTCGGGCGCGGTGTCCAGTTCCACGCCCTGCGCATCGCCATCGATGTTGCCGCGCAGGCCGCTGATGCCCGGCGAATTGCCCACCGGCAGAAACCCCAACTCTTCGATCCGGGCCTGCGCCCGTAATGCACCGCCCTGCTCGCCGGCGATCTGCAGGTCGGCCACGCGCAGCTGCGGTTTGGACAGGCTCAGCCAGCGCCGCACGCCGGGCGACAACCGTTCGCTCAACGCGGCCGCAGCGATCAGGCCCGAGACGTCCACCTGTTTGCCCACCACCGCATAGTGGCGCCCACCGGCAATGCTCAGCCCGTCCAGGTGCTGCAGTGTTGCCGCCTGGCCCAAGCGCAGCAGCGGCGCGTCCACCCGCCAGCCACCTTCGATGGTCTGCCAGCGCGCGCGCGCCTGCAGTCGTTCCCAGGTCAGCGTGCGGCGCGCGGTTTCGTCCGGCAGCGCGGCCCCGGATAGGCGCAGTTGCTGCAGGTCGGCATCCACGGTCACCGCGGCGATCCGGCGTGCGCGCAGTTGCGCCCAGGCCTGCAGCCGCCCGCCACCGCCATCCACGCGCATATCGCCGAACTGCAGCAGCGACGCCCATGCGGACAAGTCGGCGGGGTCGGCCTGCGCGTAGACGTTGCCGTCGCCACTGTCGCGGTCGAATTCCAGCACCGCCGTCAGCGGCGCACGCTTCAGATCGATCCAGCTGCGGCTACCCACCTTCATCGTGGAGCCGTTCACGCGCAGACGCAGATCGATGCGCGGCAGCCTGGTCTCCAGGCCGATCGACGGCGCCACCACCTGCAAGCGCGCGTCGGCCAACTGGATCTCGCCCAGGCGGCGCAGTGCCTCCAGCGGGTCGGAATGTCTGGCACTGGGCAGGCCCTGCACCGACCACACCCCGTCGTCGCTGCGCCGCAAGGTCAGCGCCAAACCACGCAGGCGTACTTCGGTCAGCGAATGGCCTGGCAACAGCCCGGCATACATCGCCAGCAACACCTCGGCCTGACCGATGCGCACCTCTCCTTGCGGGCCGATGCGCAAGCCATCCAGCCGCAACAGCGGACCACGCCGGGTCCATTCGGTCTGCAGCCGATCGAACGCGATCTGCTGACCGGCGCGCTGGCTCAGCCACTGCGCGATCTGCTGCGGGTGTTCTTCGGCCAACGGCAGCGCCTGGCTGGCCGCGCCCACCAATAACGCGAGCGCCACCAGCGCAAGCGCGCTGGCAGTGATCGCATAGCGGCGAAACAGACGCAGACGGCGGCGCAGCGGGGTGGGCATCAGGAGCGGGGATTAGGCATTGGAGATTCGGGATTCGTCGCAGCAAGACCGCATGCGGTCACTTCAAGCGCCATGTCGGCAAGCCACGCTACCAGAGGCGGCTTTGACCAATCCCGAATCCCGATTCCCCAATCCCGGCCTCACAGCAAAACCACATCGAACTGTTCCTGCAGATACTGGTCGTCGGACTGGAAGCGGATGCTCTTGCCGAGGAACTCTTCCAGCTCGGCCACTGCCGCCGACTCTTCGTCGGTGATACGGGCCACCACTTTGGACGAGGCGATCACCAGCAGTCGCGCGGCGTCGAACTGGCGCACGGCGCGGGTGATCTCGCGGAAGATCTCGTAGGTCACCGTTTCGGCGGTCTTGATGGTGCCGCGCCCGCCGCACTGGCCGCAGGTCTCTGAGAGCTGACGCTCGAGGCTTTCCACGGTGCGCTTGCGGGTCATCTCCACCAGGCCCAGCGGCGAGAACTCGTACACGGTGGTCTTGGCATGGTCGCGTGCCAACGCCTTTTCCAGCGTGCGCAGCACCTGCCGGCGGTGCTCCGGGTCGTCCATGTCGATGAAGTCGATGATGATGATGCCGCCCAGGTTGCGCAGCCGCAGTTGCCGCGCCACCGCCTGTGCGGCTTCCAGATTGGTGCGGAACACGGTCTCTTCCAGATTGCGCTGCCCCACGAACGAGCCGGTATTGACGTCGATGGTGGTCATTGCTTCGGTCTGGTCGATCACCAGATAGCCGCCGGACTTGAGCGGCACCTGCTTGTTCAACGCGCGCCCGATCTCGTCCTCGACCCCGTACAGGTCGAAGATCGGCCGGTCGCCGTTGTACAGCTCCAGCCGCTCGGCCAGCACCGGCATGTACTTGGCGACGAACGCCTGCAGCTGTAGGAAGGTCTCGTTGGAATCGACCTTGACCTTCTCCACATCGCGCCGGATCAGGTCGCGCACCGCACGCAGCGGCAGGCTCAGGTCTTCATAGATGATGCTGCACGACGGCGCTTCGCGACCGCGCCGCTCGACCACATTCCAGACCCGCGACAGATACGCGATGTCCTCGGCCAACGCTTCGGCCGGCTGGCCTTCGGCATTGGTGCGAATGATGTAGCCGAACCCGCCATGCTGGGCCGACACCTCGCTGACGATGGTCTTCAGCCGCAGGCGCTCGGCCTCGTCCTCGATCCGTGCCGAGACCCCGACGATCTTGGATTGCGGCAGCAGCACCAGATAGCGCGAAGGGATGCTGATCTGCGTGGTCAGCCGCGCACCCTTGGTGCCGATCGGGTCCTTGACCACCTGCACCACGATGTCCTGGCCGTCGCGCAGCAACTCCACGATCGGCACCGAAGCGGCCGGCGGCGGCGGAATCGGGGTTTCTTCGGTGTCGACCACGCTGGCCGGTGCCGGCGCCGGGCGGATCACGTCGTTGGCGTGCAGAAACGCGGCGCGCTCCAGCCCCACTTCGACGAATGCGGCCTGCATGCCGGGCATCACCCGCTGCACCTTGCCCTTGTAGATGTTGCCGACCACGCCCCGGCGCCAACCGCGCTCGATATGCAATTCCTGCAGCATGCCGTTCTCGATCACCGCCACACGGGTCTCGCGCGGGGTGACGTTGACCAAAATCTCTTCCGACATCAATGCGCTCCGAAGGCTGTGAGCAACTGCGAGGTGTGATGAAGCGGCAACCCCATCACGCCGGAATAGCTCCCGGACAGATGGCGGATAAAGCGTTCCGCGCGTCCCTGGATCGCATACGCACCGGCCTTGCCCATCGGCTCGCCACAGGCAGCGTAGGCGGCGATCTGCGCGTCATCGAGCGTGTCGAAGGTGACTTCCGAGACCACCAATGCCTGCGCCGGGGCGCGTTGTGCACAGACTAGAACCACCGCCGTGAGCACCTGGTGGGTGCGCCCGGACAACACGCGCAACATCGCGACCGCATCGTCCACATCGACCGGCTTGCCGAACACGCGCTCGCCCAGGACGACCTCGGTATCGGAGCCCAGCACGATGGCGTCGGGGTCGCTGGCCTGCACCTGCGCCAGACCGGCAAGTGCCTTGTCCAGCGCAACGCGTTGCACGTACTGCCCGGGCGATTCGCCGGCCGCGCGCAGCTCGGGCACGTCCAGTTGCAGCGTCTGGAACGGCACGTCCAGGCGTTGCAGCAGTTCTTGTCGGCGCGGCGAGCGGGAAGCGAGATAGAGCATCCGCCCAGCATACCTGTTGGCTGCACTCGCCCGCTTGTTTTGCGCACCCACGCGGCGCTTGCGCATGCCCGCGATGGGCCGTGGTCGCACCCGACTCACAACCCATTCATCGGCATCCCAACACGCTCGCCACATAGACAAGGAGATCTCATGCGTACCTCCCTCAAGCCGTTGTTGCTGGCCCTGTCCATCGCTGCCGGAACCGCCATGACCGCTCACGCCCAGACTGCCCCGAGCTACACCATCCCCAACGACGCCACCCTGCTCAACGTGTCGGCCGAGGCGGAAGCCAAGCGCGTGCCGGATATCGCCACACTGTCTGCCGGCGTGGTCACCCAGGCTGCCGACGGCAACGCCGCCATGCGCCAGAACGCCGAACAGATGAGCAAGGTGATGGCCGCGGTGAAGGCTGCCGGCATCGCCGACAAGGACGTGCAGACCAGCGGCATCAACCTGAGCCCGCAGTACACCTACAAAGAAAACGAGGCGCCCAGGATCAACGGCTACCAGGCCAGCAACACGGTCAACCTCAAGGTCCGCGACATCACCAAGCTGGGCAAGGTGCTCGACGCCCTGGTCGCCCAGGGTGCCAACGACATCAATGGCCCCAGCTTCTCGATCGACCAGCCCGAACCGGTGTATGACGAAGCCCGCGTTGCCGCACTGAAGAAGGCGCAGACCCGGGCAGAAACCTACGCCAAATCACTAGGCCTGAAGGTGCGCCGCATCGTCAGCATCTCCGAAGGCCGCAGCGGCGGCGGCGTCCGTCCGATGATGATGGCCGCCTCGATGCGCTCGGCCAAGGCCGAGATGGACACCCCGGTGGCCCCGGGCGAAAGCACACTGTCGATCAATCTGGATGTGACCTTCGAGCTGGGTCGCTGAGACCGATCGATCGTTGCATGACCGACATGATTCTTGAATTGCCAAGGCCGCAAACATCGGCAACTGATCAGTCGCCGATGTCTAATGAGCGCGGCTAGATCTCCGCCAAGCAATTCAGAGCGTTACGAGTGAGCTGAAACTCGGGTCTAAACCATTGGCCATCGATGCATTCAAGCTCGTGTGTGCTGAAGATTTTCTTGCTTGTTGATCAAGAAGTCGCGGAAAAGTTGTTCAGCCGCTCCAGGGCAGCAGTACAGCCTGCCGGGAAGACTTGCGCTCCTGCAGAGGTCGCGGTAAACCTACGCCACCGGATGGTGATGTGCGTCCGGGTCGCGCTGGTCCTTTCCGCAGTTCCGTTCTGGAGGTGGATGATGGTTCGCACGCAATCGCAGGTTTCTTCCCGTCCTCTTGGCATCGACAGCTCGCGCGTCCTGGCGATGAGCACCGCCGTGGCGTTGCACCTTCTGGCCGGTGGCTTGTTGTTGATTCCGCTCTCGCATCGGGCGATTCCGCAGCAGACCGCGCCGAAAGAGCGGTGGCTTATGCCGGTGAGTATTCCGACCCCGCCGCCACCGGTGGTGTTCCCAGTCAACGTGACGTTCAAGCCGAAAACACATTCACCCACCAAAACGATACCGGTACCGGTGCAGACCGCGGTGATCACTCAGGAGCCCGTTGTCGATCACGCAGCGTTTGCCGTTCCGGCAACGGTCTCCGACGTCGTCGCAGAAAGCACCCCCACGACAGCTGCGCCCAGCGGGCCGATCGAAGCAGGCCAATTGCAGTATTTGAATTCGCCAGCGCCGAGCTACCCGGCGGCCGCATTGCGGGCAGGCCAGCAAGGCACGGTGCTGCTGCGCGTGCTGGTCGGCACCGATGGACGCCCGACCGAAGTGAGCGTGCAGACCAGCAGCGGCCATCGGGTGCTGGATCTGGCCGCACGTAGCCAGGTGCTGCGTAGCTGGCGCTTCCAGCCGGCGATGCAGAACGGCCAGGCCGTGCAGGCGTATGGCTTGGTGCCGGTGAGTTTTTCGTTGAATTGATGAGTGGTCGAACGCGGTGGCCCGGTCGTCGGGTCACCGCAGTCTTCGATGTGTTGCACGGGCATCGATCCATCCCTCCTGGCGCAAGGTCATGGTCTGGATCGCCGCGCGCAATCAGGTTCGGTAGCCATTCCTGCGCCGGCCAACCGCTGTCAGCCTGCCTCAGCCAGCACCGTTACAGCCATGTCCAGAGCCACCACGCGCCCGCCACTTATGCGCGGTGATACGGATGATTGGCCAGCATCGCTGCGGCGCGATACAGCTGCTCGGCGACGATCAGGCGCACCAGCATGTGCGGCAGCGTGAGCGGGCCGATCGACCAGCTTTCGCTGGCGCTTTTCAGCACGTCGGCCGAATGCCCTTCCGGGCCGCCGATCAGAAACGCCAGGTCGCGCCCCTGCCCGCGCCAATGTTCCATGCGCTGGGCCAGCTGTTCGGAACTGAGCGGACGCCCCGGCACATCGAGCGCCACCACGCAGGCATTTTTCGGAAGCGCGGCAAGCACACGGCGGCCTTCGTCGTCGGTGGCGCGCTGCGCATCGCGGCCCTTGCCGCGCAGGCCGGGTTCGATCTCGACGAGCTCCAGCGGCATCCAGTGCGAGAGCCGTTTTTGATATTCGGCAAAACCTTGCGCCACCCAGGCAGGTGCGCGCTCGCCGGTGGCGATGAGTCGGCATTTCATCGCGACATGATATCCGCCTCACAGCCTGGGCAGTCGGTGGCGGTGTGTCGTTGCGTGTCATGGTGTGATTACAGCCGGCAATTAGTGTCGTTCGACCACCCAGCCGCGCAGGAGTCGTTCGATGCCGATTTTCGATCCCGCCCGCCGCCAGGTTCTCAAGGGCAGCGCCGCCGTCATGGCCGCTGGCGCCCTTGGCAGCTTGAGCGCCTTGCAATCGCGCCAGGCCCAGGCCGCCACCTCACCGTCCTCGCGGCCTGTCCCGGTCCCCAGCCGCTAGGGCCCGCTCGCACCGGTGGCCGACCAGGGCAACGGCATGCCGTTGCTGCAATTGCCACGCGGTTTCAGCTACCGCTCGTTCGGCTGGAGCGGCGACCGCATGGACGACGGGCAGCCCTGCCCCGACCGTCACGACGGCATGGCCGTGGTCGGCCTGCGTCGTCCCGACTGGCGACCGGGCAGCGATCCGCTGCGCGCTCTGGAATACGCATTGACCCGCAACCACGAACGCGCCGCCGGCCAGCCCGTTCCGCGCACCGGCCATGTACGACACCGGCATCGCCAGCCAGCAGGCCGGTCGGTCGTAAGTGTCCGGCCACGATCTGCCGGTCGTTGGCCGGCAGTCGTTGTCGCCCTAGTCGCTGGCCGGCCGCTGAGATGGCCGCTGTGCGGCTGTCTTTATGGGTGTATCGAAAAAACAGCGATGCCGGACGCACCAGATGTTGCGCCCGGCATCGCTCAGGTGGCCTGCGGTATCGGCCGATTTCCGCTGGTTGGCGAATGCGTGCCGGTCAGAACCAGGGCGCGCCGGGCATGCCGGTCATGGCGGCCTGCAATTTGAGCCAGCGCTTGACCGCTGGCGCATCGCGTAGTGCATCCACCATCCGTCGCTCATGCCGCACGTCGTCGAGATCCCGGGCGACATCACGTTTGTAGCGAGTCAGCAGTGCATCCAGCCGCTCAGGCTTGGGCTGCGTCGGCAGATCCAGATCGTACGTGTAGCAGAACTCCATCGCGTGCTGAACGAGCTGGTCTTTGAGTTCCTTGCACTGCCGGTGGAGCTCGCGGTTGTATTCCTGCAGGCGCACCGGGTTGATCGCATCCACACCCTTTGCATCCAGTAGACCGATCTCGGCCTGCAGTTCGAGCAGGCCAAGCAGATCGTTGGACTTGTAGGCAGCATTGAGGCGTTGCATAAGCGCAGTGCGCGCGCTGTGATCGTCCGCGTCGGTCGCCCGATCCGGGTGCAGGCTGCTGGCGAGTTTGCGATACAACTCACGCAGCGGAGGCAGTTCGGTCGACACCGCTGCAGCTTTTTTGGCAGAGCGACGACGGCTGGCGCCATGTTGCTGCTCGGCCTGGGCGCGGGCGTGTTCGGCCTGTGCCTGTTCCAGACGCGCGTTGACTCGCTCGAAGAGTTCTTCGGGCGAATCCACACCAGCCACCTCGTCCGAATCCAATCCATACAACTCGCCGATGACGTGTTTCATCATTTCATCGGATTCGGCCATCTCTTCGTCGTAGCCGATCTCGCTGTGCCGCTCGTAAAGGTCCTTGAGTTCGACATGACCGGTTTCGATCAACGGGCCGGCCAGCTCACAGATCTCATCCGACAAGCGGCGACGATCGGTCTTGCTCAACTTTACCGAGGCATGCACGCGGTCCAGCGCCTGGATCTGCTCGATCTCCAGCGCGCGCTGCTGCTCAAACAGCGGCAGCACCTCGGCGTGATAGCGAGCACGCCAACGCTCGACAGCATCGCGCCAGGCATGCAGCTGCGCGCGATGTTGCTGCAGATCGCGCAATAGCCGGTCGAAGCGCTTGCGCGCAGGCGACAGCGTGTGGGCGCTACCTGGTTGCCGGCTCAGCTGCTGAAGTGCCGGTGAAACCGGCAGCGCGGAAGGAGAAACAACGGGTTTCTTGGGCATTGCGGCTCAATTACTCGGCGTCGGCAGAGAGATCTTCATCGGGACGCTGATCGCCCACGGTCCACAACCGTTCCAGCGCGTAGAACTCGCGCACGCGCGGCAGCATCACATGCACCACCACATCGCCCAGGTCGACCAGCACCCACTCGGCTTCGCGCTCGCCTTCCACGCCCAGCGGCATCACATCCAGGCGCTTGGCGAACTTGACCACTTCGTCGGCGATCGATTTGACGTGGCGGGTCGAGGTGCCCGACACCACCACCATGTAGTCGCAGACGCTGGACTTGCCGCGCACATCGATCTCGACCACGTCCTTGGCTTTCAGTTCTTCGACAGCCTCGCGCACTGTGGCCAACAGGGCCGGCACGGACGGCGGCGGATTCGGAATGGAGGTCTTGATGACTTGGGCTTGGCTGGTCAAAGCGGCAACTCGATGGAATTGGCGTGAATTATAGGCCGGTCCGGGCGGACGCGTGTTCAGCTAGCCGGCCGGGCGCTGCCATACAGGCCTTCGCGCTGAATCAATCCGGCCACCGGCGGCGGCACCAGCGCCTGCCAGGCACCGCCCGCAGCAATGCGCGAGCGCACGGCGCTGGCCGATTCACCGCGCAACGGCTGATGCAGCAGATACAGGCGGCCCGCCGGCGCCGCGACCAGGTCGTTGGCGCTGGCGACCCGGCGGCCCTGCACCGCCGCAGCCAGCTGCGGCGCTTCGGCCAGCTCCAGCGCGGTGCCCGGACGTGCGGCCACCACGAAGTGCGCCAGCCCGAACAAGGCCTCCCACTGATGCCATTGCTCCAGCCCGACGAAGGCATCGGCGCCGAGCAGCCAGGCGATCGGGGCGCTGGGGCCAAGTTCGGCACGCAGCTCACGCAAGGTGTCCACGGTGTAGGACGGCGCATCGCTATGCGTGGCGCGCTGCAGTTCGCGGGTATCCAGCACTAGGCCGGGGCGATCGGCAAGCGCCAGCTCCAGCATTTGCGCGCGCTGCGCGGCGGTGGCGCCGGGCGCCGGGCGATGCGGTGGGTCGGCCGCCGGGATCAGTTGCACGCGCGTCTGCAGCTCGTCGCGCGCCGCGCAGGCGATCGCCAGATGGCCGAGGTGGATCGGGTCGAAGGTGCCGCCGTAGTAGAGGTGGAGCCGGGACCGGGGATCGGGGACCAGGGAACCGGAAACCGCAACAGCAGGGCTCTGGGGCTGCGGATCAGGCTGTGGGCGTGGGCTTGCGACGCTGCCAGCAGCCTCTGCCCCTCCGCTTTCCCCGGTCCCGGGTCCCCGTTCCCTGGTCCCGGCTCCACCACCAACCCCCTTCACGCCAACAATCTCACCGCGCGGGCTTCGGCGACGGCGACCAGCAGGCGCTCCAGGCCGACCCAGGCGTCGCCGTCGGCGCGGCCCTTGGCCATGCGATCGACCAAGCCGGCTTCGGCGACGAAGCGCTCCCAGCGGCGCGGTTCGGGGTGGCGTTGCAGCGCGCGCTTGAACGGCGCCTGGCGCGACTCCCACAGCCCCTGCGCCTTCATTTCGGCAGCCAGGTTGCCGCCGTTGGCCTGCACCTTCGCCAATGACGCGGTTCGCAGCAGTTCCTTGATCAGGATCGGCATCAGCGCGGCCACTGCTTCGCCTTCGGCGCGCAGGCCCGCGAGCATGCGGACCACCGCGGCCGGCTGCCCGGAAAAGGTGGTTTCGGCCAGGCGGAACACGTCGTAGCGCGCGGCATCGGCCACCAGCGATTCCATCGCCTCCAGATCCAGTGTCTTGCCATCGGCGAGCAAGGCGAGCTTGTCGATTTCCTGCGCGGCGGCCAGCAGATTGCCTTCCACGCGCTCGCTCAGGCGCTGCACGGCGGCCGCGTCGGCGCGCAGGCCGTGGGCGCGCAGGCGGCGCTCGATCCAGTCGGACAGTTCATGCGGCTTGATCGCCCAGGCCACGGCAATGGTGCCGATGCGGCCGACGGCCTCGGCCCACTTGCCCTGGTGCGCCTTGCTCCAATCGTTGGCAGTGATCAACAGCACCACATCCGGCGGCGGGTTGGCGCAGAAACGGGTGATGACCTCGGCGCCGTCCTTGCCCGGTTTGCCACTGGGCAGGCGCACTTCCACCAGCCGGCGCGGGCTGAACAGGCTGGGCGCGTTGAAGCTGGCGTCCAGCTGGTTCCAGTCGAAATCGCGGCCATCGGCATCGAACACTTCGCGCTCGCCGATGCCTTCGGCGCGCGCGCGCGCGCGCACTGCATCGGCCGCCTCCAGCACGCGCAAGGTTTCCGGGCCTGCGATCAGATAGACCGGCTGCAACGGCTGGTTGGACTGGCCAGCCAACTGCTCGGGGCGAAGTTCCATAACTTAAAAGCGGACGCGGCTTAGTTACCCGAGGTGGGCGCGGGCGGCAGCGAGGCCGGCACGCTCGATTCAGGCGTGGTCGGCTGCACTGGCGGCGTGGGAGCCTGCGGCAACGGCGCGGTTGGCGTGCTTTCCAGAGGTTCGCCGCGCTTGGCGCGCGCGCGCACCACGCTGTCGATGCGGCGCAGGATCGAGGCCGACATGTCCTTGCGCAACTCGTCGGCCAGGATCTCGCGCTCGGTCGCGGTACCGGTGGCATCTACCGGCGGCGACACGTAGTCGCGCGACAGCTCGATCACCTGCTGCGGCACCAGCACCGCGCCGTTGGCGGTGGTGACCGAAAAGATCGCTGCGTAGCGCAGGCTGTATTCCTGCGCACGGCCCTGGCTGTCGATGGCAATCGGCAGATCGCCCCAGCGCTCGGACAACACCTGCAGCTGCGCAAAGCCGGTCTTGGCGTCTTCATCGGCCAGCGTAGCGCCAGCGGCTCTAAGGCCACGCCGCAACAGCTTGGCCAACTCGCTGTACTGCACTGCGGACTGCACCTTCACTGCCGGTGTGTCGGGCGGCAACGCCAGCGAATTGCGCAGATGGAAGCCGCAGGCGGTGAGGCTCGAGGCGAGCACGAGAGACGCAGCGAAGGCAGTAGGGAATCGAATCATGGGCACAGTCTGGATGAGCGCCCCGGCGGCGGCAACAGGCGGCTAGCCTGCCCGACACCGCGTGAACGGGGCTTGAGAGGCGCCGCATCAAAGATGCGGCGACAAATATGGCAAACGCGTCGCCACGCGCCATTGCAATGAATTGCCATGAACCAATGCGGAAACTTCACTCCACACGTCGCCACGCGCCAGTGAAACGAAATACCGGGAACCATCGCGGGAAGCCTACCGACGCGTCGCTCCACGCCAATGCAGTGCCTTGCCGGAAGCCGTCGCACAAACCCCACCAGCGCGCCGTCACGCACCAACGAAATGCAAAAACCAAGACCACCACTGCCCTGCCCTGTGGGTTAAGGCGCAGTGCAGTGCATCGCCAGACCCATCGCAAAGCACACCCGCGCTTCGGCATGCGGGTGCAGGTCCGCCAGCGACGGCAGCTGCTGCGTCCCTGATGCCTTGCTACGCGCTGACACACCAACCGTGGAGAAACGCCTTGGCAACCGCATGAACGCGGCGCTGCGCCGATCCGACGCACTGCCCGGACCGGCGAAGACCACCCGACGTCTCAGCAAGGCTTACCCCGCCACGATATTCACGATCTTGCCCGGCACGATGATGATCTTGCGCACGCTCAGGCCCTCGAGAAACTTGGCGGCGTTCGGCTCGGCCTGCGCCAGCGCTTCGATCTGTTCGCGGGTTGCATCGGCAGCCACATTGATGGTGCCGCGCAGCTTGCCGTTGATCTGCACCGCCAGGGTCACCGCATCGCGCACCAGCGCGCTGGCATCGACCTGCGGAAACGCGACATCTTCCAGCAGCGTCTCGCCACGGCCCAGCACCTGCCAAAGCGCGTGGCTGGCATGCGGGGTGATCGGGTTGAGCAGCAGCACCATCGCTTCCAGCGCTTCCTGGCGCACCGCGCGGCCCTGGTCGCTGGCGTCGTCGAACTTGGCCAGCGCGTTGGACAGTTCCATCACCGCGGCAATGGCGGTGTTGAAGCTGTGGCGGCGGCCGTAGTCGTCGTTGACCTTGCCGATGGTTTCGTGGGTCTTGCGGCGGATCGCCTTCTGCTCGGCGCTCAGGCTGGCGGCATCCAGCGCGACTGCTGCGCCCTCGCCCACATGCTTGTGCACCTGCACCCACAGCCGGCGCATGAAGCGCGCCATGCCATCGACGCCGGCCTCGTTCCACTCCAGCGACTGCTCCGGCGGGGCGGCGAACATCGAGAACAACCGCACGGTGTCGGCGCCGTACTTGGCCACCATCGACTGCGGGTCCACGCCGTTGTTCTTGGACTTGGACATCTTCTCGGTGCCGCCGATGTGCACCGGCTGGCCATCGGCGATCAGCAGCGCGCCGGTGACGCGGCCGCGCTCATCGCGCTGGATCTCGACATCGGCCGGATTGATCCAGTCCTTGCCGCCGTTGTCGGCATCGCGATAGAAGGTGTCGGCGATGACCATGCCCTGGGTGAGCAGGTTGGTCACCGGCTCGTCGCTATCCACCAGCCGCGCGTCGCGCATGAGCTTGTGATAGAAGCGGAAATACATCAGGTGCAGGATCGCGTGCTCGATGCCGCCCACGTACAGGTCGGCCGGCATCCAGTAATTGGCGCGGCGGTCGACCATGTCGCGTGCGTTCGGGCTGGTATAGCGCGCCACGTACCAGCTCGACTCCATGAAGGTATCGAAGGTGTCGGTTTCGCGCTCGGCCGGGCCGCCGCAGTCCGGGCAGGTGGTCTTGCGCCAATTCGGGTCGGTCTTGATCGGCGAGCCGGTCCCGGCAAATTCCACGTTTTCCGGCAGCACCACCGGCAGCTGGTCTTCCGGCACCGGCACCGCGCCGCATTTGGCGCAGTAGATCACCGGAATCGGGCAGCCCCAGTAGCGCTGGCGGCTCACGCCCCAGTCGCGCAGGCGGTAGTTGATGCGGCGCTGGCCCTGGCCCTTGCGCTCGAAGCGCTCGGCCAAGGCTTCGAAGGCGCCTCCGAAATCCAGCCCGTCGAACTCGGCCGAATTGATCAGCTCCAGTTCGCGGCTCTTGTCGGTATACCAGTCGCGCCACTGGGTGACGTCCCAGGTCTGCTCGTCTTCATTGCGCGGCTCGCGCAGCTTGACCACCTGCACGATCGGCAGGGCGTACTTGTTGGCGAATTCGAAATCGCGCTGGTCGTGGCCGGGCACGGCCATCACTGCGCCGGTGCCGTAGCCCATCAGCACGAAGTTGGCCACCCAGACCGGCACCTGCTCCCCGCTGATCGGGTGCACGGCAGTCAGGCCGGTGGCCATGCCGCGTTTTTCCTGGGTTTCCAGCTCGGCTTCGGAAACGCCGCCGTGCTTGAGCGTTTCCAGCAGCGCGGCCAGCTCCGGGTTGGATTTGGCCGCGTGCAGCGCCAGCGGATGCTCGGCGGCGATCGACACGAAGGTCACGCCCATCAGCGTGTCCGGGCGGGTGGTGAACACACGCAACGGGTCCAGCGGCGCACCGTTGGTGTCGCGCACGTCGAACTGGATCTCCAGCCCTTCCGAGCGGCCGATCCAGTTGCGCTGCATGGTCTTGACTGAATCCGGCCAGCCGTCCAGCTGGTCCAGGCCGTCGAGCAATTCCTGCGCGTAATCGGTGATGCGCAGGAACCACTGCGGAATCTCGCGTTTTTCCACCAACGCGCCGGAGCGCCAGCCGCGGCCGTCGATGACCTGCTCGTTGGCCAGCACGGTCTGGTCGACCGGGTCCCAGTTCACCACCGCATTGCGGCGGTAGGCCAGGCCCTTGCGCATCAGCCGGGTGAACATGCGCTGCTCGTGCACGTAATAGTCCGGCGTGCAGGTAGCGAACTCGCGCGACCAATCGATGGCGTAGCCCAGCGATTTGAGCTGCCCGCGCATGTGTTCGATGTTGGCGTAGGTCCACTTGGCCGGCGCGGTCTTGTTCTTGATCGCGGCATTTTCCGCCGGCAAGCCGAATGCATCCCAGCCCATCGGTTGCAGCACGTTGTGGCCTGTCATGCGCTTGTAGCGGCTGACCACATCGGAAATGGTGTAGTTGCGCACATGCCCCATGTGCAGCGCACCGGACGGGTACGGCAGCATCGACAGGCAATAGAACTTGGGTTTCTCCGAGTTCTCGTCGACCTGAAAGGCGCGGGTGGCATCCCAGAACTGCTGGGCGGAGGTTTCGACCTGCTGCGGGTCGTAGACGTTCGGTTCGACGGTGGACATTGGGAGCGGATGCTCGGGCGGTGCAAAGCGGTACAGGGTACCGCAGTGCAGCAGGTGCACCAAACCGTCGTCTCAGGCGGCGGACTTTGCCGGCCACGCCCAGGCCGCCACCGCCAGCCACCCCACCCAGGCCAGAAACGCCAGCCGCTGCGCAATGGCCTGGCGCAGCAGGCCCGGCGGGCCGAACGCCAGCACCGCCACCAGCAGCCCTGCCGCCAGGCTCAGCCAGGCCAGCATGCGGGTGTTGCCACCGTTGAACGGGGCCGCGGCCATCAACAACATGGCGGGCACGAATGCCACCGCCCACAGCAACCAGGCGGTGGCATGGGCCTGACTGGCACGGCCATCCAGATCGGCAGGGTCCAGCGGCAACATGCCCATGCCGAGAAAGGCCAGCCCGGCCAGCACGATCAGCTGCCCGCCCACGCGCAGGCTCCAGCTGGCCTTGCGCGGCATGCGCGTCAGCAGGCTGACCCCGGTGGCCATCCCCAGCGCGCCCACCAGCACGAACGCCAGCAGATTGAAGCCCAGCGCATGCGGCACGCCGTGCGCGCCCAACAGCGCAACCGGGTGGCTGGCCTGCAGATAGCCCGGCAGCGCGGCACCGAAACCGGCAAGCGCCAGCACGAAGACCGTCGCGGCGATCAAGCCCATGTAGCGCTGTGCGCTGTCGGTGGTTGCCATTGCCCTGCTCCAACGCGGGGCGCGATGCGCCGCCAGAACGCGGCATTGTCGTGCCGGGCGGGCGCGGCGTGAACCCCCGACGCTGCCAGCGCAGCGCTGCAGGCGGCCACGCCGGGCGCCGAAGCGCGGCATTGCGGCTAGGCTTGTGTCAGCCGTGTTTGCCACCATTACCTCCCACTGTTGCCGCTCTCACTTCTGGAAGCCCATGTCCGACACGCCGCATGTATTCGATGCCACCACCGACACCTTCGAGACCGAGGTCCTGCAGAAATCGCTGACGACACCGGTACTGGTGGACTTCTGGGCCACCTGGTGCGGGCCCTGCAAGTCGCTGACGCCGATCCTGGAAAAGTTGGCTGGCGAATACAACGGCGCCTTCGAGCTGGGCAAGGTCGATGTGGACAAGGAACAGCAGATCGCCGCGGCATTTCAGATCCGCTCGGTGCCGACGGTATTCCTGGTCAAGGGCGGCGAGATCGTCGACGGCTTCCCCGGCGCGATGCCGGAAGGCCAGGTGCGCGAATTCCTCACCCAGCATGGCGTGCTGCCGGCCGAGCCGCAGGTGGTAGAAGAAGAGCTGCCGTTGGCGCCGCTCGACCCGCAGGCGCAGGCCGCAGCGCTGCGTGAGGCCATCGCTGCCGAGCCGGACAAGGACGAACTCAAGCTGGACCTGGCGTTGGCCCTGCTCAAGACCGGTGACACCGCCGAGGCCGAGCAGTTGATCGACGCCCTGCCCGCCAACCTGGCCACCGACGACCGCGCGGTGCGTGCCAAGGCGCGGCTGAGCTTTGCCAACGTGCTCAAGGACGCCCCCGACGCCGGCGCGTTGCAGGCCAGCGTGGACGCCAATGGCGCGGACCTGCGCGCGCGCCACCTGCTCGGTGTGCGCCACCTGCTCGACGGCAACGACGAAGCCGCGTTGGACCAGTTCCTGGAGATGCTGCGGCAGGATCGCGCGTTCGAGGACAACCTGCCGCGCCGCAGCCTGATCGATGCGTTCCGCGTGATCGAAGACGAAGACCTGGTCGGCCGTTATCGCCGCAAGATGTCGGCGCTGGTGTTCTGATCGCCCATGGCGCTGCGGCGCCACATCGGCACGCAGGAGCGGCCCCGGCCGCGATAAGGCAACGCCGCTGATCGCCGATGGAGGCTTCACCGGTAACGTGCCGTCGCGGCCAGATCTGCTCCTAAGAACACGGGCGGCTGGCCCGATGTGGATGGGCCAACTCCATCCATACGCATGCGAATGTTATGCTGGCACCCGCCCTCGCCAAGGAACCAGGCCCTTATGCGCGCATCGCTGTTCAAGTTCGGTCTCAATCTGTGGCCGCCGTTCCTGTTCGCCGGCATCCACGTCACCGTGCTGTCGGCCGACTACCGTTTTGCGCGCGTGGAACTGCGCCAGCGCCCCTGGAATCGCAATTACGTCGGCACCCATTTCGGCGGCAGCCTGTTCGCAATGACCGACCCGTTCTGGATGCTGCTGACCATGCACAACCTTGGTCGCGACTATTACGTGTGGGACAAGGCCGGCAGCATCGAATTCGTCAAACCCGGGCGCGGCACGGTGACCGCCGATTTCGTCATCGACGACAACGTGCTGACGCAACTGCGCAACGCCACCGCAGGCGGCGAGAAACATCTGCGCTGGTTCGAAAACGACGTACACAACCGCGATGGCGAGGTTGTCGCACGCGTGCGCAAGCAGCTCTACGTCAAACGCAAACCTGCGCGTTGATCGCGATACCGACGCTGCGCGGGTTGCAGATCGCGTGTGCCGCGGCAGGATCGGTTGAGCGGGCGTCCGCGTCATGTGAGCGCACTGTCTGCATTGCACGCATCGCGGCGACAACGCTCACGGGACATTGCCCGCCGCATGCGGACTCTGGGGTCTCCCAACCCACATGGAATGCTTTCATGAAAGCGATCAACATCATCACCCTGGTGCTTCTTATCGTCGGCGGATTGAACTGGGGGCTGGTCGGTCTGTTCCAGTTCGATCTGGTGGCCGCACTGTTCGGCGGGCAGGATGCGCTGCTGTCGCGTGTGGTCTACACGCTGGTCGGCATCTCCGCGCTGTGGCAACTGGTGCCGCTGTTTCGCAACAACCACGGCGCCACCGAGCATCACACCAGCCCACACGTGCGCAACACCCCGTAAGCACACGCTCGCGGCAGGCATTCGTTTTTCGGCATGACGCCGGCGCAGCGCGTCGGCGTCATGTTGTGTGTCACCTGCGCTTTGCGTCCGGGCGCCTGGTCGGCAAGAATCGCAGGCACCTCCCTGCTGGCTGCCTTCATGCTCCTGCGCACTGTTGCTTCCGCCTGCCTGCTCGCTCTGCTGTTACCCGCAGCCGCCCACGCGGCCTACCGTAGCCCGCAACAGATTCTGGACAGCTCGCCGGCCAGCGCGTGGCGTCTGCTTGACCCGGAGCGCACGCTGTACCTGGAACTGGATGCCGGGCGGGTGATCATCGAACTGGCGCCGCAATTTGCGCCCCAGCATGTGGGCAACATCCGCACGCTGGCGCACGAACGCTTCTGGGATGGGCTGAGCATCTATCGCTCGCAGGACAATTTCGTGGTGCAGTTCGGCGACCCGGATGGCGAGACGCCGGGCAAGGCCAAATCGCTGGGCTCGGCCAAGACGCATCTGCCGGCCGAATTCGAACGCGCATCGCAGGGTCTGGATTTCCAGCGCCTGCCCGATAGCGATGGCTGGGCGCCGCAGGTGGGCTTTGTCGACGGCTTCCCGGTTGGCCGCGATAACGCCACCGGCAAGACCTGGCTGGCGCATTGCTACGGCACCCTGGGCGCCGGCCGCAACAACGACGAAGACAGCAGCATCGGCGCCGAGTTGTACGTGGTCACCGGGCAATCGCCACGCCAGCTGGACCGCAACATCACTGTGGTCGGGCGCGTGGTCAAGGGTATGGAATTGCTCAGCGTGACCCCGCGCGGTCCCGACCCGATGGGGTTTTACGACGACCCTACGCAACGCGCGCCGATCCGCGCGATTCGGCTGGCCAGCGAAGTGCCTGCGCCCGAGCGCACACCGCTGCAGTTGCTGCGTACCGATAGCCAGACCTTCCGCGCTGTGGCCGAGGCGCGCCGCAACCGCAAGGACGACTTCTACAAGCGCCCGGCCGGGCATATCGATCTGTGCAATGTGCCGTTGCCGGTGCGGGCACCGCCTGCTGGTTGAATCGGGAATCGGAAAAGCGAAACGCGCTCGCTTAGCGGGCGCGTTGGCTGAAGGCGACGCTGCCCAGGATCAGCACCGCGGCGACCAGCATGGTCCAGGTCAACGGTTCGCCCAGCAGCGACCACGCCAGCAATGCACCGAACACCGGCACCAGATAGGTCACCGTGGACGCACGTGCCGGGCCGATGCGCTGGATCAGCCGGTAATACATCAAGAACGCCAGCCCGGTGCAGACTACGCCCAGCGCAGTGGCGCAGGCCCAGGCCACCGCCGGCACCGGCGTGGCCGGCCACTGCCACCAGGCCAGCGGCGCCAGCAACAACGCACTGCAGCCCAGCGTGGAGGCCGCCGAGGCGGCCGGCGGCAAATCGCCCATATGGCGCTTCACCAGGTTGTAGCCGATGCCATACAGCAGCGAGGCGGTTGCGCCGGCCAGCGCCGCCGGCCCGACACTCAAGCCGGCGGATTTGCCGGTAGCCAGCACCAGCACGCCGATAAACCCCACCAGCAACGCCAGTGCGCGACGCGTGCCGATTCGTTCGCCGAAAAACAGGAACGCGATCAGCGCGGTAAACAGCACCGTCATCGCGTTGCAGATCGCCCCGACTGCCGCCGGTGCATGTTGCGCGCCCCAGGCGAACAGCAGGAACGGCAATGCCGAATTGAGCACACCGATCGCCGCAAGCATCGGCCAGCGATGCAACGGGAAGCGTTCGCGTGCCAGCCACAGGAATGGCAGCAGCACCAAGGCGCCCAGCGCCAGCCGAATTTCCACCAACACCACGGTGCCGAACCTGGGCGCTGCCACGCGCATGAACAGGAACGAGCAGCCCCACACAATGCCCAGAAACCCCAGCTCAAGCGGGGTGCGCCATGCGCGCGTTGCAAGCTCCGGCTGCATCGACGGCTGCGCGCTCATGGCCGTGCTCCTGCACTGTGCCGCAGTGCGATGAAACGGCAGAAGACAGCATCCGGCAGGCAGGGGCACATGGCACGATCATCGCGATGGGATGACGCAGCATCGGTTGCCGCTACGGGCGCGACAAGCGCGTAGTATCGGGGCGAGCCACAAATCTCACTCATGCCTCGATGAATCTGCGTCCGACCCTGTTGCCTGCGCTGGGCGTGTTTGCGGCCGCCGCCCGCCATCAGAATTTCGCCCATGCTGCCGAAGAGCTGCACCTCACCGCCAGCGCGGTGAGCCACCACGTGCGCAAGCTCGAAGCGCTGCTGGGTGCCACCTTGTTCCAGCGGCTGCCGCGCGGGGTCAAGCTCACCGCCGAAGGCCGTCAGCTGGCCGATGCGGCCACCGCCGCACTGGCCGAAATTGCCGCTGTGGCTGGCAACCTGTACCCGCGCGAAGACGCCATACCGCTGCGCGTGACCACGCTGCGGTCGCTGTCGTATTGCTGGCTGTTGCCGCGGCTGCCGCGCTTTTGTCGCGCCTATCCGCATATCCGCGTGGACCTGCAATCGGACGCGGCGTTTTCGCGTTTCGAAGACGGCGGCCCGGATCTGGGCATCCGCTACGGACAGGGCGCGTGGCCCGGATTGACCTCGCATCATCTGATGGATGACGAACTCTTCCCCGTGGCCTCGCCCTCGTTGCCGGAAGTGGCCGCGCTGCGCACGCCGGCACAGATCGCGCAGTTGCCGTTGTTGAGCGACATGTCGCCGCAGGGCTGGCGCGACTGGTTCCGCGCCGCACAGGTGCGCGGCACCACGCTGCCGCCGATGCACACTTTCAACGACAGCACCGACGCCATGCGCGCGGCGGTGTACGGCCTGGGCGCGGTGTTGGCACGCAAGCACATCGCCCAGCCCTACCTGCAACGTTACGAACTGGTGCGCCTGCCCGGCCCCACGCTCAAGGCGCGCTATGCGTATTACATCGTGCATCCCAGCCACCGCGCGCTCAGCCCGGCAGCGGCATTGTTCATCGACTGGCTCAAGCGCGAAGCCCTGGACGAATACACCCCGATGCCGGCACTGCCTGCCGAGTTGGTCGCGTTGCCGCCGAGCGATGGCGTGCACGAGCGGCGGGGGCGTCGAAATTCGCGCAAGGCATCGGTTGCGGATTGAGGTAGCCCTGAAATCTTGGCAGTTACGTGAAAAATCGCTGTCCCTTCTTCCTGCGGGACAGGCCCCCGTTATGGGGAGAAGGTGTCCCGAAGGGGCAGATGAGGGTGCGAGCAAAGCCTGGTGGAGTCTGGACGCGCGCGTGGCTTCGCGCCGTACCCTCACCCCAACCCCTCTCCCGCAGGGAGAGGGGCTTTGTTGCACCAGAGAATCTAGATTCCCTTCTCCCCCCGGGAGAAGGTGCCCCGAAGGGGCGGATGAGGGTGCGGGCGAAGCCTGGTGGAGTCTGATGGCGCGCGTGGCTTTACCCGGCGCCCACCCCAACCCCTTATCTCTTGGCGATCTGCCAGATTAGGTGTCGAGAGCCGGCGTGGTCGACCGATAACCCACAGGTCTAAACAACCGCGGGAGAGCGAGGTCGCCACGCCGGGATCTCCTGGCAAACGCCCGAACAGTTGCTGGAGTTGGCACTCGTAACGATCAGGCTGGGCAGCCCAGGAGAGCTCTCGACCCTTCGAGCATAGCGGAGTTTTTCCATGGCATACGGCGTAGGTATCGATGTCAGCAAGCAGTGGTTGGATGTGCATGTGCATGGCTGCAAGGGCGAGCGGCGCTTCCCCAACACGGCGGCAGGTCTGCGCCAGCTGCGCAGCTGGCTGGGACACATGGAGCTGCACCAAGTGGTGCTGGAGGCCACGGGCGGCTACGAACTGGCAGCGTTGGATGCGCTGCATGCGGCCGGCCTGCCGGTGGCGCGTGTGAACCCTCGCCAGGCGCGTGACTTTGCCAAGGCCATCGGCCAACTAGCCAAGACCGACACCTTGGATGCGCGTGTGCTGGCGCAGATGGCGATGCTGTTATCACTCACGCCCTACCAGCCGCTGGAAGGCTGGCGCCGTCAGCTGCGCGAGTACCAGCAGCGCCGCACGCAGGTGTTGGCGACGGTGCAGCAGGAGCGCCAGCGGCTGTCTCAACTGACCGATGT
>NZ_LYMI01000028.1 GCF_001660815.1 Xanthomonas nasturtii
CGGCACACGCGGTCCCGCCATGGAAGCGGGGTTTGCGACCATAGCCCACCTGCGCACGCAACCCTTCCGCGCGCATCAACCGATGCACGCGATGGCGACTGCAACGCTCACCCAGATCGCGTAGCTCTGTGCTGACCTTGCGATGCCCATAGACACTGCCGCTGGCCAGCCAGTGGCGCTTGATCAGCCCCAGCAGGCGTTCGTCTTCCTTGGCGCGCTCACTGGTGGGCGTCTTTCGCCAGGCGTAATACCCCGCACGATTTACCCGCAACACGCGGCACATCGCGCACAGCCTGAATTCCCCGCGATGGGCGTGCATGAAGGCGTACTTTGCCTTTACCCCCTGGCAAAGTACGCTGCGGCCTTTTTTAGGATGTCGCGCTCCTCGGTGATGCGGCGCAACTGGGCCTTCAGGCGCCGAACCTCGGCACTGTGATCCACCTCGGCGCGCTGCACGACGCCGGGCTTGCCGAACTTGCGCAGCCAGGCGTACAGGCTGTGCCTCGTTACACCCAGCCGCTCGGCGACTGCTGCCACCTTGAACCCGCGATCGGTCACTTGCCGACCGCCTCGATCTTGAACTCATCCGTATACCGCTTGCTGCTCATGGGACACCTCCGAATTAGCCATTTTCCATGGCCTTGAGATGTCTAGGAAACCCTGGGCGTATCAGTCAGTCCGTACCGGATGCCCTGCCACCAGTCGACCGGCTCGTGCCAGTCGCCAGTGCACGGACGGAATAACTCGTTCGAGTAAAATCAGCCTCGCCAGCCGACTTAATTCAGGCATTAGGGCTCAAACAAAGGGAATTGCAAAGTGGCAGAAGCAACCGCTATTTCCTACACCGTGTCGCGCGGCCGCGAGCCCGGCTTTGTTCTCACTCCGCACCTCCATGAGGACGGTAAGTACGTCGCGAGCATGACTCGTTTCGAACAAGACTACGTTCGTGTTGAGTCAGTCCGGGAGCTTGGCATCCTCGCTCAACACGGTTTCAGCATCCGCATGAGTAGTCACATCAGCGCCAATCATCAGGCACCAAGTCTTATCTCGCCTGGGTCGCTGCAAATTATATTCAAGGAGCCTGCCATTGAGGCCTAATACTTGTTTGCTCGCCGATACCACTTCAGGGCCTAGCTTAATTCAGGCGTTAGATACTACAGGTAGTTCACAGGAGTGTGTATGAGTACAGTAGTGCAACCTGCACCATGTGCAATTAGCCCGCTAGACAAGAAGGCGCAAGCAAGGTTGGTGGGCGATGACCTTCTCCAGCATTACGGGGAGCGCAATTTCTATACCGTCGAGCAGGTCAAGGAAGCGAACCGTCGTAAGCGCATAGACATTGATGTGGCCTGCTGGTCACATGCAATGTTTAACCTGCATGAGGACTTTGATCAGCTGCACGCGCATGTTCCCGAGGGGTGTGACTACGCGGCGATGAAGTCTGAGATGCTGCGGGCAGTTGCTAAAGACGATTCGGGCAGCTGGTTCGACTGGAATCTGTCCTGGCTGGAGTTTCCAGACCTAGACATCTCCCTGTTTGATTTCCTGGATCTTTAGTGCGCTGCGCGATAGAGAAGAGATGATCAAACGTGTTCTTCAGTTGCGCCAGGGAAGTGGCCTAACAATTCATTCCAGTCGAGCTCGCTTCGCGACTCGGCTTAATTCATGCGTAAGGGCCTGCACGTGACTTCACCATTCACTTGTTCCACTTGCGGAGAAATGCATGAGGGTTTCGACGTCCCCCCGATTTTGAGTAGCGCCGCAGTTTGGAGTCCAATTCCCTACCCGAAGGAGATTGGACGTGAAGAAGCGTTTTACTGACGAGCAGGTCATCGGCTTTCTGCGTGAGGCCGAAAGCGGCGTGGCGATCAAGGATCTGTGCCGGCGCCATGGCTTCAGCGAGGCCTCCTACTCCCTGTGGCGCAGCAAGTTTGGCGGGATGAGCGTGCCCGATGCCAAGCGACTCAAGGACCTGGAGGCAGAGAACACGCGCCTGAAGAAGCTGCTCGCCGAGCAGGTGTTCCAGAACGATCTGATCAAGGAGGCGCTGCAAAAAAAATGGTGAGCGCACCGGCGCGTCGTGCGCTGGTGCGCGAGTGGATCGGGCGAGGGGCCAGCGAGCGTTGCGCGTTGGCCGCGATCGGCATGAGCGCCAGTGCGCTGCGCTATTGCCCGCGCGAGGACCGCAACGTTGCGCTACGCGAGCGCATCGTGGAACTGGCGCATCGCCACAAGCGCTACGGCGTGGGGATGATCTATCTCAAGCTGCGCCAGGAAGGACGCCTGGTGAACTACAAGCGTGTGGAGCGCTTGTACCGCGAGCAGCAGCTGCAAGTCCGCCGCCGCAAGCGCAAGAAAGTGCCAGTGGGCGAGCGTCAGCCGCTGCTGCGGCCATCGCAGGCCAACCAGGTGTGGTCGATGGACTTTGTGTTCGACCGCACCGCCGACGGCCGGGCGATCAAGTGCCTGGTGATCGTGGACGATGCTACGCACGAAGCGGTCGCCATCGAGGTGGAGCGTGCAATCTCGGGCCATGGCGTGACGCGCGTGCTGGATCGGCTTGCCATCAGCCGCGGCTTGCCGCAGGTGATCCGCACCGATAACGGCAAGGAGTTCTGCGGCAAGGCGATGGTCGCCTGGGCGCATGCGCATGGAGTGCAGCTGCGGCTGATCCAACCCGGCAAGCCAAACCAGAACGCCTATGTCGAATCGTTCAACAGCCGGTTGCGCGATGAATGCCTCAACGAGCACTGGTTCCCGACACTGCTGCACGCACGCACCGAGATCGAGCGCTGGCGACGCGAATACAACGAGGAGCGACCCAAGAAAGCAATTGGCGGCATGACCCCGTCCGCGTATGCCCAACAGCTGGCCAACACCGATATCATCAACCCCGGACTCTAGACCCGGCCGCTACTCAGGACGGGGGGACGTCGCGCCAGCTCAGTCGGCGGGTGCCACACTAACGACCAGCTCGCCGTTGCGCAGGCGGATGTTGAGTTTGCTGCCGATGGCAAAGCCCAGTTGTTCCAACCAGCGGCCGCGCAGGCGCAGCGTGGGCACGCGTTGGTCGCTGGCGGGGTAATAGCCGTAGCCGACGGTGCAGTGTTGCGGGGCACGCGGGTGGCCGGGACGCGGTGGGCGGGCTTCGGTGCGGGGTTGGGGGATGGGGGTGCGCTCGACATAGGGCCGCGGCTTGATCGAGGGGTCGAGCGAGTGCCAGCCGATCTCGCGGGGCGGCGGCTCCGTGCCGCGCTTGCGTGCTGATGTGGGACGGGACGTGGGTCGACGCATGGCAAAGCCCTCCTTGACGAACAGGCCCCGCCGCCGGATGGCGACGGGATGTCGGGAGGTTAGAAACCGCTAACAGTCGGCGGGCGTATTTCCCCGAAGGGTGTTGTATTAGCCGCCCTCCCGACGCAGGCATCGCGTCGGTTGCACCCACAAGAATCTGCAGACACAAAAAACCCACCGGTTTGACGGAGGTGGGTACCGCTGTTAGGGGAGTTTCTACGCTCCTTGCCGAGGAGACTGCTACGCGCTGCGTGACATGTCAACCGGTTGATGCTGGCGGTCTGGATAGCGTCGATAGAAGATCTGCGCGTTGGCGTTTCACCCGGCAAAGTCAGAGCTGGGCATTGGTCAAGAGCGGATTAGTCAATGCACATTCGCTACACTCACTGCGACTCAGGCCGTACCGCACCGGCAGGCCGTTCGCTCCCAACTTTAAACACGCAGGGCACCGAGGTGGCATGAACGTGTATTTCAAAATCAAGATTGTCGGATGTCTTTTCCTAGTCCTTTTGACGGGGTGCAACCCAATGAATGCTGCGTCTGAGAAGTACGAAAAAAACGGCGAGACCACGGCTGACGGAGACCCGGTCTATCGGAAAAATCAACATCCGACGGAAGCTTACAAGCTCACCATGACAATCGAGGATGCGCCGGGTCCGTTTGAGTGGATATCGGGCACCGCCTTTTATCAAATGACGAATCATGAGCAATGCACGCCGATAGAGCCTATTGCGGGTGTTTGGAGTAAGTCAAAAGAAGATGGGATACCCATCAATTTTCAAAAAATAGATCCGACGACATATGTCGCGACGATCTATGCAGATGGCATGATCGATGCGGATTATTACGGAAAGGGTGTGTGTAATTTTGAACTCAATGGTGTTGGTATCTCGCTAAAGGCGACCGGCAAAAAAGAGGAAACGCGTTTCCAGCCGGCGCTCTTTAAAGCGCAAATATACGATTCAGTACCCGTTAAATTTTATTTTTGGAAAGGAGGCTATCCGCGAAGCCAGATGGATAACTATCCCGACACCGGTGAATATAGTGTGGATAAATATGCTGAGTCAAATCGCGGAAGTTTATTTAAGGTAACGCTAAAATCTGAGAGGGTGTCCAAATGAGCCTGACCGAACAGCAAAATGCCTTTCTCGCAAATGATGTGTATGCGCGACCTGGTGAAACCGGGTCTGACAGTACGCCAGTAAAAATCGGCGGCGTCTCGTTCAGGCGTCTGGAATATATGGATCGTCCATCCGGCTATCAGGGAATTATCTACGAGAAAATAGAAACGGGCGAAATTATCGTCGCTCATCGCGGTACCGAGTTTGATCGTCAACCAAAGCAAGATGGTGCTTATGCTGACGGTGGCATGGTTGCAGCACGTCACAATCGTCAGGTCGATGATGCGATCGAATTGACTCAGCATGCATTGAAGTACGCAGAACAAAAGCACCTCAAAACCGGCCAACCTGCTCCCGATGTCACCGTCACCGGTCATTCTCTGGGCGGCAACCTCGCCCAGGTCACTGCGCACCACTTCGGCCTCAAGGGAGAGACTTTTAACGCCTATGGTGCGGTCAGCCTGGACCGGCGCATTCCGGAAGGTGGCAACGACGTGATCAATCACGTGATGGCAGGCGATGCCGTGAGTGCTGCAAGTAAGTACTATGGGCAGGTGAAGGTATACGCCGCGTCGCATGAGATCACTGCATTGGATAGGGCTGGTTACGCCAACGACAGCAGTCTTTTGGATGCACGCAATCCGATGGTCGCAACGGACTTGGGAGATTCGCATCGGATCCACAACTTCCTGCCGTTGGACGCCAACGGCAAACCGGACCGCTCGGTGTTGGAAGACCCTCAAACGCAGCTGCTGGCCCGGCAACATGCGCCGATGATCGACAAGTATCGCGGTGATGTTGAGACGTTGAGGATGGGCGTGACCTTCAATGCGAGGGTCATTCAAGGGATGAGCCTGGCGGATGGCATCGATCACTTGCGCGACCCGCTTCTCCCAGGTGCTGGACGCGCGGAAATGGCTGCGACCCGGTGGCAGGAGGTGCAACAGCGCATGCAAAGCGAGGATGCGCCAGCGTATGTGCCACCGGGCTGGAAGATGCCAATTGGTGAGTCGTTGGAGCGCTGCGTTGCGCCTGCCCCTGCGATGGTCTCAAACGACCCTCTGTATCGATCGATTCACAGCAAGCTACCAGAGGGCACCTCTGATGAGGTTGCAATGCACGCCACCGTCGAAGCCAAGCGCGCGGGCATCCTTCGTGACGATCAGCTGCAGAGCGTGACCCTACACCAAGGAAGCATTTTTATTCTTGGCCAGACGCCGGGCTTCAGGGCCAAGGTAGATCTGTCTGAGGCCGTGCCTCCACTGCAGGAAAGCGTCCGCCAGTCTCAGGCCTTGGATGCGCAGCGGTCGCAGCAGGATACGGTTGAGCAAGCACCTACACGATCGATGTAAGAGTCGAGTCGCGAAGTGGCTTCGGCTTGAATGAATTGTTATGCATCTAGGCAGAAACTGTGGAAGCGCTTGCCAAACGACGAGACCTGCACGATTTCTTGGAGCGAGTTATCCGCCCCGCCGCCAATGGCAAAGGAGCCTTGGGAGGCAGTGAGGAAACCTCTTGCCTTGAGCCGCCCAATGGCGCCAACCATTGCGTACTGCTCAGTGCCTGGCTTTTGTATGCTCCCGACCTGTACCTGACCAGAGCCATTAATGAAGGCAAGAAGTTCGCATTCTAGAAGGCTCATTTCATCTAGGGTAGTGAGAAAGTACTTGCGCTCATCGAAGTTTCCCGAGACTGGCTGGAGCAGAGTATGCTTGAGGTAGTTCAAAAAGAACTGGCGCTTTTCAGCGGTGGGCTCCGCCTCAACCTTGTCGTGCAATGACTCCATGATCGCCTCAAGGGCAGGAGCGTCTTGCTTCTCGACGGGAGGAATGGCCCCCTTAACCTGTTTCAGCTCTTCTGCCAGCTCAGCATAAAACGACTCTATGCGCTTAAAACGCTTCTCCTGCTTTGTTCCGAAATAGAGCGTGCAGAGGGAGCCGCCGACATACGGAATCAGCTGCAACCCAGTCTGGATAGCGAGATCGCGCTTCTCTGCGCCTTTCAAACCATCATCTGCCATTGCACTCTCCTCTGAGGCGTAACGCTTGAATTAAGCCGCGCCGCGAAGCGGCATCGACTTGAATTAATTTTTAGGTTCATTATGCGGTTTGCGAGGTAAAGCGACAACGTTGCCAGAAGACGAATGCTTAGTGCCCTTTATTGATGCTGGACGTAGAAGACCAGGCGCTACATTCCAACGCTGACCATCATCCGTAAGCACGGAGACCGATTTTTTGTTGTAGCGAACGATAACGCCATAAACCGGGCCTCGCATATCCGGCTCAAACGTGACGCGTTCACCAATGCTGAAGCGGAGCATAGTTGCGTGAGCTCGCGCATGCTGCATGAAGCGAAGTCTCTCAACAATCCGATGATTGAGGTCGATGAGCTCGGCCTCGGTCAGTTTGTCGATGTCGATAGTCATGAGGTCTAACACCTGAGTTAAGCCGCGCCGCGAAGCAGTGCCGGATTGAATGAATTGTTAGGCACCAGCCGACTCTCTGAAAGGCAACGGCACCTTATGCTCACCGAGCACAGCTTTGTAGTGGTTGAGGTAATCCCAAAGCCTATTGCGCAGATCATTGAGCTCATCATAGTTGTCGGAATTGATCAGTTGCTTGGCGTTGGCACAAGCAGCGTCAGCTTGAAGACACATTGCATACAGGGAGTCACCCTGAACAAGGACTCCAGGAAAGCGACGATCAGGATGACGCATCACCGACGCGTTGGCTTGGTCGGAGAAAATTTCGACGATGGTTGAGCGCATGATCTGGTGCCTAACGCCTGAATTAAGCCGACCCGCGAAGAGGGTTCGGCTTGAATGAATTGTTAGCCAGACCCGTGAAGAACCAGGTCTCGCTCGTTGATCTCTTTCTTGGCGATTGAAACAGCATCACCACTAACCTGCTTAATCTCACTTGCAAGTTCATTGAGGTCTTTCAGGTTTGAACGAAACTCTTCTTCAGACGTGGAGTCTTGCAAGGCAAGAAACTGCTCTCGAAGTGAAGCTAGTGCCCGACTGATCATTAGCACGTCCAATGAAAGCTGCCACTCAGGGATGTCAAACACTGGCAATGCCATCAGTGCGTGATGCGTGTCGGCCATGAGTGGCGGCGTTATCTGGTCTATATCTTCCTGTTCATTCGATTCATAGGCTTTGCATACGTCAATGGCCAAGCGATGCGAGCGGGCCATAAGTGCCATGATCACTTCCAGTTTTTGCTTGTCCGCTTTTGCTTGCTTGTACTCTTCAAGTGTGCGGGCATGCACATTCTGCTGCTTGGCTATCCAAGCGGCCGCCACGATTGCGAGGATGCTGCCAATGGCCTGGATCCAGGCGGGTGCGGAATCTTTAGAAAGGTCGAATCTGTAGCCCTGCATATATGCAACGCATGTGACTGCCATGGCGACTAGCGCGATAGCGGCAAGCGGGAGCGCTTTGTTCTTCGTGCCGAGCATGGATGCCTAATAGGTCTGGCTAACGCCCGAAATATGCCGATTGGCGAGGCCAGTTCGGCTTGATTAAGTTGTTAGCCCTGTCGGTCAGGATCGTGCACCAAGCTATAGTCAATGTCCGTGACCAAAGTGATGCCATCGGGAACATGGGTGTCGCTGTGATTTTCGACGCCTACGGGATACTCCCAAATGCTCCAGGTTACCGTGTGCCCCGCAATATCAAAGTCTGCTGTATGGATAAGCTCAGGGCCCATGTCGCGCTCGCCGTCCCCCTGACAATCCCAGTCTAGATCAGAAGCAGAAACAGAAACGTTCTGACCTGTTGCATTGACCCTGAATGTTGCAACTCCGCTCGCTTCTATGTGCATATAAGTCTCCTTGTTGCTTGATGACAGGGCTAACGCCTGAATTAAGCCGCGCCGCGAAGCGGTGTCGGCTTGAATGAATTGTTAGGCCTCATTGTCGACTTTCCATTGCATCACGCACATCGCTGCCGATAACGTAAGAATTCTCTCATTCTTGATCTTGGCGTTTTTCTCGGGCGAACTGGTTTCAACAATGGATTCCATCACTTTCCTAGCTGTGACGACATGATCAGCCTGCGGCGTTAAGTGATCGGGAAGGCCCTTGGAATTGATCTCTTCATGCATCGTAAAGATCAGATTGCTCCTCAAGCTCTCACTCAACGGGAAATTTTCCGCAGCCCTAGAAACAAGTCGAGCTGCTTCTGAGCATTGCTGAACAACTAAGAATTCCGCTTGTGAAGTGTTCTTCGATTGTGCGTGACCGCTAAAGAGCGTGAGGATAAAGAGTGTGGTAAGTGAGGCTTTGCTTTCCATCAGGTGCTGTCCATATTCACGATAAAAGGTATGAGGCCTAACTACTATTGGACCGCCGAAATGCGGTGTTGTGGCGAGTATCTTCGATCGCGGACGCTTTGTGAATGGGGGAACTCTTAGCCCAAGTCACGGGATCGCACGATAGTAAGCGGCCGCGACAATGCGGATGCTTGCGGTGTTATCCAGCAAGGACGCAGGCGTATGAGACACCCCCAGACACGACGGCATAACATCACGTCCACCGGTCCGGTTGCTCGATCAGGTGAGCGACCGCCTGCGGGTACGGCATTACAGCCTGCGAACCGAGCAGGCCTATCTCAGTTGGATACGGTGCTTCATCCTCGCCAGCGGCAAGCGCGATCCGGCGCAGATGGGCAGGCGGAGGTCGAGGCGTTCCTGACGCGGCTGGCCACCGATGGGCAGGTGTCTGCGGGCACACAGAACCAGGCGTTGGCAGCGTTGTTGTTTCTCTACCGCGAGGTTTTGCGCATCGAGCTGCCGTGCATGGAAAACTTGGTGCGCGCTAAGCGGCCCATAAAGGAGCCGACGCTGCTGCAATCGCTGCAACAGCTCAGCCGGCCAACATCGCCTTGTCGCGCACCGCGCCTTTGTCCGCGCTGGTCGCCAGCAGCGCATACGCCTTCAGCGCCGTGGTGACCTTGCGCGGACGCACCTCCACCGGCTTCCAGCCCTTGGCATCCTGCTCCGCGCGACGCAGGGCAAGCTCTTCGTCGGAGATCAGCAGGTTGATCGAGCGGTTAGGAATGTCGATCAGGATCTTGTCGCCATCGCGTACCAGCCCGATGGCGCCGCCTGCGGCGGCTTCCGGCGAGGCGTGGCCGATCGACAGGCCCGAGGTGCCGCCGGAGAAGCGGCCGTCGGTGAGCAGGGCGCATTGCTTGCCCAGGCCCTTGGATTTGAGGTAGCTGGTGGGGTAGAGCATTTCCTGCATGCCGGGGCCGCCCTTGGGGCCTTCGTAGCGGATCACCACGATATCGCCGGCCTTCACTTCGTCGGCGAGAATGCCTTTGACCGCCGAATCCTGGCTCTCAAAGACGCGGGCGTTGCCTTCGAACACGTGGATGGATTCGTCCACGCCTGCGGTCTTCACCACGCAGCCGTCGCGGGCGATATTGCCGTACAGCACGGCCAGGCCGCCTTCCTGCGAGAACGCGTGCGCGACATCGCGAATGCAGCCTTCGCTGCGATCGGTGTCCAGGGTGTCCCAACGCGTGGCTTGGCTGAAGGCAATCTGGGTGGGGATGCCGGCCGGGCCGGCCTTGTAGAACGTGTGCACGGTTTCCGCATCGGTCTGGGTGACGTCCCACTGCGCGATGGCGTCGGCCAGCGTGCGTGCGTGCACCGTGGCCGCGTTGGTATGCAGCAGTCCGCCACGTGCCAGCTCGCCGAGGATGGCCATGATGCCGCCGGCGCGATGCACGTCTTCGATGTGGTATTTCGGCGTATTCGGGGCCACCTTGCACAGCTGCGGCACGCGCTTGGACAGGCGGTCGATGTCGCGCATGCCGAACGGCACGTCGCCTTCCTGCGCGGCGGCAAGCAGATGCAGGATGGTGTTGGTCGAGCCGCCCATGGCGATGTCCAGCGTCATCGCATTTTCGAATGCTTCGAAGGTGGCGATACCGCGCGGCAGGGCAGTGGGGTCTTCGCCGCCGTACCAGCGGTGACACAGCTCCACCGCCACGCGCCCGGCGCGCAGGAACAACTGCTCGCGGTCGGCGTGCGTGGCCACCACGGTGCCGTTGCCGGGCAACGACAGGCCCAGCGCTTCGGTCAGGCAGTTCATCGAGTTGGCGGTGAACATGCCCGAGCAGGAGCCGCAGGTGGGGCAGGCGCTGCGTTCGAATTCGGCCACCTTTTCATCGGAGGCGCTGTCGTCGGCGGCGATCACCATCGCGTCGATCAGATCGAGTTTATGGTCGGACAACTTGGTCTTGCCGGCTTCCATCGGGCCGCCGGAGACGAACACGGTGGGGATATTGAGCCGCAGCGCGGCCATCAACATGCCGGGGGTAATTTTGTCGCAGTTGGAAATGCACACCAGCGCGTCGGCGCAATGCGCGTTGACCATGTATTCCACCGAGTCGGCGATGATCTCGCGGCTGGGCAGCGAATACAGCATGCCGTCGTGGCCCATCGCGATGCCGTCGTCCACGGCGATGGTGTCGAACTCCTTGGCCACGCCGCCGACGCGTTCGATCTCGCGCGCGACCAGCTGGCCCAGATCCTTCAGGTGCACATGCCCGGGCACGAACTGCGTGAACGAATTGGCGATGGCGATGATGGGCTTGTGGAAGTCCCCATCCTTCATGCCGGTGGCGCGCCACAGTGCGCGCGCGCCGGCCATGTTGCGGCCGTGGGTGGAGGTCTTGGAACGGTACTCGGGCATGGCGAAGTCGACGGCTGATTAGCGAGCGGTGGCTGGCAATTAGAGCGCGTCGCGACTGTTGCTGCTGCAACCGTCGCAGGCGCGTTCCGGTGATCTGGCACGTTAGCACGCAGCGCTGTGCGCGGCTGCGGCGAGGTCGGGTGTCCCAAGGTCGACCATTGCATGCCGCCACTGCAAACCGCTGGATTCATGCGGCTGCGCGCTTGCCCGGTGTTGGCCCCGGCATTGACGTCTCGGCGGGATGGTCTGCCGCACGGCTGAAAACTTCCCGAGCATGCGCTGCCGCAACGCGCATCAACCGGAGCAGCGTGCTCACTGCCCTTGCAATCAGACCGCTGGCCGAGACGATGCACGTCGCGCCTTGCGCGCGCGGCGCGACACTGCCAGGAACACGCGCGACGGCGCCGCTACACTAGGCCGATGTCTTCGCAACTTTCGTGCCGCCTGGGCTGCGCTGCCTGCTGCATCGCGCCGTCGATCAGTTCGCCCATTCCCGGCATGCCCGACGGCAAGCCGGCCGGGGTGGCGTGCGTGCAACTGGATGCGCAGCTGGGCTGCCGGTTGTTCGGTTCGCCACTGCGTCCGGCGGTGTGCGGCAACCTGCGGCCGTCGCTGGAGATGTGCGGAACATCGCGCGCGCAGGCCTTGTCGATGCTTACGGCACTGGAGCGCGCAACTCAGCCTTAAGCGGCGGCGCGCATCGTGGCGATCAGCTGCCGCTGGGCACGCCTAGGTACTGATCCTTGAGCCGCACATAATGTTGCGCGGAATAATGCAGGCTCTCGATTTCCTTGTCGCTGAGCGTGCGCGCCAGGCGTGCGGGGTTGCCCAGCCACAACTCTGCCTGCCCGACCACCTTGCCCGGGCCAACCACCGCGCCGGCACCGACGAACCCGTAGCGTTTGACCGTGGCGCCATCGAGCACGCAGGCGCCCATGCCGATCAGGCACAGGTCCTCTATGGTGCAGGCATGCAGGATGGTGCCGTGGCCCACGGTGACGTCTTCGCCGATCACGGTCGGGTAGCCGGCCTTGTTGAACGGGCTGTGGTGGCTGACGTGGATGATGGTGCCGTCCTGCACGTTGGTGCGTGCGCCGATCTGCACGTGATTGACATCGCCGCGGATCACCGTGCCCGGCCACACCGACACGTCATCGCCCAGGCTCACCTTGCCGATGATGGTGCAGGCCGGGTCGATGTAGACGCGCGCGCCCAGCTGCGGGGTGTGCTCCAGGAAGGGGCGAATCGGGGTCACGGCACTCTCCGGCAAGTCAGCGTGCCGCCAGCTGCGGGCACGCCACAGATGATACCCGCGCAGCGGTTGCGGTTGCGGCAGTGCCGTGGCGGCAGGCGAGAGGCAATCAACGCGCGAATGCCCTGCACGCAGGGTTGCCGACTGGCTTGGCTGGCTTGGTCATGGGCGAGTGTCCGTGGCGCAGCGAGGTTTGCCTGGCTGCAGGCCATGCTGCCTGCAACGCACCGAACGCAGTGCGGTGCAGGCGAAGACACGGCGCCGTGTCGTCCGATAAGCGCACATCGCTGCGGTAATCGGTCTTGAACGGCGTCTGCAATCGGCCTAGCGTGCAAGTGGTTGCCACGCCCTGCGCACAGCGCGTCGCACGCAGCAGTGCGCTCTGCTCGGCGCCGTGCGTTCGCACGCTTCGCAGCGCAGGGCCATTGCTCGCCCCCGCCCCCACACACCACAGGACACGCCGATGCTTCACAACCCCGCGCCGTCTGGGACCTTCGTGCTGGAGCGCATGACGCCATTTCAATGGAGGGCGGTGGCGGTCTGCGTGCTGCTGACGATGCTCGACGGGTTCGACGTGATGGCCATGGCCTTCACCGCACCGCACGTGTCGGCGGACTGGCAGCTGTCGGGCAAGCTGCTGGGTGTGCTGTTCAGTGCCGGGCTGGTCGGCATGGCGCTGGGGTCGTTGCTGCTGGCACCGTTGGCCGACCGCATCGGCCGCCGTGCGCTGACATTGATCTGCCTGGCAATCCTGACCGTCGGCATGGGGGCTTCAGCCCTGGCAAACAATGCCTGGCAACTCGGCGCCTTGCGGGCATTCACCGGGATCGGCATCGGCGGCATGCTCGCCTGCGTTGCGGTCACCGCTGCCGAGTACGCGACCGTGCGCTGGCGCAGCACCGCTACGGTGCTGCAGGCCACCGGCTACCCGGTTGGCGCCACGCTCGGAGGCGCACTCGCTGCATTGCTGGTGCAGCACTGGTCATGGCCGTCGGTGTTCTGGCTGGGCGCGCTCGGTTCGTTGCTGTGCGTGCCGCTGGTGCTCGCCTTTCTGCCGGAATCATTGGAATTCCTGATCGCGCGCCGGCCGCCCGATGCGCACGCGCGCTTCAATGCGGTGCTGGCGCGCATGGGCATGCCGGCGCAGCGCGAATTGCCGCTGCCACCTGCAGTGCTGGCAGCCGGGCAGGTCAAGGGCTATGCGTCGTTGTTCGTGGGCGGGTTGCGGCGGCAATCGCTGCTGATCGCGCTGGCCTTTTTCCTGCTGATGTTCGGGTTCTATTTTGTGCTCAGCTGGACGCCCAAGTTGCTGGTAACGGCAGGGTTGTCGGCTGGCCAGGGCCTCACCGGCGGGGTGCTGTTGAATCTGGGCGGCATCGTCGGCGGTACGTTATTCAGTTGGCTGGCCCTGCGCGCGCGCCTGTCACGGCTGACGGCCGGGGCACTGGTCATCGTCGCAGTGGCAATGCTCGCATTCGGGTTGAGCAGTACGGTGCTCGGCTGGGCATTTGTGTTCGCGCTACTGACCGGTGCGGCGCTGACCGCGGCGATGGGCGGGCTGTATGCGGTGGCCCCGGTGGTCTATGCCGCCTCGGTGCGCTCCACCGGCATGGGGTGGGCGATCGGCGTGGGACGCCTTGGCGCCATCCTGTCGCCGCTGTGCGCCGGGGTGCTGCTGGACGCCGGGTGGTCGCCGGCGATGTTGTATCTGGCCTGCAGCGTGCCGCTGCTGTGTGCCGCGGGCGCCGTGCTGGCGATGCGGCTGCCGGATTGCTGAATTGCTCGGACACAACGGTGCCAGGCGTCGCGGACACGTTCGCGTGGAGGGTTCGCTGACCAAAGAAATCGTGCGCGTTGCCGATAACGACGATGACCGCCAAGTCATGGCGGACTCTTCCGTGGACATCGTGCAGACCAGCGCCGGCATGCTCAGAACCATCGACTCAGACCAACTCCGCCCCGGCATGTATGTCTGCAAGCTGCTGGGCGCGTGGGTGCACCATCCGTTCTGGAAGACGTCGTTTCTGGTCGATTCCGAGGACGTGGACAAGATCCACGACAGCCGCATCGCGCAGTTGGTGATCGACACTGCGCGCGGGCTGGATGTGGAAGTGGCCGCAACCTGTGGCACGCAGGCCGAGTCGGTCGTACCGGGTGCGCCGCCGAGCCAGGAGCCTGCCGCGGAGCCACCCGCGCCGGAGCCGCCGGAGCCTGCCGCCAAGCCGCGGAAGGTGCGCACCACTAGCGTCACTGCACAGGTCGGCATCGAAGCCGAGGTGGTGCGCGCGCGTCGTATTTTCGAAGACGGCCGCGACATGGTCGAGGCGATGTTCCGCAATGTGCGGCTGGGCCGTACCGTCGATACCGAGGCGGCGATGCCGCTGGTGGAAGCCATCAACGACTCGGTGCTGCGGCATCCGCAGGCCTTGATCAGCGTGGCACGGCTCAAGACCGCCGACGATTACACCTATCTGCACTCGATGGCGGTGGCCGGTTTGATGAGCGGGCTGGCGCGTCAGCTCGGTCTGCCCGAGGCGCAGGTGGTGGAAGCGGCGATGGGTGGCCTGCTGCACGACATGGGCAAGGCGGTGACGCCGCTGGAGATTCTCAACAAGCCCGGCCGGCTCACCAACGAAGAAATGGACGTCATGCGCCAGCATCCGCTGGATGGCCATCGGCTGCTGGTGGCCGGCGGCGTGCAGAACGCGGTGGTGCTGGAAATCGCGCTGCATCACCACGAAAAAATGGATGGCAGCGGCTACCCGAATCAATTGGTGGGCGAGAATATTTCGTTGATGTCGCGGATGGGCGCGGTCTGCGATGTCTACGACGCCATCAGCTCCGACCGCCCGTACAAACGCGGCTGGGATCCGGCCGAATCGCTCAAGCAGATGGCCTCCTGGAACGGCCATTTCGATCCGGCGATTTTCCAGGCCTTCGTGCGCCGGCTGGGCATCTATCCGGTCGGCTCGCTGGTGCGGCTGGAGTCGCAAAAACTCGCGGTGGTGATCGAACAGACCCCCGATTCGCTGCTCAAGCCCAAGGTGCGCGTGTTCTATTCGGCCAAATTGCGCAGCCACGTGCTGGTGCAGGACATCGACCTGTCGCGCCCGGACTGCCAGGACCGTATCGCGCAGATGGAAAGCCCCACCGAGTGGGGCTTCCGCGATCTCGAGAAGCTCTGGCTGCCGTAAGCGGGCTGCGCACGTGCTGTGTGGGCAGGCGCTGCGAAGCGGTGTGCGGCGCCGTGTGCTCCTTGTCGTGCCGAGATCAGCCTGGACAGATGAGCCGACGACACGCCTGGCAGCGTGCCTGCCGGCTGGTTACCTGCCGGCGGGCACTTCAGGCTGCAAGACACGCGCCGGCTAGCGGACGCGACCATGCTGCGCTGCAGCTTGGCAATATAGTTATGATGAATAACTATTCTGGAGCGCAATCACTTGCCGACCGGATCACATGTCCAAGCCGTGCCTGGATCACCGCCGTCCCACGCCAGCCGCAGCACAACGTCGCTGTTGCCGGGCGCGTGCGTGCAAGGGCAGTGGGGTGTACGTGCGAACAGCGCGCACGCCGGCAGCGTACCCGTCCACATCGGCAGGCCTGGCCGCGTCTACAATGCGCTGCACGCCGGGGATCGGCGTTGCGGATGGGTCGCATCGCGCGCACCGGTCCGCCTGCTGCCTTTGTCGCGAGAACCGCCATGCCCGTCACCGCCCTTGCTGCGCCCTTGCCCGATGCCGTCACCACGGTGGATCAGGCGCGTCTGCTGCGGTTGCTGGGCTATCGCATCACCCGCACCGAGTTGTTGGTGCGGCGGATGTTCCAGGACTGCGTGGCCGCCTTCGACCTCAAGCCGGTGGATTTCTCGCTGCTGATGCTGGTGGATGGCAACCCGGGCATCAACCAACGCCAGATCGGCGATGTGCTGCACGTGTCGCCGCCCAACCTGGCGATCGTGGTGGCGCGGCTGGTCAAGCGTCGCCTGCTGCGGCAGGTGCGCGGGCGGCAGGACCGGCGCATGCAGCATCTGTCGCTGACCGCGGCCGGGGTCGCGCTGTTGACCGCCGCCGAAGCCGAAGTGCTGCGCATGGAACAGCAACTCAGTGCAATGCTCGGTTCCAGCGAAGCGCCGCTGTTGCGCGCACTGGATCGTCTGGACCGGCTGGATACGCTGTAACGCGCTTCTGTCGGCCCGCCGCACGGCACCGGGTCTCAACCAACGTTTTCATCGCACGCGCTGTGTGCAGCGCGGGGCCTGCGCCTGCCTGAGATTTGCTACGTAACACGTACCGCTGTTTCCTCCCAACGCTGGAGATGTCTGCAGTGATTCGATCATCGGTGATGCGTGGTGGCAGGATGCAAGCGGCGTGGCGGGCTCGCGTTTTGCTCGGCGTTTTGGGAGTGCTGGGAGTGCTGGCGGCAGGCGCGGCCTTCGCACAAGGCGTGCCGCAGAGCGCAGCGTTGACCAATGGCCTCAACACCGGCGGCACCGGCGCGTGGCGGACAGCCGTCAGCGCGTGTTCTATGCAGGCCCGGGCGGCGTATGGCGGTTCGATGCCAGCAACATCCTGTGCGCCAATGTGTATCTGCCGGCGGACGTCGGGAACCCGGCGTCCGGCAATAACGTCAACCTGCAGTACGTCCATGTGTTCCAGCGCCGGCACAGCCGGCTCCTTCGGAGGGTGACAATGAATTTGCAGAACAAGACGATCGTGGTGACCGGTGTGGCCTCGGGCATCGGCGCGGAGGTCGCACGGCTGGCACGGTTTCATGGCGCCACCGTGATCGGTGTCGACCGCACGCCGGTGCAGATGACCCTGCACGGCTTCCATCAGGCGGATCTTGGCGACCCGGCATCCATCGATGCGTTGGTGAAGGCCTTGCCGGAGCGCATTGATGCTTTGGCCAATGTGGCCGGTGTGCCCGGCACCGCGCCGCTGGATGTGGTGGCACGCGTCAACTATCTGGGCCTGCGCCACCTGAGCCAGGCGCTGCTGCCGCGCATCATGTCGGGCGGTTCCATCATCAATGTGGCCTCGATCCTGGGCGCCGAATGGCCGCAGCGTCTGGACCTGCATAAACAACTCGCTGCGACCGACAGTTTCGAAAGCGGCAGCGCGTGGCTGGCGGCGCACCCGGTGGCGCACGACACCTGCTATCAATATTTCAAGGAAGCGCTGATCGTGTGGACCCTGCTGCAATCGCGGCCCTGGTTCGCCGATCACGGTGTACGCGTCAACAACGTCTCGCCGGGCCCGGTGTTTACGCCGATTCTGGGCGATTTCGCTGCCATGCTGGGCGAGGCGCGCGTCAAGGAAGATGCCAAGCGCATGACCCGCCCGGCGTATGCCGACGAAGTGGCCGAGGCGATTGTCTTTCTTGCATCCGATGCCGCGCGCTGGATCAACGGCATCACCCTGCCCGTTGATGGCGGGCTGGCATCCACCACGCTGTAATCCCCCACACCCGTTTTAGCAGGAGGCTAGACCATGAATGCTCTTCCCAGCGCAGCGGTCGCTGCGACCGCTACACCCGCGTGGCACGGCTGCATCTTCAATGGCGAGTGGGTGCCCGGTCACGGCGGTACCTTGCCGATCCATGAGCCGGCAACCGGCAGCCTGTTGCATGAGGTCAGCAAGGCCGACCTGGCCGACGTCGCTGCCGCCGTTGCACAAGCCAAACAGGCGCAGCGCGCCTGGGTGGCGACATCGCCGCGCGAACGTGCTGCCGTCTTCCATCGCGCTGCGCAGGTGATGCAGGCGCGCAGTGCCGAAGCCACCTTGCTGATTGCGCGCGAAACCGGCGGCATCCTGCCCAAGGCGCAGCGCGAGGTCGACGAATCGGTGGTGTTCTACCAGCAGGCCGCGGGCCTGCCGCTGCAGGCCATGGGCCAGATGTTGCCGACCGGCGCCGGCCAACTCAGCCTTGCCCGCCATCTGCCGTTAGGCGTGATCGCGGTGATTTCGCCTTTCAACTTTCCGCTGATTCTGTCGCTGCGCTCGGTGGCGCCGGCATTGGCGATGGGCAATGCGGTGATCCTCAAGCCGGACCCGCGCACGCCGTACACCGGTGGCGTGATCATCGCCCAGGTGCTGGAAGAGGCGGGTTTGCCGAAGGGCCTGCTGCACGTGCTGCACGGCGATGCGCAAATTGGCCAGGCGTTGGTCGAATCGCCGGATATCCCGATGATCGCCTTCACCGGCTCCACCACTGCGGGCCGCCGCATCGGCGAGATTGCAGGCCGGCACTTGAAGAAGGTCGCGCTGGAACTGGGCGGCAACAATGCGGTGATCGTGCTCGACGATGCGGATCTGGACAAGGCGGCCTCGGCCATCGCGTTCGGTGCCTACATGCATCAGGGCCAGATCTGCATGGCCACCGGGCGTGTGCTGGTTCAACGCAGCGTGGCAAAAGCGCTGACCCAGCGGCTGGCCGACAAGGCACGCCATTTGCCGGTTGGCGACCCGGTCAGCGGCACCGTGGCACTGGGCCCGATCATCGACCAACGCCAGCTGCAGCGC
Source organism: Xanthomonas nasturtii (assembly GCF_001660815.1). GTDB lineage: Bacteria > Pseudomonadota > Gammaproteobacteria > Xanthomonadales > Xanthomonadaceae > Xanthomonas > Xanthomonas nasturtii. The sequence goes on from NZ_LYMI01000028.1 coordinate 18,894, forward strand.
GTCATCGACATCGTCACCGACAGCGTCGCGGCCGGTGCGGTGGTGGAAGCCGGCGCGACCAACGACGGCCTGTTCTATGCGGCAACGGTGTTGTCCAACGTGCGCCCCGGCATGCGCGTGTTCGACGAAGAAGTGTTCGGCCCGGTGATCAACATCGCGGTGTTCGATACCGACGAAGAGGCTGCCGAGATGGCCAACCACGGCGAGTACGGGCTGGCGGCCGGCATCCTGTCGGCGTCGGTGTCGCGCGCAATGGCGTTGGGCGATCTGTTGCACACCGGTATGCTGCATATCAATGACCAGACCGTGGCCGATGAGGTCATCAACCCGTTCGGCGGCACCGGTGCGTCAGGCAACGGCACCAGCGTGGGCGGCCCGGCCGATTGGGAGCAGTACACGCACTGGCAATGGCTGACGATCAAGAACGAAGTGCCGCAGTATCCGTTCTGATCGGCCTGGTGCAGCCGAGCGGGGTGGCTGGCATCACCCTCTCGAACGCTGTCTCACCGGCGGCCGCATGTTGTTCGCACTCGCCATCGTTGCTGGAGGTACCGTGGTGTCGTTTTTGTGAGTGCCGTTAGCTGCAGCCAAAAGCTCCGGGCAGTCGAGTGTGCGGCGCCCTCACCGCTCGCGGGGCACGCCGTAGACCCGTCCACGGGGGCTCGGTGGCGGCATCCATGCCGCCAACGGTCCCGCAATCGGTGAGGACACCGCGCCAGACAGGTGGCTGGTGGTTTTGTTGAAGAGCGAAGACGGCGCGTCGCTGCTTGCCGGTTCACGGCGTGTCCTGCGAGGGTGGCTGGGCAAGGGCCCTGCAGCTACGTCGCAGATCAACCGCTCTAGGAACGACCAAGCGGGGGGCATCGTCATTCTGTCAGCCGCTCTTCATCCCGTTCCCGAAAGCGCGTCGGCGAGCAGCCGGCGTGCCGTGCGAAGTAGCGGCTGAAATATGCAGCGTCGAAAAATCCAAGGCCGGCGGCGATCTGTTGCACGCTCAGGCTGGTGTAGCGCAGCGTGCGGCGTGCTTCCAGCATGATCCTGCGGTGCAGCAGCTGCAGTGCGGATGCGCCGGCCAATCGTTGGCACAACGCGTTGAGATGACCTGGGGTCAACCCAAGTTGACCGGCATAGCGGGAGATCGGCCAATGAGCGCGGTAGTGGTTGTCGATCAATCCTTGATACGCACGTAAATGGCGCAATGCGCGATCCGCCTGCGGGCTGACCGCAGCGGCGTCCTGGGCGCGTTCCAACGCGGTGCGCGCGGTCCAGATCACCAGCTGCACCGCCGCGGCCTGCGCCGCCAGGTCATGGCCAACCCGCCGACGCGCATGGTCCTCGGCAATGCTGCCGTACAGCATATCCAGCCATTTACGCGCCTGGTGTACCTGCAGTACCGCCGGCGTGGTCAGTGCCTGTTGCAGCAACGGCGCAGCGCTCAGCGCGGTGCGTATCAGTGGCATGCACAGGGTGATGACGTGTCCGCGCACCGCCGGATCGAATGCAAAGCCATGCACGCAAAGCGGCGGCAGCCACACCACGCAAGCGTCCCGCAAACGGTGCGTGCGCCCGTCCAGCTGCAAGGTCGCCGGCCCGCGTTGCATGTACAGAAGTTGCGCCAGACCCTCGTGTCGATGCGGCGCGATCTGCCAGTCGTGCAGCCGGCTGCGTGCGGCAATCGATTCCCAATGCAGCAGTTCTGCTGCATCGGCCTGTTGCTCGCCGTACAGCCCAAAGGCCGGGACGGCAGCGGTATCTGGTGCACGTGTGGGCATCGTCGAAAAGTCCAAGGACTGCACGCAATCATCCCTTCAATGCAGGTGTTTGGCTACCGACACTGCATGCCTCGCCATCCGGGCCAGGAGCAGTGCATGCGAACGCAGGTCGCGATCATCGGCGCCGGTCCATCCGGCTTGTTGCTGGGTGAGCTGTTGCTGCGTGCCGGCATCGACAACGTCATCGTCGAACGACAAACGCCGCAGCATGTGCTGGCGCGCATCCGCGCCGGCGTATTGGAGCAGGGCAGCGTGGAGCTGCTGCAGCGCGCCGGTGTTGGCGAGCGTTTGCAGCGCGAAGGCTTGCTGCATCACGGCTTTGAGTTGACTCTCGATGGCCGCCGCGAGCGCATCGACCTGCTGCGTGGCTGCGGACGCGGCGTCACCGTGTATGGCCAGACGGAGGTCACCGCCGACCTGATGCAGGCCCGCCAGCGTAGCGGTGCACCGACGCATTACAGCGTGCAGGACCTGACCCTGTGCGATGTGCAAGGCAATGCGCCCGCCGTGGAGTTCACCCAGGACGGCCAGCGCAAACGCATCGCCTGCGACTACATCGTCGGCTGCGACGGGTTTCATGGCGTCAGCCGCGCCAGTATTCCTGCCGAACGCCTGCGTCTGTTCGAGCGTGTGTATCCGTTCGGTTGGCTCGGCGTGCTTGCCGATACACCGCCCGTGCACGAGGAGCTGATCTACGCGCGCCACTCACGCGGGTTTGCGCTGTGTTCGATGCGTTCGCCCACGCGCACGCGCTATTACATCCAGGTGCCCGCGGACGCACAGGTGGGCGCCTGGAGCGATCAGGCGTTCTGGGACGAGTTGCGTGCGCGGCTGCCGCCTGCATTGGCGGCGCAGCTGGTCACCGGTGCATCGATCAAAAAGAGCATCGCGCCGCTACGGAGTTTCGTTGCCGAGCCGATGCAGTATGGCCGCCTGTTCCTGGCCGGCGATGCGGCGCACATCGTGCCGCCCACCGGCGCCAAGGGACTGAATCTGGCCCTGGGCGATGTCGGCCTGCTGGCGCAGTTGTTCGCGCGTTGGAAGACAGGTGGCGATGCCGGCGTGCTGCAGCAGTATTCGGCGTTGGCCTTGCAGCGGGTGTGGAAGGCCGAGCGCTTCTCGTGGTGGATGACCACGCTGCTGCACCGCTTCGACGACGAAGATGCATTCACCGCGCGGCTGCGCGTAGCGGAACTCGATTACCTGCTCGGTAGTGAGGCAGGCCGCGCAACGCTGGCAGAAAACTATGCGGGCCTGCCGCTGGCCAGGCTGCCCGATTGACGCTGGATCGATTGCATTGGCGATGGTTGGTGCGTGTAGCGGGAGGCATCCGCTGTGCGAGTGGCAGGGCCATCGGGTTTCCCTGTTGCCTGCACCTTGTGCACGCGATGGAAGTGCATTGCGGTGCATACACAAAACCACTGACGCCGCATGCATCAATCATGCATCCGTCGCTTCACAGCGGTGGTCGGGTGATCAGCGCAGGTATCTTGTGCAACCTGCTGGCGCGGCAACGGGCCCTCGACCATCTGCATTGTGGTGATGTTTTTCTCACCATTTATTCCACAAGTGCCCAGGTGCACTTTCAGGCGTCTAGCGGACAAGCAAACGCCGCCGTTAGGGTGGCGATGACGCGTAGACGTGGCTGTGTGCAGGGACGCGTCATTCCCCCGTTCAACGGAGCATCGTGCTGGCGTCCCCCCGACGAGCGCAGTGCCCGTCTCCACCCAGGAGTACCCCATGAAAAAGCTGTTCTCCCGTGCCTTGCTGTTGGTCATGCTGGTCACGCCGGTGGCTGTGTTCGCGCAGACCGCGGTCACCGAAAACACCAATCACCAGAAGATGCTGATCGGCTCCAACTGGCTGGAAACTGCCAACAAGCGCCTGGTCTACGATTTCTGGCGCATCGTGTTCGAAGCCGGCCAAGTGGATTACGCCCCGTTCTACATGGACAAGAACTACATCCAGCACAACCCGAATGTGGCCAACGGGCGCGATGCGTTCATCAGGTTTTTGACCGCGTTCGTTCCCAAAAGCCCGGTGCAGGAGCGGGTGCAGTTGCCGTTGGTCGCCATCACCGCCGATGGCGATCTGGTGACGCTGGTGTCGGTGCGCACGCTGCCGGATCCGCGCGATCCGAGCAAGACCTACACCACCACCTGGTTCGACATGTTCCGCATCGAAAAGGGCCTGATCAAGGAACATTGGGATCCGGACACGATTGCCGGACGCGCCAAAACCGGCGGCCAGTAAGCATTGCGGCACACAGGGCTGCATTGCGCAGCCCTGCACTTGCCTCGTGAATACAGATACCCGGCCAATCCCAGCGCCCGCCTGACGGTGGGCGCTGCTGCGTGATGGCACCGCTTAGCTGATGCGGAAACCCATCGTCGCTTCCACCGCCTGCTGCCAACCGGCGTAGAGCGCTTCGCGCTTGTCCTCGGCCATGTCCGGTTCGAAGCGGCGATCCACTGCCCACTGTTTGGCGATTTCTTCGCGGCTGCTCCAGAACCCTGTTGCAAGCCCTGCCAGATACGCCGCACCCAGTGCCGTGGTTTCGGCCACCTCCGGGCGCAGCACCGGCACATTGAGCATGTCGCTCTGGAATTGCGCCATGAAGTCGTTGGCAATCGCGCCGCCATCGGCACGCAGTTCCTTCAGTTCGATGCCCGAATCGCTCTGCATCGCGGTGAGCACGTCGCGGGTCTGGTAAGCCATCGACTCGACCGCCGCACGCACGAAGTGCTCCTTCGTCGTGCCACGCGTCAGCCCGAACACGGCACCGCGAATGTCGCTGCGCCAGTACGGCGCGCCCAGGCCGACGAAGGCCGGCACGATGTAGACGCCATCGTTGTCGCCGGCGCGTTCGGCGTAGGCCTGCGAGTCGCTGGCCTTGCCCAGCATCCGCAAGCCGTCGCGCAACCACTGCACCACCGAGCCGGCCACGAAGATGGCCCCTTCCAGCGCGTATTCGACCTTGCCGTCGATACCCCAGGCGATTGTGGTCAACAAGCCGGCCTTGGACGCCACCGCCTTGTCGCCGGTGTTCATCAGCATGAAACAACCCGTGCCATAGGTATTTTTCGCCATGCCCGGCTCGAAGCAGGCCTGGCCGAACAATGCGGCTTGCTGGTCGCCGGCGATACCGGCGATGGGCACCTGTTCGCCGTAGAAATACTGGGTTTGGGTCATGCCATAGACTTCGCTGGAGGAGCGCACTTCCGGCAGCATTTCCTTCGGCACGTCGAGCATCGCCAGCAGCTCGGCGTCCCATTCCAGCGTGTGGATGTTGAACATCATGGTGCGCGAGGCATTGGTGTAGTCGGTGACGTGCACCTTGCCGCCGGTGAGGTTCCAGATCAGCCAGCTGTCGATGGTGCCGAACGCCAGCTCGCCGTTTTGCGCGCGTTCGCGGGCGCCTTCCACGTGGTCGAGGATCCACTTGACCTTGGTGCCGGAAAAATAGGCATCGATCAACAGGCCGGTCTTGTCGCGCACCATCTGCTCATGGCCGGCGTCCTTGAGCTGGGCGCAGATGTCCTTGGTCTGCCGCGATTGCCATACGATGGCGTTGTAGATCGGCTGTCCGGTGGCCTTGTCCCACACCACCGCGGTCTCGCGCTGGTTGGTGATGCCGATGCCGGCAATCGAGCGCGCATCGATCTGCGCATTGTTGAGCAGCTCGGTAATGGTGGTGTAGACGCTGGTCATGATCTCGCGCGGGTTGTGTTCCACCCAGCCCGGCTGCGGAAAGATCTGGCCGAATTCGCGCTGCGCTACACCGGCCACCTTGCCCTGGCGATCGAACAACATCGCACGCGAGCTGGTGGTGCCTTGATCGATCGCAAGGACGTACTGCTTTTCCATTGGAGATTCCTCGAACAATGCCGGCGCTGGCGCACGGCGAGAATGGTCGGTGCAGGCGGCGATACGCATGACCGAAGTAGCTCGGTCACTGCGGCCGCCACGCGTTGTCGTACTGATGCCGGGCTTGGCGCAACACCATCACTGCTGCGGATCGACTGGCTTGGCGCCGCCCTGAAGATGGCGCACACGCGCCGGCAGGAAGGGCAGGATCAGCCACTGATACGCCAGCGCGCCGATCGGCCCACCAATCAATGGCCCAACGATCGGGATCCACCAGTAGTTGTCCTTGGCCGGTAGTGCTGCCTCGCCCCAGCCGGCGAAGTAAGCGAACAGGCGCGGGCCGAAGTCGCGTGCAGGGTTCATCGCCCAGGCTTCCAGATAGCCCATCGACGCGCCCAGCGTGGCCACCAGCAAGCCGATCATCAGCGCACCGGAGTTGGCGGTGGGTGCAGCCTCGTTGAACTGCTCGGTGATGGCGAAGATGCCGAAGATCAGGAACGCGGTGATGATGATCTGGTCGACCAGCGCATGCATCGGCGTGACCGCCAGACCAGGTGCGGTGAAGAACACACCGGCCGCGCCGCCGGCTTCGCGGGTGAGCTGCTGCACCTGGTTGAAGTGGTCGATCACCGGCCCGTACAGCTGGTAGACGATGGCCGCACCCAGGAACGCGCCGATGACTTGGGCAATCCAGTACGGCACGACTTTTTTCCAGGAGAAATCGCGGAACAGTGCCAGTGCCAGCGTCACTGCCGGGTTGGCATGCGTGCCGGAGACCGAGCCGGTGACATAGATCGCCAGCGTCACTGCCAGGCCCCACGCGATGCACACGCCCCAATAGGCGTTTTGATACGGGCTGGGGTCGTAGAGGATGTACATCGCCGCGACCGAATCGCCGAGCGCGATGATGATGAACATCGCCACCGCTTCGGAGATCAGTTCCCCTATCAGTTGCCGGCTCATGCGCGCAGGCCTGCAAGGTCAGTGACGCAAACAAGATGGTGCAGCGCGCTGATTGGTGCGCAGCGGTGGTCGGTGATGCTCATTTGGTGTGCCCTCCACGTGACTCGGAATGATGCTGGCTGATGCGCCAGAATACGTTGCCGGACGACCCGTCCTCGCCGGCAACGCGGTGTGTTCAAGCAGAGACGATATCCGCTTGCTGGACCGACTGCGCCTGCAGATAGTCTTCCAGGCGCTGCCGCCCGGCTGCATCGATTCGCAGGCCCAGCTTGCTGCGCCGCCACAGAATATCGTCGGCGGTCTGCGCCCATTCGTGCTGGCGCAGGTAATCCACCTCGGCCTGATACAGGTCCGCGCCGAAGTGCATGCCCAGCCCGGCCAGCGTGTGTGCGTCACCCAGCAATTGCTCCGCGCAGGTGCCGTAGTTGCGCACCAGCCGCTGCGCGGTGGCCGCCGGCAACCAGGGGCGCGCGCTGCTGACGCGCTCCAGCAGGCTGGCGATATCGCGCTGCTCGCCGCCGGGCAATGCCTCGCCGCGCGCGGTCCATGCGGGCTTGCGTGCGCCCAGCGCGTGGGTGAGCCGGTCCACGGCCTCTTCGGCGAGCTTGCGATAGGTGGTCAGCTTGCCGCCGAACACGTTGAGCAACGGCGCGCCGTCGGTGAGCACTTCCAGCTGGTAGTCGCGGGTGACTTCGGCGGCATTGTCTTCGGCGTCGTCCAGCAACGGCCGCACGCCGCTGTAGTTCCACACCACATCGGCGGGGCTGATCTGCTGCTGGAAATACAGGTTTACCGCATCGCACAGGTACTGCACCTCGGCCGCGTCGATCTTGGGCGCGGCAGGGTCGGCTTCGTAATCCACGTCGGTGGTGCCGATCAAGGTGAAGTCGTGCTCATACGGGATGGCGAACACGATGCGCCGGTCCGGTTGCTGGAAGATGTACGCATGGTCGTGATCGAACAGCTTGGGCACCACGATGTGGCTGCCCTTGACCAGCCGCAACGCGTGCTGGTGCGGCACTGCCGCCACCTTGTCCAGGAACGACACCGCCCACGGGCCGGCCGCATTGGCCAGTGCGCGCGCCCGCACGGTGCGGCGGCGCCCGTCGCGGCCTTCGAGCTCGGCATACCAGAAGCCGGCATCGCGCCAGGCACCGACACAGCGCGTGCGCGTATGGATACTGGCGCCGCGCTTGGCGGCGTCCATCGCATTGAGCACCACCAGCCGCGCGTCCTGTACCCAGGCATCGGAATACACGAAGCCGGTGCGCAGCGACTCCTGCAGCGGCGCGCCGACCGGGTGGGTGCGCAAGGAGAGTCGGCGCGAGCGCGGCAGGCTGCGCTTGCTACCGCCCAGATGGTCGTACAGGAACAGCCCGGCGCGGATCATCCATGCCGGGCGCAGATGCGGTTGGTGGGGTAGCAGGAAGCGCAGCGGCCAGATGATGTGCGGGGCCAGCCGAAGCAGCACTTCGCGCTCGGCCAGCGCTTTGCCGACCAGTGCGAACTCGTACTGCTCCAGATAGCGCAGGCCGCCGTGAATCAGCTTGGTGCTGGCGCTGCTGGTGTGCGCGGCCAGATCGTCCTGCTCGCACAGGCACACCGACAACCCGCGCCCGGCCGCATCGCGGGCGATGCCGACCCCATTGATGCCGCCGCCTATCACCAGAAGATCGTACGTTTCGCCCATTGGTGTCTCCGTCCGGGCGCGCTACCTCAGCGAACCCAAGTTTTCATGTTCGAACATATTCGAACATGAAACCTTGCGGAAACGTGAAGAAGTGAAACCGCAGGGCAGGCTGTGGAGCTCAAAGAAACTGATGGTTGATCTGCCAAGACCGATCTTCGGAGGCTATTGGCCTAGATGCCGATTCTTATCCCTCATTGCATAAACGCACAGAAACGAACATGAGTCTCTCGCCCGTCTAGTCTCAGCCGGCGTCGTTGGCATCCGCCAGATGCACCCGGGTGCCGGCCTCGGCCAGTACCGCGGCCAGTTCCTGCGGCGGCGGCCGGTCGGTGAACCAATCGTGCACCTGGGCAATCGCGCCCAGCCGCACCATCGCATTGCGGCCGAACTTGCTGTGGTCGGCGGCCAGCAGCACCTGCCGCGAGTGCTCGATGATGGCCTGGGCCACGCGCACTTCCTGGTAGTCGAAATCCAGCAAGGTGCCGTCCACGTCGATGCCGGAGATGCCGATCACCCCGAAGTCCACCTTGAACTGGCGGATCAGCTCCACCGTTGCCTCGCCGGTCACGCCCTGGTCGCGCCCACGCACCACGCCACCGGCCACGATCACCTCGAAGCTGGGGTTGGCGCTGAGCATCACCGCCACATTGAGGTTGTTGGTGATCACGCGCAGGCCGCGATGCTGCAGCAACGCACGCGCGACTTCCTCGTTGGTGGTGCCGAGGTTGATGAACAGCGAGGCATCGTCGGGAATGAAGCGTGCGACACGTGCCGCGATGTGCTGCTTTTCGCTGGCCTGCAGCGCCTTGCGCGCGGTATAGGCCAGATTTTCCACACTGGAGGGCATGCTGACGCCGCCGTGATAACGGCGCAGCACGCCGGCATCGCAGAGCAGGGTCAGATCGCGCCGGATGGTCTGCGGCGTCACCTCGAAACGCGTGGCCAGGCCTTCCACATCGGCAAAGCCCTGCTGCCGCACCAGTGCCACCAATTGCTCCTGGCGCGGGTTCAAGGCCGGCGCCGGGACAGTCCTGTAGTGAGTCGACTCCATGCGCAGATGATCGCGCATACGCGTGAGGATGCAAACGGTGGGCGCGGTCGCGGTCGGTGCTGCTTAGCCCAGCTCGCTGCGATAGCCGGTATCGATGCTGATGCTGCCGCCCACCGCGCGCGACACGCAGGCGCACAGCTTGCGATTCTCGCGGCGCTGTTCGTCGCTGAAGAACACGTCGCGGTGATCGATATCGGCGGCGCTGTCCAGCACTTCCACCGCGCACAGGCCGCATTCGCCACGCCGGCATTCGGCGATCAGCTCCACTCCGGCATTGGCCAACGCATCCAGCATCGATTCGTTTTCCGCCACCGGCACTTCCAGGCCCAACCCCGGCAACTTCACCACGAACGCCTGCGCCGGCACGCGCCCGCTGTTGCCGAAGGTTTCGAAGTGCAGCCGCGCACGCGTCCGCCCGGCAGCGTGCCAGTGCTGGCGCACCGCTTCGAGCATGCCCAGCGGGCCGCACACATAGACCTCGGCATTGGGCGAGAGCCGCGCCAGCTCGGCAGCCAGGTCGAGCTGGCCGGCACTGTCGTCGCATTGCAGGTGCAGACGTTCGCCCAGCAGCGCTTCCAGGGTGTCGACATAGGCCATGGCGTTGCGCGAGCGGCCGGCGTACAGCAGGCGAAACGCGGGGTGACGACGCGCCAGCCGCTGCGCCATGCCGATGATCGGCGTAATGCCGATGCCGCCGGCAATCAGCAGGATTTCCTCACCGCTTTCATCCAGCGGGAAGTTGTTGCTGGGCGGCGACATTTCCACCACATCGCCCGGCGCCAGCGTCCACATGTGCAGCGAGCCGCCGCGGCTGTCGGGCATCTGCCGTACCGCAATCTGGTAGTACCCATCGGCGCGCGGCTCGCCCACCAGCGAGTACGAGCGCACATCCTCGCGCCCATGCAGCTGCACGCGAAAATCCACATGGCTGCCGACCTCGAAGCTGCGCGCGGCGGTGCCGGGATCGAGCACGATTTCGCGCACGCCCGGGCAGGCGTCGGCGATGCTGACGACGTGGGCGCGATGCCACTGGGTGTCTTTACGCATGAGGGGCTCCAGGCAATGAGGCGTGCCGGCCGGCGCCGGCGGTGATGGCGGTGCGGTGAATCGCTGTGGTCGATGACATGGCTGGCGGCATGCGACGTACTCAGCCCACCATGCGCAGCGACAGATCCTGCGCGCGCTGCTCCTGCGCGATCAGGCGGTCGATCATCCGCCGCGCCCACATGCCGCCGGCATCCACGTTGAGGTTGTAGAAGGTGTGATCCGGGTGCGCATCGATCGCGCGTTGCTGCGCCTCCAGCACCGCTTCGTCTTCGCCGAAGACGCCTGTCACGCCTTCGCGCGTGAGCGTGGTCAGCGATTGGTCGTGCAGCGCGTAGTTACGCATGAACGCCCAGAAGTAATGGCAGGTGGTGTCGGTTTCGGGCGTGATGGTGTTGAGCACGTAGCCGTTGACGCCCTGGCTGCGGTCGCCCTCCGGCGCACCGGTGCCGGCGATGGCCACGCCCACATCGATGGCAATGGTGCCGGGCGCCTCGAAATGGATGATCTGCCAGCGATCGACCTTGCCCCGGTAATCCAGATGACGGGCGATCTGCCCGGCCCAGAACGGCGGCGGGTCGATGTTGTGCATCCAGCGCGACACGGTGACGCCACGATCGCCATGCACCACATCGAACGGTGCTTCGGCCACTTCGTCCTGGCCGATGCTGGAGCCGTGCACGAAGGTCTCGTGGGTCAGGTCCATCAGGTTGTCCAGCACCAGCCGGTAGTCGCACTTGGCGTAGATGGTGCGGCCGTCGCCGGCCCAGGCCGGGTCGTGCGACCAGTGCAGATCCGGGATCAGGCGCGTGTCGGCCTTGGCCGGGTCGCCCGGCCAGATCCACACGTAGCGGTGCTTCTCGGCAACCGGAAAGCTGCGCACGCAGGCCGAGGGGTTGATGGTTTCCTGCGAGGGCATGTGCACGCAGCGCCCCTGCGTGTTGTAGACCAACCCGTGATAGCCGCACACCACATCGTCGCCGCGCAGCTTGCCCATCGACAACGGCACCAGCCGGTGCCAGCACGCGTCTTCGAGCGCGACCACCGCACCGGCGGTGGTGCGGTACACCACCACATCCAGGTTGCAGATCTTGCGCGGGCTGAGCACGTGCTTGATCTCGTGGTCCCAGGCAACGGCGTACCACGCATTGAGGGGAAACAGCGGTTTGGACTGCGACATGACCGTGACTCCTGGGTGAGTAGGCAACCTGGGTGCGACGCGGCATGCGCCGGCCGGCAACCAGTGAACGCGCATGGCAACGCTGGCGTCTGCTTGCAAGCGAAGTTATGTATACACCGGAGACAATGTGGGCGCGTTACCGCCCCATCGAAATTGTGCGATTATCGATTTAATGCGCCGATTATCGGATTGACCGGCGCACCGGCTGCGCCTACCGTGACCCCACGCTCGCTGCACTGGAAGGTAAGCAATGGCCGAAATCGTCTCTCTTGCGGACGCGGTGTCGCAGTTGATCGCCGATGGCGATTGCGTGGCGATGGAAGGCTTCACCCATCTGATTCCGCATGCAGCCGGGCACGAGGTGATCCGCCAGCACAAGCGTGCGCTGCGCTTGGTGCGCATGACGCCCGACCTGATCTACGACCAGTTGATCGGCGCCGGTTGCGCTGCGGCGCTGCGGTTTTCCTGGGGCGGCAACCCGGGCGTGGGCTCGCTGCATCGGCTGCGCGATGCGGTCGAACACGCCTGGCCGCAACCGCTGCAGATCCGTGAACACAGCCACGCCGACATGGCCAATGCCTACGTGGCCGGTGCCTCGGGGTTGCCGTTTGCGGTGTTGCGCGGCTACGTGGGCTCGGACCTGCCGCGCGTCAACGACAGCATCAGGTTCCTGCAATGCCCCTACACCGGCGAAACGCTGGCAACCACGCCGGCGGTCACTCCCGATGTCACGGTGATCCACGCCCAGCAGGCCGACCGCCGCGGCAATGTGTTGCTGTGGGGCATTCTGGGCGTGCAGAAAGAAGCCGCGCTGGCGGCGCGCAAGGTGATCGTGACGGTGGAAGAGATCGTCGACACCCTCGACGCGCCACCCAACGCCTGCATTCTGCCGCGCTGGGTCGTCGATGCGGTCTGCGTCGTTCCCGGTGGTGCCGCGCCGTCGTACGCACATGGCTATTACGCACGCGACAACCGCTTCTATCTGGCCTGGGATGCGATCGCACGCGACCGTGCGCGCTTTCAGGCCTGGATCCAGGCGCATATTCTCGATACCGACGATTTTGCCGGGTTTCAGCGCGTCTACGCGCACTCGCAGCAGCAGGTGGCCGCATGAGCGCCTACAGCACCAACGAGATGATGACGGTGGCCGCTGCGCGCCGCCTGCCCGATGGCGCGGTGTGTTTTGTCGGCATCGGGTTGCCCTCCACCGCGGCCAATCTGGCCCGGCTCACGCATGCGCCGGATGTCACGCTGATCTATGAATCCGGCCCGATCGGTGCGCGCCCGCAGGTGCTGCCGTTGTCGATCGGCGACGGCGAGCTGGCCGAGACCGCCGACACCGTGGTGTCCACGCCGGAGATCTTTCGCTACTGGCTGCAGGGCGGGCGCGTGGACGTGGGCTTTCTGGGCGCGGCGCAGATCGACCGCCACGCCAACCTCAACACCACCGTGATCGGCCCCTACGACGCGCCGAAAACGCGCCTTCCCGGCGCCGGTGGCGCGCCGGAGATTGCCGCCAGCGCCAAACAGGTGTTCATCATCATTCGCCAATCCAGACGCAGTTTCGTGCCGGCGCTGGACTTCATCACCACGGTCGGGCATCTGGATGGTGGCGACGCGCGTGCGCGTACCGGCCTGCGCGGCGCCGGCCCCACCGTGGTCGTCACCGACCTGTGCGTGATGGAGCCCGACCCCGTGACCCGCGAACTCACCGTCACCTCGCTGCACCCCGGAACGACCCGCGAGCAGGTCAGCGCGGCCACCGGTTGGCCAATCCGGTTTGCCGCAGACCTCGCGCAGACCACGCCGCCCAGCCCCACCGAACTGGACGCATTGCGCGCACTGCAGGCGCGTACCGATGCGGCGCACGGTGCCCAGGCAGCGGGAGCGGAGGCATGAGCGAGGTGTATCTGATCGATGGCATCCGCACGCCGATCGGCCGTTATGGCGGCGCCTTGTCCAGCGTGCGCGCCGACGACCTGGCCGCGGTGCCGATCGCCGCGTTGCTGGCCCGGCATCCGCAGCTGGACCCGACCGCCATCGACGATGTCTACCTGGGCTGCGCAAACCAGGCCGGCGAGGACAATCGCAATGTCGCGCGCATGAGCCTTCTGTTGGCAGGCCTGCCGTCTTCGGTGCCGGGCAGCACGCTCAACCGCCTGTGCGGTTCGGGGCTGGATGCGATCGGCACGGTGGCGCGCGGCATCCGTGCCGACGAACTGGGCCTTGCGATTGCCGGCGGTGTCGAATCGATGTCGCGTGCGCCGTGGGTGATGGGCAAGGCCGAGAGCGCCTTCGCCCGCACCCAGCAGCTGGAGGACACCACCATGGGCTGGCGCTTCATCAATCCGCGCCTGCAGGCCGCCTATGGCACCGAATCGATGGGCGAAACCGCAGAAAACGTGGCCCAGCGTCATGCCATTGCGCGCGAGGATCAGGACGCCTTCGCGCTGCGCAGCCAGCAACGCGTCGCCGCCGCCCAGGCGGCCGGCTTCTTCGACGCGGAAATCACCTCGGTGCCGGTGGCCGCGCGCAAGGGCGGCGATGCCGTTACCGTGGAATACGACGAAGCGCCACGCCCGAACACCACCGCCGAAATGCTGGCCAAGCTCAAGCCGGTCTTCCGCCAGCCCGGCACCGTGACCGCCGGCAATGCCTCCGGCCTCAACGACGGCGCCGCCGCCTTGCTGCTGGCCTCTGCGCAGGCCGTGCAGACGCATCGGCTGACCCCGCGCGCGCGGGTGCTGGGGTTCGCATCGGCGGGGGTGGAGCCGGCGTACATGGGGATCGGCCCGGTACCGGCCACGCAGCGCCTGCTGGCACGATTGAATTTGCGTCTGGAGCAATTCGATGCGATCGAACTCAACGAAGCGTTCGCCGCGCAGGCACTGGCCTGCACACGTGCATTCGGGTTGGCCGACGATGCCGCGCACGTCAATGCCAACGGTGGCGCCATCGCGCTCGGTCACCCCTTGGGCATGAGCGGCGCGCGGCTGGCGTTGACCCTGCTGCGCCAGCTGGAAGCCAGCAACGGGCGGCTCGGCTTGGCCAGCATGTGTATCGGTGTTGGCCAGGGCGTGGCGCTGGCGATCGAGCGCCTGTGATGTGCCCGTTGCAACCACGGCTGCCGTTGCCGCGCACGCATGAGGTTTTCGAAATGCGCAGTGTCGACGCCAGCATTCTCAACCCCGCCGTAGCGCAACCGATGGAGATGCAGCATGCGCGACTCCGCTTCTGAGCCACCAATCGATCCGCTGCTCGGCTACCGCCGCAGCCGGCTTGGCACGCAGCCGGCCTACCTGCATCCGGCGTACGCCTCGACCGCCTTGCGCGGGCCCACGCGTGCGCCGATCGACCTGCCGGTCACGCTGTCGGAAGTCACCGGCCCGCGCCTGGATCGGCTCACCCTGGGCGAGCACGCCGCCGATCTCACTGCAGGTTTCAGCGGCGCACCGCTGGGCGAACGCATCATCGTTTCAGGCCGCGTGCTCGACGAAAACGGCAGGCCGGTGCGCAACAGCGTGGTGGAAGTGTGGCAATGCAACGCCGCCGGCCGCTACCAGCACGCAGGCGATCAGCACGACGCACCGCTGGACCCCAACTTCCGTGGCACCGGCCAGGTGCTCACCGACGCCCACGGCCGCTACAGCTTCAAGACCATCAAGCCGGGCGCCTACCCGTGGCGCAATCACTACAATGCCTGGCGGCCGGCGCATATCCATTTTTCGTTGCATGGCGACGGCATCGGGCAGCGGCTGATCACCCAGATGTATTTCCCCGGCGACCCGTTGCTGGCGCACGACCCCATCTACAACTGCGTCGACGATGCGCTGGCGCGTGAACGCATGGTGTCCAGTTTCGATTGGGAAAATGCCATCAGCGAATACGCACTGGCCTACCGCTTCGACATCGTCTTGCGCGGTCGCAAGCAAACGGTCTGGGAGTGACGCGATGAGCCTGCACGCAACGCCGTCGCAAACCGTCGGCCCGTATTACCGGCTTGGGCTGGAGCCGCTGTATCGCACGCAGATTGCATCCACGCAGGCCGCCGGAACGCCGGTGCAGATCAGCGGCTGCATCTTCGATGGCGCCGGCGCGCCAGTGGCCGATGCCGTGCTGGAAGTGTGGCAAGCCGATGCGGCCGGCATCTATGCGCATGCGGCCGATGCCCGCTGCGCTGCGCATGACGCCAGCTTCGACGGCTGGGGCCGCGTGCCCACCGACGCGAGCGGGCGGTTTTCCTTCAGCACCATCAAGCCGGGCCGGGTGGCCGGCCCGGACGGCACGCTGCAGGCGGCGCATCTGAGCGTACTGGTGTTCATGCGTGGCCTGTTGCGTGGGGTCTCGACGCGGCTGTATTTCGCCGACGACCCGCAGTTGGGCAGCGACCCGATCCTGGCGCTGGTGCCGGCCGAGCGGCGCGCCACCTTGCTCGCCCAGCCGCGCGAACGCGGCGCCTACGCCTGGGACATCCACATGCAGGGCGCTGCGGAGACGGTGTTCTTCCGGTATTGATCCGTACCTGGATGGTGAAGCGTGCGCGTGTCGGATCCGTGCGGCGTTACGCCGGCAGGTCTTTATCCAACGAGGATCCGGTCGCCTCTTGCAGGCATACACGCTGCTTGGGGAATGCCAAGCCGCGTGCGGGCAGGCGACGCACGATGGCGCCTCACGCGTCCAGCGACGCCGGTGTGCGCCTTGGCAAGCACACGCCCGGTCGCACGCGCATGCAAGGCACGTGCGGCGTCACCTACCTCGACCGGGCAGTGGCAGGCGCACCCGGCGCATTGCCCTTTCGTCTAGTTGGCACCTCCGCACATCGATGCGATGCTGCCGCCACGCCTAGAGATGCAATGCATGAGTGCGACATCTTCGCTGTTGGAATCCTTGTTCGGTGAGCCTGCGTGCGACGCGTTGTTCGACGATGCGGCGCGTGTGCAGGCAATGCTGGACTTCGAATCGGCGCTTGCGCGTGCGCAGGCGCAGTGTGGTGTCATTCCCGCCGACGCCGCGCAGGCCATTGCCGCTGCCTGCGCTGTGCAGCACTACGATCTGGCCGGCTTGGCGCAGGCCACGGCGCTGGCCGGCAACCCTGCCATTCCGCTGGTCAAGGCCCTCACCGCGCGGGTGGCCGAACACGACAGCGCCGCCGCGCGCTGGGTGCATTGGGGCGCCACCAGCCAGGACGTCATCGATACCGGCACGGTGCTGCAGCTGCACGCCGCACTCGATCTGCTGCTGCCGCGTCTGCAGCACCTGTGCGCCGACCTGGCGGCGCTGGCCGCACGCGAACGCGACACCGGCCTGCCTGGGCGCACCCTGCTGCAGCAGGCGGTGCCGGTGACCTTCGGGCTCAAGGTGGCCGGCTGGTTGGACGCGCTGCAGCGCGCGCAACAACGCCTGCAGGCGCTGCGCGAGGATGCGCTGGTGCTGCAGTTCGGCGGCGCCGCCGGCACCCTGGCTTCGCTGCAGGAGCGTGGCCTGCAGGTGGCGCAGGCACTGGCGAGCACCTTGGAGCTGCCATTGCCGGCGTTGCCCTGGCACACCGCGCGCGACCGCATCGTCGAGGTCGGCTGCGCGTTCGGCCTGCTTGCCGGCACGCTGGGCAAGATCGGTGGCGATGTGGTGTTGCTGATGCAGTCGGAAGTGGGCGAAGTGTTCGAGCCTGCCGCTGCAGGCAAGGGCGGTTCATCGGCGATGCCGCACAAGCGCAATCCGGTGTCCAGCGTGGCGGCGATTGCCGCAGCCACCCGCGTGCCGGGCCTGGTCGCCACCTTGTTCAGCGCCATGGCGCAGCCACATGAGCGCGCGGCCGGGCAATGGCATGCCGAGTGGGAGACCTTGCCGCAGATTGTCTGCCTGACCGCCGGCAGCCTGGCGCAGATGCAGCTGTGCCTGTCCGCTCTGGAACTGGACCGCGCGCGCATGCATGCACATCTGGATAGCCACGGCGGGCTGCTCTACGCCGAGGCGGCGGTGTTCGCGCTCGCGCCGCAGCTGGGCAAACCGCAGGCGCACGCGTTGGTGGAGCAGGCGGTGCTACGCGCGCAGGCGCAGCAGCGGCATTTGCGCGAGGTGCTTGGCGAAGACGCGCAGGTAAGCGCGGTGCTCACGCACGCGCAACTGCAGGCGGTGTTCGATAACGACAGTTGGCGCGGCATGTCCTCGGTCTGGATCGACCGCGTGCTGGCTGGATCTTCTTCCTGTTGACGGTGCTTCGATGGCTTATCTCCAGTTGCCCACGCATCGCCTGCATTACCGCCTGGACGGCACCGAAGGACGCCCCTGGCTGACCTTCTGCAATTCGCTCGGCACCGACCTGCACATGTGGGACGTGCAGATCGAAGCCTTCGCCCCGCACTACCGCATCCTGCGCTACGACCGCCGCGGCCATGGCTATTCGGATGCGCCGCCTGGCCCGTACAGCGTCGCCGACCTGGGCCAGGACGTCCTGGCGCTGTGGGACGCGCTGGGTGTTGCGCAAAGCGATTTCTGTGGCCTGTCGATCGGCGGCCTCACCGGGCAATGGCTGGGCCTGCATGCACCACGGCGCCTGCGCCGGCTGGTGGTGTGCGCCACCGCGCAGAAGATCGGCAGCACCGCCACCTGGGAAACCCGCATCGAGCAGGTCCGCAGCGAAGGCCTGCCGATGCTGATCGATGCCACCCTGCAACGCTGGTTTACGCCGGAATTTGCCATCAGCCACGCACAGCGTCTGGACATGATCGCCGCCGCGTTCGTGTCCACCTCGCCGGCCGGGTATATCGCCTGCTGTCAGGCGGTGGCCGAGGCAGATTTCCGCGGCGCATTGGACGGGCTGAATCTGCCGCTGCTGGCCCTGGCCGGCGACGACGACCCGGTGTGCCCGCCGCCGAACCTGCGCGAGATCGCCTACGCCGCACCGGACGGTCACTACGCGCAGGTGCCCGGCCGCCACATCTGCAACCTGGAATCGCCGGCTGCGTTCAACGACGCAGTGCTGGGCTTTCTTCAGGCCAGCTGAGCTTCCCCCCACCATGCAAGGACACACCATGCACGAAGACGAGCGTTATCAGGCCGGCCTGCGTGAGCGCCGGCGCGTCCTTGGCGATGCGCATGTCGACCGCGCCCTGGCCGCCCGCAGCGAACTCACCGACGAATTCCAGGACCTGATCACCCGTTACGCCTGGGGCAGCATCTGGACCCGCGACGGCCTACCGGCGCACACCCGTTCGCTGATCACCTTGTCGATGATGGTCGCGCTGGGCCACGACGAGGAATTCAAGTTGCACGTGCGTGCGGCGCGCAACAACGGCGTCACGCCTGCGCAGATCAAGGAAGTGCTGCTCCAGGCAGCGATCTACTGCGGCGTACCGGCCGCCAACCACGCCTTTGCGCTCGCCAGGCCGATCCTGGAAGAGCAGGCCGCCAAGCCCGGCACAGCGGCAGCGGAGCAACCCGGGGAAGGTCGGACTTGAAGCGGCTGACAAACGACTGGGTTCACTAACGCCGGGCGCGGCGGGTGCTCGATGCGGCATGTGGACTCGTTGCGGTTCCGGGCGCGCGTCCGCATCCGCCTGACATCTGCGCGCTACGTGTCGTTAGCGCTCTTACCCACCGCATCCCGAGCCATCGCATGCCGCATCGATTTCCCTGCCTGCTGCTGTTGCTGCTGACCACCGCAACGCTGCACGCACAACCGCAGCCCGGCCCCGGCACCGCGTTGTCGCAGGTGCGCGCCGATGATGGCCAGCCGCTGGCGATGTCTGCGCTGGTGCTGTTCGGCTTTCCGGACGATGTGGATGCGCCGCCCGCGCCAGCGGTATCTGCAGATCGGCCGTTGCGTGCACCCACCACGGCGGCGGCAGCCGGCGAAGATTTCATCACCGCCAACGCGGCGCCGCCGGGCGTGCGGCCTATGTTGCGCAGGCCCTCGCAGCAGACCCGGTACGCACCGACTGGCGCGCGATGGAGCAGTTCGCCTTCCGGCCCGAGCAGGTCGCGGCATTGCCGGTGTTGCTGTTGCGCGGCGTCGACGACCCGATCGCTACCCAGGCCGACAACGCCCATCTGTACGCGCGCCTGCGTAGCGAAGACCGCAGTTGGGTGACCCTGCCGCACGCCGACCATGTGGCGCAGGTCGAAGACAGTCACGCCGCGTGGGTGGACGCAGTGGTGAGCTTCCTGCGTCGTCCGCGCTGAAGCCGGTGTGCCCGCGCAGCAGTGCGCGGTGGAGGCGTGTGGCTAGCGTCGGCGTCGGCCACGCACAGGTGATCCACCCGCGCTGATGCAATGCAGGCGTCGGTCATGCGCTGCTCGAACATGACCACGCGCGCGCCGATCGTCGTCGCCTGCGTTGCAGCGGACCGAGTGCGTGGACCGTCTCCCGGATATCGAACACCACGCATTGCACGCACCGTGCAGGCCCGCACTAGCTCAACAACGCCCCCAACCGCTGCGCCGCCTGCTTCAGCGGTTCCAGCAGCTGCGTCTGCATCGTCTGCAGGCTCACGCGTCCGGCTTGCGCACCGATGTTGAGCGCGGCGATCACCTCACCGCGCAGGTTACGCACCGGCACGGCGATCGAGCGCAGGCCGATTTCCAGTTCCTGATCGGTCAGGCACATGCCTTCGCGGCGCGTGCGCGCCAGCACGTCCAGCAGTGCCGAGGCCTGGGTCACGGTGCGATCGGTGCGCGGACGCAAGGTGGTGCGTTCCAGATACGCCTGCAAGGTGTCGCCGGGCAGGGCGGCCAGCAGCACCCGGCCCATCGAGGTGCAATAGGCCGGCAGCCGCGTGCCCGGGCGCAGCCCGATCGACATGATGCGTACCGTTTCCGCACGTGCCACATACAGCAGGTCGTCGCCATCCAGCACGCCGAGTGAGCACGATTCGTGCAGTTGGTCGCGCAGCCCGTCCAGCACCGGCTGCGCTGCTGCGGTCATCGACGAAGACGCCGCGTAGGCCCCGCCGATGCCCAGCACGCGCGGCAGCAACACATAGCCACGCCCTTGCTCGCCGACATAGCCCAGCTTGGCCAGCGTATGCAGCACCCGCCGCACCGCCGCGCGCGAGATGCCGGTTTCCAGGCTGATCTGCGACATCGTCACTTCGCGCGCGTGCTGGGCGAACACGCTCAGTACCACCAGCCCGCGGCCCAGCGAGGTCATGAAGTCCGGGTCGCCCTGGGCGGCGGCGATCTGCTGCATCAGCTCGTGCGGCAGACCGCGCTCGCTACCGGCCGCAACGGCGGGGGCGGGACGTTTGCGGCGGTTGGAGGCGGGCTCGGGCATAGGAGTACGGTGCTGACAGGTCCTGTGCATGGTAAGCGCTCGCGCCACTGCATGCCCCCGCTCACAGTCTGTGCGTGGGCATGTAAGCGCTTCACCCTGCTTGCCGCATAATCGTGGCTGGTTTGTTCCGGATCGGTGCGCTTAGTCCATGAAAACCCCCAAGGGCCTGCAACCGCTGATCGACGATGGCGTCATCGACGAAGTGTTGCGACCACTGAAGAGCGGCAAGGAAGCATCCGTCTACGTGGTCAGCGCAGGCGCCGACATCCTGTGCGCCAAGGTCTACAAGGACATGGCGCAACGCAGTTTCCAGGCGCGCGTGCAATACCAGGAAGGCCGCAAGGTGCGTGGCAGCCGTCAGGCGCGTGCGATGGGCAAGGCCACCAAGTTCGGCCGCAAGGAAGCCGAGACCGCCTGGAAGAACACCGAAGCCGATGCGCTCTACCAGCTGGTGGACGCCGGCGTGCACGTGCCCAAGCCGCGCGGCTACTTCCACGGCGTGCTGCTGATGGACCTGGTCACCGACGAAGCCGGCCACAGCGCACCGCGGCTGGGCGAAGTGGAACTGGAGCCGGAGCAGGCGCGCGACTTCCACACCAGCCTGATCGGCGACGTGGTCAAGATGCTGTCGCTGGGCCTGGTGCACGGCGATCTGTCCGAATACAACGTGCTGGTCTCGCCCGAGGGCCCGGTGGTGATCGACTTCCCGCAGGTGGTCAGCGCGGCCGGCAACAATGCCGCGCGCGACATGCTACTGCGCGACGTGCACAACCTGCGCGACTGCCTGGGCCGCTTCGCACCGGAGCTGCTGGACACCTATTACGGCGAAGAAATGTGGGCGCTGTTCGAGAAGGGCGAGTTGCGCCCGGACAGTACGCTCACCGGCCGCTTCAAGTTCGACACCAAGCGCGCCGACGTGCGCGCCATCCGCGCTTCGATCGAAGACGCACGCCAGGAAAATCTCATCCGCCAGCAAGGCCGCGAGGCCGCTGCCGAAGACAATGACTGATAACTGCAAACACCGCTGCTAGGCGTACCGCCAGGCGCGCGTGGTCGGTGTGTTCGACGCGGTCTGCCTCGCTGCGGACATGGCGGTTATCAGCGCGCTATGCGCAGTCGCCTGTTGAGTGCTCGCGACGTGTGATCAGCCGCTCTGGCGGGGTGTAGTGCTGGCGATGGCGCACGCGCATGTCATGCGCCGAACAGACGACAGGCGCGACGCTTCAGTAGCCACGTCTTACGCCGGGCGCCGCCACTGCACGCTGCATGTCGCTTGCTGTATGTCGCTCGCCGCACCAACTTCACCAACCCCCGCTGCACCTGCCTGATGCGCAGCGTCCGACGCAGCGCCGTGCTTCCGGCCCTGCGTCGTCCCTTGGTGCGATCTCACCAGCGCGCGCTGTCGCGTGTCGCTGCGGCCTGCGGGTAGGCCCTGCATCAGTGCACCGGTTGCGATGCAGCGCAGCAAACCCTCGCCCCTCGCGCTGGATCGCATCCACGCTCGCCAACCGCGCAGGCTGTCTCGGCGCGACGACATGGCCGGGCAGCACCAGGGTTGCGCCGGTCTATGCAGCCATGCCACTACGCCAGGCAAAAACCGTTCGCGACTGAGATAGTGATGGGTCGTAACTCTCTGGCAGGCTCGGCCCTTGTCTTCCGGAGAGTTCGTCATGTCGTTTGATCCCGATGTCGTGCGTCTGTTCGCCCAGCTGCAAGAGGCAGCGCAACCGCCCATGGAAACCCTGCCGGTCGAAGGCGCGCGCCCGCTGCCAGCTGCTGGCCATCCATTATCGGCTCGCCCCGGAACACCCCGCACCCGCAGGCGTGGAAGATGTCATCGCCACCCTGCGATGGGTGGTCGCCCAGCCCGCCGCGGTGGGTGCCGATGTGCAGCGGCTGGCGATCTTCGGCGACAGCAACGGTGGCGCCATGGCCGCCGTTGCGGCGCTGGCCGCGCGCGATGCCGGAATCGCCTTGCGCTGTCAGTTGCTGGTATATCCGCTCACCGACGCACGCCAGGACAACGGGCTGTATCCATCGCGTTCGCTCAATGCCGGCTTGCCGCCGCTGACCGCAGCGGCGGTGCACTTCTTCAACCGTCACCTGGTGCCCGACATGGCGGTCGCCAACGACTGGCGCGTCTCGCCGATGCTGGTGCCGGACGTTGCCGGCGTTGCGCCTGCACTGGTCGTCGTGGGCGACCGCGACATGCTCTACGACGAAGGCCGCGCCTATGCCGAACGTCTGCGTGCCTGCGGCGTAGAAGTCACGCTGCACAGCTTTCCCGGCATGATCCACGGCTTCATCAACATGGGCGGGGTCCTGCGCGCGGCGGACGAAACGCTGGAGCTGGCGGCGTTGACGCTACGCCAGCGCCTGCTGCCCGCGATCGAACGCAGGGCTGCATGACACCGTGCGGCAGCCGTGTCGCTACACGTGTTGCCGCAGCGGCGGCGAGCGATCGGACTTTGTCCTGCGCCAGTCACTCACTGCGCGCGCGCGATGCGACAACTGCCTGCAACCATCGCGTCGGTGCAGTGCCCGGCGCCACCCGATCGCTGCCCGCAACGATGGCTGCGGCGACATTCTCGGTCGCGCGCAGCCGTGGCCGGCAAGCGCGCCGGCTTCACGCGTTTGAGTGTCGAAGACACGCAGCGACTCGACGTTGCGATGCAACGCTGCCTATCGGCAATTGCCGATCAGAAATTGAACCGGAATGTGGTCATCAACACGTGGTTCTCGCGATCTACCGCACGCGTGTTGACGAACTGATTCAGATAACCGATATCGGCGTTGGCAATGGCATTGAATTTCCAGTTGATGCCGACAAAGGCGCGGTTCTGGTCGAGACCGCGGCGCGCCCCCCATTGCGTCTGATCCAGATTGACGAACAGTTCGTTGAACGCCACCCAGGACAGTTGCGGACTGAACCGGCTCGGGTGTACCGCCCGGATCATCTGCCGCACGCGATAGCCTTCATCGCTGAAGTCTTCGCGGTGGCGCTGTTCCAGACGCGTCCGGCTGGTAATGGTGATATTGGCAATCGGGTCGAACTGGTATTGAAATTGCCCCCACCAGCGATTTTCGCGATTGGACGGCTGCCCGGCCGGATGGCTGATGATGGTGTCGTAGCCCATCCAGACACTGGCCTTGGCATTGAGTCGATAGAACACCGCAGGGCGCAAAATCAGCTGGTCGAACTGCTCGCCTTCCTCGCGCCAGCGCGGGTGCACATCCATGCTCCAGTACAGGTTTTCGACCGGCAGCTTGCCCTGCGCATAAATGCTCAGCCAGTAACGCCCGTCTTCTTCGGTATTGGCCTGCGCCGGCGAAGTACT
Source organism: Xanthomonas nasturtii (assembly GCF_001660815.1). GTDB lineage: Bacteria > Pseudomonadota > Gammaproteobacteria > Xanthomonadales > Xanthomonadaceae > Xanthomonas > Xanthomonas nasturtii. The sequence continues at coordinate 43,070 of NZ_LYMI01000028.1, forward strand.
CGCCAGTGTCAGCAACAGGAAGGGGCAGGCGAAGCGAAATGTTGCCGTCAGTAACGTGCCAAATGCGTTCATTTAGTGAAATGTGTCGGCGTTGGCAAATCATAGCAACAACTTTTGAGTTTGCTTCGACCGTTTGGTTGGCTCAAATCGCCTTTGCTCGCCCGGGTCTTCGTGAATCGGGCCATTCCATCGTTTTGTGCTGAAGCAGCGGTGACTGCGGTCTTCAAAACAGGTGTGACCGGCCGATCGCCGACGACGGACAGCGACCGGCGTGTCGATTACGCCACCTGGCTGCGCCGCGCGCGCTCCAGATGCACCAGCAGCAGCGAGATCGCCGCCGGCGTCATGCCGGGAATGCGTTGCGCCTGGCCAATATGCTGCGGGCGCACGCGTTCGAGCTTCTGTTGCACTTCGATCGACAGGCCGCGCACGCCGGCATAATCGAAGCCGTCGGGGATCGGCGTGGTTTCGTGACGTTGCTGCCGCGCGATATCGTCGCGCTGGCGATCCAGATAACCGGCGTACTTGACGCTGATCTCGACCTGCTCGGCCACCTGCGCATCGTCCACGCCCGGTCCCAGCGACGGCACCCGCATCAAGCTGGCGTAGTTGAGCTCGGGGCGCTTGATCAGATCCAGCACGTTGGTCTCGCGGCTGACCGCCACGCCCAGCGCGTCGGCCACCTCGCGGCCGAGGGCATTGCCCGGCGTCGCCCAGAGCGCCGACAAGCGCGCCGTTTCGCGGTGCACCGCCTCCTGCTTGTGCGCGAACCGCGCCCAGCGTGCGTCGTCGACCAAGCCCATCTCCCGACCGACCCCGGTCAGGCGCGCATCGGCGTTGTCCTCGCGCAGCTGCAGCCGGTATTCGGCCCGGCTGGTGAACATGCGGTACGGCTCGGTGGTGCCGTGGGTGATCAGATCGTCGACCAGCACGCCCAGGTACGCCTCGTCGCGGCGCGGCGACCACGCCGGCAGGCCCTGCACGCGGCGCGCCGCATTGAGCCCGGCCAGCAGGCCCTGCGCGGCGGCTTCTTCGTAACCGGTGGTGCCGTTGATCTGCCCGGCGAAGAACAGCCCGCCCACCGCCTTGGTTTCCAACGAGGCCTTGAGCCCGCGCGGGTCGAAGAAGTCGTACTCGATGGCGTAGCCGGGGCGGGTGATATGCGCGTTTGCAAAGCCGCGAATCGAGCGCACCAGCGCCAGCTGCACATCGAAAGGCAGCGAGGTGGAAATGCCGTTGGGATAGATCTCGGTGACTTCCAGGCCTTCGGGCTCGACGAAGATCTGGTGGCTGGTCTTCTCTGCGAAGCGCACCACCTTGTCTTCGATCGACGGGCAGTAGCGTGGGCCGATGCCTTCGATCTGCCCCGAATACAGCGGCGAGCGATGCAGCGCGCTGCGGATGATGTCGTGGGTCTGCTCGGTGGTGTGGGTGATCCAGCAGCTGACCTGGCGCGGATGGTCGCTGCGCTGGCCCATGAACGACATCACCGGCAGCGGGTCGTCGCCGGGTTGTTCGGTCATCACGCCGTAGTCGAGCGTGCGCCCATCGATGCGCGGCGGCGTGCCGGTTTTGAGCCGGTCGATCGCGAACGGCCGCTCGCGCAGGCGTGCGGCCAGCGTGGTGGCCGGTGGGTCACCCATGCGCCCGGCCGCGTACTGGGTTTCGCCGACATGGATCTTGCCGGCCAAAAACGTCCCGGCGGTCAGCACCACCGCCGGGGCCTCGAAGCGCAGCCCGGTCTGAGTGATGACCCCGCGCACGCTGTCTGCTTCGGTGGCGCCGTTGTGGATGATCAGATCGTCCACCGCCGCCTGGAACACGGTCAGGTTGGGCTGGGCTTCGACGATGCGGCGGATCGCGTTGCGATAGAGGTTGCGGTCGGCCTGGCAGCGGGTGGCCCGCACCGCCGGCCCCTTGGAGGCATTGAGCGTGCGCCACTGGATGCCGGCCAGATCCGCTGCGCGGGCCATCGCGCCGCCGAGCGCGTCGATCTCCTTGACCAGGTGCCCCTTGCCGATCCCGCCGATGGCCGGGTTGCAGCTCATCGCGCCCACCGTCTCGATGTTGTGGGTGAGCAGCAAGGTGCGCGTACCGGCGCGGGCAGACGCCAGTGCGGCCTCGGTGCCGGCGTGGCCGCCGCCGATCACGATGACGTCGTAGCGATAGAAAGAGTCGGACATGGGTGTGGACTGAGAGCGGAAAGGGGAAAACGGCCGCGGAAGTATCGGCTGAAGGGCAGTGAAGGTCATCAATTCATAAAAAATGTGACTCAAGTCACATTTCGCAACAGTGACCCTCAAGTTGGCATGTTTCGTGCGGATATCCCTATTGCACCTGTCGTGGCATTGCGACATGGGCGCAAAGGCTGGAATTGGAACAGGGGCCAGCCGCGCGTGCGATGGGGTAGCGTAAGGGTCGGTAGTCGGGGGACTGCCGACCCTTATTTTTTTCCGCGTAGGGGCCGCGGCTGGGCCTTGCCACGCTGCAGCGCTTGCAGAGCATCATCCAGACGAAAACAGAAAGCCCCGGCGTGCCGGGGCTTTCTGCGTTGTAGGCGCCGATATCCGACAGGGCCGGAACAGGGGGGATCCAGATTTCCCTGTCGGACATCGACATGAGTCGGTCAGTGAGGCGGGCCCGGTCAGAAGATGACGTGGCGGGTCACACAGAGCACCCAGCTTGCGGCCAATCGCTGGCTGAACGCAAGCCCCCAATGTCTTCAATTGTGGGCCGTGTCGCAGTCAGGAGCTCAAGGAATCTGCCCGCGTGTGTTACGTGGTGCGGTTTGCCGTTGGATCTCACGGATCACCCGTGGCGGTGCGCCGATCCGCGGCGGTGGCCGCGATGGCGGTGCACCGGTGGCCGGTGGCCGGTTGGGCCGCTGCGGACGTGAGCCGCCGGGGCGCGGACCGTTGTTGAACGAGCCGTTCGGACGTGGCGGGCGGTACTGCGGGCGGCGATCGTTCTGCCGGTAGTAGTAACCGCCGCCGCCGCGATAGACCGGGTACACCGGATAGTCGTACAGGCCGATCGACCCGGCGCCATAGCCATACGGCACACCGTACGGGCTGCCGTACCAGTAAGGCGAGTAGCCGGGTGGATAGCGATACTGCACGGCAGGGGCACCACGGTAATAGCCGCCCGACCCACCGCCGGTGTAGTCGTACGTTGCGCAGCCACCCAGGGCCAGCAGCCCGGCGGCAAAGATCAGACGGAATTTCATGAATGGTGCCCTCCTGCAACCATGGTGTCACTTTCGAACCGATGCATTGAATCGGTCCTTAATTGTGCGGCAACGCGGCGCTTCGTCATCGATCCAGCATGCGCGGCGGCAGTGCGTGCGACCCGTGAAGAGGGGGCATACGTTAATCTTGCAGGCATGATCGATCCGGTCCCTCTTGCCCATTCCGACGTCCTGCAAGCCGCTGCGCGGATCGCGCCGCACTGCGCGCCGACACCGTTGCTGACCTCGCATAGCCTGGATGCGCTCAGCGGCGCGCAGTTGTTCTTCAAGGCCGAGCATCTGCAGCGCAGTGGCGCATTCAAGTTCCGCGGCGCCTGTAATGCGGTGTGGTCGCTGCCGGACGCGCTGGCAGCGCGCGGTGTGGTGACCCATTCGTCCGGCAATCATGGCGCGGCACTGGCGCTCGCCGCACGCACGCGTGGCATTGGCTGCCACGTGGTGGTGCCCGAAGGCGCGGTGGCGGCCAAGCTGGCCAATATCTCCCGCCACGGTGCCACGCTGTGGCGTTGCGCACCGACCATCGCCGCGCGCGAGCAGCTGTGCGCGCAGGTGCAGGCCAGCAGCGGCGCCACGCTGGTGCACCCGTACACCGATCCGGCCGTGATTGCCGGGCAGGGCACCGCCACGCTGGAGCTGCTGCATCAAAGCGATGGGCTGGACGTGCTGGTGGCGCCGGTCGGCGGTGGCGGGCTGGCGGCCGGGGCCGCGCTGGCGCTGGGTAACGCTCCGGGCTGCGCGCTGGTGCTGGCCGAGCCGGCTGGCGCGGCCGACACCGCGCGCTCGTTGGCGGCCGGGCAGCGGCTGGTCGATTTCGTTCCGGAGACCGTCTGCGACGGCCTGCGCGGCAGCCTGGGCGTGCCCAACTTCGCGCTGCTGCAGCAGGCCGGTGCACAGGTGATCACCGTCGACGATGCCGCGGTGGTGCAGGCGATGCGGTTGCTCTGGCAGGTGCTCAAGCAGGTGGTCGAGCCGTCGTCGGCGATCACCCTGGCCGCGGTATTGGCCGAACCGGCACGCTTCGCCGGGCGGCGGGTAGGGCTGATCCTGTCCGGCGGCAATGTGGATCTGGATGCCTTGCCATGGGCTGCGGCGTGAGCAGGCGCTCGCGCGGGCTCGGCCTGTGGGGCTGGGGTTGTCGGTTGTGCATGCTGGCGCTGATCTGGCTGGTGGCGGTGGCAGGCTGGATTGTGTGGGTTGGCGACCGCGATCAGGCCGCGCCGGCCGATGTGATCATCGTGCTGGGTGCGGCCGCCTACGATGCGCGCCCTTCGCCGGTGTTCGAAGAACGCATCCGGCATGCGCTGGATCTATACGCGCAGGGCTATGCGCCACGGCTGTTGTTCACCGGCGGCTTCGGCAATGGTGCGCGCTTTGCCGAATCGCAGGTGGCCCGGCGCTATGCGCTGCGCCACGGCATCCCGCCGGAAGCCATCGTGATCGAAACCGCTTCACGCACCACCCGGCAGAATCTGGAACAGGCGCGCACGCTGATGGAGCGGCACGGCATGCATCGGGCGATCATCGTCAGCGACCCGTTGCACATGGCGCGCGCGCTGCGGCTGAGCCAGGAGCTGGGCGTGGATGCGCTGGCCTCGTCCACGCCCAGCACGCGCTTTCGCAGCTTCCACACCAGTTGGCGCTTCCTGTTGCAGGAGGTCTATTACTTCCACCGCGATCTGGTGGTGCAAGGGCCGTGACTGCGGGCCTATGATGCGGCTTTCCCAGCGGCAGGTTCGAGCATGAGCGAGAGCAACCGGCAACGCGCCATCGGCCTGGTCCAGGCCTATTACGATGCCTTCAACCGCGGCGATTGGGATGCCATGCTGGTGTTCCTGGCCGACGACGTGGCCCACGACCTCAATCAGGGTGCGCGCGAAATCGGGCGTGCGGAATTTGCCGCCTTCCTGCAGCGCATGAACGACAGTTACCGCGAACAGCTGCGCGATGTGGTGATCACTGCCAACGACGATGGCACCCGCGTAGGTGCCGAGTACGTGGTGCACGGCGTCTACCACACCACCGACGAAGGCCTGCCGGAAGCCACCGGGCAGACCTATGTGCTGCCGGGCGGTGCGTTCTTCGACGTGCAGGGCGACAAGATCACCCGTGTCACCAACTACTACAACCTGCAGGAATGGATCGCGCAGGTATCGCGCTGAGTGTCAGCGCTGTGTAGAAGCGCGCTTGCGCGCGACGAGGCATTCCCGGTAACGCGTCATCGCGCGCAAGCGCGCTCCCAGGCGGTGGTCCGGGTTACAGCAACACGATGCCGGCCACCACCAGCACGAAGATGCTCCACTTGAGCACCTGGTACAGCGGGTTGTTGCGTTCCTTCAGCGCCTTGGCCTTCAGGCGCGCGGCGTAGAAATAACGGAACACGCGGTTGATGCCGCCGGTCTTGTCGCCTTCCTGATTGGGCGAGGCGCCGGCCGAGAGCAGGCTGCGGCCGACGAAACGGTTCGCCGCCGCTGCCCAGCGCCAGCGCATCGGGCGCTCGATGTCGCAGAACAGGATGATGCGGTCCTGGTCGGTGTCGTTGCGCGCGTAGTGGATGTAGGTCTCGTCGAACATGGTCCATTCGCCATCGCGCCAGCTGTGGCGCTGGCCGTCGACATCGATGAAGCAACGGTCGTCGTTGGGCGTGGCCAGGCCAAGATGCAGGCGCATGGAGCCTGCGAACGGATCGCGGTGCGGGCGCAGTTCGCTGCCCGGCGGCAGTTCGGCAAACATCGCCGCCTTCACCGTGGGAATGGATTTCAGCAACGCGGTGGTCTGCGGGCACAGCTCGGCCGCCGACGGGTGGGCGGTGCCGTACCACTTCAGATAGAAGCGCTTCCAGCCACGGCGGAAGAACGAATTGAAGCCGATGTCGGTATAGCCGTCGGCGGCGCGGATCTTCTGCATCTGCTGCAGCGCCACCGCTTCGTCGCGGATCAGCGACCAGTTGGCGCGTAGCGGCACCAGTTCCGGAAATTCCTTGCCCGGGTCGATGAACGGCGTGGTCGGCACCCGCGAACACAGGTACATCAGCGTGTTGACGGGGGCCATGAAGGTGGAATGGTCCAGCAGCTGCCGGCTGAGCCGGTGTCGCACGCGACCGCGGTAATGGATATAGAGCGCCGATGCGATGAACAGCGCGATGAGAAGCCACTTCAACATGGGGGAGGCCGATTGGGGGGCGGAGGCCGCAAACGTAAGAGTGGCTGCCAACAAGCGCGCGCAGTGCTGCGCCGTGTCGGTAGACACCATCGAACAGTGTGGGCCGCAGCAGGAAACCGTGGCCGATCATTTCAGAATTCTAGCAAGTGTGGCCGCCTCGCCTGGCACCTGGGCATCAGCGTGGGCGCAATACTCTGTGTCTCACCGGCAGTGGCTGCGCGGCGAGCGGCCTTCTGTACCGCCGCTCAGTCGATGCGGCGGCGGATCGGGATTGCGCTCACCGGCACGCTGGCGATGTCGTGCCCATGTTCGCGGATGGGTGCGCCCGGCGCCGGCGCCCAGGCATGCGCGTAGATCACTTCCCAGGAGCTGGGCAGGGTGCCGTCCGGCCGTCGCAGCGGTTCGTAGGCAGCGCTGGCGGCAGCGAAGCGGCCGCGTCCGGTCAGGGTGGCGCGGCGGTTGCTGAGCGCATTGGTGGCGCCCATCGCACGCAGTTCGCGCATCAGCGCGGGCAGGTCGTTGTAGGTCAGGGTGAACAGGTCGCGGTCCAGCACCGGGTCGCGGAAGCCGGACATCAGCAGCGCATCGCCGAACTGGGCGATTGGCGGAAAACGGCTGACATGCGGGGCCGGGTCGGTTTGCGCAAAGGCTTCGCGCAATTCGATCAGCGTATCCGGGCCGAAGGTGGAGCACAGCAGCAGCCCGCCCGGCCGCAACGCACGGCGGAAACCGGCGAACACGGCCGGTAGGTCTTCCACCCACTGCAGGCACAGATTGCTGAAGATCACATCCACGCTGCCGTCGGCGACGGGCAGCGCGCGCGCATCGGCGCAGACCTGCGCGAACGGCTTCCACCAGCCGGCCGCCTTGCGCGCCTGGCGCAGCATCGGCATGGCCTGATCCAGCGCGATGACCTGCGCCTTGGGCCAGCGCTTCTTGATCGCGCCGCTGGCATGGCCGGGCCCGGCGCCGACATCCAGCACCACCTTGGGCACCTGCGCGCCCAGGTAGTCGAGCGATTCGAGCAGGCGCGTTTCTGCTTCGCGTTGCAGCGCGGCGGCGGCGGTGTAGGTGCTGGCGGCACGCGCAAAAGCGCGCCGGACGTGGCGGGGGTCGAAGGTACTGTTCATGGCGCCGCTATTGTCGCCGCTGGCCGGGGTGGAGGGAATCGATGTGTGGTGCCAACCGGCGATGGGCCGGGCGGGTTCATTGCGCTAGAACGTGCCGGGATAGCTGCCGCCATCGATGAGCAGGTTCTGCCCGGTGATGTAGCCGGCCTGCGCGCTGCACAGAAACGCGCAGGCTGCGCCGAACTCGTCCGGCTCGCCAAACCGTGCGGCCGGGATGCCCGCACGCTTGCGCTCGGCGACTTCGTCGGCGCTGCTGCCCTGTCGTTGCGCGATGGCGGCGAAATTGCCGCGCAGGCGGTCGGTGGCGAACTGCCCGGGCAACAGGTTGTTGATGGTGACGTTGTCGGCGACGGTGCTGCGCGCCAACCCGGCGACGAAGCCGGTGAGGCCGGCACGCGCACCGTTGGACAGGCCCAGGATATCGATCGGCGCCTTCACCGCGCTGGAGGTGATGTTGACGATGCGGCCGAAGCGGCGTGCGCGCATGCCATCGACGGTGGCGCGGATCAGTTCGATCGGCGCGAGCATGTTGGCGTCCAGCGCGCGTAGCCAGTCTTCGCGTTCCCACTGACGGAAATCGCCCGGCGGCGGGCCGCCCGCGTTGTTGATCAGGATGTCGACCTGCGGGCAGGCCGCGAGCGCGGCGCTGCGTCCTGCCGGCGTTGCGATATCGGCGACCACGCTGCGCACCTCGCCAGCACCGGGGCGTGCGCGCAGTGCGTCGGCGGCCTGTTCCAGTGCGGCGCTGCCACGCGCCGCAATCACCACATTGACGCCTTCGCTGACCAGCGCACCTGCGCAGCCCAACCCCAGGCCTTTGCTGGCGGCGCATACCAGGGCCCAGCGGCCGGCGATTCCCAGATCCATGCGATGTGTCCTCGATCAGCGATAGCGCATGCTCGGCGATCCGCTCATGGCACGGACGCAACGAAGCGTTGCAGCGCCTCGCTTACCTGATCGGCGTGACCGAGAAAAGGGGCATGGCCACCGCCGGCGATGGTGAGCGCCTGCGCCTGCGGGGTGAGCGCAGCGGCGGCATGCATGCCGGCGGCAGGCACCAGGCGATCGCGTTGCCCGGCGATCCACAGGCTGGGGCGTGCCAGTTGCGGCAAGGCGCGGCGCAGGTCGGTGCGCTCGAGCAGGGCAAGCCCTTGCTGCAACGCATCGGGCGCCGGTTCGCCACGCGCGCTGAGCGTTTCGCGCAGGCTGCGCAGCTCGCTGCGCGCATGCGCCGAGCCGAGTGTGTCGAGCGCAAGAAACCGCTCCAGCGTGCCGCGATAGTCACGCGACAACTCGGTGCCGAACTGCACGAACACCTCGCGCTGCACTGCATCGGGCCAGTCGTTGCCGCGCACGAAACGCGGTGTGGCGGCGATCATCGCGAGCCCGCGCACCTGCGGTTGGGTGGCCGCCGCATGCAGCGCAAACAACCCGCCCAGCGACCAGCCAAGCCACACCGCCGGCGGTGTGGCTGCCGCAATCTCTGCGACCACGTACGGCAATGCCAGCGGTGTGCGGTCGTCGCGACTGAAGCCGTGCCCGGGCAGGTCGACCAGATGCAGTTGATAGTGCGACGACAGGCGCTCCACCAGCGGCGCGAACACCCCGCCGTGCAGTGCCCAACCGTGCAGAAGAACCAGCGCAGGCCCGTGGCCGATGACGTCGATATGCATGCGCGTATTGTCGCCGATTGTTGCGTGCCCATACGCGTTGATCGAGGCGCGTTGGTGCTGCGACAGGGTCCAGAAATACTGGATGGTGGTGGCCTTGTCGCCGCTTGCAGTTTGCCGATTGGCGCTTGGGTGTTTAGGTATGGCGCTGTTGCGGCGCGCCGGCGTCAGTGCGAGACGGCTGCACGCAGCGCGCCGATCTTCGGGGCCAGCAACGCCCATTGCGTGCGCGCATGCCCGCGCCAGCGCCGTGCACGCCGCGCCTGGATCGTGGCCGCCAACCAGTCGGGGTCGAATCCACCCCAGACGCCGGCCACGCTGCGCAGATTGCCGATCAGCACCGGATGTACCTCGTGCAACAGCATCGTGCGTGACTGTTCCAGGGTGAATGGTGAGACGGCTAAAACGTGCGCAATGCTGTCGTCGTCGCGACTGTCGGTGTCCAGATACAGCACCGACAACGCTTCCCACACGCGGCGCTGCGCCGCTGTGGCTGTACCCGGCGTCGCCAGCGGCATGTCAGTGACCAGATGCCATGGGTGGCCAGTACGCATGCACCGCAAAACCGGTGCAATGCACACAGAGCAGGTCGCAACGAAACGTCAGCGCGCGGGTGCCGCCTGCCACGCGCGCGCGTTGTGCAGTCAATGCGTTGGCTGGGTGGGCCCTGCCACTTTCAGTACAGGCCACGCATGCAGGGCGGCGCCCTCAGGCAGATGCACGCAGCGGCTGCCGGCTCACCACATCGCGCGCCTGCACGATGGCGTCGATCAGCGCCTGCACCTGCTGCGGGGTGTGCAGCGCAGACAGCGTCACGCGCAGGCGCGCCTTGCCTTCGGGCACGGTGGGTGGACGGATGGCGCCGACCATGAAACCAGCCTGTTCGAGCGCGGCCGACATTGCCATGACGGTGGCTTCTTCGCCGCACAGCAACGGCTGGATCGGTGTGTCGGAGGCCATCAGTTCGAAGCCATGCTTGCGCGCGCCATCGCGGAAAGTGCCGATCAATTCGACCAGGCGCGTACGCCGCCAATCGTCGCGGCGCGCCAGGCGGACTGCGGCCAGGGTGGCGGCCACCTGCGCCGGCGGCAACGCGGTGGTGTAGATATACGGCCGCGCGGTTTCGGCCAGATGGCGGATCAATGCTTCTTCGCCGACCACGACCGCGCCGTAGCCGCCGAGCGCCTTGCCCAGCGTCACCAATTGCAGGGGTACTTCGGCCACGCCCAAACCGGCATCGGCCACGCAACCGCGCCCCTGCGGGCCCAACACGCCCACACCGTGCGCGTCGTCGACATAGAACAACGCGTCCTGCATGCGCGCCACCAGGCTCAACGCACGCAGCGGCGCCACATCGCCATCCATGCTGAAAACGCCGTCGCTGGCCAGCATCGCCGCACCGTCGGGTGCGCCCTTGAGCTGGCGCATCGCACCTTCCACGTCCAGGTGCGGATAGCGCCGCAGCCGGCAGCCGGCCAGGCGGGTGGCGTCGAGCAGGCTGGCGTGGTTGAGCCGGTCCTGCACGCAGACATCGTCTTCTTCGCTGAGCAAGGCCTGCTGCACGGCCAGGTTGGCGATGAAGCCGCTGCCGAACAGCAACGCCGACGCGTAGCCCAACCACTCGGCGATCTCGCGTTCCAGCGTTTCGTGCGCGGTGTGGTGGCCGCAGATCAGATGCGAGGCGGTGGCGCCGGCACCATCGCGCGCGGCGGCGTCCTGCAAGGCGGCGACCACTTCGAACTGTTGCGACAGGCCCAGATAGTCGTTGGAGCAGAAACCGGTCAGCCAGCGGCCGTCGATCTCCAGCCGCACGCCATCGCGGCGCCCCACCAACCGCCGCACCCGCACCCGTTCCTGGGCCACACGCAATTTACGCAGCGACGAAATCCGTTCGTGCAGATCGGGGCGAGCCATGGGGGCGTTCGACAACGAAAGAAGGGCCGCTAGCGTAGCGTGCCGCGCTCATATCGCCCAGCTGGCACCGACGGCCGGTGGCAGCGTGGTGGGCTTGAGGTGCATGGGCTGCCGGCGATGCCTGTTGAACGCTGCAGCCCGCCCTTCTCGGCTCTGAAGGGCTGGACGTAGTGCGGGGTCACGCCGGAACGGCGTGCTCCGTCATGCGGCGTGTTCGCACGCCGCGCCGCGGGTGATGTCCGCATGCACGGTGCCGGGGTGGTCGTGCTCGGCGGCATCGACGGTGATCTGCATCGGGCGCAGGCCCAGGCGCTGGAACAGGGCCTGGTCGCGCTCGGTGTCGGGGTTACCGGTGGTCAGCAGTTTTTCGCCGTAGAAGATCGAGTTGGCGCCGGCCAGGAAGCACAGCGCCTGCAGTTCGTCGCTCATCGCTTCGCGGCCGGCGGACAGGCGCACCATCGACTTGGGCATGGCGATGCGCGCGACCGCGATCATGCGCACGAACTCGAACGGGTCCAGCTGCTGGGTACCGTGCAGCGGGGTGCCGGGCACCTGCACCAGCTGGTTGATCGGTACCGAATCCGGATGCGCCGGCAGCGTGGCCAGCGCCAGCAGCAGACCGATGCGGTGTTCGCGGGTTTCGCCCATGCCGACGATGCCGCCGCAGCAGGTCTTCAAACCCACATCGCGCACATGTTCCAGGGTGTTCAAACGGTCCTGGTATTGGCGGGTATGGATGATGGAATCGTAGTAATCCGGCGCGGTGTCCAGATTGTGGTTGTAGTAGTCCAGCCCGGCGTCTTTCAGCGCGCGCGCCTGGCCTGCGTCGAGCATACCCAGCGTGGCGCAGGTCTCCAGGCCCATGGCCTTGACCTCGCGGATCATCGCGGCCACCTTGGGGATGTCGCGCTCCTTGGGCGAGCGCCAGGCGGCGCCCATGCAGAAACGCGAGGCGCCGGCAGCCTTGGCCTGGCGCGCCTTGGCCACGACTTCTTCGGTCTCCATCAGCTTCTGCGCGGTCACGCCGGTGTCGTAGCGCTGCGCCTGCGGGCAGTACGCGCAATCTTCCGGGCAGCCGCCGGTCTTGACCGACAACAGCGTGGAGACCTGCACTTCCGCCGGATCGAAATGGGCGCGGTGCACGCTGGCCGCACGGTGCAGCAACTCCGGAAACGGCAGATCGAACAACGACTGCAGCTCTTTGCGATCCCAGTCATGGCGTACGGCAACAGACATCGGAGTTTCCTGACAGTCAGCGGCTTGGAAGCCAGGCAGTCTGGTGAGCATGGAAGAAGCTGTCAACTTTGAAGAAGTGGGATCGGTTTACAGGTGGCCGCACCGGGTGTTGCGGCTGCTGTTGCCGAGTCTGTGTCTGGTCTGCGCGGAAGCGGGCATGGCCGATTGCGACCTATGTCCGTCGTGCCGGGCCGCATTGCCGGAGCATGGCCATGCCTGTCTGTGCTGCGCTACCCAGTTGTTCGCCTCCGATGGGGCGGCGCTGTGCGGGCAGTGCCTGCAACAGGCCCCGCCCCTGCAGCGCGTACATGCCTGTTTTACCTATCGCTGGCCGGTGGACGGGCTGCTGCGGCGCTTCAAGTTCCATCAGGACCTGGCGGCGGGCCGCCTGCTCAGCGAGTTGATGGCCCGGCGCTGCGCCAGCCTGCCGCGACCGCAGGCATTGGTGCCGGTGAGCCTGCACCGGCAGCGCCTGCGCCAGCGTGGGTACGACCAGGCGCTTGAGTTGGCCAGGCCGCTGGGCCGCGCGCTGCGGCTGCCGTGTCTGCCGGTGCTGCGACGCGTCCGTGCCACCGCGCCGCAATCCGAGCTGGACGCAATCGAGCGGCAGCGCAATGTACGCGATGCGTTCTTGGCACGCGGGGCGTTGCCGGCACATGTGGCGCTGGTGGACGACGTGATGACCACCGGCGCCACGTTGCATGCGGCGGCCAAGGCCTTGCGGCGCGCGGGCGTGCAGCGGGTGGATGCGTGGGTGTGCGCGCGGGTGCCGTGATGGGGGTGGATGCGGTTTCTGTGTGAGGTGGCTCTGTCATAGCCCAAAGACACTTCAGCGCGGGCTGCAGGCGTTGCTTGGTCCCGTACCTTCACCCCAACCCCTTATCTCTTGGCGATCTGCCAGATTAGGTGTCGAGAGCCGGCGTGGTCGACCGATAACCCACAGGTCTAAACAACCGCGGGAGAGCGAGGTCGCCACGCCGGGATCTCCTGGCAAACGCCCGAACAGTTGCTGGAGTTGGCACTCGTAACGATCAGGCTGGGCAGCCCAGGAGAGCTCTCGACCCTTCGAGCATAGCGGAGTTTTTCCATGGCATACGGCGTAGGTATCGATGTCAGCAAGCAGTGGTTGGATGTGCATGTGCATGGCTGCAAAGGCGAGCGGCGCTTCCCCAACACGGCGGCAGGTCTGCGCCAGCTGCGCAGCTGGCTGGGACACATGGAGCTGCACCAAGTGGTACTGGAAGCCACGGGCGGCTACGAACTGGCAGCGTTGGATGCGCTGCATGCGGCCGGCCTGCCGGTGGCGCGTGTGAACCCTCGCCAGGCGCGTGACTTTGCCAAGGCCATCGGCCAACTGGCCAAGACCGACACCTTGGATGCGCGCGTGCTGGCGCAGATGGCGATGGTGGTATCACTCACGCCCTACCAGCCGCTGGAAGGCTGGCGCCGTCAGCTGCGCGAGTACCAGCAGCGCCGCACGCAGGTGTTGGCGACGGTGCAGCAGGAGCGCCAGCGGCTGTCTCAACTGACCGATGT
>NZ_LYMI01000029.1 GCF_001660815.1 Xanthomonas nasturtii
CAAAGACCTCGATAAGAAGCTCATGCGCTACATCCGCCAGTACAACAAAAACCCAAAACCGCTGAAATGGACCTTCGCTGATCCAACTCGACGCATCACATCCGATTCCTCGGATTCAGTGCACTAGCGGCGCTCAGAGATAGGCAAAAGCCGAATGAGTCGAGCGTGCGGTGCCCTCACCAGAATGTTGGTCGGCAGCTCACCGAAAGCGGTCACACCACATGCCACGTGGGCGTGTTGCTACGTCGCTGGTGTAGGACAACGAAAGCAATCGAATTAATCTGATTAGCAGCGCGCTACAAGCATTGCTCTCACTTGCACACCGACCAACTCGACTGGTCCTTGCCCGCTCACCGTCGCGGGACCTTGAGCGGCATGGATACCGCGCCAGAGCCTACAGGGACGTACTTGCAGCGTGTCACGCGATGGTGGGCGGGCAAGGGCCCTGCAACCAAGTTGCAGTGTTCTCGGGAGATCACCGTGTCGAAACAATCAACGCGGCCCAAACAAGCGCTGGTCGATCCGCAGCATCACAAAACGCAACGGCGTCCACGCCAGGCACAGCCCGGCAAGAATGCCCAAGGTGTCGGCCAACGCATCGTAGGGATCTGCGCTGCGATTGGTAGTCAACGCACCTTGTGCGATCTCGATCCCGATCCCCAGCAGCACCAACCCGAGTGCAGCGAACACCAGCGCGCGGCGCGTGGCGAACAACTGCACCGCTCCCCAGCACAACAACGCGAACGTCAGGAAATGCTCGGCCTTGTCGCTGTTGGACGGCAACTCCGGGAACTCCGGCGGTGGCCCCATGCACACGGCAATGACTACAACGATTGCCGCGATCCACAAGCCGACCCACAACCGCGGCCGCCGAAACGGCCGTAACGCCGAAGTCACAGCCGCCACGTGAGATCGCCAGCCAGGAACGCTGGTGCAAAATCCACATCGCGCGAGAAACCCATCACCTGGAAGCGCTCGCCCATCTCGCTGGGCAAGGTCAGTCGCTTGATCTGCTCGCGCAAGCGCATGCGCCCGACTTCATCGGTGCGCGTGTCGGCCTGCGCCAACAATGCGTCCATCCCGTTACCGAGTAGAAAGCTCGCCTGTGTGCAATAACCGGCCAGCTCGAAGCCCGCGCCGGTGCCGGCCTCGGCCAATGCAGTGAAGTCCACCGATGCGGTCAGATCCTGCAGGCCCGGCCAGCGATACAGATCTTCATGCACGCGATGCCGATAGAACGCCCGCAAGGTGCCGTCTTCGCGCTGCGCACGATAGAACTCGCCACGCGGGTAACCGTAATCGACGAACAGCATCGCACCGCGCTTCAGACCGCCGGCGACCGCCTGGATCCAGTACGGCAGCTGCGGCAACAACTCGGAGCGATAACCATCGGCGAACGGCTGCTCCAGGTAGCGCTCCAGATGCCGCACCGCTGCACTGAGCAACGCATCGGCCGGCTGCTCGCCGCGTGCGAACTGCTGCTGCGCATCCAGCACCACGGTTTCTTCATACACCTGCCCATCGCGCACTGCGAAGCGCGGCGTGGGCAAGGCGTCGATGACTTCGTTGGCGAACACCACGCCATCCCAATCGTCCGGGAACGGCGCATCCAGCCATTCCACCAGATCGAACACCGGCGGGATCAGACTGCGCCCCAGCCGCTCGCGCTGGCGCTCGCGCAGGTCCGCGCTGGGCTCCAGAATCGCGTAACGCTCGGGCAGCGCATCCAGCTCCAGCAGGCGCTTGAGCGTGACTTCGGCAAACGCGCCGCTGCCGCCGCCCACTTCCAGCACCCGCGCCTGCGGGCCGAGTTGCTGCAGCACCGGTGCCAGTGCACCGGAGACGGTCGCTGCGAACAGTGGCCCAAGTTCCGGCGAGGTGACGAAATCGCCGGCTTCGCCGAACTTGCTCGCACCGGCGCTGTAATACCCCAGACCTGGCGCATACAGCGCCAGCTCCATGAAGCGCGAAAATGGAATCGCACCGCCGGCGGCCTGGATTTCGGCGCGCAGATGCGCAACCAGCCGGTCGCTGTGCGCCAGCGCGTCCGGATCGGGTGTGGGAAGGTCGGCGTGCATGCGGGCACCGGTTGCGGGGACAATGCACAGGATAGCCGAGCCCCCTGCAACGCCGAGCGAGTACGCCATGACAGACAGTTCCAAGGTGGTATTGATCACCGGTGCAGCCCGCCGCATCGGCGCGCAGATCGCCACCACGCTGCACGCCGCCGGCTACCGCGTTGCCTTGCACGCACATCGCTCCGGCGAGGCATTGGACGCGCGCGTGGCCGAGCTGTGCGCACAGCGTGCCGGCAGCGCGCAGGCCCTGCACGCCGATCTGCGGCTGCCGCACGCGCCTGCGCAATTGGTGGCCGACTGCATTGCCGGCTTCGGCCGCCTGGACGGCGTGGTCAACAACGCCTCGGCGTTCTATCCCACCGCCGTGGGCGAGGCCACGCCTGGGCAATGGGACGAATTGTTTGCGGTCAACGCGCGCGCACCGTTCTTCATCGCTCAGGCAGCGGCCGCACAGTTGCGCCAGCGTCGCGGCGCCATCGTCAATCTCACCGACCTGCACGCGCAGCAACCGATGCGCAACCACCCGCTGTACGGTGCCTCCAAGAGCGCCCTGGAAATGCTCACGCGCTCGCTCGCACTGGAACTGGCGCCGCACGTGCGCGTCAACGCGGTCGCGCCTGGCGCCATCCTGTGGCCGGAACAAGGCAAGCCCTCCGAGGCCAAGCAGGCGCTGCTCGCACGCACGCCGCTGGCGCGCATCGGCATGCCGGAAGAAATTGCCGAAGCAGTGCGATGGCTGCTGGACGACGCCAGTTTCGTCACCGGCCACACCCTGCATGCGGACGGTGGCCGCCAGCTCAGTTGAGCGGCGCGTGTCGGCCACGCGCACTCCGCTGCGAAGCGTGGAGCTCTGGGCAACGCGCGTTGGCTTGTTCGCCACCGTGGCCCAGCGCGTCGCTGCCAGGCAGTGCCTGCGCATCTAGCGTAGTTGCGCGCAGCCCCGCTCCACCGCACAGCCACACCGCGCTACTGCGTGGCGCTCAACTCCGCCACAATGGCATCCAGCTCCACTGCCGTAAACGCGCTGCCGTACTGCGGATGCGCCTGCCACAGCGCGGCCAGTGTCTGCCCGCTCAGCGGGTCGATGAAGTCCGGCGCGATATCGGCCAGCGGCTTGAGCACGAATGCGTGCTTGAGCTCGGGCCGCGGGATGCGCAGATGCCCGGGACCTTCGATGATGCAATCGCCGAAGAACACCACATCCACATCCAGGGTGCGGTCGCTGAAACGCGGGCCGCTGCGGTCACGCCCATGCGCATCTTCCAGCGCATGCAGCCAGTGATCCAGCGCATCCAGGTCCAGATCGGTCTGCAGCACCACCGCGTTGTTGACGAAGTCCGGCCCATCGAAGCCCACCGCCGGCGTGCGATACGCAGGGGAGACGGCAAGCTGGCCAAAGCGCGCACGCAAGGCGTCAACGGCCAAGCGCAGGTAATGGGTCGGCTGGACGTTGCTGCCGAGGCTGAGAAGCACGGTGGTCATGCGTTATTCGCGCATGCGGCCGGCGTGGGCGTCAACTGTTGCCATCGCGCCGCACCTGCAGATGCCTGTGCGGCGCGCGCTAAAACCTGGGGTCAGGCCACTTCCAGCGCGTGCGCCACAGCGCGGAACACCCGGCGCATTTCCAGCGGTTTGCGCAGCACATGCACCGGCAGATCCGGCGGAAAGTGCGCACGTTGCAGCGGCGCGCCGACGTCTTCCAGCACGATCGCCGGGCCCTGATATCCCAGCTCCTGCATGCTCAGCAGCACGCTGACCGCCGAGAGCAGGATGATGTCGCTGTCGATGATCACCAGGTCCGGCATCGCGTGCTGCTGCACCAGCTGCAGCGCCGCGGCACCATCGCTGGCCAACTGCGGCTGGTAGCCCTGGCTGGAGAGCGCATTGCCCAGCAGCGACAGGCGCGTGGCCTCGCCATCCACCAGCAGAATGCGTTGCCCATGGCCCAGCGCGAGCGGCAGTTCGGTTTCGGTCACTGCCACCGACGCCGCGCGCATCGGCACGATCATGTCGAAGCGCGTGCCTTCGCCCAGGCGGCTGTCGACCACGATGCTGCCGCCGTAGCTTTCCACGATGCGCTTGCACGAGATCAGCCCCAGCCCGGTGCCATCGACCTTGGTGGTAAAGAACGGGCTGAACAAGCGTGCGCGGGTGTCCTCGCTCATGCCCACGCCGGTGTCGGCCACGCTCATGCGCACGCGTGTGCCGTCGTGACGGTCGGCCGACAGGATCAGGGTGCCGCCCGCAGGCATCGCCTGGATCGCGTTCAAGCCCAGATTGAGCAGGCACTGTTGCAACTCGGTGTAGTTGGCCTCGATGGTCAGGTCCAACGCGATCGTGTCCACCTGCAGGCGCACGCCATCGGGAAGGCTGCTTCTGAGCAGCATCTGCACCGCCTGGAACAGATTGGCGATGGACACCTGCTCGCGTGGCTTGTTGGACCCGCGCACGAACGAAAGCATCGACTCGGCCATTTCATGCCCGCGCCGGCCGCACTCGGCCACCACGTTGGCCAGCTGGCGCAGCTGCGGGTCGTCGCTGCGCCCGGCCAGCAGGTCGGGCACGATCAGCAACGGCTGCAGGATGTTGCGCAGGTCGTGGCTCAGGCCGGCAGCCAGCATCGCCAGGCTTTCCAGGCGTTGCGCCCGCATCAGCTCGTTTTCCACGCGCTGCCGTTCCAGGTCCGCACGCGCCTCGCGCACCGCGCGAATCACAGCACTCGGCAAGCGCTTGGGGTTGTGTTTGATGATGTAGTCGTTGGCGCCGTCCTGCAGTGCCTTGACTGCGGTCTCCTCGCCCATGGTGCCGGAGACGAAAATGAAGGGCGTGGCGCCACTCTGGCGCACCAGGCGCAGCGCCTGATGGCCGGAAAACCCGGGCATGCTCAGATCCGACAACACGATGTCCGGCTGGAACGTCTCCAGTGCGCCGCGCAGCGAGGGCGCGCTGTCCACGCGCTCGAACGCCGCATCGATGCCGGCATCCAGCAACTGATCGGACAACAGCTCGGCGTCTTCTGGCGAATCTTCCACCAGAAGGATCTTCAGCTGCTCCAGTTTGCCCCCCTCATGCGGCATGATTCAGTCCAGCTCCGGTGCCTGATTGATGACCGCCCAGAAGGTGCCGAGCGTCTTGACTGCGTTGAAGAACTGATCGACATCCACCGGCTTGACCACATAGGCGTTCACGCCCAGGTCCCAGCTGCGGGCCAGGTCGCTCTCTTCGCGCGAGGACGACAGGATCACCACCGGCAGGCGCTTGAGCGTCTCGTCGCTGCGCACCTGCTTGAGCACTTCCAGCCCGTCCAGGCGCGGCATCTTGATGTCCAGCAGCAATACTGCCGGCAAGCCCTCCTCGCGGTCGACGAACGCGCCGCGACGCAGCAGGTAATCCATGGTTTCCACGCCGTCCTCGACGTGCACGATGGGATTGGCCAGACGGGCTTCGCGCAAGGCGTCGACCGCCATCTCCGCATCGGCCGGGCTGTCTTCTGCCAGAAGAATGGTACGGATGGCGGTCATACGCTGAACTCTTGATTGGGCGCTTCAAGCGCAGGAGGTAACACGAAATAAAACGTGGCGCCTTCGTCGACGACGCCTTCGGCCCAGACCCGGCCACCGTGACGCGTCAACACGCGCCGCACGCTGGCCAGCCCGATGCCGGTACCAGCGTATTCGCTGGCCTTGTGCAAACGTTGGAACACACCGAACAATTTGGCGCTGTATTCCATGTCGAAACCGGCTCCGTTGTCGCGCACGCTGAACTGATGGCCGCCGTCGGCCATCGGCGTGTAAGTGACCTCCACTCTGGCCACCTCGCGCTTGGCGCTGTACTTGACCGCATTGCCGAGCAGGTTCATCCACAGCTGGCGCATCATGTTTTCGTCGGCCACCAGCACCGGCAGCGGCGCGATATGCCAGTCCACACGGTGGCCGGTGTTCTCGCTCTGCACGTTGGAATCCAGAATCGCGCGCGTTTCGGCCACCAGCGATTGCATGTCCACCGCCTGCAGGCGCAGCGCACTGCGGCCCAGGCGCGAATACACCAGCAGGTCGTCGATCAGCGAGGCCATGCGCCGCGCCGAGCTGCTGATCACTTCCATGTAATGGCGCGATTTCTCGTCGGCCGCATCGCCCAGATGGCGGGCCAGCTTGTCGGAGAATCCGGCCACGTGCCGCAACGGCGCGCGCAGATCGTGCGAGACCGAATAACTGAAGGCTTCCAGTTCGCGGTTGACCTCCGACACCTGCTCCACCTTGCCTTCCATCTGCCGGTTGAGCTCCTGGATGCGCAGCTGCGCGGCTTTCTGCAGGCTGATGTCGCTGACCGTCATCAGCACCACGTCTTCGTCGGTGGTGTCGGGCAGCGGCATGCGGCGTGCGTTGATCAACATGGTGCGCAGCACGCCATCGGCAGCGCGCTGCTCGTGTTCGTAATCCCACAGCTCGCGGCCACGCAACAACACATCGGCCAGCCGCTGATGGATCTGCGTATCGCGCCAGACGCCCTCGCCCACATCCTCCAGCGCCATCAATTCGTTGCCGCGCTCGTCCAGGCCATACAGCTCGGCGAAGGCGGGGTTATGCAACATGATGCGCTGGGTGGCATCCAGCAGCACGATCGGCTCGCGCACGGTCTGCAGCACCGAGCTGGCACGGCCATTGGCGCGCAGGTATTCCTGCTCGGCCGCCAGCCTGCGCCGGATCTGCCGCTGCAGCAGCCAGATCACCGTGCCCAGCAGCAACAGCTGCACCGCCAGCGCCGCCCAGCTCAGCACCGCGTAATGCATGCGCTCGGTCTCGGCGCGCGCATTGCGCAGCGCCAGCAGGCGGCCTTCGGCACCCTGCAGGTCGTCGATCAACACGCGGATCGGGTTGTTCAAGGTCATGTCGTTGATCAACGCACGGATCTGTTCCGGCGCAGTGGTCACCGCGATGCGCTCGGCCAGCAGCAGCCGGCGCTCGATGGTGCTCTGGATCCGCCCGATGCGCACCAGTTGCGCGGGGTTGTCCTTGGTCAGTTCGATCAACCGCTGCACCGCCGCCAGCGCCTCGCGCCGCCCGCGGCGCATGCGCTCATGCAGCGCCTCGCGTTCCACACCGTGCGAGCGCATCAGCGCCGCCGATTCGGTGTCGCGCATCGCCGCTTCCAGCCGCTGCGCGGTTTCCTGCACTTCCTGGCTATGCGACACCCACACTGCAGCCTGGTTGGCGTTGCGCGCCATCTGCTGCAGCAGCAACGCCGGCACCACCACAATCAGGAACACGGCAACCGCCAACAGAGGCAGGCGCCAGCGATCCCACTTGTCTGCTTGGACCGTTGTTTGCATTGCTAGATCGGTTTCCGCTCGCGGCAAGGGCCAAGGACAGATCGGCATTGTCTCCGATCATGCCCCGTACCAGATTAATGATTCAGACAAATCACGTCGAGTCGTGACATAGCTGAATGGGCATAGCATACGTGCAGTAAACGTGAAATCCGCGCGAGAAGAAAGTCCGTTCATCGGCCAGATCGCCTGCTATCCGTGTTTGCGTCGAAACGCTGGCCGCCTCAACGGACGCAGCCAAACAGGCCCGAAGGCTTGTCGCGACAGCCATCCTTTCTGGCCAAGACTGCCTCTTTTTTATCGCTATCGAAATCGCCCTAGGAATTTCGGCGAGAACAGCGCTGGCCATGCCACATCGCGATGCGACGCGGCTAAACACGGCTCGGCTGTCGCGCGCGTCTTCTTGCCTGAGCCACCTGCCTCGTTGCGCAGGAAAGGCAGCCATAAAAAAGGCGCACTCCGTGGAGTGCGCCTGGTGCCCGGGTCCCCCGCCTCGCCTCGGCGGCCCCGGCATTTACCGCGGCTGCGCTTACTTCTTCGCAGCGGTGACCTTCAGGCCGGTCGACTTGACGCTCTTGACGCCTTCGATGCCCTTGGCAACTGCCACGGCCTTGTCGTGTTCGGCCTGGGTGGCGACGGCGCCGGTCAGCGTCACGATGCCGTTCTTGGTCTCGACCTTCACGTCGGTACCGGAGACATTGTCGGTGGCCAGCAGGTCGGCTTTGACCTTGGTGGTGATCCAGGTGTCGGTGACCGGCTTCTTGGACTCGTTCATGCCGGCAGCGTGGTCCTTGTGATCGGCATGTTCCTGCGGTGCCGCAAATGCCTGCGACGCGCCAAGGGTCAGACCGAGCGACAGCGACAGAGCCAGCAACTTACGTGCATGCGTCATGGTGTTCATACCAAGCACCTCCTGTTGAATGTGGGCGCAGCTTGCAGTGGCGCTCGTAGAGCAGGCGTGACCGCCGCATGCAGGGGTTGTGAACCCTGCACACACGGGTATGTGCAATACCATGCGGGCTCCCTTCGTCGTTGCGATGAACCGTTTTCAATGCCTAAACCGTTCAATCTGGCTGTCGTCGGCTACGGCTATGTCGGCCGCACCTTCCATGCACCGCTGATCGCAAGCACCCCCGGCCTGCACTTGCACAGCGTGGTGTCGTCCAAGCCGCAGCAGCCGCATGCCGACGTCCCCGGTGCGAACGTGGTTGCCGACCTCGAGAGCGCGCTGGCAGACCCGGCACTGGATGCAGTGGTGCTCGCCACGCCGAACCAGACCCATGCGCCGTTTGCGCTGCGGGCGCTGGCTGCCGGCAAGCATGTGCTGGTGGACAAGCCGTTTGCGCTGGATGCGACGCAGGCCCAGCAGATGGTGGATGCCGCCAACGCGGCCGGACGCATCATCAGCGTGTTCCAGAACCGCCGTTGGGATGCGGACTTTCTCACCGTGCGCCGGCTGATCGAAGAAGGCCAGTTGGGCGAGGTGGTGGAGTTCCACTCGCACTTCGACCGTTATCGCCCGCAGGTGCGTGACCGTTGGCGCGAGAGCGATGTTCCCGGCGCCGGGCTCTGGTACGACCTGGGCCCGCATCTGCTCGATCAGGCGGTGCAGCTGTTCGGTCTGCCTCAGGCAATCGGCGCGGATCTGCAACGTCAGCGCGAGCAGGCACGCAGCGTCGATTATTTCCACGTCACCCTGCAGTACCCGCGCCTGCGCGTGATTCTGCATGCGGGGTCGCTGGTGGCCGACAGCAGCCTGCGCTTCGTCGTGCACGGCACGCGTGGCAGTTACCTCAAGCACGGCCTGGATACGCAGGAAGACCAGCTGCGCGCCGGCCGTCGCCCCGGCACGGTCGGCTGGGGCGTCGATCCATTACCGGGCACGCTCACTCGCGTTGATGACGAAGGCCGTGTCCACACCCATCAACCCGACAATCTGCCGGGCGACTATCGGCAGTGTTATGCCGCCTTCCGCGACGCGCTGGCCGGCACCGGCCCGGCGCCGGTCGGTGGCAGCGACGCGGTGCAGCTGATGCAGCTGCTGGACCTTGCGCAACGCAGCGCTGCGGACGGCCAGGTGCTGTGGCTGGACGCTGCACACAGGCGATAGCACCTCTGTGCAGGCACGTGCCTGGATACACGCACGCGTCTGGATACACATGATCGGTGTTGCGCGTCTGCTGTATATCGAAAGAAAACACCAATGCGCGCCGCAACAAAGACGCGCATTGGATTACTAGCGCATCGACGCGCTTATGCGTCCTTGCTGCCGATCGTCGGCGCTACCGAGGTCGTGGCCATCACTGCGTGGCCACCGAACTGGTTGCGCATCGCCGCCAGCAATTTGTCGGTGAACGAATCCTTGTCGCGCGAGCGCAACCGCTCCATCAGCGACAAGGTGATGACCGGCGCCGAGACTTCCAGGTCGATCGCTTCGGCCACCGTCCAGCGGCCTTCGCCCGAATCGGCCACGAACGGCGCGATGCCGGCCATGGTCGGGTTGTGCGTCAATGCATCGGCAGTCAGATCCAGCAACCACGAACGCACCACGCTGCCATCGCGCCAGATTTCGGCAACCTGGTGCAGGTCCAGCGCAAAATCGGTCTTGTGCTGCATCAGCGCGAAGCCTTCGGCATAGGCCTGCATCATTCCGTATTCGATGCCGTTGTGGACCATTTTGGTGAAGTGGCCGGCACCGCTCGGCCCCACCCGTCCCCAGCCTTTGTCCGGCGCCGGCGCGAGCGTTGCCAGCACCGGATGCAACGCGGTCACCGCCGCTTCGTCGCCACCCACCATCAAGCTATAGCCTTCCTGCAGACCCCAGATGCCGCCGCTGGTGCCGCAATCGACAAACGCAATGCCGCTGGCCTGCAGCAGCGCTGCGCGACGCTGCGAATCCTTGTAATACGAATTGCCGCCATCGATGACGATGTCGCCGGCCTGCAGCAACGGCAGCAGCTGCGCCAGGGTGTCATCGACGATCTTGCCGGCCGGCACCATCAACCACACCACGCGCGGGCTCGGCAGCGCCGATACCAGTGCCGCCAGCGCATCGGCGGTGACAATGCCCTTGGCCTGCGCGCTGCTGCGCGCGCTCGCGCCCGGATCGTAGCCATGCACACGATGCCCGCCGTTGACCAGGCGCTCGGCCATGTTGGCGCCCATGCGGCCCAGTCCCACCATACCCAGTTCCATAATCGCTCCTCATGATCTGATCAGTGCAGGGTGCCACGCTCGACGTACGCTGGCGTGGCGGAATTCTCAATGGATCGTTCCGCGGCGGTGCCGGCGCTGCACTGCTGCAGCTGCCAATCGATCCACCGCCAGTACAAGGTGGTGCGCAGATTGTGCAAGGTCAGGTCGATGGCATACGGCGTGCGCGGGTTACGGTCGAGCAGGCGCGCCACGTGATAGCCGATCGGCTTGGTGCCCTTGGGATGCACATAGACCAGAAACCCGCGATAGAACGGGTCGTCCAGCAACGTCTGCAATTGCTGCAGCTGGGTCTGCTGCTGCGGGTCGAGCGTGGCGCGTAGCATCGCATCGCCTTGGTAGAGCAGGCGCTCGAAGCGGCGCTTGCCGGGCCCTCTTAGTTGTTTGGCCAGCTCCCAGATCTGCCGGTTGCGCGCGTCGTAATACGCAAACCCACCGTGCCGGGCCAGCGCCCGCGCAGCTGCGTCGCTGACGTCCACCACCACGAAATTTTCGGCCTGGTTATGGATGTCATCCAGATAGGCCTTGTCGAACACGTGCGCAATGAAACCCGGTGCGCCCACAAACGCCTGCCGCCCAAGCTGCGAGGTCTTCACCGCCTTACCATCGGCGAAAAATTCGCCGGCATGCGCACCGAGCAGAATGCTGTCGGTGTGGTGCAAAGTCAGAAACGTGCCAATCGACACTTCGCCCGGCGTAAACGCCTGGTCGAAGCCGGCATCGCCGAACAATTCGCGCTGGGTGGCGAGCTGGGCCACCTGTCGGCCCACCCCGCACTCCGAACGCACCTGGCCGCGATAGAACGCATCCAGTGCCTGCGCATTGCTGCCGCGCGGCTGGTAGCCGCGCCCGAAACTGCGAAAACCGCTCCAGCCCTGCGCCGCTGCACCACGCCAGCCAAACCCGATCCACCCCAGCTGCAGCGCGGAAAACCGGTAGCGCGGGTTGTTCTGCAACTGCGTCACCGCACGGCGTGTGGCTGCGCCGACTTCGAAGGCATACGCGCATTGCGTGGCCGCATCGTCCAGCAAGGCGGCCAGCGCTGCGCCACGCTGTTGCGTCGTCCACTGCGCCGGAAGCGTCAGCTGCAGATCCCCGGCGGCCTGCGCCTGCGCGAGCGTACCGCGCGTGCATGGCGCACCGCGCTGGATCACCGGCGCATTTATCGGTGCGTCCACCGCAGCGCGATGGATGGTCCAGCCCAGCCGTCGCAGCAGCGCTTCCACGCAGTCTGCGCTGGCGGCCTTGGTCGTTTCGCTCGGCGCAGCAACCGCCACCTGCAGTAGCTGCGCGGCAAGCAGTGCGCTGGCACATACCAGCGCGCTCAATCGGCACCGCCCCGCGTGGCGCAGCATCGGCATCAACGTAAAGGTCGATCGCGGTGACGACGAACGGTCGTGCGCGTGGACAGAACTCATCGGTGACATGCGCAACGAACGGTTAGCACAACGCCGCATCCTCAGACGTAGAAAGCCCCGGCATGACCGGGGCTCGCTGGAATCAATTCGAACAAAGCACTCGCCAGACTCAGCGACGCTCGCAGACGCGCTCGACCTGCCGATTGCCGTTGGCCTGCTGACGATTGCCCTGGATGGTACGGCCAGCTGCACCGCCAGCCACTGCACCGGCCACGGTCGCCAGCTTCTTGCCGTTGCCGCCGCCGACCTGGTTTCCCAGCAGGCCACCGATCGCAGCACCCGCCAGGGTGCCGCCGATGCGGTTCGGGTCGGTCGAATTCTTCTGCACTTCGACATTGCGGCAGCGGACGCGGGTGCCATCGTTGAACCTGCGGCCTTCGTCTGCTTCCGAATAGCGCTGCTGGTGCGAATAGTTTTGGGCCTGGGCAAAGGTGCTCGTCGCCATCAAGCCGATCAGGGACATACCCAGCAGGGATGTGCGCATTTTCATCGTTGGTCTCCACGTTTCTCGCCCGCTCGGCGAGCCATGGGCGCACTCTGGCCGCCGGGTCGAGAACACAACGTGAAGCGCGCAACCGGCTATTCAGGTTTCGGGGCGGAGTGTGAACCGCGCCGTCACGGCTGCGTGGCGGGCTCGCTTTGCGGCAGCTTGGCCGGCGCTGGCGGCGGATCCTGCGCTTCGACCGGCAATGGGGCCACTGGCGGCTGTGCATCGGGTGCAGGCGCCGTCGTTGCAGCGGGTGCAGGCACTGCCGAGGTCGGGGGACTCGCTGCAGGGGTGGCAGGGGCAACAGCAGCCGGCACGGGTGCCGCTGCGTGTGCCGGTGCTGCACTCGCGGCAGCAGGCACTGCTTCGGTCACATTGGGCAGATACGAGTTCAGGCGTTCGAAGAAGCGCTTGTAGAAGGCCGCATCCTGCACCGTGGTGCTGGACACGCGCACCAGCGAATCGCCGCTGCTGCCGACCGGCAACGACAACGAGCCCAGCACGCCAACGCCCACACTGGCCGAGGTCGAGCTCTTCTTCAGCGCGTAGCGGTCCTGCAGCGCGCTGACGAACACCTGCGCCTTGCCGCCATCCTGGGTGGCGCAGGAAATGCGCAGGTTGAGCTGTTCGCTCTGGTCGGCTTCCTTGAGCTGGAAGTTCTTGCTGCCTTCCACCGCGGCGGCATCCGCACGCGTCACGGCGTAGCCCTGGCTCAACAGCACGCGCCGCGCCGCTTCGCAGGCTTGCGGCGAACTGGCGGCCACACTGCGCGAATAGGTGTCATCGGAGTTGAACGACTCGCGCATCAGCATGGTGTCGCCCTTGCTGCCGCCACAGCCAGCCAGGGTTGCCAGCGCGCCAAGCAATGCGCCGCGCGCAATCAGGGAATAACAAGACATAGGGAAATTCCGGCATCCAAAACCGGCACAGAGCATAGCGGCAACCCATGTGCGCGCGGCGTCGCGTTACCGGATCAGGGCAACGGCGGTTCATCCGCTGGCAGTTGCAGGTCCACCTGCAGGCGGCCGCCATCGGCGCCGATGCACCCGGCGCGCAGGTAGTGGTGCGCACGCACCGCCGCCAGCGCCACCGGGGCACGGCATGGCTCGCCCCACAGGCTCAATGCGAAGCCCTGCTGCTGCAGCCAGTGGGTGAGGCGGTCCCATCGCGGTTGTTCGGCGCGCAGCATCAGGTCCAGATCGGCCGGGCCCAGGGGCACCAGCGTCGGCGACGCCAGTCAGCGCGCGTAGCTGCCATGCACCATCACCGGCAAGCCCTGCGCGTGGACCGCCTGCAGCAACTGCGCGGCCTGCTGCAGATCCAGCTGGGCACGGCACTGCTGGAAGATCAGCGCGTATTCGTGGCTGCGGTCGCCGATGCGTAAGGCATGCCAGCGACCGGCCTCGTCCTGCAGCGGCACGCGCCGCTGCAGGCTGGGCGCTGCGGCGCGCAGACGCGCCAACAGCGGTGAAACAGGCAACAACGCGATGTCGTCGATGGATGTGTGCATGGTGAGCCCTGCGCGCCGCGTGTCAGCGTCGCGCGGCGTCGGCACGCGCGCGCACCTGTTCCAACGTCCACTCCTGTTGCGACACGCCGTTTTCCCACACCGTCACCAGCGCATCTTCGCTGTCGGCATGCATGCCCACCTCATCGAGCAAGGCGCTGCGATAACTGCCATCGTTGCGGTCACGCAGCAGGGTGAGCCGGCCACGCTTGCTCTGCTTGCCCTGGTCGGTGATCGGGTCCTTGTAGACATCGATCCACTGCCCGTCCACACGCACCGCCGAGCACTTCAACGCAAACTTCTGCGTGTCGCGGTCCACCTTCTGCAGCAACGCACCGCCCATGCCGAAGGCCACATTGTCGGCGGCATAGCCGGCAGCGGTGATGCGTTCCAGAATCGCGCGCAACGAGGTGGGGTTGATGCCGTCGCCCTGGATCACCCGCACATGATTGAGCACCTTGTACCCCTTGCCGTTGACCTGATGGCCGAACGCCTCGTCCAGCAGC
This sequence comes from Xanthomonas nasturtii, assembly GCF_001660815.1. GTDB lineage: Bacteria > Pseudomonadota > Gammaproteobacteria > Xanthomonadales > Xanthomonadaceae > Xanthomonas > Xanthomonas nasturtii. The sequence goes on from NZ_LYMI01000029.1 coordinate 14,536, forward strand.
ACAAGGCATTGTTCGACCACATCCACCGGATCGCCGGAGTCCGGACGGATCACCACCGTTGCACCGGAGGCGATCACTTCTTCGCGCAAGGTGGTGCCCCAATGCTCGGCAATGGCGCGGTAGATGTCGTAGCTGTCCGACACCACCGCCACGATCGATCCCGGGCGCGCGAACTGCGTCAGCATGTTGCGATACGCATCCACTTCGCGCTCGCGGCCCCAGCTGGTGATGGTGCTGTGCTCGGCAGCGGGGATCGAATACCCGGCCACCGGCGTGTGGTAATGCGCACGGGCCAGCAGCAAGGCCGACAAAGTGTCGGTACCAAGAAAATTCACCAGATGCGCGGCACCGCCCAAGGCAGCCGAGCCAAGACTGGACACACCACGCGCGCCAAAATCGTGCAGCTTGAATGGCAGCTGCCCTGCCGGATCGTCGCTGGTGCGCTCCAGGGAGTCGCGCACGATCTGCTTCACCTGCCAGCTCACCGTGGCCACCGTCACCGGGTACCACACGCGCAGCAACAAGGTTTCCAGATACGACGGCACCCAGAACGCCTTGGCGTCGGTGGACTCGATCGTCATCAGCACGTTGTGGGTGGGAACCACCGCACCTTCGGGCACCGCGCGGATGCGAATCGGCAACTGCCCGCCCAGCCGGTCGACGATATCGCGCCAGCCGGCTTCGTTGAACGGCTCGCCGTGCGCGGCCAGCAGCGCCTTCGCATCGTCGATGTCGGCGTGCGTCACCGGCCGGCTGATCGCTTCTTTCAGGATCGATTGCAGGCCGAAGAACACGGTCTGCTCGTACACGCCACCGCGCGATTCGACGTAGAAAAACGAGGCATCGGTGCCGGGCGGATATTGCAGCCAGTGGCTGGCCTTGTAGCTATCGGTATCGAGCAGCAGGTTATCGAGGTAATGCATGACGGAAGCTCCTTCGCGTCGAATGAACCAGCGGTCTGTCCGCCGGCGGGAGGTCACGGTTCAAGCGGTTGCCGCGCGAGCTGCCTGTTGCATCACGGCAGCACGCAGCCGGTGCACTCTCAGCCGCGGCCCAGGAAAAATTCAAGAATATGCAGATGGTCTTCGTACAGCCGCGGGCCCATCGCCATCACTTCGGCGATCGGAATCCAGCGCGCTTTATCGGCATCGTCGCCACCGCGCACCGCAGGCAATGCGCCGGCAGGGAACTCGAAATGAAACGCATGGGTAATGGTGCGCCCGCGCTGGCTGCGCTCGGGGTGATCGAAGACCTGTTTGCCACGCAACGAGCCCTTCAGCACCGGCAGCGGCAGCTTGAGGCGGGTTTCCTCGCGCAGCTCGCGCAGGCAGCAATCCAGCAGGCCTTCCTCCTGGCCGACAAAACCGCCCGGCAGCGCCCACAAGCCCTTGCCCGGCTCGGCACGACGCCGCACCAGCAACACATGGCCCGAATGCACCACCACCGCATCGGTAGTGACGAAGGTGGGCCGATACGGCGCGTCTTTCCACGCGGCGCGGTACTGCTCGATGAAACGGTATTCGGCCACCAGCTGCGCATAGCTCGGCGAATTGCGCCGGAACGCTTCCAGCATGTCGTACACCGGCGCCGGCACATTGCCGCGCAACATCAACAGCCCGCCATGGAACCCGATATCGCCGGCCTCGAACAGATAACGGCGCAACTCGGTGGCAGACAGCGTGGCCGTGTGTTGCACATCTTCCAGCGGCCACTGCGGAAACTCACGCAGGTAGTCGCCGCTGGCATCCTTGTCCATGCCGATTAAGCCAATATTCGCATCCAGCGTGCCGCCATCGGCGTGCACCGCTTCGGCAACCTGGCGCTGCACCTCGGCGATCCACAGGCTTTCATTGTAGAGGTGGTCGCGCAGCGGCCGCACGAGCAGCCGCGCGGTTTCGTCCGGCAACGCAGACTCGATCATCACCGCGCGTTCGGCCACGGTCCAAGGATTACGAATGGTGCGGGGCGTGTCGGCCGAGCCGATCAGCACGATGAGCTTTTTCGCCTTGCCCAGCGCGTGGCGGGCGACGGCGGCGTGGCCGTTATGAAAGGGCTCGAAACGCCCGATAAACACGAGATAGTCGTACGGTGTTGCCATGAGAATCCCTCACGGTTGGCTAGCAGCCAGCGGTCTATCCGCTGGCTTGGTGCAAACGCTACGCCGATGCGCGATAACGTCAAGCCGGCGCCATGTCGCAATGACATTTCGGTCATGCAGTCCAATTAGACTCGTCGACTGGTCCCTGAGGAATCCGCCTGCATGCCACGCCTGTCCTTTCGCGCTGTGTCACGTTCCTTGCTCGCGGCACTCGCGCTGCTGTGCATCGCCCTGCCTGCATGGGCTGCACCCGCGCCTGCGCCCTTGCGGGTGATGTCGTTCAATGTGCGCGTGCCGGTGGACACCGACGGCGACAAGCGCTGGAGCGTGCGCCGCACGGCGATGGTGGCATCGATCGAACACGCACACCCGGACGTGTTCGGAACGCAGGAGTTGGTGCAGGAACAGGCGCAGTATCTGGCTGCACAGCTGCCTGATTACCGTTGGTTCGGCAAAGGCCGCGACGCCGACGGCAACGGCGAACACGTGGGCGTGTTCTACGACAGCCGCACGTTGTCGGTGGTGGAATCGGGCGACTTCTGGCTATCGGAAACGCCACAGGTGCCGGGCAGCAGCAGCTGGAACACCGACCTGCCGCGCATGGTCACCTGGGCCTTGTTCGAACGCCGCAGCGACAAGCGCCGCTTTTACCTGTTGAACACCCACTTGCCGCATCGCGATCAAGACGAAGCCGCACGCGAACAGGGCGCACGCCTGATCCTGTCGCGCATCGCAACGCTTCCTGCCGATGTTCCGGTGGTACTGACTGGCGACTTCAACAGCGATCCCGATCAGGGCACCTATCGCACATTGACCGCCGCGCTCGACGATGCGCGCACGCATGCCACAAAGCCGCAGGGCCCGGAAAAAACCTTCCAGGATTTCACCACGCAGCCAACCCGACGCATCGACTGGATCCTGTTCCGTGGCCTGACGCCTACGCGCTTCACCACCCTGGAGACGCGCCCGGGCGGCGTGCTTCCTTCCGATCATTATCCGGTGCTGGCCGAGTTTTCCTGGCCGCACTGACATCGCTACGGCTTTGTTCTGCCGGTCTGAAGCAGCGCCCCTGCGTGCGATTGTGATGGCGGGAAGGCCAGGACCCTGCAGCCAAGCCGCAGGTCATCCGCTCTGGGGAGTACCAAAAGAAAAAGCCACCGCATGCGGTGGCTTTTCTACGGGACGAACATCCCGATGCGATCAATCCGCCCAACGCCCCGGCGCGGTCGACTGCGGCAACACTTGCGCCGACAGAGGCTGGTCCTGCGCCAGCAGGCCCAGTGCGTCGGCCAGGATCGCCGCCGATTCATGCAGCAACGGATCCGGACGCTTTTCCGCGGCCTTTTCGCGGGCGGTGTCCTTGACGATATCGCGCTCGTTACCGGTCAGGCCGTCATCGCTGTCTTCGGCAAGCGGATCCAGCGGCAGACCGAGTTGCTTGCGCACCTGCTGGCGGTCCTTGCGCTGCTGGTCCTGCTTCTGGCGCTCGGCAACGCGCTCGGCTTCGTTCAGCGAGATGTACTTCTTGGCCTTTTCATCGCGGAACTGCTTGACGTCTTCTTCCCACCACTGGAATTCCTTGTCGGTAGCAATGCGTGCGGTGTGCAGCGCCTGCAACTTGGGTAGCAACGGCGCGAAGTTGCCGTATTGGGTGTGCGGCGCGGCGGCAATACGTGTCCACGGCAGCGCATTGTCGTAAGTGCTCTCGCCGAATTCGGTGGCATCCACGCTGGCCGGGAATGCAATATCCGGCACCACGCCCTTGTGCTGGGTACTGGAGCCGCTGACACGGAAGAACTGCGCGATCGTCAGCTTGACCTGCCCATAGCGCTGACCTTCTGCGGCCGGCCAGCGGTCCAGGTCGACGATGTTCTGCACGGTGCCCTTGCCGAAGCTGGTTTCACCGATCACCAGGCCGCGACCGTAGTCCTGGATCGCACCGGCAAAGATCTCCGATGCCGACGCCGAACCGCGGTTGATCAACACGCCCAGTGGACCGTCCCACGCCACCTTGGGATTGCTGTCGCCATTGACGGTGACACGGCCGCCGGATTCGCGCACCTGCACCACCGGCCCCTGCTCGATGAACAGCCCGGTGAGTTCGATCGCCTCATCCAGCGAACCACCACCGTTGTTGCGCAGGTCCAGCACCACGCCGTCGACCTTGTCGGTCTTGAAGCCGGCCAGCAGCTTGGCAACGTCGCGGGTCGCGGAGGCGTAATCGGTCGCGTTGCGACGACGGCCTTCGAAATCCTGGTAGAAGCCCGGCAGCTTGATGATGCCGATGCGACGTTCCGGCTCGCTGCCCTTGGCAGGCAGGGTGATGGTCTCGCCCTTGGCAGCCTGTTCGGCCAGACGCACCTTTTGCCGGGTCAGCGTCACCGTGCGATGCTTGCCATCGATGCCCGATTCGGCCGGGATGTACTCCAGGCGCACCTGGGTGTCCTTGCTGCCGCGGATCTTTGCCACCACATCGTCGATGCGCCAGCCGATCACATCTTCAATCGCGCCGTTCTTGGCCTGGCCTACGCCGACGATACGGTCACCCGGCTTGAGCGTGCCATCCACCGCTGCCGGACCGCCCGGGATCACCTCGCGGATCACCACCATGTCGTCCTGCTTCTGCAACTGCGCGCCGATGCCTTCCAGCGACAGCGACATCTGCTGGTTGAACGTCTCGGCAGTGCGCGGAGTGAAGTAATCGGTATGCGGGTCGACGGCGTTGGTATAGGCATTGACGAAGAACTGGAACACGTCCTCGCCCTTGAGCTGCTTGACCGAATCGGCCAGTGCCACGTACCGCTTGTCCAGCGTCTTGCGGATGTCTTCGGGCTTCTTGCCAGCCAGTTGCAGGCGCAGCCAGTCGTTCATCACCGACTGGCGCCACAACACATCCAACTGCTTGTCGTCTGCCGCCCACGGCACGTCCTTGCGGTCGTACTCGAACTTGTCGCTGCCGCTGAAATCGAAGTCCTGCTTGAGCAGGTCGCGTGCGTATTTGACGCGCTGGTCGACACGCTTCTTGTAGACCGAAAACACCTGGAACGCCGGCTCCAGATTGCCGCCGCGCAGTGCATCGCCCACGCCGGCCTGCAGTGGCGCAAAGCCGTCGATGTCGGCCTGGGTGAAGAACTGTTTGCCGCCATCCAGCGTTTCCAGATAGCGCTTGAACACGTCCTTGGACATCGCCTCGTCCAGCGTGCGCGGACGGTAGGCGTAGCGGCTATCGGACAGCAGGCCGTAGACGAGCTTGGTGGCCGTCGCCTGGTCGGGCGTGGCAGCGGCAGGCAACGCGGTATCGGCGCGCGCCAGCAATCCCATCGGAGTGGTCAACACCAGCGCCAACAGGCCGGCCTTCATGGACGCAGAAACGTTGTAGGTCATCGAATGGCTCTCGGCACAGGGCCGATGAAAGGAAAGCGGTGAACGGATCAGACAGCATGACAGTGCCGAAAGTTGCTGGCGTTGTCATCCGCTGGCTGAATCAGCCTAGCGCCGGGCCTGTATCGGATTGTGAACGAGACCGCACCCTGCCACCTGGCGCCTGACGGGCCAGAGACGACGCGGCCCCGCGCAATGCACGGGGCCGACTGGATTGTTCGACCTGGAACAGATCTGGAATGGCGGACGCAGCGTCATCCGTGTTCGACGAATTGGCTACTGACGGCACACGCAAACCGCTGCTCCGGCGTGCCAGCCAAGCAACCGGCGAGCGGGAATCGAACCAACCGCCACTCACGAACGCACCGTGGCGGCCATCCGACCGCCAACCGATCACTCAGGCAGCGACGCCAGCGCCGGCCGCCTGACGATCGGCGTGATACGACGAGCGCACCATCGGCCCGGAGGCGACATGGCTGAAGCCCAGCGCGTTGCCGTACTCCTCCAGCGCCTTGTATTCCTCCGGCGTCCAGTAGCGCATGACCGGATGATGGTGCGGGGTCGGCTGCAGGTATTGGCCGATGGTGATCATGTCCACATCGTGCGCACGCAGGTCGCGCAAGGTGGCCTGCACCTGCTCCATCGTCTCGCCCAGGCCCAGCATGATGCCGGACTTGGTGGCGATCGACGAGTGCTGCGCCTTGAAGCGCTGCAGCAGCGTCAGCGACCACTGGTAGTCGGCACCGGGGCGCACGTTCGGGTACAGGTCCGGCACGGTTTCGATATTGTGGTTGAACACGTCCGGCGGGCTCAGCGCCAGGATTTCCAGCGCGCGGTCCATACGGCCCTTGCCGCGGAAATCCGGGGTCAGGATCTCGATCCGGGTCTTGGGCGAACTGACCCGGATCGCCGAGATGCAGTCGACGAAATGCTGCGCACCACCGTCGCGCAGATCGTCGCGATCCACGCTGGTCACCACCACGTATTTCAGGCCCATGTCGGCCACCGTGGCGGCCAGGCTGGCCGGCTCGCTGGCATCGGGCGGCTTGGGCCGGCCGTGCGCCACATCGCAGAACGAACAGCGCCGCGTGCACACCTCGCCCAGGATCATGAAGGTCGCGGTGCCGTGGCTGAAGCACTCGTGGATGTTCGGGCAGCTGGCCTCTTCGCACACCGTGACCAGGCGGTTTTCGCGCAGTTTGGCCTTGAGGTTCTGCACCGCATTGCCGGAGGGAATCCGCACCCGGATCCACGACGGCTTGCGCAGCACCGGTGCATCGACGAACTGCACCGGCGAGCGATTGATCTTGTCGCCACCGATCTGCTTGACGCCGGTCTGCAGCGGCGCAGGCGCGGCGGTGTCGCCGGAGACGACCTGCAAGGGGATGGAACGGGCGATAGGTTGGGTCATGTCGGTACGGGCGCTCAGGCCGGAAGCGAAAGGTCGGGCAACGCGGAAACAGGCTGCAATACGAGACCGAACTGGCGCGCCAGCTGTTCGAGCAGCACCGCCTTGACGGCGTCCATCCCGGAGGGGCCGCCCAAGTCTAGCACCGAGGTCACCTGCAGGCCCTGGTAGCCGCACGGGTTGATGCGGTGGAACGGCTCCAGATCCATCGCCACATTGAACGAGAGCCCGTGGAAGGTGCAGCCGCGCCGCACCCGGATGCCCAGCGCGGCGATCTTGGCATCGCCCACATACACGCCGGGCGCACCATCGCGGCGCTCGGCCACGATATTCCATTCGTCCAGGGTATCGATCAGCGCCTGCTCGATCTTGCACACGTAGTCGCGCACACCGATCTTGAGCCGACGCAGATCCAGCAGCGGGTAGATCACCAGCTGGCCTGGGCCGTGGTAGGTCACCTGACCGCCGCGATCGACCTGCAGCACCGGAATCTCGCCCGGCGCCAGCACGTGCTCGGGTTTGCCTGCCTGGCCGAGCGTAAACACCGGGGCATGCTCGACCACCCAGACTTCGTCTGCGGTGTGCTCATCGCGCGCATCGGTGAAACGCTGCATTGCGCGCCACACCGGGCTGTAGTCCTGCCGGCCGAGATCGCGCACGTGCGCCGGCAAGCCAAGCTGCGATGTGACCACCGGCTCGGCCGCTACAGCGTCCACTTCACTTCCGGATGGTCGCGCAGCGCCTGATGCGCAGCGTCGAACTGCTCCCGGCTCTCGGCGCGAAAGCCGATCTTGACCGAGACATATTTGCCGCTGGAAGAATGCTTCCAGCTAACGGCTTCCTGCAGCAGCTCCACGCCAGTGGCGGCAAGCAGACGCGGAAGTTCGGTTTCCAGCCCGCGTTCGGCCGTGCCCATGGCGCTAAGCTCGAAGGTGCCGGGAAACTGAAAGCCGTGATCGGGGTTGTCGGTGCTGATGTCCATCGCCCCATTATCGGGCCGGAGATAGGCAAACCCAAGCCTTGCCACCGATCAGACCGCCCAGCATCCGCGCCAGCACCACCACACTTTCCGCAATGCGATGCGATTACCGTGATGGACCGAACACAGCTACGCGCGCGCGGCAATGCTGTAGCGAACCGAAGCGGCAGAGAACGCGCTCGCTGGCACGCACTTCACACGGCGCAGCAGCGCACGCAGGCACCTTTCTGAGCTCAGCCCTTCTTCCACTGCCCAGGCCCTCCATGCTTAGACCGCGCGCGTTGTCTGCTGCCCTGCTGCTTTCTCTTTCCGGGCTGTCGCTGCCGGCCCTGGCGGTGGATCAGTGCGATTCCAGCCGGCTGGGACGTACGCCGCCCGCGGTGAATTTCCGGGTCGATAACGACCTGTTCGGCGGCGAAGATCAGGATCAGGGCTATTCCAACGGTGCGGTGCTGACCCTGGTGTCGCCGAACCTGGTTGATTACACCGACGACCCGTGCCTGCCGCGCACCGCGCGCTGGGTCAACAGCTACCTGGAGCGACTGCATCCGGGCGAGTTCGACCAGCAGAACATGGTGTTCTCGATCGGCCAGGCCATCTTTACCCCGACCGATTACACCCGCCGCGACGTGATCCCGGACGACCGCCCGTATGCGGGCATCCTGCTGGCGAGCTTCGGCTACAACGCGCGCAACGACGCGCACCTGCGGACCACCCAGCTGCAGATCGGCGTGGTCGGCCCGTGGGCCTTTGCGCAGGAGGCGCAGGATGCGATCCACGATGCGCTCGGCGACGAGAAGTTCCAGGGTTGGGACAACCAGTTGCACAACGAGCCGCTGATCAATCTGGTGCACGAGCGCATGCGCCGCTGGCCGGCCGACGCCAGCGGCAATGCCGGCGGTTTCGGCTGGGACTTCATTTCGCACTGGGGCGGCGCGGTCGGCAACATGGCTACGCATCTGAATGCCGGCGGCGAAGCGCGCTTCGGCTGGAAACTGCCGGACGACTTCGGCAGCACGCCCACCCGCCCGGCAGGCGAAAACACTGCGCCAAGCCGCTTGGGACGCGCCAGCGGCTGGTCGGGGCATGTGTTTCTGACCACCGATGCGCGCTGGGTGATCCGCGACATCACCCTGGACGGCAACACCTTCCGCAGCAGCCACAGCGTGGACAAGCGCCCGTTCGTGGGCGACGTGGGCTACGGCCTGGCGGTGATGTACGGGCGCTGGAAATTTGCCATTGCCCGCTACCACCGCACCCGCGAATTCGAGACCCAGCGCGAGACGCCGGTGTATGGCAGCTTCACGATCAGTCGGATGCTCTGAGGGTTGGGATTGGGGAGTCGGGATTGGGGAGTCGTAGGAGCGGACTGCTGGCGACTCGCCACTGCTCCGGCTTTTACCAATCCCGAATGCCGAATCCCCAATTCCCGCAAAGAAAAAGCCGGCGAAAGCCGGCTTTTTCTTTGGATCACTCCGATTCCCACCACATCCAGAACGCATCCCAGAGGCGCTTGAAGAACCCGCCCTCTTCGACGGCGTTGATCGCCACCAGCGGTGCCTGGGCGATGATCTTGCCGTCCAGGCTGACCTTGACGGTGCCGATCTGCTGGCCCTGCTTGATCGGTGCCTGCAGATTCTTGGCCACTTCCATGCTCGGCTTGAGGTCGTTGTAGCGGCCGCGCTGCAGGCTGACCAGCAGCGGCTGCGCCACGCCAAGCTGCACTTCGTCCTGCTGGCCCTTCCATACTTTCTGCTTGGTTACGACCTTGCCGGGCGCGTACAGGCTGTGGGTTTCGAAGAAGCGGAAGCCCCAGTTGAGCAGCGCCAGGCTGTCGGTGGCGCGCTGTTCTTCGGAGCTGTCGCCCATGACCACGGCGATCAGGCGCTGGTCGCCACGCTTGGCCGAGCTGAGCAGGCAGTACCCGGCCTCGGAGGTATGGCCGGTCTTGATGCCGTCCACCGCCGGGTCGCGCCACAGCAGCCGGTTACGGTTGCTCTGCTTGATGCTGCCGACCTGGAATTCCTTGATCTTGTTGTAGGCGTAGGTCTCCGGGTAATCGCGCACCATCGCGCGGCCCAGCATGGCCAGATCGAAGGCGGTGGAGTGATGCCCCTCGGCACTCAGGCCGTGCGCATTGACGAAGTACGAATCCTTCATGCCGATCTTGGCGGCGTAGCTGTTCATCAGCGAGGCGAAGGCTTCTTCGCTGCCGGCGACATGCTCGGCCAGCGCAATCGCGGCATCGTTGCCGGACTGGATCGCCATGCCTTTTTCCATGTCTTCCAGACGCGCCGTCTGGTTGACCGGGAAGCCACTGTAGCTGCCGTCGGTGCCCGCGCCGCCTTCGCGCCAGGCGCGTTCGCTCATCATGACCTGGTCGTCGCGCTTGACCTTGCCGTTCTTGATTTCGGCAGCGACCACGTACGACGTCATCACCTTGGTGATGCTGGCCGGCGCCAGTTGCTGGTGGATGTTCTCACCGGCCAGCACCTGCCCGGTGGCGTAGTCCATCAGGATCCAGGACTTGGACACCGCCGGGGCGGGTGCCGGCGGCACCGGCAAGGCGGCCGGGGCCGCAGCCACGGCGGGAGTCGGCTGCGGCGCGGGTGTCTGGGCGCAGACCAGGCCGAAGGCGAACGTGGCCACGGCAGCGGCGGCGAAGCGGAATTTCATTGAAGAACGACTCCTGACGGGCCCGAAAGCTGGGCAATGCGAAATTGTAAGGCGCCACGGCGATCAGGGCGACGCGTTGCCGGATGTGCGCGCCTGCGCAGTTCAGCGATGCAGGTGTGCTGTCCGCACGCCTGTGGCGTCTGCGCAGCGCAGTTGAAGGCGCCGCGCACGTCGTGGGCGTTGCGGACTGCGGGTTGGACCGGCCGACCATGGCGCTCGGTCGTCAGCTGGATGCACGCGACGCACGGCGAGCAGAGCGCGCGGGCGCATGCCGATTGCGGTCTTTGCCGCACCCGCATTGGAGGTGGGCAATGGTTCGCCAGCCGATCCTGATCGCCCGGCCGTGTCCGGTACAGCCATGCAGCCGGCGCGCGCACGCGATGCGCTCACGCTTGATTGGCGAACCCAGACCCGCTCGCGCTTAATTGGCCACGACCTGCGGGCGGCCGAAGCCGAGGCCAGCGATGCGCTGGGCGATTTCCGAGGCATTGGCGTGGTCGCGTGCATTCACGCGCAGCCGCCACAGGGTGCGCCCGCCACTGACGATGTCGCTGACGCTGGCACCGGCAATGCCGGCCGAGGCCAGTTGCGACAGCGCGCGGTTGGCGTTTTCGCGGCTGGCGAAACTGGCGACCTGCAGCAGGATGTCGCCCAGTGCGGCCTCGGCCACGCTGGGCGCCTTGGCCGGCAGCGGCTCGGCCTTGAGCGGGCGCGCAACGGTGCTCTCGGAGGGTTTGACCGTCGCAACCGCCACCGGCACCGCCGCGGCAGGCACCGCAGCCGGGGTTGGCGAGGTCGGTCGCGGCGCCGCAGCAGCCGGCTTGCCGGTGGCCACGCGCACGCCCTGCGACTTCATCCAGGCATCGAAGTTGTCGGCATCGCCGGGCTGGCGCGAGTCAGCCACGCGGTAGCGCCAACGCTCGCCGGCCGCAGCGACCGGCGCGCTACCAGCCGATGCGGCGGCGGATGTGGCAACCGCGGTGCCGGCGCCAGCCGTTACCGCACGCGGCGGCACGGTGCGGGCGGGCAGACGCTGCACCAGGCCATCGATCTGGCTGGCGCTGGCAGCCGGCCGCGCGGCGGCAACGGCCGTATTCACCGGGGCCTGGCCACTGCGGCGCTTGGCGAGCAGGTTGCCGTTGTCGGCTTCGGTCAGGCCACGCACTTCGACGTTGCCGGTGCCCTTGCCGGTGATGCCCAGCTTGACCGCGGCGGCATAGCTCAGATCGATCACACGGCCGTCGTGGAACGGGCCGCGGTCGTTGACGCGCACCACCACCGAATCGCCGGTGTCGGTGTTGGTGACCAGCGCAAAGCTGGGCAGCGGCAGGGTCTTGTGCGCGGCGGTGAAGGCGTACATGTCGTAGACCTCCTTGTTGGAGGTCAGCCGGCCATGGAACTTGCTGCCGTAATACGAGGCGGTGCCGCGTTCGACATAGTCACCGGGGCTGTCCATCACCACGTAGCGCTTGCCCAGCACTTCATACGGCGAGCGATTGCCCACTGCAGAGCGCGGCTCGTTGGTGACCAGCGGTTCGGGAATGCAGGCCACGTTGGGCACGTGGTCCGGTGTGGTGTCCTTGACGCCGGGTTTGTACAGGCCGCCGGCGGTGTAGTCGCCGCGCGTGGACGGATCTTCCTTGGCGGCGGCGTACGGCGAGGTGGGCGGGCAGCCGGTGGCCACATAGGCCGGCCCCTTGCCTTCGACCTTGACGCTCTTGATCGCACCGCCGCCCTTGCCGGCGACGCTCTTCTTCGGTGCGCTGCTACAGGCCGCCAGGCCGAGCATCAGCGCCATCGGGATCAGCCACTTGGGGCCTGTCATGCTGTTCATGCCGGGGGGAGCTCCTTGCCGGCGATGGCCTCGGACAGCTGGAACACGGCCATCGCGTACATCTTGGAAATGTTGTATCGGGTGATCGCGTAAAAGTTCTGGAAGCCCAGCCAGTACTGCTTGCCGTTGGCATCGTCCAGGCTGATCGGGGTCGCGGTGCTGCCGGCCACTACCGGCGCATTAGGGTGATAGCCACGCGCGGACAGGTCGGCCAGCGTGTACACCGGCGACCAGTCGGTGGGATTGAATTCTTCGTGGCCGGCAGCCAGCGTGGCCGGCACGGCAACCTGCCCGCCGCGCACCCAGCCGCCCTTCTTGACAAAGTAATTGGCGATCGAGGCAAACACGTCGTTGTAGTCGGTAAACAGGTTGCGCTTGCCGTCGGCATCGCCATCGACGCCGAACTGGCGGTAGCTGGACGGCATGAACTGGCCCATGCCCATCGCGCCGGCGTAGCTGCCGATCAACGTGGTGACGTCGAGCTGTTCTTCCTTGCCCAGCGCGAACAGCTGGCCGAGTTCGTCGCGGAAAAACAGCTCGCGGCGCACCTCGCGCTCGAGCTTGGCCGGGTCGCCGCTGCGCGGGTAGCGGAACGCCAGCGTGTACAGCGCATCCAGCACGCGGTATTTGCCGGCGTTGGTGCCGTAGCTGGTTTCCACCCCGATGATGGCCACGATCACCTGCGCCGGCACACCGGTGGCCGCTTCGACCTTGCTCAGCTCGGCGCGGTGTTGCGCCAGGAAGTTGCGGCCGCCGTCGATGCGCGCCTGGGTGATGAACATCGGCCGGTAGTCGTTCCACGGTTTGACCCGTTCGGCCGGGCGCGACATGGCGGTGACGATGGCGTCCTTGAATTGCGCCTGGGCCAGCACCGCTTCGATCTGCGCGGCATCGATGCCGTACTTGGCCGAGGTGTCGCGCACGAAATTGGCGCGTGCGATCTCGAACGGCACCGGGGTCAGGTCCACCGGCGGCAGGGCCGGTGCTTCGGCGGCAGCGCTGGCAGGCACGGCAGTCGCAACCGGGCCGGCAGGCGGCTTGGCCGGCGGCGCGCTGGCGGCCGGCGGCGAGGACGGAGGGCTGGGCTGGGTCGCGCAGGCGACAAGGCCGAGGGTGAGCAGGCAGGTCAGGGTGCGTCGAATCATCGGCCGAGGGTAACAGAGATCAGATGAACTTCTGACAATAAGACCATGAAACGCAAAGACTTTAGTCAAAGTCAAGGTCTGCCGCATCAGCTGGGCCAATTTGGTGGCTGAGGATTCGGGATTCGGGCTTCGGGATTCGGCGCCGCAGCTGGCAGCAGCACGAATCCGGCCACGTGGTGCAGTAGCGCGATGCCCGCCGCTGGCATGTTGGCGCTGCGCAGAGCCCTCAGTGCTCGACGATCACTGCAATCGGCTGATCGCGGGCGCAGTCGCCGCGCGGGTGTCAGTGACGCGAAGGCGGCCGTCGCCTCCTTGGAGGGAGCCGCAGCCAGCTAGCCGGCCTTGCAACGCCTGGAACAATCACAGCCAGCCGCCGGCGGCTGGCGCGACTGCGCAGCCGTGGCAGCAGACCAGGCGCGGCCCCTGGAATCGGCCGCGCCTGTCGCCTCACAGCGCCGGAAAGCGCGGCGCGCCCGAGCAGGTCGGTATCGCGCCGCCCAGCTGCACCTGCGTCGTAGTGACGCCGGTACCGGTCGGTGTCAGCGCGCTGTTGCTCAGCCCGATCTGCGCGTTGCTCGCAGTGACCGAGGTGTTGCCGGTCGCCACGTTGGCCAGCACCAGGTCCAGCGGTGTCTGTGCGTCATAGCCCTTCAGGATCCAGCCCTTGCCGCCAGCATCGTTTGCGCTGCGTAGCCCGTCGACCACGATCTGGCTGAAGATCGGCTTGGTGCCGCTGGTTGCGGCGGCATAGAACGGGTTGATCACCAACGGGCTGGTGACGCCATACAGGCAGGTGTTGCGATAGGTGACCAGACTGACCGGGCCGCCCTTGGCCAGGCTGGTCTTGATGCGCAGGCCGCTGTTGTCGGTGCTGCGGTTGCCACCAGCGTCGGTGGACACCAGCGCGTTGTTGTCGACCAGCACGTTGCTGACGCCGGACATCACTTCGCTGCCGATGGAAATGCCGTGCGTGCCGTAGCAGCGGCTGTTGCGCACGGTGATGTTGGCCGACTTGGAGGCGATGGTCTTGATGGCCACGCAATCGTCGCCGCCCATCACATCGTTGTCGTGGAGGGTGGCATTGACCACGCTGTCCAGATCCAGGCCATCGGTGTTGGGACTGGTGGCGGGCGACTTCACCCGCACGCCCCAGATGGTCAGGCCATTGACGATGTGCGTGAAGAAGTGGAAATACGCGGCATTGACCAGATTGACGTTGTAGAGCGTGAACGCCGTGGAGTTCCGCACCTTGATCAGGTCGGGGCTGTTCTGTACCTGGCCGGCCGCCTTGGCGTTCTCGCCGAACTCCCACCAGGTGGTGCCCTTGCCGAGCATGACTTGATCGCCACGCCCGTCGATGGTGCCCTGCCGCCCGTCGGTGCGGATGCCCATCACGCCCGAATTCGCACCTTTGACGCTGATCAACGGCAGGCAGCCGCCGCTCTTGGAGCCGGCGCTTCCGCAGCCGCTGCCGTAATCGGCCGGGTTGCGCGAGCCGTACAAGGTGACGCCTTGATCGATGACCAGGGTGACGCCAGTGGGAATCGTCAGCGGGCCGGTCAGAAAGGCGTTGCCGCTGCCGCTGGTCAGCAACACCGCGCCGTTCTTGCACGCGCTCAGTGCCGCCTGGATGGTCTCGGTATCGGGCGGCGCACTTTCCAGTGCGGCATCGAACAGGTGGCCGTTCGGTGTCTGGCTGGCCTTCAACGCGGGCTGGCAGAGGGAGGGAATTGCCGGTTGCGCGACAGCGCGCGTATCGCCGGTGGCGAACGTGACGGCACCGGCCTGCGCGGCGAGCAGCAGACAGACACCGCCGATGGCGGCGGTTAGCGGTTTCATGGACGAGGTCACCCGAAAGAGGAATGGCGCGCGCTGCTGGAGCGACGCGACGCGGCCACCAACGCTGCGGCGGCCTGGCGGACTCTACGAAGCGCTGTGCCCGCATGCAGCAGGTGCGCGAACCCGGCAGCGCGCGAACGAAGCAGGCCTACGCCGGTGTCGCGTCGTTGCAATGCACTGCGCAAAAACACGATGTGCCTGAAAACGTGTCAGCGTTTGACATACGCCTGTCGCATCGATCGACGCTGCGACATTGCATGCGCGCCGGGTACGCGCGCACGGCATTGGCACAACGATGCGACACTCCCGCATCAATACCCATGCACCGGGCGATGCGTCTTGACCGCCATCACCAGGCCCAGCCCGGCCAGCAACGACACTGCCGAGGTGCCGCCGTAACTCATCAGCGGCATCGGCACGCCGACCACCGGCAGCAGGCCGGAAATCATGCCGCCGTTGACCAGCACGTAGACGAAGAACGCCAGGCCGGTGGCGCCGGCGACCAGGCGCGAATAGGTATCGCGCGCCTGCGAGGCGATCCACAGGCAGCGGCCGATCACGATGAGATACAAGGTCAGCACGGTGGCCACGCCGATCCAGCCGAATTCTTCGCTGAGCACCGAGAACGCAAAGTCGGTGGTCTGCTCGGGAATGAAGTTCAGATGCGACTGCGAGCCCAACCCCCAGCCCTTGCCGTTCAGGCCGCCAGAACCAATCGCGATCTTGGACTGGATGATGTTCCAGCCGGCGCCGAGCGCGTCGTTTTCGGGGTTGAGGAACATCATGATGCGGTCCTTCTGGTACGGGCGCAGCAGCCAGAACCAGGCCACCGGCGCAGCCGCCGAAACACCGCCCAGGCCCACCGCAACCCACCACCACGGCAGGCCGGCCAGCAGCAGCACGAATACGCCGCTGGCGGCGATCAGCACGCCGGTGCCGAAGTCCGGCTGCAGCATGATCAGCGCGGTGGGCACGCCGATGATCATGCAGGTGACCAATACGGTGGAGATGCGCGGCGGTAGCGGCATGCGATGCAGATACCAGGCCGCCATCATCGGCAGGCTGATCTTGAGCAGCTCGGCCGGCTGCAGATAGAACACTTTCAGGTCCAGCCATTGCCGGCCGTATTTGCCGGTGCCCAGCGCGAACACCGCCAGCAACGGCAGCATCGACAAGCCATATACCCACGGCGTCCAGGCGCGCAGGCGCAGCACCGACATGCGCGAAATGCCCCACATCGCGGCCACGCCGATGACGAAGCGCACGCCTTGCGCCATCACCAGATGATCGCCATTGGCGCTGCCGCCGGCGCTCTTGAGCACCGACAGGCCGATCACCATCAGCCCACCCAATGCCAGACACAGCACCCAGTCCAGGCTGCGCGTAAAGCGCGCGGCCATGTCCACCAACCAGCGCAGGATGTCGCTCAATGGTCGGTCTCCTGCACCGCATCGGGCACATCCGGCACCACCGGCTGCGCGGGCGTGGTGGGGTCCAGCGCAACGGCAGTCTGGCCGATCACCACCGGCAGCTCGTCCAGCGTGGCGGCGGCCGCGTCGCCAGCGGCACGCGCGTCGGTGACGCCGGCTTCGAACTGGTTGACGCCGACGGCCGTCATGCCGAGCTCGCTGTCCAGCGGCTCCAGCCCGGCAGGCATCTTGCCCAGCAACCAGGCGTCGAAGATCTTGCGCGCGATCGGCGCTGCCGAGCTGGTACCGAAGCCGCCGCCCTCCACCGCCACCGCCACCGCGATGACCGGGTGGTCGGCCGGCGCGAAACCGACGAACAGGCCGCGATGGCGCAGATGCATCGGCAGGCTGCGCGGATCCACGGCGGCCACGCCCTTGCGGCTGACCACCTGCGCGGTGCCGGTCTTGCCGGCCATCTGGTAGGGCGCCCCGGGTGTGATGGCATAACCGGTACCGCCCGGGCGCATGGTGTCCATCATGCCATCGCGCACCACCTGCAGATGCGCCGGACTCGGGCTGACCGGCTTGCCCGGCGGCTGGATCATCGGCTGCCAGGGGTGATCGAAGCCGGTGCGTTGTTCCAGCACCAGATGCGGACGCAGCAGCAGGCCGCTGGCGATTGCCGACACGCCGCGCACCAGCTGCAGCGGGGTCACCTTCCAGTCGCCCTGGCCAATGGCGATGTTGACGGTGTCGCCGGGGTACCAGCGCTCCTTGCGGGTCTTGTACTTGTAGGCAGGCGACGGCAGGATGCCGCCGATTTCGCCCAGCAGGTCCACGCCGGTGGGCGCGCCAAAGCCGTACCCACCCATATAGTGGTCGAAGCGCTCGACGCCCATGTCCACCGCCAGGCGGTAGTAGTAGGTATTGACCGACTGGGCGATGGATTTGCGCAGATCGGTCCAGCCGTGGCCGCCGCGGTGCGAATCGCCCCAGCCGCGGCTGACCCCGGGCAGATAGAACATGCCGGTGGACAACACCCGGTCTTCCGGCCGGCGCAGGCCGCTGTCCAGGCCGGCCAGCGCGATCAGCGGCTTGAGCGTGGAGCCCGGCGCCACGCCACCGAGCACCAGCCGGTTGAACTGCGGCCGCGACGGGTTGTCGTTGAGCATCTTGAAGTCGGTATGCGAGATGCCGTTGACGAACAGGTTGGGGTCGTAGCTGGGCAGGCTGACCATGCCCAGGATCTCGCCGGTGCGCGGGTCCATGGCAATGGCCGCGCCTTCGTGCTCGCCGAACGCGGCCACCATCGCGCGCTGCAGGTCGGCGTCCACCGACAGGCGCAGGTCTGCACCCGATTGCGGCGCGACCCGGCCGACGGTACGGATCGCGCGCCCCTGCACGTTGGTCTCGACCTGCTCGTAGCCCACCTGCCCGCGCAGATCCTGCTCGTAATAGCGCTCCAGGCCGGACTTGCCCATATGCGTGAGCGCGGCATTGCCTTCGCCCAGTACCGCGAGGTCTTTTTCGTCGATACGGCCGACATAGCCGATGATGTGCGCGAACAACGGGCCGTATGGATAACGGCGGGTGAGATACGGCTCCAGCTCCACGCCGGGGAAGCGCCAGCGCTCCACCGCAAAGCGCGCCATCTCTTCATCGCTCATGCGCAGCTTCAGCGTCACCGGCAGGAAGCTGCGGCGTGCGCGCCGCTCGCGATTGAAGCGCTCCAGATCCTCCGGCGCGATCGGGATCACCTTGCCCAGCGCGGCCAGCATGGCGTCCATGTCGGCGACCTTGTCCGGGGTCACGTCCAGCCGGAACGCCGGCACGTTCTCGGCCAGCAGCCGGCCGGTGCGGTCGTAGATCATGCCGCGCCCGGGCACCACCGGTTTGGGCTTGATGCGGTTGGCTTCCGAGCGGGTGGCGTAGACCTCGTGGTCGAGCACCTGCAGCTTGAAATACCAGCCGCCCAGCCCGACCAGGCAGATCACCACCATCACAAAGCCCAGTACCGCGCGACGGCGGAACTGTTCGGCCTCGGCGTGCGGGTTCTTGGGCTGGCGCCGACCGTGCATGGGCTACTTCTTGCTCCGCTTGCCCAGGCGTACCGCATCCAGCAGCACGAACAACGGCAGCCACAGCGCCATGCCCAGCAGCGGCGCCCACCAGTAACTCCACGGCAGGGTCGGTTCGCCCACGGCCAGATGCACGGCCGAGGACACGATGCGGTCGTTGAGCAGCAGCCCGCCGATCGCCAGCGCCTGCTGCGACACCGGGAAGAAGCGCATCCGCGCGCGGAAGCGCTGCAGGATGAAGGTCATGATCACCAGCCGCAGCGCCTGCTCGCCAAGCAGCCCGCCGTACAGCAGGTCGGCCAGCACGCCAGCCACGAAGGCGATCCCCAGGCCGACCCGATCCGGATCTTCGATCACCCAGTACGCCAGCACCAGCGCCACCCAGTACGGACGCAGCGGCTGCACCACCGCCGGCAGCGGCAGCAGACCCAGCACCAGCGCAATGACGATGCTGGCCGGCAGGATCCAGGTGTTGCGCATGCGGGTCATTGGTCCGTCTCCGGTGGAGCCGGGACCGGGGACCGGGGACCCGGGACGCGGGGAGAGGCAGTTGACGTGGATGCCGGCGCAGGATCGTTTTGCACAGCGTTCCCGGCTGCCGGCACCTGCGGCCTGGAACGTGCGCCCGATGTCGGTGAGACCGCGGCATTGCCCTGCCCGCTCGCCGGGCCCACGCCCGGCGCAGAAGCGTTGGACGTTGACGCCGGGGCGGCATCGGCTTGCCGAGCGCCTTGCATAGACGTGCCGCCGGAACGTGCAGCGACGGAGCGCGGCGCAGGCTCACCATGTGCCGCAAGCCCACCGCCCCCCGCACCGTCAAGGCCGTTGCCGCTGCTGTTACCGGGTCCCCGGTCCCCGGTCCCCGGTCCCGCCTCCCCGGCCACAGGCACCACGCGCAGCGGTTTACCGGCCCGCAACAACAACACATCGCGGCCACGATCGAGCTTGGCCGCCGGGGTGAGTTCGCCGACCAGGAAGGCGTGGGTGTCGTCGGGATGCAACTCGGACACCTTGCCGACCGGGAAGCCGGTCGGGAAGCGGCCGCCCAGGCCGGAGGTGACGATTTCATCGCCCACCTGCACGCCGGCGCTGAGCGGGATGTCGCGCAATTCCAGGCGGTCGCCGCGGCCGTAGACGATCAGGCGCACGCCGTTGCGCGCCACAC
The DNA here is from genome assembly GCF_001660815.1 of Xanthomonas nasturtii. Taxonomy (GTDB): domain Bacteria; phylum Pseudomonadota; class Gammaproteobacteria; order Xanthomonadales; family Xanthomonadaceae; genus Xanthomonas; species Xanthomonas nasturtii. Next base: position 34,548 of record NZ_LYMI01000029.1, read on the forward strand.
TGACCGGCACCGCATGGTCCGGGTCGGTGAGCAGCAACACGGTCGAATGCAGCGGGGTCACTTCGATCACCTGCCCCATCAGCCCGCCGGCATCGATCACCGCCTGGCCCATCAGCACGCCATCGCGGCTGCCGGCATCCAGCAGCAGGCGCTGGCGGGTCGGGTCCAGGTCGATGTCCAGGATCGGCGCCAGCTGCACGTCCAGGCCGCGGCGCTCGGCCACGTTGAGCAGCTCACGCAGCTGCGCGTTGTCCAGCGCGGCGGTCTGCAGCCGGGTCAGGCGCGCGTTGGCGACCAACAGCTGATTGCGCAGGTCGCGGGTTTCTTCCACCAGTTGCGCATGGGTGGCGGCGTTGTCGCGCACCTGCGACCCGATCCGCCCCGGCAACCCGGCCACCGCCCAGATCGGCTGGATCAGCAGATTGGCCTGCAGCCGCACCTGGCTCAGCCAGCTGCCACGGCTATCGAGCGCGATCAATGTGATCGCCAGCACCAGATAGACCAGCAGCCGCAGCGTGGAGGTGACTTCGCCCGGACGGGAGGCGACGGGAGGACCGGCGTAGGAGGGCACGTTCAGGGCCGGGAATGGAGATTCGGGATTAGGGATTCGGGGAGCACTTGGCTGGCCCCGAGACGAATGCGGCTAACACGTGAATCAGCGGAATTGCGCGGCAATCCCGCCGGGCCGTAGGCAGGAACCGCCTTTGCGAATCCCCAATGCCGACTCCCGAATCCCGAACGCCTCACTCCGGCGCGAAGAACTCGTTGCCGTGCATGTCCACCAGCTCCAGCGCACGGCCACCGCCGCGGGCCACGCAGGTGAGCGGGTCGTCGGCCACCTGCACGTGCAGGCCGGTTTCTTCGGAGATCAGCCGGTCCAGGTCGCGCAGCAGCGCGCCGCCACCGGTGAGCACGATGCCGCGTTCGGCGACGTCGGCACACAGTTCCGGCGGGGTCTGTTCCAGCGCCAGCTTGACCGCGGAGACAATGCCCGACAACGGCTCGTGCAGCGCTTCCAGCACTTCGTTGGAGTTGATCTTGATCATCTTCGGCACGCCCTCGGCGAGGTTACGGCCGGAGATTTCCATCTCCTGCACCTCGTCCTGCGGGTAGGCACAACCGATCTGCAGCTTGATGCGCTCGGCAGTGGCTTCGCCGATCAGCATGCCGTGATTGCGGCGCACGTAATTGGTGATCGACTCATCGAAGCGGTCGCCGCCCACACGTACCGACTGCGAGTAGACGATGCCGTTGAGCGAAATGACCGCCACTTCGGTGGTGCCGCCGCCGATGTCGATGACCATCGAGCCGCGTGCCTCGGTCACCGGCATGCCGGCACCGATGGCAGCGGCCATCGGTTCTTCGATCAGGTACACATCGCGCGCACCGGCCTCTTCCGCAGATTCCTTGATCGCGCGGCGCTCCACCTGGGTGGAACCGGCCGGCACGCACACCAGCACGCGCGGGCTCGGGCGCAGGAAGCGCGACTTGTGCACCTTCTTGATGAAGTGCTTCAGCATCGCTTCGGTGTAGGTGAAATCGGCGATGACGCCGTCTTTCATCGGGCGAATGGTGGTGATGTGACCAGGCGTGCGGCCGAGCATCTGCTTGGCTTCTGCGCCGACCGCCGCCACCGAACGCGTACCGCCGATCGCGCGGTCCTGACGCACCGCAACCACCGATGGCTCGTTCAGCACGATGCCCTGCCCGCGCACGTAAATCAGCGTATTGGCCGTGCCCAGATCGATGGACAGGTCGTTGGAGAACATGCCGCGCAGTTTCTTGAACATCGAGGGAGTTGGTCCTGGGTAAGTCGTGTGCCCACCGCCAGACTGGCGAAATTTTGGGCAGAAAACGAAGTCCGTTAGCCTAGCAATCCCCCCCGGTGCGGGCAAGGAAAAATCGGTTATTGCGGCCCGGTTTTCATGTGGCGGTCACGCCGGGCATGGCACGCGGTTGTGGCCCTGATCGGTCGCAGCCGTTACCCTTTGCGCCGCGGCGTTGGCGCCGTCCCGCCGCCATGCCGGCAACTGGCGGGTATTTCCTTACGCAAAGGCCTGACTCGATGTCCGCACTGATCTGTGGTTCCCTCGCCTACGACACCATCATGGTGTTTCCGGACCAGTTCAAGAACCACATCCTGCCGGACAAGGTGCACATCCTGAATGTGTCGTTCCTGGTACCGCGCATGCGCCGCGAGTTCGGCGGCTGCGCCGGCAACATCGCCTACAACCTGCATCTGCTCGGTGGCGCGCCGATTCCGATGGGCACCGTGGGCCAGGATTTCGGCCCGTACCGCGAACATTTCGAAACCCTTGGCATCGACCTGTCGCGGGTGAAGATCATCGACGACCTGTTCACCCCGCAGGCCTTCATCACCACCGACCACGACAACAACCAGATCACCGCCTTCCATCCGGGCGCGATGATGCGCAGCTACGAAAACCATGTGAAGGATGTGCCTGGCGTGACCCTGGGCCTGGTCGGCCCGGACGGGCGCGAAGGCATGATCCAGAACGCGGAAGAGTTCGCTGCCGGCGGCATCCCCTTCATCTTCGACCCGGGCCAGGCCATGCCGCTGTTCAACGGCCCGGAGCTGCGCCAGTTTATCGAGCAGGCCCAGTACGTGGTGGTCAACGACTACGAGTCCAACCTGCTGCAGGAACGTACCGGCTGGGACGAGAAGGACATCGTCTCGCGCGTGCAGGCCTACATCACCACGCAGGGCCCGAAGGGCGCGCTGGTGCATACGCCGGAGAAGACCTACGACATCCCGCCGGCGCACGAGCGCCGCGTGGTCGACCCCACCGGTTGCGGCGACGCGTTCCGCGCCGGCCTGATCTACGGCATCCAGGGCGGCTACGACTGGCTGACCATCGGCCGCATGGGCAACCTGATGGGCGCGCTGAAGGTCGAACACCCCGGCACCCAGAACCAGCGCTTCGACTTCGCCGAATTCAACGACCAGTTCAAGCAGCAGTTCGGCTACGCGCTTTAACGGGCGCTTTGCCCTTCTCCCACCGGGACAGTGTCCGACGGGAGAGGGGCTTTAACGCCCTCGTGTATCAATATCCCTTCTCCCACCGGGAGAAGGTGCCCCGCAGGGGCGGATGAGGGTACGGGCGAAGCCTCGCGCAGTTCGAGAACTCGGGCGCTATGCGCGCCGTACCCTCCCCCCAACCCCTCTCCCGGCGGGAGAGGAGCCTTAACGCCCTCGTGTATCAATATCCCTTCTCCCACCGGGAGAAGGTGCCCCGCAGGGGCGGATGAGGGTACGGGCGGAGCCTCGCGCAGTTCAAGAACTCGGGCGCTATGCGCGCCGTATCCTCAGCCCAGCCCTGCTCCCGTGGGGAGAACGGCTCTAAACCAGTGCGACGTCAGCTATCCACCTGGGACTGCCACCGCCATAGCAATTCGCTGCAATCGCGCAGGCGCCAGTCGGCCAGACCGGGCCAGGGGTCGCCGGGGGTGTTGACCAGCACGGTGACGGCACCGGCGGCACGGCCGCAGGCCAGGTCGTTGAGGTGGTCGCCAACCATCAGCAGCGCGGCGGCGCTCACCGACCAGCGCTGCTGGAAATACTGCAACCCATCGGGCGCGGGTTTGGGCGCGGCCTCGTTGCGGCCGACGATGTCGTCCCTAGCGAAGGCATCGCCCAGGCCGATCGCCTGCAACGTGATCTGCGCCAGGCTGCGCGCATTGCGGGTCAGCAACCCGAGGCGGCAGCCGTCGGCCTGCAATGCGCGCACCATGTCTTGCGCACCTGGCGCCGGCTGCGCTGCTTCCGCCAGCACGCGCTCGTGCTCCAGCAGCCACGCTTGCTTGGCCTGCGCCTGCTCGGTGGGCAATGCTGCTAGGTGATGCAGAATGTCGGCGTCGGGCGGTATCTCCAGCGCGCGGCGGATCAGCGCGAAGTCGTGCACGGGCTGGGTCAGCGTGCCATCCATGTCGAACACCCAATGCCGATAAGCCGATAGCGGCAAGCGGGCCGCGCGCGCGCCATCCATGGCCTATTTCCAACCCGGCATCTGCGTGGTCTCCAGACCGCCCACCTCGAACTCTGCGGTACGCGTGCCGCCGGCCTTGACCGGGAACGCGATGCTGATGCGCTTGGCGTTGCGTACCACCTTCCACAATGCCTTGTCGTCATCGATGAACATGGCGATGGCTTCGTCGGTGTCCGGGCGGTGTGCGGCCATCGCACGCGCTGCGCCGCCGTCGGCCGCAACCTGCACCTTGCAGCCGCCGTAGCAATTGAAATCGCCGGCCTTGAGCACGAGGTAGCTGTGGCGCTTCCATTGCGGGTGATCGCGGAACACCAGGCTGACCGGCTTTGGCCCGCTGCCATCCACGTCCACCCGCTCCTTGGCATCGATCATCGCCGAGCGCTGGGTGCCGCCCTTTGCCGGCACCTGGGAGTACTGCCACAGCGCCTGCATGCGGCGCAGCTCGCGCGCCTGCTCGCCCTTGGCCTTGATGTCGGCATAGCCGGGCTCGATGCGCGTGGCGGCCGCCGTGCCGGCATAGCCTTCGAGCAAGGCGGCGCCGTGCGCGCGCGCCATGTCCCAGTTCTGCGCCTTGACCGCCTCGTCGTATTGCTTGGCGAGGGCGTCGGCTTCGTTTTCCTTGACCTGCGCCTGTGCGGCTTCCTGCGCCTGACGTTGCGCCTGCCGGTCGGTACAGCCACTCACAACCGCGATGCACAAGGCCGCGCTCAGCAGATACTTCATCGTCGACTCCGAAAGACGTGGAAAACAGCCGCAACGATACCAGCCTGGCGTTGCAGGCCGCATGCATGACAGGCGGCGTTCGCGCCATGTACGCAGACAGCAAACAGGGAGCACAAGGCTCCCCGTCTGTTGCACTTATCGCCGGGCTCACGGCGCGGCGTTGCGCCGCGATTTACTGCTGCGTCGGCGCAGGAGTAGGCGCAGGTGTCGCTGCAGGTGCAGGCGCTGCCGCCTTGGCCTTGGCGATCATCTCGGCCACCGATGCTGTGGTGATCGGGTGGTAGCTGGGCTTGGCTTTTTCGAAGGCCTGTTCGGCAAACGCAATGCCGTCCGGGGTCTTCAGCAGTTCGGCGTAGATCGGCAGCACCAGCTTGCGGCGGCCGACGCGCTCGATGAACTCGCCTGCGGCAGCGCGCGCGTCGGTGTAGCCGCTACGGATCGCCAGCGGGTACCAGCGCATGGCGATTTCGCCATTCGGCGTGCCGGTGAAGTGATACGCATCATCCAGCTGCTTGAGCTGCTCGGGCTTGAGCGTGGCGCCCATGCCGCTGAGGAAGTGCACCCATTCCTGCGTGCCCCACTCGCCGGTGACCTGCTTGCTGGGCAGCGTGCCGCTGCCGCTCCAGGCAATGCGTGCGGTGTCCACGATCGAAAAGCTGCGCGAGCGCGCCTTGGCCGCAAACGCCGGAATACCCGGCTGTTTCAGCCACGCATCCACTTCCGCCGCGCTCACCGTGTTGGGATGCTTGGCCAGCAGGTTCTTCTGCAGGTAATCGACGAACTGGTCGGTGGTGGCGCTCTGGAACGCGTGATCGTCGAACCAGCCGCGCAGGAACGGGTCGAACACCTCGCGGCCGAAGCGCTGTTCCAGGAACTGCAGGAACCACGCGCCCTTGACGTAGGCCACCTGGCTCAAGGCGTCGTCGGGGTCGCGCTGCGCCAACGGCGGCAACTCCAGCACCTGGTCGGCCGGCGGCATGTCCTTCACTTCGGCCAGCAGATCGCCCTGGTCGATCTCGCGCTCCATCTCGGCCATCTCCGCGCCGTACAGCGCCTCGGTGATGCGCGCCTGCACGTAGGTGGTAAAGCCTTCGTTGAGCCAGATGTCCTTCCAGCTGGCGTTGGTCACCAGGTTGCCGGACCAGCTATGCGCCAGTTCGTGCGCCACCAACGACACCAACGACTTGTCGCCGACGATCACGGTGGGCGTGGCGAAGGTCAGGCGCGGGTTCTCCATGCCACCGAACGGGAACGACGGCGGCAGCACCAGCATGTCGTAACGGCCCCAGCGATACGGGCCATAGAGTTTTTCCGCAGCACCGATCATCTTTTCGGTGTCTTCGAATTCCTTGGCGGCCTTGTCGGCCATCGCCGGCTCGGCCCACACGCCCGAGCGTGCGGAGATCGGCTTGAACACCACATCGCCGGCCGCAATCGCCAACAAATAAGAGGGAATCGGCTCGGGCATCTTGAAGCTGTAATCGCCGTCGCGCGCCGCCTTGGGGTCGTTGTCGGCGCTCATCAGCACCATCACGTCCGGGCGCGAGGTGACATGCGCGCTATAGGTGAAGCGCACGCTCGGGGTGTCCTGCAACGGCACCCAGCTGCGCGCGTGGATCGCCTGCGACTGGCTGAACATGAAAGGCAACTGCTTGCCTTCGGTCATCGACGGCTCCAGCCACTGCAGGCCCGAGGCGGTGGGTGCGGTGTGATAGGTGATCACGATCTTGGACGGCTGAGTCGGCGTCTCGATGGTGAGCTTGCTGCCGAAGGTCTTGTCGGCCGGCGCCAGCGCGAACTGCAGCGGTGCCAACGCGCCCTTGCCGTCGTCGGCCTGCACCTGCGCAATGCTCAGCTCGCGCGTGTCCAGCACCAGCTGCTTGGCGGCCTTGTCCTTCCAGTCCAGCGTGTAGGTGGCGGTGCCGCCGATCTGTTTGGCGTCGAAATCCAGCTTCAGGTCCAGCGCCAGATCCTTGATGACCACCAGCTGCGGCTGGGCGTAAGAGCTTTCGTCGTGGTTGCGGGCGTCTGCTTTCACGAGGGCCTTGGCAGTGGCGGCCGGCGCAGTGGTTGCGGCCGGCGGCGTGGAGTCATTGGAACAGCCGGCCAGCGCGATGGACACGGCCAGGGACAGCGACAGGAACGGGAAGCGCATCGACGGCACCGCAGCGAGGGAATTGGGCATTTTAGCGCCCCGGGCCGTTGCCTGCCCGTGCGGCTGATGGTGAGCACTTGCCGGCCGGTCAATCCGGGCGCCGGCTGAGGACACTGGGCCTGTCACTGGCCGGGACGGCGCGAACCTGATGCGGCAACCGCAGATGGCGTGACGTATGCCGCCCGTGCGCAGCATGCAGGCACCTGCGGACCGGCCGCCAGGTGATTGCCGGATCGTCTAGACCACCGGATGGCTGCGTGGGTTGTCATGCCCGTCGCGCACCAAACGGCGGCCGCCGGAAAACTTGGCGCGATACATCGCCGCATCGGCGCGGCGATACAGCTCGGTGGCATCCAGGCCCTGCTCGCACACCGCGCTGCCGGCGCTCACATGCAGCGGCGCCTCGTCGGCATCTTCGCGTTCGAGCATCGACAGCCATTGATTGAGCTTGAGCGTGGCCTCGTCTTCGCTGGCGTGTACGCCGATCAGGAATTCATCGCCGCCCCAGCGCCCGACCCAGTCCTGCGCGCCCAGCCAGCCGTAGGCCGATTCCACCAGCCGCACCAGCACACGGTCGCCGGCCAGATGCCCGAAGCGGTCGTTGATCGTCTTGAGGTTATCCATGTCCAGCACGAACAACACGAACGGCCAGCCTTCGCACTGCGCGGAGGTAACCGAATCCAGCATCGCCTGCTCGCAGCCGCGCCGGTTCAACGCCTCGGTGAGCGAATCGAACAAGGCGTGCTTTTTGAGATCGCGCATGCCGGCGTCGATACCGCGCAGGCTGCGATTGATACCGCGCAGAAGACGCCCCAACTCGTCATCGCCATGCTCGGGCAGCGTGGGCAGGCGTTGATCGGCGTAATACGCATCCAGCGCGTCGGCGGCGATGCGCAGCGGTGCGAGCAGGCGATACAGCGCCGATAACGTCAGCGCGGTGCCGGCCAGCGTGGCCAGCAATGCCACGATCACCACCGACCACAGCGGGCGTCCGCCCAACTCGCTTTGCGATGCCAGCCAGACGATCAGCAACAGCAGCGGCAGATGAATGCCGACAAAGGTCACCGCCAGCAGCTTGGCGCTGAAGGAGCGAGGAAACACGCGTGACAGCCCTGCGTACAAGCGCATGCACGTCTCCAGCGAAAGATGGCCTAGTGTCGCCGACCATTCGTGGAGCCAACGCGACGAGAGTCTCAAAAGTTTGTCGGCAGACGCAGGTGCGCAGGTGGCGATGGCGATGGCGCGGCAAGCGAACACAAGCGCAATGTGTGTGCGGAGATCTCCGGCGCGCTGCACGCCGGCGCAGACGCGCAAATCACCCCGCGCCGGATCAATCTCAGATCTTGTAGCCGGAATGGATCGCCACGATGCCGCCGGTGAGGTTCTTGAAGTGGCAACGCGCAAACCCGGCCTCGCCCATCATGCCCTTGAGCGATTCCTGCGGCGGATGCTTGCGGATGCTTTCGGCCAGGTACTGGTAGCTGTCGGCATCGCGCGCGAACAACTGGCCCAGCCTGGGCAGGATCTTGAACGAGTGGAAGTCGTAGATCGGCTTGAACCAATCGGCGGTGACTTCGGAAAATTCAAGCACGCGCGCCTGTCCGCCCACCTTCAGCACGCGGTACATCTCGCGCAGCGCGGCGTCCTTGTCGGTGACGTTGCGCAGGCCGAAGGAGATGGTCACCAGGTCGAAGCTCTGGTCCGGGAACGGCAGTGCTTCAGCGTTGCATTGCACATAGTCGAACCCGGACACCAAGCCGCGGTTGGTGAGCCGGTCGCGGCCCACCGACAGCATGCCGGCGTTGATGTCGCCCAGCACCACCGCGCCCTCGTTGCCGACGCGCTCCTTGAGCAGCACGGCGATGTCGCCGGTGCCGCCGGCCAGGTCCAGCACGCGGTCGCCCGGCTTCACCTGCGCGGTCGCCACGAAGTAGCGTTTCCATGCGCGGTGCACGCCCAGACTCATCAGATCGTTCATCAGGTCGTAGTTGCGCGCGACCGAGGTGAACACTTCGCCGACCAGCTTCTGCTTGTCCTTGGCAGCGACATCGCGAAAGCCGAAATGGGTGGTACCGGAGGTATAGGGGGATTCGCTCATGGGCGGATTATCGCACTGCTGACACCACCGTGACCGCAACCGGACCACAATCGCGATCTCAACTGCAACTGGCCCCTGCGAGCATTCAGTGCGCGACAAGTACGTCCAGCGCGACTGGCAACCCCACGAGAAACCCACCCTGCCGGGGTCGGCCTCCACGCCGCTGCACCCCACCCGGCGGCGCATCCAGTACGGGCTGGTGGGCGTGGTGGTGGCGCTCACCGGTGGGCTGAGCAACGCGCTGGTCACCGCCAACCTGACCTATCTGCAAGGCACCCTGGGCGCCTCCACCACCGCAATGGCCTGGCTGCCGGCCGCCTACGTGATGACCAACATGTCGGCCAACCTGTTGCTGGTGAAGTTTCGCCAGCAGTTCGGGTTGCGCCGGTTCACCGAAATTTTTCTGGCGCTGTACGCGCTCATTGCCTTTGCGCACCTGTTCGTGCACAGCCTGAGCTCGGCGATCACCGTGCGTGCTGCGCATGGGCTGGTGGGCGCGGCGCTCAGTTCGCTGGGCCTGTATTACGTGATCCAGGCATTCCCGAACAAATACCGGCTCAAGGCGGTGGTTTTGGGCCTGGGCATGACCCAGCTGGCGTTGCCGCTGGCGCGGGTGTTTTCCACCGACCTGCTGGAATTTGGCGAGTGGCAGGGCCTGTACCTGTTCGAGTGCGGGCTGGCGGTATTCGCGCTGGCCTGCGTGCTGGCGCTCAAGCTGCCGCCAAGCGACCGCTATCGCGTGTTCGAGCCATTGGATTTCCTCACCTTCAGCCTGTTTGCCGCCGGCGCGGCCGGCCTGGCTGCGGTGCTCTCGCTCGGACGCTTGTTGTGGTGGACCAGCACGCCATGGCTGGGCGTGGTGCTGGCGGCCTCCATCGTGCTGCTGTGCACGGCCGCATGGATCGAGCACAACCGCCGCAACCCGATGATCAACACGCGCTGGCTGGCCAGCGGCGACATGCTGCGGCTGGGCCTGGCGATCCTGTTGATCCGGCTGGTGCTGTCCGAGCAGAGCACCGGCGCGATCGGCTTCTTCCAGACCCTGGGCCTGGCCAACACGCAGCTGCAGACCTTGTTCGCGCTGATGCTGATGGGCGCGGTGGTGGGCGTGGCCGCCAGCGCGTGGCTGATCAACCCGGCACGGGTGGCCGAACATCTGATCATCGCCGTGGCGGCCATCTGCACCGGTTGCTTCATGGACGCCGACGCCACCAGCCTCACCCGGCCGGAGCAGATGTACCTCAGCCAGTTCCTGCTCGCCTTCGGCAGCACGTTTTTCATTGGCCCGGCGATGGTGGCCGGGCTTGGCCGGGTGATTGCGCAGCCCGGCAACCTGATCAGTTTCATCGTGCTGTTCGGCATGGCACAGAACATGGGCGGCCTGCTCGGCAGCGCCCTGCTCGGCACGGTGCAGGTAGTGCGCGAGAAATACCATTCCAGCCAGTTGGTCGAGCATCTGGTACTGACCGACCCGCAGGTGGCCGCACGCGTGCAGGCCTATGCCAGCGTGTACGGCCGCAGCATCGGCGACCCGGCGCTACGTCAGGCCCAAGGCATACGCACGCTGGGCGGCATCGCCACGCGCGAAGCCAACGTCCTGGCCTATAACGACGTGTTCCTGTTGATCGGTTGCATCGCCATCGCCACCGGCGTGTGGATCCTGTCCGTGCTGGTGTGGCGCCGCTATCTGCGCCCACCGGTGTCGCCCCCTGCTCCTGCCCCCACTGCGCGCCCATGAATACACCAGCAGAGTCTTCCCCGCTTGCCGACCGCCAACGTCGTCGCCGTCGCATCGCCGGTGTGGTCGGCTTCGGCGGGCTCGCACTGATCGGCGTATTGCTGGTGCTGTATGCATGGCGGCTGCCGCCGTTCGTCAGTGCGATCGAACGCACCGAAAATGCGTTGGTGCATGGGCAGATCACGGTGATTGCCCCGCAGGTGAGCGGCTATGTCACCGAAGTGCCGGTGCAGGATTTTGCACACGTCACGCGCGGCCAGTTGCTGGCACGCATCGACGACCGCATCTACGCCCAGCAATTCGAACAGGCCAAGGCGCAGGTGCAGACTGCGCAGGCCAATCTTGCCAACTGGGACCAGCAACGGCATAGCGCCGAGGCAACGATCGCCGAGCAGCGTGCGGCGCTGAGCAGCAACCAGGCCCAGCGCGACCGCACCCGTTCGGCCTATGCACGCACGCAACAGCTGGCCAGCCAGCAACTCGTATCCGAGCAGGATCGCGACACCGCCTTCGCCGCACGCGCGCAGGCCGATGCCGGCGTGGCACAGGCACGCGCCGCACTGCAGGCTGCCGAAGAAAACGCACGCAGCGTCACCGTCAACCGCGCCGCGCTGGAAGCGGCGGTGGCCAATGCGCAGGCCGCCGTGCAGCTGGCGCAGATCAACCTGGACAACACGCGCATCCTGGCCCCGCGCGACGGCCAGCTCGGCCAGCTTGGCGTGCGCCAGGGCGCCTATGTCACCAACGGCACGCAGCTGATGTCGCTGGTACCGGACACGCTGTGGGTCGTGGCCAATTTCAAGGAAACCCAGATGGCGGAGATTCGCGTGGGCCAGCGCGCCAGCTTCACCGTGGACGCGCTGGACAACGCGCGCCTGCACGGCCGCGTGCAGGAGATTTCGCCGGCCGCCGGTTCGGAATTCAGCGTGCTGCCGGCCGATAACGCCACCGGCAATTTCGTCAAGATTGCCCAGCGCATTCCACTGCGCATCAGCGTCGACCCGGACCAGCCGCTGGCACCGCGGTTGCGGCCAGGCATGTCGGTGGTGGTGGCGGTCGATACCGATAGCGCCGCCGACTGAGCGCTGTTGCCGCCATGCGGTCGGCGAATCATCAGGCAGACGTGGACGGTATCGAGAGCCCGGGTCTGGTTCCGGGCGATGCGTCCATGCGCCAATCGCGCTGACCTCGCAAGTGGCGCTCGTCTGCCTGCCGCTCGCAGACGATGCCGTTATCATGCGTCGATGCCCTCCCCACCGACGCTTCCTTTGCACTGGCAGCAGTTGCGCTTTGCGCAGCTGAGCACGACGCAGTTGTATGCGCTGCTGCGGCTGCGCACGGACGTGTTCGTGGTGGAGCAGCACTGCGCCTACCCGGAGCTGGATGGCAAGGATATCGATCCCGGTGTGCTGCACGTGCTGGGCAGCAGCGACACCGCCGAGCTGGCTGCCTACCTGCGCGTGCTGCCGCCGGGGCTGAGCTATCCCGAACCCAGCATCGGCCGCGTGGTCATCGCTGCCGCGTATCGCGGTACCGGACTGGCGCACACGCTGTTGCGCGAAGGTATCCGCATGCTGCACGCACACTGGCCCGCTAGCGCCATCCAACTCGGCGCGCAGGCGCATCTGCAATCGTTCTACGCAGCACATGGGTTTGCGCCCGCATCCGCGCCGTATCTGGAAGACGGTATCCCCCATCTCGACATGCTGCGCCCTGCCGGCGCGGCCCCTTTGGAGCTTGCATGATCACCACCCCCGACTACCGCGCCCTGCTCGACACCGCCATTGCCGAGGCCCGCCAAGGGCTGGCCGAAGGCGGCATCCCGATCGGTGCCGCGCTGTATCACAACGACGGGCGCCTGCTCGGCTGCGGCCACAACCGCCGCGTGCAGGAAAACGATCCGTCCGTGCATGGCGAAACCGATGCCTTCCGCAAGGCCGGCCGTCAGCGCCGTTACAAGGACACCATCATGGTCACCACGCTGGCGCCGTGCTGGTACTGCAGCGGACTGGTGCGTCAGTTCAATATCGGCACGGTGGTGGTGGGCGAATCGGTCACCTTCCAGGGCGGCATCGCCTGGTTGCGCGAGCATGGCGTCAACGTGATCGATCTGCAGAGCCAGGAATGCATCGATCTGCTGGGTGGCTATATTTCCGCCAATCCGGATGTGTGGAACGAGGATATCGGCGAGGATTGAGATCAGCGCTAATGCAGTTACGCAGCCGTACGCTGTGACAGGCAACGAGTAATACCACTTCGCGATTGGCGCTGCTGTTTAGCCTGAGTCACAGTGCAGATCTACCCCAAGGCAGTCTCGGCCACAGTGCATGCTGCAAACAAAACGACCCGCCAATGGCGGGTCGTTTTGATCCGTGCGCACGTTGCCGTGCAACGCCGTCAGAGGATATAGCGGCTCAGGTCCGGGTCCTGCACCAGCTCGCCCAACTGTGCGTCTACGTAGGCCGCGTCCACAGTGACGCTCTGCCCATCGCGGTCCGGCGCCTCGTAGCTCAACACGTCGAGCAGACGCTCCAGCACCGTGTGCAGGCGACGCGCGCCGATATTTTCCTGGCGTTCGTTCACCTGCGCTGCGATCTCGGCAAGACGATCCACCGCATCGGAGGCGAACGTCAGCGACACGCCCTCGGTCTGCAACAAGGCCTCGTACTGCTTGATCAACGCCGCCTTGGGCTCGGTGAGGATGCGCACGAAGTCGGCCTTGGTCAGCGCGGTCAATTCCACCCGGATTGGGAAGCGGCCCTGCAATTCGGGAATCAGATCGCTGGGCTTGGCCAGATGGAACGCGCCCGATGCAATGAACAGGATGTGGTCGGTCTTGACCGTGCCGTACTTGGTCGACACGTTGGAGCCTTCCACCAGCGGCAGCAAATCGCGCTGCACGCCTTCGCGGCTGACATCGCCACCGTTGGAGCCGGCTTCGCCGCGCTTTGCCACCTTGTCGATCTCATCGATGAACACGATGCCGTGCTGTTCGCAGGCCTCGATCGCCGCGGTGCGCACGTCGTCTTCGTTGACCAGCTTGCCGGCCTCTTCTTCGATCAACAGCGGGCGCGCGGCCTTGATGGTGAGCTTGCGTTTCTGCGACTTGCCGCCACCGATGTTGGCGAACATCTGCCGCAACTGCTGCCCCATTTCTTCCATGCCCGGCGGGGTCATGATGTCCATGCTGGCATTGACGGCCACTTCCAGTTCGATTTCGCGCTCGTCCAGCTCACCGTTGCGCAACATGCGGCGGAACTTGATGCGGGTTTCGTTGTCCTGCGACGACGGCTCGTTACGTGCCGCTTCCGGGTCGAAACCAATACCGGCAGCGCGGCGCGGCAGCAGCGCATCCAGGATGCGGTCTTCGGCGCGTTCTTCGGCCTGGTTGCGCACACGCACCTTGGCCTGCTCGCGATACAGCTTGACCGAGGTGTCGGCCAGATCGCGAATGATCTGCTCCACGTCCTTGCCGACATAGCCCACCTCGGTAAAGCGCGTGGCTTCGACCTTGACGAACGGCGCATTGGCCAGCGTTGCAAGCCGCCGCGCGATTTCGGTCTTGCCGACACCGGTGGGGCCGATCATCAGGATGTTCTTGGGCATCACTTCGTTGCGCAGTTCTTCGGGCAACTGCATGCGGCGCCAGCGGTTACGCAGCGCGATGGCAACCGCGCGCTTGGCGTCGTGCTGGCCAACGATATGACGGTCGAGCTCCTGCACGATTTCGCGCGGAGTCATGGTGGCGGTATCGATAGTAGGCATTGGGGAATCGAGAATTGGGGAAGGGGAATCGCAGGAGCAAAATCAAGAGCCTATGTCGTTGGAGTGGAGACGAAACCGCTGTAGCGATTCGCGCTTCCCCACTCCCGATTCAGAGCTCTTCAACCACCACATTGCGATTGGTGTAGATGCAGATATCGCCGGCGATATTGATTGCTTCAACGGCAATCGTCTTGGCATCCAGCTCGGTGTGCGCGAGCAGCGCGCGTGCAGCGGACAAGGCGTACGAGCCGCCGGAACCGATCGCGATGATGCCGTCTTCCGGCTCGATCACATCGCCGGTGCCGCTGATGATCAGCGAGGTTTCCTTGTCGGCCACCGCAAGCAATGCTTCGAGCTTGCCCAGGCGGCGCTCGGTGCGCCAATCCTTGGCCAGTTCCACTGCGGCGCGGGTCAATTGCCCGTGCTTGTCGAGCTTGGCTTCGAACAACTCGAACAAGGTAAACGCATCGGCGGCTGCACCGGCGAAACCGGCCAGCACCTGACCCTCGCGCCCGAGCCGGCGCACCTTGCGCGCATTGCCCTTCATGACCGTATGGCCAAGGGTGACCTGGCCATCGCCAGCGACGGCGACATGCCCACCACGTCGAACCGAAATGATGGTGGTGGCGTGAACGATATTGGGATTCTGGCTGGGGTCCATGGGTCCTCCGGGGGTTTCCAAAGAGGTGGGGACGCCCCTGCCGGGTTCAAGCGCGCTGCGGCGAAGCGATGTACAGACACGACGCTGAGAAGCGACGCGACGCGACGCATACGCTGCAGCGTCCCCGGACGCGCACAAAGCACTCGATCCGAAAGCAAGCCATCTAGCCCCTCTCCCATCGGGAGAGCAACTGTCTTGATCAACTGGCGGCGCTAGCCGCCAGTTGATCTCGCATCTTGGCGTTGAGGATGACCAATAATTTGCGCATCGCCGCCACGAGGGCGACCTTGCCCGCTTTGCCCTGCGTGCGTAGCCGCTGGTAAAACTCGCGCAGGGCCGGGTTGAAG
>NZ_LYMI01000030.1 GCF_001660815.1 Xanthomonas nasturtii
ACATCGGTCAGTTGAGACAGCCGCTGGCGCTCCTGCTGCACCGTCGCCAACACCTGCGTGCGGCGCTGCTGGTACTCGCGCAGCTGACGGCGCCAGCCTTCCAGCGGCTGGTAGGGCGTGAGTGATACCACCATCGCCATCTGCGCCAGCACGCGCGCATCCAAGGTGTCGGTCTTGGCCAGTTGGCCGATGGCCTTGGCAAAGTCACGCGCCTGGCGAGGGTTCACACGCGCCACCGGCAGGCCGGCCGCATGCAGCGCATCCAACGCTGCCAGTTCGTAGCCGCCCGTGGCTTCCAGTACCACTTGGTGCAGCTCCATGTGTCCCAGCCAGCTGCGCAGCTGGCGCAGACCTGCCGCCGTGTTGGGGAAGCGCCGCTCGCCTTTGCAGCCATGCACATGCACATCCAACCACTGCTTGCTGACATCGATACCTACGCCGTATGCCATGGAAAAACTCCGCTATGCTCGAAGGGTCGAGAGCTCTCCTGGGCTGCCCAGCCTGATCGTTACGAGTGCCAACTCCAGCAACTGTTCGGGCGTTTGCCAGGAGATCCCGGCGTGGCGACCTCGCTCTCCCGCGGTTGTTTAGACCTGTGGGTTATCGGTCGACCACGCCGGCTCTCGACACCTAATCTGGCAGATCGCCAAGAGATAAGGGGCTTCAGGCCGCATCACGCGGATGCGCCACCACCGGCTGGCGCTGGCGCCCCAGGCCTTCGATCTCCAGCTCCATCACGTCGCCCGGCTTGAGGTAGACCGGCGGTTTCTGGCCCAGGCCCACGCCCGGCGGGGTGCCGGTGCTGATCACATCGCCCGGCATCAGCGTCATGTAGCGGCTGATGTGGCTGACCAGTTCGGCCACGCCGAACACCATCGTGCGGGTGCTGCCGTTCTGGTAACGGTGGCCGTTGACCTCCAGCCACATCGACAGGTTCTGCGGGTCGGGCACTTCATCGCGGGTGACCAGCCACGGGCCGATCGGGCCGAAGGTATCGGCGCTCTTGCCCTTGACCCACTGGCCGCCGTGTTCGAGCTGAAATTCGCGCTCGGACAGGTCGTTGATCACCGCGTAGCCGGCCACATGGTTCAAGGCTTCGTCCACCGACACATCGCGCGCCACATCGCCGATCACCACGCCCAGTTCCACTTCCCAATCGCTCTTGACCGAGCCGCGCGGGATGATCACGGTGTCGTTGGGGCCGCACACCGCAGTGGTGGCTTTCATGAAAAGAATCGGCATCTTGGGCACTTCCATGCCCGATTCGGCGGCGTGGTCGGCGTAGTTCAAGCCCACGCAGATGAACTTGCCGATGCGGCCCACTGCGGCGCCATAGCGCTGCTCGCCTTCGATCAGCGGCAACGTGGACAGCTCCACTGCACGCAGTTTTTCCAGGCCGGCATTGGTGAGGTGCGCACCGGCGACATCGTCGATGACGCTGCTTAGGTCGCGGATGCGGCCTTCGCTATCGATCACGCCGGGACGTTCGTGGCCTTCGGCGCCAATACGTACGAGTTTCATGCAGTCTTCCTTTGCAGGGGAGGAGTCGGAGCGAGCAGCCACCTGTTGCAAGGTGTTTCAGCAGGAGGTGGACGACGGGCTCGGAACAGGAATGTCGGTGATGCGTGCTGGCAACAAGCCACGGCAGGCGTGCGGTGCGGCGTGTTGTCGGCGGTCTTCAGTGCGGCTAAGACACCATCGCGTGCGGCCATGGGTCTGGCCGCTGCACAGCAGTGTGGTCGTCTGCGTTTAATTGGACCAGCCGCCATCGATGATATGGGTCTGGCCGGTGGTAAACGAAGATTCGTCCGAGGCCAGATACACCACCAGCTGCGCGATTTCGCGCGGGTCGCCCAAGCGGCCCATCGGCTGGCGGTCGGTGAAGCTCTTCCACACGGCCTGCTCGTCGCCGCCCAGGGCCTGCACGCGCTGCCCCAACGACGGCGTCTTGATGGTGCCCGGGCAGATCGCGTTGCAACGCACGCCCTGCGCCACGTAGTCGGCGGCAATGGCCTTGCTCAGGCCGATCACGGCGGCTTTGGTCACGCCATAGACGAAGCGGTTCGGCACGCCCTTGATGCTGGAAGCGACCGAGGACATGTTGATGATGCTGCCGCGTCCGCGTTCGAGCATGCCTGGCAGCACCGCCTTGCAGGTGTAGTACATCGCATCGACGTTGATCGAGAACGAACGGCGCCATGCCGGCTCGTCGCAGTCCAGGATGCTGCCCTGATGCACGTAACCGGCGCAGTTGAACAACACATCGAACGGGCCGTGCTCCGCGACCAGCGCAGCAATCGCCGAAGCATCGGTGACGTCCAGCAGCTGGGTGGTGATGGCGTCCGATTCGGCCGTCAGCGCCTGCAAGGCCGCGGCGTCGATGTCGGTGGCGATCACCTGCGCGCCGGCACGTGCGCAGGCCAGCGCGCTTTCGCGGCCGATGCCGGCGCCGGCGGCGGTGATCAGGCAACGCTTGCCCTGCAGGCGGGCGGTGGGTGTGGTGGGAATGGAGACTGTCATACCGATAAAGTTCCGTGGGTGGGGGCCGCCGGCCGTGGCAGACGATAGAACGTGCGTGCGTTGTCGCCGAAGACCGCATCGGCGTGTTCGGCGGCATGCCGGGTGACGAGCTGCTGTGCAAGATCGACCCAGTGTGCGTAATCGGCGCGCAAGGTCAGCACCGGCCAGTCGCTGCCCCACAGCAGGCGCTGCGCACTGAAGCGCGCGAACAGGTGCGCGACATATGGCTCCAGTGCGTCGATGCCGGCGCCGCGGGCAGCTTCGGTGAGCAGGCCGGAGAGTTTGCAATGCACGTTGGGATGCTGCGCCAACGCGGCCATGCCGGCGGCCCAGGCGACGAATTCGCCGGCCGCAATCTGCGGCTTGCCGCCGTGATCGACGACCACGCGCAACGCCGGATGCCGTTTCAGGCGCGCCTGCAAGGCCGGCACATGCGCTGCGCGGATCAAGGCATCGAAAGCCAGATCGTGTTCCAGCATCGCATCGAAGGCGGCGTCCAACTCGGCGCCTGCCAGCCACTGCACGTCGGCAATGTCCTGCACCATCGGGCGCAGGCCCTTGAGCAGGCCGCCGCCGGCGCGCACCAGCGCGCCGATGCGGGCGGCGGCGTCGGGCGCGGCAAAATCCACCCAGCCAACCACGCCGGCAATGCGCGGCGCAGCGTGCGCCAGCTCGAACAGGTAACAGGTTTCCGCTTCCGTTGCGGCGGCCTGCACCACGACCACGCTGCCAACGCCGGCCGCGTCCAGCGCAGCGCCGACATCGTGCGGTGCAAAGTCGCGGTACAGCGGCGCAAGCTCGGGCGTCAGCCAGGCGTAATCGCCACGCGCCAGATGCCAGAAATGCAGATGCGCATCGACGCGGTTCATGGCGTGGGCAGGTCCGTATCGAGTAGGCCGCCGTCGCGCAGGCGCTGCCATAGCGCAGGCGGAATGGTCGCCTGCAACCGTGCAGCGGCCGAGTGCACCTCGGCCACGGTGCGCATGCCGGCCACCACCGTGATCACTGCCGGATGCGCCAGCGGGAACTGCAACGCGGCCGCACCGATATCCACCCCGAACGCGGCGCAGGCGGCATACAGGCGCTGCGCATGCTGCAAGGTGGCGGTATCGACCGGGGCGTAGTTGTAGGTGGCGCCGGGGCCGCGCGCATCGCTGAGCAGGCCGGAGCTGTACGGCCCGGCCGACAGGATCGACACGCCGCGTTGCTGCGCCTGATCCAGCAGCGCGCGTGCGCCGTGCTGTTCCAGCAGGGTGTAGCGCCCGGCCAGCATCACGCAGTCGAGCGGAAACCGCGGCAGCACCTCCAGCGCCACGTCCTGCTCGTTGACGCCCAGGCCGATCGCCCCGCACGCCCCGGACGCCTTCAACTCCGCCATGGCCGGCAAGGCCTCCTCCAAGGCCTGCTGCAGCACACGGGCGTGGTTGTCGCCGTGGGTCAGCGCACCGATGTCGTGCAGCAGCAGCACGTCGATGTAGTCGGTGCCCAGGCGCTCCAGGCTGGAGGCGAAGGCGCGCCGCACGCCGTCGGCGCTGTAGTCGAACTCGGCGCGGCGGCCGCCCACCGCAAAGCCATCGCGGCCGGCAACGGCCTGGGCGTCGTCGTAGACGCAGCGGCCGACCTTGGTCGACAGCGTGTACGCAGCGCGCGGCACGCCGGCCAGGCCGCGGCCCAGGCGCGCTTCGCTCAAGCCGTAGCCGTAGTAGGGCGCGGTATCGAAATGGCGGATGCCGGCCTCGAACGCGCCCGCCACCGCAGCCAGTGCGTCCGCCTCGTCCACTTCGGTGTACAGGTTGCCGATCGGCGCAGCGCCGAAGCCCAGCGCCGACAGCTGCACGTCGGTGCTGCCGAGACGCTGCCGTGCCACGCCGCTCATGCGCACCGCTCCGGAGCGAGGGCGGCAGCGCAGGCGCTGGAAGGATCTGGAAAGCAGGAGCTGAGCATTGCAACGTCCACCAGCCGACAGGTGCCGGGCTGTTCGCATATGAATATGGCAATCATCAATGAACAGATCACGCTGCAGTGCAGCATGAGGGGGCCATGTAGGCGCTGCGCGTGAGCCAGCGACAGAGTTAGGAGTCGTTTGCCCGCGCTATGCGGCTTAACCGGCTCAGGAATTGTCAGGCTCCCGAACCATCGCTCCACGCGTGGCCCGATGTCTCCGTGCTCACCTGGCGGCGACCGGCTGACGATGCGCGCCTGCACGTTCATCCAGTGTCAGACGATGGCCATGCGCGGCCGAGTCGAAATGAGAGGTCGCCAGGCTGGCAACGTGCGATGCGGCTACGCGCTTGCCTGCAACCTGGATCAATCAGACGCAGGCATGGGTTGAGCGCTGTCAGCTGGTGCAAGCGACGCAACCAACTGCGTGCGGCACACGTCCAGAACTTCATCCGCTAATGGCGAGTCGTCCGCGCAGGCCCGTGACAGCACAACCGCGCCCACTGCATGCGCGAACAGATTGATCGTTCTGGACCGAACATCATCGTGCCCATCGCCGCCAGAGAGCATTGCGGTCCGCTCCACCATCGCCAGCATGTTCTCGATACCGACGGTGAACATCGCCTTGATATCTGTCGATTGACGCGCTGCGTCGCCGCCGAGTGCCGCCATTGTGCAGCCGTCGCCGCGCCCGTCCCGGTGCGTTCTCGAGACGTAGAAATCGATGAATTGACGGATATCCGTACCTTCGATCTGGCCGGCGATCTGTTGCAGGCCATGCTGGGCCGTCTCGGCGATCAGATCCGCCTTGGACCCGAAATGCTTGTAGAAGCCGCCATGGGTGAGGCCGGCGGCAGCCATCAGATCGGCCACGCTCACCCCGTCGTAGCCACGTTCACGAAACAACGCGGAGGCCGTTTCGACGATGCGGGCCCGATTCTCCAGCGATTGCGCTTTGGTGATTTTCATTGTGTTCCAGGGTCGACGGCAGGCCGCCAATTTACATTGATGTCGACCACAATCAAAGTTGTTGACATTTTTGAGTTTGATCGACATCATAAATTCACGCGGTCGAACGCACCTGTCGACCACCACCGCCTCACCTCACCAAGGACATTTCATGAAGACACATAAACCTGTGGCGCTGGTCACCGGCGCTTCCTCGGGCATCGGCGAAGCGGCTGCCCGGCAACTCCTCGCCGCCGGCTATACGGTCTATGGCACCAGCCGGCGCGGTGCGGGAGCCGGTCAGGCGGCGTTTCCGCTGCTGGCGCTGGACGTGACCGATGACGCGTCGGTCGCCGCTGCGATCGCCGAGCTGCAGCAGCGCGAAGGCCGTCTGGATCTGCTGGTCAACAACGCCGGTGTCGGCGTCCAGGGTGCGGCGGAAGAAAGCTCGATCGAACAGGTCCGCTCGCTGTTCGAAACCAACTTCTACGGCGTGGTCCGCGTTACCAACGCGGTCTTGCCCCTCATGCGCAAGCAGGGGAGCGGGCGCATCCTCAATGTCGGCTCAGGCCTGGGTCTGATCCCTGCGCCATTCAACGCCTATTACTCGGCCACCAAACATGCGCTGGAGGGATATTCCGAATCCCTCGACCACGAAGTGCGCGGGTTCGGTGTGCGGGTGGTGGTGATCGAGCCGGGCGCGACCCGCACCGCATTCGAGACCAGCACCGTCTGGTCGGATCGGCCACTGGCCGATTACGACGCGCTCCGCGCCAAGTATCGGGCGGCTTACGAAAGCGCGATCGCCGTCGCGGCCACCGCCGAGAGCGTCGCCGACACCATCGTCCTGGCCGCACGCGAGCAGCGTCCGCAGTTGCGCTATGCGTCGGGCAAGGACGCCAGACAAGGCGCATTCGCCCGTCGGTTCCTGCCTCGCGCGTTGTTCGACAAGGTGCTGCACAAGCAGTTCGGACTGGCGTAATTCCCGGGCATCAGGCCCATCAATCCACGACATGAAGGATGCGACATGAAAGCTGTTCGATTTCACCAGACCGGCGACGCCGATGTCCTGATCTACGAGGACGTTCCCGATCCGACGCCGCAGGACCACGAGGTGCTGATCCGGGTCGAAGCGACCGGCCTCAACTTCGCCGACGTCATGCGACGCCGGGGAGACGATTATCCCGAGCCGTCGCCAGCGCCCTTCATTCTGGGCGCGGAAGTTGCCGGCACGATCGTTGCGGTCGGCAAGGCGGTGACTGCGCTGCAAGCGGGCATGTCGGTACTGGCAACACCGGGCGCCGGCGGCTACGCGCAGTACATCTGTGTGCCGGAGGCGATCGTGGTGCCGCTGCCCGATGGCGTACCGGCGGTCCAGGCCGCGGCCGTGATGGCCAACGGGTTGACCGCCGCGCTGGTGTTGCGCAATGCCGCGCGGCTGGCGCCAGGTGAAACCGTCCTGATCGAAGGCGCAGCCGGCGGACTGGGCTCCCTCGCGGTGCAGCTGGCCAAACTCTATGGCGCCGGCAAGGTCATCGCTGCAGCCAGCACGCAGGAAAAGCGGGACATGGCGATCCGGTTGGGCGCTGACGCGGCGGTGGACTACACCGCTGCCGACTGGGCCGAACAGGTCCGTGCCCTGACCGATGGCAAGGGTGTGGACGTCATCGTCGAAATCGCTGGCGGCGACAACGTCGCCGAGGCGTTCAAGGCTCTGGCACCGTTCGGGCGCCTGATCTTCGTCGGCCAATCCAGCGGCAACACCGCCCTGATCGACCCATGGCAGTTGATCGTTCCCAACCACACGCTGACCAGTTTCTATGTGGGTAGCTACCTGGCGTTCCCGCAACTGATCCAGTCCACGCTGACGGAAATCATGGGCTTGATCCTGTCCGGACAACTTGCACTGCAAGTCAACACCGTGCTGCCGTTGTCAAAGGCGGCCCAGGCGCATCGGCTTCTGGAAAGCCGCCAGACGACGGGCAAAATGGTGCTGCAACCCTGGGTCGACGCTTGATTCGAGCAAGCAGCAGACGTGGTGCGGGGGTTCGACGCAGTGTCGTAGCACCTCTGCACCTCTGCACGTCGCTTGCGTTTGCGAAGTCTGCAGTGTCAACAAAACGCAAGGCTCAGGGGTGGCGATCGTCCTGGCCGGTTTCTGCGCAGAAGATCGCATGCATGGCGCTCAGCAAGGCAGCCACCTTTGGATCGCCCAAGCGGTAGATGATGGATCGGGATTCGCGACGGGTGAGGACCAATTGCCGCTGCCGCAGGTCGGCCAGTTGCTGGGACAAGGCCGGCTGCCGGATGCCTGTCGTTGCTTCCAGGCCGCTCACGGTGGACTCGCCCTGCGATAACTGGCACAGCAGCAGCAGACGTGACGGTGTGGCCATGAAGCGCAGCAGTTCGGCCACCTCCGGCACGCGCTCCTTCATGGCGGCAAGATCACTGACGGAGAGAGTTGTTTCGGTCACGGGGCGTGGAGGACTACGGGTCAGGGAGATGTAGAGCGTAACGGCTGAGCCCTCTGGCGACTGAACGGACAGCTCCGCATAGCGATTAATAGTTGCAGTGTATATGCATCTATGAAATTGTCATTGCACTTCCTCTCGGCGTTGTGATCGTGATTGCTTCTGCCGCACTCGACACCTCTCTGGCAATGGCGCGCACGGTGGTGACCGGCGCCCACTCCGGCAGCATGCCCGCGCCGCACGTGGCGACGTTCTTTGATCCTGCGACATTCACCGCCAGCCACGTGGTGCGGGATCCCGGCTCGTCGGCCTGCGCCATCATCGACAGCGTGCTCGACTTCGAGATGGCGTCCGGCCGAACCGCAACCGGCTCGGCTGAGGCGCTTGCGCAATACGTGCGTGACCAGGGCCTGCAGGTGCAGTGGCTACTCGAAACACATGCGCATGCCGACCATCTGTCGGCTGCGCCATGGTTGCAGCAGCACCTGGGTGGGCAGCTCGCCATCGGCGAGCGCATTCGCTCCGTGCAGGACACCTTCGGCAGCATTTTCAACGCCGGTGCGGAATTCAGGCGGGACGGCAGCCAGTTCGACCATCTCTTCGCCGACGGCGAAGCATTCACCATCGGGCATCTGCAAGCGGTGGCGCTGCATGCCTTTCCCTGTCCCGGCATCGGGTTGCGGCATTTCACCCATAAACGGCGAAGCCCTGGGGGACCTCGCCGTCATTGGTCACAGCGATGATCAAGATGATGCGTGCAGTGTCCGCAAGATGCTGGCAGTACGCACAACCGGCATGTGTGCGTGGTGCACACCGCTTCCGTCCCACCAGCCCTCTCCATCTGACAGCGGCGTAGTTGCTCTATCGGGCGCTGTTAGCCGCAGCAGTAGCAGACGTTGCCCTGGCCCAGGTCGCCGCCGAACTCCGGACACTCGGCTTTGCAGGCCCATGCACTACACGATTCCACTTTCGGCTGTGCGTTGTCGACTGCCATCACCTGGAACGCACCAAACCCGGTGCTGGCCAGAAAGGTCGCCGCCATCAACGCACTGCGCAAGGTTGCCCAACGCTTCTTCATGCATTACTCCTTCACCGTTGCAAAAGCCGCTGGCGCATCCGTGCGGCGCAAGGCGGCGACGAGGTCCTGCACCCGCTCCGTGGTATCGAAAACGCCAAGATGCGAATGGCGCACGCGCCCCTCCCCATCGATGGCCATCAGCAGTGGCACGTTGCGCGCGCGAAACAGCATCAACGCGCGACGATCGGTCAACGTGACCACCGGAAAATCGAAGCCGTGCACATGCGCATAGCGCGCGGCCTGCGCGGCGTCGCAATGGCACACGCCCACCAGCTGCGGCCGGCCGGGCAGGTTGGCCTGCAGCTGCCGCGCTGCGCGCAAGACGGTCGGCGCCGAGCGCTGGCAGTACGGGCAAGTGGTGGTGAAAAAGAACAACACCTGCGCCGGCCCGTGCGGTGCGCCCAGCATGTGCCGCCGACCATCGCCATCGGTGACTTCGATACGCGGCACATACATGCCGTCATACGGCGTGCTGATGCGCGCCTGCAGCCATTGCTGCTGCACACGCAGCTGCTTGTTTTGCCAGGCCAGCACCGCAATCAGTGCACATGCCATCAACAGGCCCATCCAGAGCCAGGGGAAACGTCGCGCCATGCCAGCTCCAAAGCGTCCTTGATGCCCGAGCCTTGCCCAGGCATCAGCTCATGGTCAATGGTGATGTCGACAACTGAGATGGCGCGCGGCGCGCGGCTGTGGATGCGATCACGCCCCTGCGCTTGGGCTTGTCACTGGCGCGTGATGGTTGGGATGGTGTTTGCGCAATCAGCTCTTTGCGCACCGATGCGACGACGTGTCGGTGCGAGTGTGCAGACACAAGCGTGTTGACGTTTAAACGCTGCGTTTCACGTGCACGCCGCAATGGTCGCGGAAATGCACGCAGGCGATACGCTGGACCAAGGGATGCGCTGAACACTGCGTCCGTCAGCTTGCGGTCGACAACCAACCCCGTTCCATTTCGCCCACGTGCGTGATTTCCGGCACAAGAAGCCGCGGCGATCGAGCGAACCCCGAGCTTGCTCGCCACCAGCGTGGTGTTCACAGGTTTCCAGGCGCACCAGTGGCACCACATCACAGAAGCGCCAGATGCACCAAAGTACCTGGTGGACTACTGCTCAACGCTATGCACGACCCGGCGTGCGGCCATACCTGCCTATGCCATGCGCCACGGCGCGCGCCGACCGGCGAAGGATCATGTAATGCGTGCGATGGCGTTTTCCGTCCGGCTGTGTGGGCTGGCGCTGCTGGACGACGGCAGCGACATCTCCAGAGCCTTCGCCGCCACCGGCTGGACCCGCTGGCTTCACCGACTTGTCCATGCCACCGAAGGGTCGCAAGGCCCTGCCCGCGCGCCGGAGTCGAGGGCAGGGCGCGAGGCGTCGGAGCGGTACGCGCTGGCGCGCGATGAGGCTCTATCGATAAAGCCCTCGCGCCCAAGGGCGCTCCTACAACGGTGTTGGTTTGTTGCTCTTGCCGCACGGCCAGCTGGAGTGCGAATCGGTCTGTAGACGCGGACGCGGACGCGATGCGGCGATTCCAGTGCGCCCCCCGCAGGCACCGCGCAAATCAATCCTCTTCCGGCGGCGGCAGCACGATGCCGTCGGCATCGATGGCGAGCTTGCCGGCCATCAGCACCGCCTGGGTGCGGTTGGTGACGCCGAGCTTGCGCAGGATCGCAGTGACGTGCGCCTTGATGGTGGCCTCGGACACGCCAAGGTCGTAGGCGATCTGCTTGTTGAGCCGCCCGGCGCCGAGCATCTGCAGCACGCGGAATTGTTGCGGGGTGAGATCGCGTAGCCGCTGGCCGACCTCGCGCTCTTCGCTGTCGGTGGGCGGCAGGTTCTGCGCTTCGGCCGGGATCCAGCGCTCGCCATCGAGCACGGTGGCGAGCGCGCGACCGATGGTGTCCGAATCGGCAGATTTGGGAATGAATCCGAACGCGCCGTGGTCGATCGCCCGCCGCATCACGGTAGGCTCTTCGCGCGCGGACACCACCACCACCGGCAACTGCGGATGCAGCGAACGCATGTGTACCAACGCACTGAATCCCTGCGCGCCCGGCATGTTGAGATCCATCAGCAACAGATCGGCATCCGGCTGCGCATCTGCCAGGGTGTACAAGGCATCCACCGTGTCAGCCTCGAACAACTGCACCCCCGGCATCACGCGCTGCACCGCCCCGCGCAAGGCTTCACGGAACAGGGGATGGTCGTCGGCGATCAGCAGGGTGGTCATTTTGGCGCCGGGAATCGGGAGGGGGAATCGAGAATCGGGAATCGGGAATCGCAAAAGCAAACGCCAAGAGTGACATCAACAGCTAAGGACAGCAGCGAGAAATGGGTGCATTGGGTGCGGATGGTGGTTCGGGAGAGTGCTAAACACCGGTTAACAGAGGTGGGCGGAGGACTGTTTTTACAATCCCCCTGCCGCCTCTGCGCCCGCTGGCAGGGAACCGGCCCAACGATCCCCATTCCCCATTCTTCATTCCCTCCGTTCGCAGGGAACCGCTTGATCGATTCCCCACTCCCGATGCCCAACGCGCGCCAGCGCGTTAGCGCGTCAACCGCTCGCTTACCAACGAATCCACCACCGATGGGTCGGCCAGGGTCGAGGTGTCGCCGAGTTGATCCGGTGCGTTCTCGGCGATCTTGCGCAGGATGCGGCGCATGATCTTTCCCGAGCGGGTCTTCGGCAGGCCTGGTGCCCACTGCAGATGATCCGGGGATGCAATCGGGCCGATCTCCTTGCGCACCCAGGTGATCAATTCCTTGTGTAGTTCTTCGCTCGGCGTCTCGCCGGCGATCAGGGTGACGTAGGCATAGATGCCCTGGCCCTTGACGTCGTGCGGGAAGCCGACCACGGCCGCCTCGGCGACCTTGGGGTGCGAGACCAGCGCGCTTTCCACTTCGGCGGTGCCGATGCGGTGGCCGGAGACATTGATCACATCGTCCACGCGGCCGGTGATCCAGTAATAGCCATCGGCATCGCGGCGGCAGCCGTCGCCGGTGAAGTAGCTGCCCGGATAGGTGCGGAAATAGGTGTCGATGAAACGCTGGTGGTCGCCATAGACCGAGCGCATCTGGCCGGGCCACGAATCCAGCAGCACCAGATTGCCTTCGGTGGCGCCTTCCAGGATCTTGCCCTCGGCATCGACCAGCGCCGGTTGCACACCGAAGAACGGCAGCGTGGCCGAGCCGGGCTTCAGATCGACCGCGCCGGCCAGCGGCGAGATCAGGATGCCGCCGGTTTCGGTCTGCCACCAGGTGTCCACGATCGGGCAGCGGCTGTCGCCGACCACTTCGTAATACCAACGCCAGGCTTCCGGATTGATCGGCTCGCCAACGCTGCCGAGCAGGCGCAGGCTCTTGCGCGAGGTTTTCTTGACCGGCGCTTCGCCATCGCGCATCAGCGCGCGGATCGCGGTGGGCGCGGTATAGAACAAGGTGACCTGATGCTTGTCGATCACTTCCCAGAAGCGCGACACGTTCGGGTAATTGGGCACGCCTTCGAACATCAGCGCGGTGGCGCCGTTGGCGAGCGGGCCGTAGACGATGTAGCTGTGGCCGGTGACCCAGCCCACGTCGGCGGTGCACCAGTAGATGTCGTCCTCGCGCAGGTCGAACACCACTTCGTGCGTATAGCTGGCAAACAACAGGTAGCCGGCGGTGGTGTGCAGCACGCCCTTGGGCTTGCCGGTGGAACCGGAGGTGTAGAGGATGAACAGCGGGTCTTCCGCGTTCATGCGCTCGGGTTCGCACTCGGCCGGCTGGCCGTCGACCACATCATGGAACCAGCGGTCGCGCGGTGCCTGCATCTCCACTGCGCCGCCGGTGTGGCGCACCACCAGCACCGTTTCGACCGTATTGGTGCCGGGAATCTTCAGCGCCGCATCGACATTGGCCTTGAGCGGAATCTTCTTGCCGCCGCGCAGGCCTTCGTCAGCGGTGATGATCAACTTGCTCTGGCAGTCGATCACGCGGTCGGCGATAGAGTTGGCGGCAAAGCCGCCGAACACCACCGAGTGCACCGCACCGATACGCGCACAGGCCAGCATGGCCACGGCGGCATCGACGATCATCGGCAGGTAGATGGTGACCCGGTCGCCCTTCTTGACGCCCAGGTTGCGCAGCGCATTGCCCAGCTTGCAGACGCGCTCGTACAACTCCCGGTAGGTGACCGGGTAAGAGGCTGCGTCCGGGCTGTCGGGTTCGAACAGCAGCGCGGTCTTGTCGCCGCGCGTGGCGAGCTGGCGGTCCAGGCAGTTGACGCTGGCGTTGAGCTCGCCGTCGCCGAACCAGCGGATGTGGAAGTCGTCCAGCGCGTAGCTGACATCCTTGATCTGGGTAGGTTGCTTGAACCAGCTCAACCGCTGTGCGGCCTTGCCCCAGAACTGCTCGGGATGCTCGATCGATTCGCGGTACAGCGTTGCGTACTGTTCGCCATTGACGCGTGCGCCGTTGGCGAACGCGGGATCGACGGGATAAACATCAGCCATGGCAGCCTCACTTGCAATGAACGTGTCGGGAGAAGGCGTTGCCGCTGCCCTCAGTAGGTTCTCAGTGTGCCGTATCCACTCTGTCCCGTTAGTCAACGGCGCGTTAGACCATGGTCGTAACCTGGGGTGTGCGCTGCCGCACACCCATTGCGAGTTCTGGTGCGACCAATGGTCACCTTGTGGAATGCTGCGTTGCAGCTACGACCAAAGGCGAATAGGCTGCGAAGCGCGGACTGCCTCACGCTCCGCACAGCATCGCCATCAAGCGCGAGGCCTTCATTGGGGAGAGGGTTCCATGAAACACCGTACTGCACCGCTGGTGCGCCATCCGTTGGCGGCTGCCTTGTTCGTGGCCAGCATCCTGCCGGGCGTGGCGTTCGCGCAAACGTCCAAGGAAAAAGCGCTGGAAGCCCGCATTGCCGAGCTCGAGCGTCAGGTCCAGCTGCTGGTCTCGGCGCAGCAACAGCAGCAGGGCCAGATTGCCCAGACGCAGACCCAGGTCACGGAAGTGCGCACCTTGCAGGCACAGATGCCTGCCGCGCCGGTGGTGCCTGCCGGCAAAAGGCCGATCCAGCTGAGCAGCATTACGCCGAACGCGTTGCCGGGGACAACGTTTCGTTTCGACGGTTTCATCAAGGCCGACTTCATGACCACCCGGACCAGCGACGGCGCCTTGCCGGAAGGTGCGGTTGGGCGTTACCTGTACATTCCGACGCAGACGCCTGTCGGGGGGCAGGCGTCGAGCACGGACACCGACTTCCACGCCAAGTTCTCGCGCTTCAACCTGGGCGTGGACACGGTTACCGAAAACGGCGACAAGCTCACCGGCTTCATCGAACTGGATTTCTTCGGCAACGCGCTGGCCAACCAGGTCAACAACTTGTACGGCGGCACCTTGCGACATGCCTACATGAGCTGGAACAACTGGCTGGCCGGCCAGACCTGGTCCAACTTCGTCGATGCCACCATCCTGCCCGAAGCGGCCGATATCGTCGGGCCGACCGACGGTGTGTTGTTCAGCCGTCAGACCCAGATCCGTTACACCCGCGGCGCCTTCAGCGTCTCGGCCGAAAACACCGAAACACTGACAACGCCCTACCAGGGCGGCAACACCATCCTGGCCGCAGACCACGGCGCGATGCCGGACCTGACCGCGCGCTACAACTGGAAGGGCACCTGGGGTACGTTCGGCCTGTCGGCCATCGCGCGCCAGTACCGCACCCGCAGTGCGCTGACCAACGACACCGATTTCGGCGGCGCCATTGCCGGCGGCGGGCGCTGGATCATCAACTCCAGCAACGACCTGCGTTATCAGTTGGCCTATGGCGAAGGTCTTGGCCGCTATCTGGGTCTGGGCAACGGCTCGGATGTGGAGATCGACATCGACGGCAACATCCAGACTGTCAGCACCGTGGCTGGCTGGGTGGCCTGGCGCCACGACTACAACGCCAAGCTGCGCAGCACCATCATGTATTCGCGCGTGGACTACGACCACAGCCTGGCCAACACCGGCGGGCTTGCCAGCAAGTCGCAGCAGAGCATCCGTGCCAACGTCTTCTATTCGCCACTGCCCAAGGTCGACGTGGGTGCAGAGCTGATGTATGGCCGTCGCGAAGCCGAAAACGGCGACAGCGGCGACATCTCGCGTCTGCAGTTCACCACCAAGTACAGCTTCTAAGATTCACCCCGCCGGCAGCCCGCCACGCATGTGGGCGGGCCGTGCCGCCCGCACTCCAGGAGACAGACCATGACCGTCTCGAATGACGCACTGATCGCCAAGATCGATGCCAATCCGAAGTACCACGCACTCAAGCGTCAGCGCAATACGCTGGGCTGGACACTCACCGTGCTGATGTTGCTGGCCTATTACGGCTACATCGGCCTGATCGCCTTCGACAAGGAATTCCTTGCCAAACCGATCGGCGCAGGGGTGACCTCGATCGGCATTCCGATCGCGATCGGAGTGATGGTGTTCACCATCATCATCACCGCCATCTACGTGCGCCGTGCCAACAACACCTACGACCAGCTGACTGCGCAGATCCTGGAGGAAGCCCGCAAATGAGCAAGACTTCGCGCCTTCTCCTGATTTTGGCCGGCCTGCTGCCGACCGGCCTGGCACTGGCCGCCGGTGGCGACATGGGCCAGGTCGACAAGCAGCCCACCAACTGGGTGGCGATTGCCATGTTCGGCCTCTTCGTGCTGGGCACCTTGTGGATCACCAAGTGGGCGGCCAGCAAGACCAAATCGGCCGCAGATTTCTACACCGCTGGCGGCGGTATTACCGGCTTCCAGAACGGCCTGGCGATTGCCGGTGACTTCATGTCGGCGGCTTCGTTCCTGGGCATTACCGCGGCGGTGATGGCCAATGGCTACGACGGCCTGATCTATGCGATCGGCTTTCTGGTCGGCTGGCCGATCCTGACCTTCCTAATGGCCGAGCGCCTGCGCAACCTCGGCAAGTACACCTTCGCCGACGTGGCCGGATATCGCTTCGCACCAACGGCGATCCGCAGCTTTGCCGCATCGGGCACGCTGGTGGTGGTGCTGTTCTATCTGATCGCACAGATGGTCGGCGCCGGTGCGTTGATCAAGTTGCTGTTCGGCCTGGACTACTGGGTGGCGGTGACGCTGGTCGGCGTGCTGATGATGGTCTACGTGCTGTTCGGCGGCATGACCGCAACGACGTGGGTGCAGATCATCAAGGCGGTGCTGCTGCTGACCGGCGTGACCTTCATGGCCGTGGCGATCATGTGGCACTTCAACTTCAGCTTCGAGGCGCTGTTTGCCGAGGGCGTGCGGGTGAAGACCGCGATTGCGGCCAACGGCGGTGCATCGCCGGAGGATGCAGCCAAAGCGGGCCTGTCGATCATGGGGCCGGGCGGCTTCGTCAAGGACCCGATCTCGGCGATCTCGTTCGGCATGGCGCTGATGTTCGGCACCGCCGGCCTGCCGCACATCCTGATGCGCTTCTTCACCGTTCCCGATGCCAAGCAGGCACGCAAATCGGTGCTGTGGGCCACCACCTGGATCGGCTACTTCTACATCCTGATCTTCATCATCGGCTTCGGTGCGATCGCACTGGTGCTGACCAACCCGCAGTTTGCCGATGTCGCCACCGGCACCATCCACGGCGGCAAGGGCGCAGCCAACATGGCGGCGGTGCTGGTCGGCAATGCGGTGGGCGGCAATGTGTTCATGGGCTTCATCTCGGCGGTGGCCTTTGCCACCATCCTGGCGGTGGTTGCAGGGTTGACCCTGTCCGGCGCGTCGGCGGTGTCGCATGACCTGTACGCCACGGTGATCAAGAAGGGCAATCCGGCGCCGGGCTCGGAGCTCAAGGTCTCACGTGCCACCACCCTGGTGCTGGGGGTGATCGCAGTGCTGCTGGGCATCGTGTTCGAGAAGCAGAACGTGGCCTTCATGGTGTCGCTGGCGTTCGCCATCGCGGCCTCGGCCAACTTCCCGGTGCTGATCCTGTCGCTGTTGTGGAAGAACTGCACCACCCGTGGCGCGGTGACTGGCGGCTTCCTGGGCCTGATCTCCTCGCTGGTGCTGACGGTGCTGTCGCCGTCGGTGTGGGTGGACACGCTGGGCAATGCGGCCGGCTCGGCGCCGTTCCCGTACACCTCGCCGGCGCTGTTCTCGATGACGGTTGGTTTTGTCGGCATCTGGCTGTTCTCGGTGCTGGACCGCAGCCCGCAGGCCGCCAACGAACGTGCCGCGTTCAAGGCGCAGCAGATCCGTGCCGAAACCGGCCTGGGTGCGAGCGGTGCCTCGGGTCACTGACCGATAGCGCAAGCAACAGCTGACAACGCAGAACGCCGGCCCAGTGCCGGCGTTCTGCGTTTTGGCGGAAGGTGGTGTGGCCGAGTGGCGTCACTGTGGCCGTGCCGCCATGCGCACCGCCGTCGCGGCGCCTTACGCGCGCGCGCACATGTACGCGCGTTGCGCCGCGCTCACCGAGGCGGCGCATTCCACCGCAGGCTCGGTGGGTGCCGCGGATGCGACGGCGCGCGATGCGACTGAGGGCTCCTTGCAACGCGCGCCTGACCACGCGGCACAGCTGATGGCCTGCCGGCACATCGGCCAGGGCGACTACGCACAGGTGGAGCAACCGCTGCGTCAGGCCGCAGTCGGCGGTGATCCGGATGCGCAGCTCGAACTGTTGCGTCAACACGCACGTCGGTTCATCGAGCAGCAGCCCGACCTCGCCGGCCACAACCACTCTCGTTCCCGGGCCGTGCCGAGGCCGAGCAGGTACTGGCCAACCTGGAAGAAAGGGCGATGCGCGGCGACCGGGCAGCGATGCCGGTGCTGGATCAGCTGCTGTCTTCGCCCCTGTTGGACATAGCCGAGCCGCTGTATGGCGATGCCTGGCGGCTGGTGTCCCAGCAGCCGTTTGGCCGCCCGTTGCAGCCCGCAACGCCGTTGCGCGGCGAGGAGATGTTCGACGACATGGATGCAGTCACGCAGCAACAGGTGGTCCTGCTTGCCCGCGAGTTGCATGCCAAGGTGCTGCGCTCGCTGAGATGTTTGCCGCCATGCAAGTGATGCTGCTCCAATCCGGGCGATGCGCGATGCGCGATGCGCATGCCGGGACGGATTCGGTGCCGGCCGGCGCGGTTGCGGCGTTACCGAAAGTAACGCGCTTTCAACGGCAAGGTGGCCGCACCGATCGCGCAGGCATCGGCGGGCGCTTCGGCCGGCAGCAGCAACGGCAGTGGGCGCGCTTGGCCATGGCGTGGCAGGTTGTCGATCTGCACCGCGGCGATCAGCCGCTGGGCAAGATTGCCGGGCAGGCGGCCGCCGAACACGATGGCTTCGGGGTCGCACACTGCAGTGATGGCCGACATGATCAACGACACCCCCGGTGCGCTGCGCGCGATCCAGCGGTCGATCGCCGGCCAGGCCGGGTCGTAAGCCGCCAGCAAGCTGCGCACATCGGTAAATGTCACGCCGTCTTCGGCCAGCAGTTCGCGCAGCAATTCCAGCGTGGCGCGTTCCAGCTGCAGCGCCGGCAACATGCCGGCGAACTCGCCGGCATTGCCGCGTGCACCGCGCATCACCTGACCGTCGATGACCAGGCCACCGCCCAGGCCGTAGCTCAGATACAGATAGGCGAAGTCGCGATGACGCTGGCCGATGCCCAGCATCGCTTCGCCGGCAGCGGCGACGCTGCCGTCGTTGTCCATCCATACCGGCTGCCCGAAGGCATCGGCCAGCCACGGGCACAGTGCGATCTGGCCCAGGGCGCGCAGCGGCTCGGGCGGGTTGATGAAGGCATCCTCGCCGGTGAAAAACCCGCTCATCGCCACGCCGATGCCCAGCCGCTGGCCGGCATCGTCCACGCGCGCCAGCACCGCGGCATCGGCCGCCTGCAACTGGGTGAGTACGCCGTACAACGTGGTATCGGTTAGCGCGACCTCGCTGACGGCAAGCACCGCCCCGGAAAAATCCACCAGCGCCAGGGTCAGCGCGTCGGTGGCGATGGAAATGCCCAGGGTGTGGCCGTGCGCCGGATTCAGCGACACCGCCACCCCGGGCTTGCCGCGGCCCATGCGCGCCACCGCCTCGCCCATCTGCACCATGCCGCGTGCTTGCAGGCCTTCGATCAGGCGCACTGCGGTCTGCACGGTCAGCCCGGTACCGCGGCTGAGGTCGGCGCGGGTGAGCACGCCGGCCAGCCGCAGGCGGTCGAGCATGTCGCGCTCGTTGAGGCTCAGGCCGAGGAAGGCAGGCGAATGTGGAGGCAAGGCGACGGCGACGGAGGACGGCATGGCGAGCGGTGTCACGTGGGAATGGCTAGCTTACCTGCTTCCATGAAATAATTAATTCACAGTAAGGTATTAAATCGGTAGCCTCTGCCACTTACGGTTGTCCCATGTCACGCGATCGCTCCTGTCCGCTTCCCCGTGTGTGCCTGTTGGCGCTGTGCGTGAGCGCCAGCCTGAGCGTCTATGCCGGCGAGCCCGCCGTCCCGGCCGCGCCTGCCGGCGGCGACGCGCCGGTGCCGCTGGATAGGGTGGGCGATGCTGGACAATGGGGCCGATCCGAATGTGGCGCTGCCTTACCAGACGTTGGATCGAGGCGCACGCAATAACTCAAATGCAATGGTCTGGGCAGCCGAGCAGGATGACCCGATCTATCTCAAATTGCCGTTGGATCATGGTGGTGATCCCAATACACGCAATGCGAACAACGAAACCTTACTTTTTCACGCACTCATCAAACAAAATAAACGGGCGGACATCCAGTTGTTGGTCGAACGCGGCGCTGACGTGAATGCGTTAGCAGGCATGGGAGGAACGCTGATCGATAATTACGCAATTGGTGGCGCATTCGAGGAGGTCCATTGGTTGCTGAAACGCAAGGCGGATCCTACGCTGGTGTTCAATAGAGGAGTTCCCGTGCATCGCATGGACTCTGGAACGATCGAAGCTATCCCGATCCGGCAGTTCTCGGACCCGGCTACAAGCCCACCGTGGTCTACAAAGGCTCAGCGGGAGAAGTGGCAACCGCCGATGGTCTGCGGGACACCAGCGCCGAAGATTTTCTGGCCAACAACTTCCCGCAGTCGGTTGGCATGCAGACCGATCACTACGATCGCGCCATGCGATTGGCATTGCGCATGAAGGATCAGCGAATCGATTTTGAAATTGCCGGCCATTCCCTGGGCGGCGGCATGGGATCGGCAGCCTCGGCGGTGAGCGGCGTTCCGGCAACCACGTTCAACGCAGCCCGATTGCATCCAGAAACCGCGCAGCGCTTTGCAAAGAGCACGCCCGGTGTGCAGCTTTACGACACCGCCGACACCGTGGTCGCCTATCACGTCCAGGGTGAGATGCGTGGTGACGGAGAAGACGGATGCGCGAAGAAGAGCTCAAGGACCTGGCCAGGGCGCTGGGCACGCTGGCGGCCACCATCGAAGCGCGCGATCAGCGTCAGCACGCCGCACTGGAGCGGGAGATGGCAGCGCTGCGCGCCCTGTTCGCGCGCAACGGCGATGAAATCGACCGCCTGGTCGGCGGCGCGGTGCCGCAGCTGCAGCAGGCCTGGCAACAGGCGCTCGATAGCAGTCTGGCACCGGCCTCGCGCCGGCTGGACGCAGTGATCTCGCGCTCCGGCACCGCATTGCAGGCGGTGGAAACCGCGCACGAGGCGCCGCGCAGGCGGTGGCTCACCCGCGCCTGGCTTACCTGCGCTGGGTTGATCGTGGCGACGGTGCTGGCCTGTGCTTCAAGCGTGTAACTGCTGACCGAAGCGCGCCAGGATCTGACCCGCTACCGGCTGGACGCCAAGG
This sequence comes from Xanthomonas nasturtii, assembly GCF_001660815.1. Taxonomy (GTDB): domain Bacteria; phylum Pseudomonadota; class Gammaproteobacteria; order Xanthomonadales; family Xanthomonadaceae; genus Xanthomonas; species Xanthomonas nasturtii. The sequence continues at coordinate 20,754 of NZ_LYMI01000030.1, forward strand.
TGCTGCACGCGGTGGCCAACAGCGATGTCGTCCTGTGTGGAGACCGCCTGTGCGCCAACGTCGACCTACGCGGAGCACGCAGCGGGGAGCGCAACCAATACCGCACGGTCAGGCCGCGGCCATGACGGCCGGCCCCGAGCATCACGACCGGCCGGGCGCGTCGGACTGACCAGCATGGCCGCGGTACCATTGGCGGTTTGAACCACGGCCGCCGCCATGAAGATCGCCTCCTGGAACGTCAACTCGCTCAACGTGCGCCTGCCGCACCTGCAACAGTGGCTCGGCGCGTTTGCGCCGGACGTGGTGGGCATCCAGGAAACCAAGCTGGAAGACCACAAGTTCCCGGATGCCGCGCTGGCCGAGCTGGGCTATCGCAGCGTGTTTTGCGGGCAGAAAACCTATAACGGCGTGGCGATCCTGTCGCGCTCGCCGGCGTTGGACGTGCAACTGGGTATCCCCGGGTTCGACGACGTGCAGCAGCGCGTGATCGCCGCCACTGTCGATGGCGTGCGCATCATCAATCTGTACGTGGTCAATGGTCAGGACGTGGGCACCGACAAATACGCCTACAAACTGCGCTGGCTGGACGCGGTGCACGACTGGATCGCGCAGGAACTGCAACGCCATCCGCAGCTGGTGGTGCTGGGCGACTTCAACATCGCCCCGGATGCGCGTGACGTGCACGATGCGGCGGTGTGGAACGAGCACCATATCCTCACCTCCACCGCCGAGCGCGCCGCGCTGGAAAGATTGTTGGCGCTTGGCCTGCACGATGCATTCCGGTTGCATCACGAGGAAGCCGAGCAGTTCAGTTGGTGGGATTACCGCCAGGCCGGTTTCCGCCGCAATCTCGGCCTGCGCATCGACCTGACCCTGGTCTCGGAGGCCTTGCGCGCACGTGCCGTGGAATCGGGCATCGACCGCGAACCGCGCACCTGGGAGCGCCCCAGCGATCACGCACCGGCGTGGGTGCGGCTGGCGGAAGCGGGCGCATGAGCGAGCGGCATCTGCGTCGCAGCACGCACAAGGTGGGCGATGTCACGCTGGGGCCGGTGCACCGTTTGAGTTGCCACTGCGGTGCAGTGCAGATCGATCTGGAGTTGCCGCACGGCCTGCTCGACCCGCGCCGCTGCGATTGTTCGATGTGCCGCCGGCGCGGCGCCATCGTCGCTTCGGTCACGCTGGACGGCCTGCATGTGTTGCAGGGCGAAGACGTGTTGCGGCTGTATCAGTTCAACACGCAGACGGCGGCGCATTATTTCTGCGGTGTGTGCGGGATCTATACGCATCACCGGCGCCGCTCCAACCCCAACGAATACGGCTACAACGTCGGCTGCCTGGAAGGCGTCAACCCGTATGCCTTGAACATCGCCGTGCCGGTGGAAGACGGCGTGCACCACCCGGCCGATCGGCTTGCGGCGGAGGGCTGAAACGACAACGCCCGGGCAGGCCCGGGCGTTGATGACGCGATGTGTAACTGCCGCTGCGCGTTAGCGCACGCGGCCTCGGGTGAACAGGTTGACGATGGCCAGCAGGATCACCGCGCCCACCAGCGACCAGACGAAGGTCCACAGCGTGATGGCCTGGTTGATGCCGCCGCCAAACAGGAAACCGGCGATCAGTGCGCCCACAATGCCGACCACCACATTGAGGATGATGCCCTGCTGCGCATCGCGGCGCATGATGATGCTGGCCAGCCAACCCACGATGCCGCCGACGATCAACCAGATGATGATGCCCATGTTGCCGATCTCCTCGTTCGATTGCACCGGAAGTGGTGCATGGGCGCCATTCAACGCAGCCGTGCGTGAAGCAGCTGTCGAGCGCAATGAACGAGATGGCCGAGTGTTCGGTTTGGTGCACGAGGCGTGACAGCGTACGCAAGCTGGCAGGTCGGGCCGGTGCAGCTGTGGCTGCGCCCGCACCGGCATGGCGAACGTGGCGAGCCGCAGGCGCGTCAATTGCTTGGCCCGGCGCTGGGTATTGACCCTGCGCAGGTGCCGCTGCAGCGCGATGCACGCGGGCGTCCCTCGCTGCAGCCGGCGCTGCCCGAACGAGATACCGGCTGGAGCCATAGCGGCGAGTATTTGCTTGTGGGCCTGGGCAACGGCGTGCGGTTGGGCGTGGACCTGGAGCGCATTCGCGCGCGTCCGCGGGTTCTGGAGATCGCGCAACGCTTCTTCCATCCCGACGAAATCGCCTTGCTCACCGCGCTGGCGCCGGAGGTACAACATGCGCTGTTCTTTCGGCTGTGGTGCGCCAAGGAAGCCTTGCTCAAGGCCTACGGGCATGGCCTGTCGTTCGGGTTGCATCGGCTGGCGTATGCACTCACGCCTGAAGGTGCGCTGCGGCTGCAGTGGTGCGATCCGGCACTTGGCCAGGCTGCGCAATGGCAGCTGCACGAATGGTGGGCCGCGCCGGAATGTCGTGCCGCATTGGCGTTTTATCCGCTGGCGGGCGCCTGACACGCCCGCTGCGGTTGCCTACGCGGCGCCGTGCGGCAGGATCGGCTGACGAAACTGCGCCACGCCGTCCAGATCGCGCAAGGTCACTGTGAGCACGCCGCTGCCGCCATCGATTTCCACTTCGCCGAAGAACTGGTAACCGGCCATCGTCCCGTCCACGCGCCGCGCCTGGCGCAGGCTGGGCCGCGTATCCCATTCCACGCGTAGCCGCGACGGCCGATCGGCGCGGCTCCACATCATGGCGCGGGCATCCACGCCATCGCCGCTCTGCACGCCATCGGTGATGATCGGCCGCCCGGACGGTGCGGCCAGGTGACGTGCGGGCCAACCGGCAGTGGCCGGCAGCAACAAACCGGCACCCAGGCCTTGCAGGATGCGGCGGCGGGCGGGATCGGAGGCGGGCATGGCGTTCTCCAAGCTCTGGCAGCGGTGTCCAGCTATAGCGCCGCTGTCTTACCGGCAGTGTCTATCGGCGTGGGGCGCAGCCGCGCGTGCGCTGTGGGCGTGCAGGCAGCGCATTGCGTTGCACACAGGAGAGCGTGTGCGTGGCGAGGTCGTGGGCTAGCGCTGCATGCGTGCTGCCACTGGTGTCGGCGAACGACGCATGCGCAGTGGCGGATGCAGCAACCACAAGCTGCCGCAGCACACCGCAGGAATCACGCCTCCACCGCACCGGGCTTGCCGTCTTCGACCACGAAGCGCTTCAACGTCGACACCGTGGCCTGGCGGTCGCGGCGGTCGGAGATGCCCTGCAGGCGCGTTTCCATCCGGCCCGGCGTCAGCGTCACCGAGACATAGCCGCGTGTTTCGCCGTCGACGTAATGCACGTGCGGGTTGAGCGCCATGGTCTGGTGCAGTTCGGCATTGCGCTGGCCGTCGGAGGTGACCGAGGTGCCGACGAATTCGGTGGCCAGCGTTGCCGAATCCGGGTCGGCCGGGTCGGCCTTCAGATCGGTGACCCAGTACGAATGGATGTCGCCGCCCCAGAACACCGGGTTGCGCAGCCGGGTCTTGGCGATCGCATCGAGCATGCGTTCGCGCGTGGCCGGGTAGCCGTCCCAGCCGTCTGTCCAGTGCCCGACCGTGCCATCGCGACCGGTCTGCGCCATCGGCGCCACCAGCAGATCCTGCGCGATCACGTTCCAGCGTGCGGGCGATTGCGCGAAGCCGCCATGCAGCCAGCGCTCCTGCTCCCAGCTAAGCATGGTACGGCGCGGGTCGGTGCGCTCCTGGCAACTGTCGTCCACCACGCGGCCGCGGCGCCAGCCATTGGCCTGCGGGCAGGGTTGTTCGCTGCGGTACTGGCGCCCGTCGAGCACGTAGAGGCGTGCCAGCTGGCCGTAGTCCAGCGCGCGGTAGATGCGCATGTCCGCGCCATGCGGGCGGTGCCGCGCGCGTAGCGGGAAGTGTTCGTAAAAGGCGCGGTAGGCGGCGGCGCGTCGGGCCAGGAAGGTGTCGACTCCAATCGACGGATCCTGCGACCAGCGGTTGGCGTAGTCGTTCTGCACCTCGTGGTCGTCCCAGGTCGCCACGCAGGCGCTGCCGGCGTGCAGCGCCTGCAGGTCCGGGTCGGTGCGGTACAGCGCATAGCGATTACGGTAGCCGGCCAGATCCAGGCATTCGCCGCTGCCATGCGGGCGCACGATCTTGTTGGCCGCCTCGCCGTGGTTGCTGTATTCGTAGATGTAATCGCCGAGGAAGAACACCAGATCCGGCTGCTCGGCAGCCAGGTGGCGATAGGCACTGAAGTACCCCAGCTCCCAATGCGAACAGGACACGAAGCCGAACCGCGCCGTGTCCGGCATCTGATGCGCTGCCGGCAAGGTACGCGCGCTGCCGATCGGGCTGCGTGCGCCCAGTGCCTGGAAGCAGTACCAGTAAGGCCGATCGGCGGCCAGACCGGTGAGCTCCACGTGCACCGCGTGGCCCCACGCCGGGCTGGCGACAGTCTCGCTCTGGCGCACCACGTTGCGCATGTTCGGGTCGCTGGCCACCTGCCAGCGCACCGGTACTACTGCGCGCAGGCCGCCGCGGCCGTCCGGGTCCAGCGGGCGGGGCGCCAGCCGCGTCCAGATCACGAAGCCGTCGGCCAACGGGTCGCCTGCCGCCACGCCCAGCGTGAAGGGGTCGGCACTGCCACTGGCGCGTGCGAACGGGCTGAGCAGCCCCGCCGCCGCCAGACCGGCGCCGGCAACGAGGATGCGCCGGCGGCCGCGATCCACCGGGGGTGTCGCGTGGTCGGGGCCGGGCAGGGGGGATGCGGAAGACGGGTCTATCAGGGACATGAGGACGCAAGCGATTTAGCGGACGCGACCATAGTGCGACCGGCGGATGTCCGTTCGGTGGCAGCGGCAGGGGTGTCGCTGCCGACGCACAGGGCGTCATGGTCGAAACGGGCGGCGGCGGTGATGCGGCAGGTGCCGCATCGACTGGTGATGCTTGCAGACCGGCACCGGCACCGGCAGACCAAGCAATCAGGCAATCAAGAAATCAAGCAATCAAGAAATCAAGCAACCAAGCAACCAAGCAACCAAGCAACCAAGCAACCAAGCAACCAAGCAACCAAGCAATCAAGCAATCAAGCAATCAAGCAATCAAGCAATCATTTTCCCGGCAGCACGGAAGCCTGTACCCAACAGACGCCCGCACCCGCGCGCCCGCACGGCACACCAGCTGCGATAATCGCAGCATGAACGATGCCGCACTTGCCCCCGATGTCTCCGCCGCGCTCGAACGCGGCCTGCAGGCCCAATCCCTGGACGCGGCCTTCGCCGCACCGCTGCTGCGCTACCTCACGTTGCTGGTGCGCTGGAACAAGACCTACAACCTCACCGCGGTGCGCGACCCGCGCGAGATGGTCACCCGCCACCTGCTCGATTCGCTGGCCATGCAGCCTTACATCGCCAGCGGCACCCTGGCCGACCTGGGCACCGGCCCCGGCCTGCCCGGCATCCCGTTGGCCATCACCCGCCCGCAGCTGCAGGTGACCCTGGTGGAAAGCAACGGCAAGAAAGCGCGCTTCATGCGCGAGGCCTTGCGCCACCTGGAGCTGCGCAACGCCCGCGTGGCCGAATCGCGCGCCGAGGCGCTGGACGAGCCGGCCGCCTACGACCACCTCACCGCGCGCGCGCTGGACACGCTGGCCGGCATCATTGCCGTCGGCGGCCACCTGCTGCGCCCGGGCGGCAGCCTGCTGGCGATGAAGGGCCTCTACCCGCACGACGAAATCGCCGCATTGCCCGCCGGCTGGACCATGAGCGAGGTGCATCCGCTGCAGGTGCCCGGCCTGGACGGCGAGCGGCATCTGGTGGTGGTGCGCAAGGCCTGAGGGCCGAGACCGATGGCAGCTGCATAGGCAGCGCCGTCGCCTGAGAACAAGCGGGCACGGCAGCGCGCCACGACACCTGCAGGGACTTCCGGCCCATGGCAGCGCTCCCCGCTGCTGCCATCATCGGGCGTTCGTTCCAGCTCAGGCTTTCCGCACGTGACCTCTCCGCTCGCCGCCGCACTCTCGCTCGCCCTGCTGGGCGCAGGCTTCGCCGCCACCTCGGCGCAGGCCGCCACGCCGCCCGCCCCGGCCACGCTCACCGCCGAAGCACCCGCCGACGCGCGCTTCCGCACGATCTACGAAAAAGAGTGGGCCTGGCGCCAGGCCGAAACCGGCCAGGCCGACGAGGACAGCGACACCACCGGCGACAACACCCATCTGCCCGATGTCAGCGCAGCCGCGCAGCAGGCGCGCCTGGCGGTGTGGGACGGTGTGCTCAAGCAGCTCGATGGCATCGACCCGAAACAGCTCTCGCCGGCCAACCGGATCAACCTCGCCATCTACCGCCCGCAGGTGGAAAACCTGGCCGCCGAAGTGCGCCTGCGCCTGTACGAAATGCCGTTCAACTCCGACAGCTCGTTCTGGTCGAACCTGGGCTTCATGGCGCAGCGGCCGATGAAGAGCGCCGCCGAGTTCCGCGCTTATATCGCGCGTCTCAACGATGTGCCGCGCTATTTCGACCAGCAGATGGTCAACATGCGCACCGGCCTGGCACGCGGATTCAGCGTACCGCGCGCGGTGCTGGACGGGCGCGATGTCTCCATCGCCACCGTGGCCGATGTCAAAGACCCCACCGAATCGACCTTCTATGCGCCGTTCAAGCAACTGCCTGCGCAGATCCCCGCCGCCGAACAGGCGCAGCTGCGCGAACAGGCCAAAGCCGCGCTGAGCACCGCCGTCCTTCCGGCCTACGGCAAGCTGCTGACCTTCTTCCGCAACGACTACATGCCCAAGGCGCGCACCACCCTGGCCGCCGAAGCATTGCCCGACGGCAAGGCCTTCTATCGCCAGCAGATCCGCGAATACACCACGCTGGAACTGACCCCTGAGCAGATCCACCAGGTCGGCCTGGACGAAGTGGCGCGTATCCAGGCGCAAATGAACGCGATCATCCAGCAGGTTGGCTTCAAGGGCAGCTTCGCGCAGTTCCTCACCTTCCTGCGCACCGACCCGCAGTTCTATGCCAAGACCCCGCAGGAACTGCTCGATCGCGCCGCGTGGATTTCCAAGCGCGTGGATGGGCAGGTGGGCAAGTTCATCGGCACGCTGCCGCGCGGGCGCTTCACCATCAAGCCGGTGCCGGCCGACATCGCCCCGTTCTGGACCGCCGGCCGCGGCGGCGTGGGCACGTATTGGCTCAACACCTACAACCTGCCCTCGCGACCGTTGTACAACCTGCCGGCGCTGACCCTGCACGAGTCCTCGCCCGGCCATTCGCTGCAGGGCGCACTGGCCGAAGAGCAGGGCGACCAGCCGGCATTCCGGCGCCAGAACTACATTTCCGCCTATGGCGAGGGCTGGGCGCTGTACACCGAAAAGCTCGGCCAGGAAATGGGCATCTACGAAACCCCGTATGAAGAATTCGGCCGGCTCACCTACGAAATGTGGCGCGCCTGCCGGCTGGTGATCGACACCGGCGTGCACCACGACGGCTGGAGCCGCGACCAGGCGCTGGCTTACTTGCGCGACCACACCGCGCTGAGCGAGCACGAAGTCACCACCGAAGTGGACCGCTACATCTCCTGGCCCGGCCAGGCGCTGAGCTACAAGCTGGGCGAGATCACCATCGTCAAGCTGCGCGCCGAGGCAGAAAAGGAACTGGGCGAGCGCTTCGACATCAAGGCCTTCCACGACGCGGTCCTGCGCCAGGGCTCGGTCACCTTGCCAGTGCTGGAGCAGCAGGTGCGCGCCTTCATCGCCGAGAGCAAGGCACGCCCGATCAAGTCCACGCCAGCCGCTGCCAGCGCACCGTGATGTGCCGGTAACGGCGTCCGAGGGCATCGAGTTGAGAGCCCGCGAGCGCTGAGGGCACCGCGCACTCGACGTCTTCGCGTTTGCTGCAGGGCCCTTGCCCGCCCACCATCGCAGGACACGCCGTGAATCCGTCCCTGGAGGCTCTGGCGCGGCATCCATGCCGCTCAAGGTCCCGCGATAGTGAGCGGGCAAGGACCAGTCGAGATGGTCGGTGTGCAAAATAAAGCAGCCAGCAAACTGTCTGGTGCGCTGACTTCGCTCTTCAGTAAACCACCAGCCAACTGTCTGGTGCGGTGTCCTTACCGATTGCGGGACCGTTGGCGGCATGGATGCCGCCACCGAGCCCCCATGGACGGGTTAACGGCGTGTCCCGCGAGCGGTGAGGGCACCGCGCACTCGACCCACCAAGCTTTAAGAGCATCCCAGCAGAAAGAGCATCCAAGCAGAAAGAGCATCCAAGCATAAAGACCATCCGAGCAGACCAAACCACGCCACACCCGCATGCAGTTGTGTAACCACCCTGGGGTCTATACGCTGCGTCCATGCTGCTTCGTCGCACCCGCCTGTTGCACCCGCTGCTGCGCCTGTTGGCGTTGGCGGTGTTGGTCATGGGCGTGCTGGTCGCACCCATCGCCTGCGCGCTGGGCGATGTGCATGCGCTGGCGCACGACCAGGCGCATCTGGATGACACCGCACCGCACGGCCATGACGGCGCTGACGAAGGCGATGCCGGCGAGCGCGATGGCGCCGGTTTGCTGCACGCCTTGATGCACAGCGGCTATTGCCATGGGCATAGCCCGGCCATGCTGTCGGCGCTGGCCTGGGGCCCGTTGCCTGCGCGCGCGCAGACCCAGCCGCCCGTGCTGGCCACCGATTACCGCTCGCATCTGAGCGAGACCTTGTTGCGCCCTCCGATCGCGGCCTGATGCACCGCCGGCAGTTGCCGGCCTGTCCATCGATCCCGATTTTGGAGACACCCTCATGTGGTTGCGACTGACGGCGCTCGCCGTCTTTGTAGTTGTGCCGTGCGCCAATGCGCAGGGCCTGCTGCCCAAACCCGTGCTGACCCTGGACGACGCCATTGCGCGCGTCGCCCGTCAGCATCCCGACCTGCGCCTGGCCGATGGCCAACGCGCGGTCCTCACTGCGGACGCCGAGCGCGATGCACTGCGCCCGCCACTGCGCATCGGCGCCGAACTGGAAAACGTGTTCGGCACCGGCCCCACCCGCGAGCTGGACCAGGCCGAGCTCACTGTCACCCTGGCCGGCGTGCTGGAACGCGGCGGCAAGCTCGACGCGCGCCGCACCCTGGCGCAGGCGCGTATCGACGCACTGGCGCCGCAGCGTGCAATGGCGCGGCTGGATGTGCTGGCCGATGTCGCCCGGCGTTATCTGGCCATCGGCATGGCCACGCAACGGCATGCGGTGGCACTGGAAACCCTGGCCCAGCGCCAGCGCACCGTCAGTGCCGCGCGCCAACGGCTGCAGGCCGGTGCCTCGCCCGAATCGGTGCTGCTGACCGCCCAGGCCCTGCAGGCGCGCGCAGAACTCGAACGCGACCGCGCCCAGCAGGAACTGCTCGCCGCACGCCGCCAGCTGGCGGTGTTATGGGGGCAGCGCACGCCGGATTTCGGCGCAATCACTGGCGACCCGTTGCAGCTGCCGGCCATTCCCGAATTCGAGGTGCTGGCGCAGTTGCTCGATGCCACGCCGGAACTGGCGCGCTTGAACGGCGAGCAGCGCGTGCGCGAGGCGCGTGTGCGGCTGGCACGCAGCCAGGCGCGCCCGGATCTGGACTGGCAGGTGGGCGTGCGCCGGCTCGAAGGCAACGACGCCACTGCATTGCTTGGCAGCGTCTCGCTGGCGTTGGGCAGCGCTGCCCGTGCGCAGCCGGAGATCCGCGCCGCCGAAGCGGAGCTGTCGTTGCTGGATATCGAACGCCAATCGCAGGCGTTGATGCTGTACGCCACGCTGGCCGATGCGCATGGCCGCTACCGCGCCGCACAGCTGGAAGCCACGCGCATGCGCAGCGATGTGCTGCCCGCACTCGCGCGCGCCGATGCCGCCGCCGAACGCGCCTACCGCGCCGGTGCCACCAGTTATCTGGATTGGGCGCAGCTACAGGCGCAGCGCAGCGATGCACGTCAGCAGCAACTGGCCGCCGCACTGGAAGCGCAGACCGCGTTGATCGAAATCCAGCGCCTGACCGGGCAGCCGTTCGTGCTCGACAGCGCCGCGCAGGTGACGCCATGAGCGCTGACGCCTTCTCATCTTTTCGCGCGGACTGCGTACGCACGGTTGGCTCTGCTGCAACTGCAACTGCAACTGCAGTCGCAACTGCATCCTCCAGCGGCCGCGAAGCACTGCCCATGCCTGGCGCGCGTCCAGCACAAGCCATCTCCATTCGTTCGCCCGACGCACTGCATCGGCGCCAACCAGGACCCATTGCGATGACACGTTTTTTGATGGCGCCGCTTCTGTTGGCGCTGCTGCTGAGCGGCTGCGGCCGCAGTAGCGAAGAGTCGCACGACGACCACGCAGGGCACGCCGCCGAAGGCGAAAGCGAAGCCGACGCACATGGCGAAGAAGCACAAAAAGGCGCACACGGCGGGCGCCTGCTCAGCCAGGACGGCGACAGCGTGGAGCTGGCGATCGCCGAAGACGGCACACCGCCCACCTACCAGGCCTGGCTCTACCGCGATGGCAAACCGTTGCCGGCCACTGCTGGCAACGTGGAAGTGCATCTGAAACGGCTCGGCGGCGTCGATGAAGTGCATCGGCTGCGGCCACGTGACGATGGCAGCCTGCTGGCCGACAGCACCGTGGGCGAACCGCATTCGTTCGATGTGGACGTGCGCGCCACCGTGCAGGGCAAGCCGCATCGCTGGCGCTATCCCAGCTACGAAGGCCGCACCACCATCGCGGCCAAAATCGCCCAGGACGCCGGCATTCGCATCGCGCCGGTGGGCGCTGGCAGCATCGCCGACCAGCATGAAGTGCAAGGTCTGTTGACGCCGGCAGAAGGTGCGCAGGCGCAGGCCACTGCGCGCTTCCCCGGCCCGGTGCGCAGCCTGCGCGTCAATGTCGGCGACCAGGTGCGCGCCGGCCAGGTACTGGCCACGGTGGAGAGCAACCTGAGCCTGACCACCTATTCGGTAAGCGCACCGATCGCTGGCACCGTGCTTGCCCGCAATGCCAGCCTGGGCAGCAACGCCGGTGAAGGCCAGACGCTGTTCGAAATCGCCGATTTGTCCACCTTGTGGGTGGATCTGCACATCTTCGGCGCCGACGCCGGCCACATCACCGCCGGCGCACCGGTGACAGTGACGCGCATCAGCGATGGCATGGTGGCGCAAACCACCTTGGAGCGCGTATTGCCGGGCACTGCCACGGCGAGCCAGAGCACGGTGGCGCGCGCAGTGTTGCGCAACAGCGACGGCTTGTGGCGGCCGGGCTCTGCAGTGAAGGCGCGGGTGACGGTGGCGCAGCAGCCGGCGGCGATGGTGGTGCCGGTGGGGGCGTTGCAGCAGTTCCGCGACTGGGACGTGGTGTTCGTGCGCGTGGGTGATGTGTACGAGGCGCGGCCGGTGAAGCTGGGCGCGCGCGATGCGCAGCAGGTGGAAGTGCTATCGGGTCTGGCAGCGGGCGATGCGGTGGTGGTGGAGCAGAGTTATCTGGTGAAGGCCGATATCGAAAAGTCGGGGGCCTCGCATGATCATTGATCGTTGCCTCTCCGGTTTGCGTCTTCCTCGACCGCAAGCGCGCGCACTCATGCTGCGTGTGCGTGGAGGTCGTCGCCATGCTGACTAACATCATCCGCTTTGCGATCGCACAGCGCTGGCTGATGCTGGCAATGACCGGCGTGTTGATTGCAATCGGGACGTGGAGCTTTTCGCGCTTGCCGATCGATGCAACGCCCGATATCACTAATGTGCAAGTGCAGGTCAACACCGCGGCGCCTGGCTATTCGCCGCTGGAATCCGAGCAGCGGGTGACATTTCCGCTGGAGACGGTGCTGGCAGGGCTGCCTGGGCTGGAATCCACCCGCTCGTTGTCGCGCTATGGCTTGTCGCAGGTGACGGCGGTGTTTGCCGATGGCACCGATCTGTATTTCGCGCGGCAGCAGGTGGCCGAGCGCTTGCAGCAGGTCAAGTCGCAACTGCCGGCCGACCTGGAGCCGCAACTGGGCCCGATCGCCACCGGGCTGGGCGAAATTTTCATGTATACGGTCGAAGCCAAGCCGAATGCGCGCAAGCCCGATGGCAGTGCGTGGACAGCGACCGACCTGCGCACCCTGCAGGATTGGGTGGTGCGCCCGCAGCTGCGCAATGTGCCGGGCGTGACCGAGGTCAACACCATCGGCGGCTATGCGCGGCAGATCCATATCACGCCGGATCCGGCGCGCCTGGTGGCATTGGGCTTCACCCTGGATGACGTCGCGCAGGCGGTCGAGGCCAACAACCGCAATCTCGGCGCCGGCTATATCGAACGTAACGGCCAGCAGTTTCTGGTGCGGGTGCCGGGGCAGGTGGACGACATCGCGCAGATCGGCGCGATCGTGCTGGATCGGCGCGAAGGGGTGCCTATTCGCGTGCGCGATGTCGCGCAGGTGGGCGAAGGACGCGAGTTGCGTACCGGTGCGGCCACCCAGGACGGCAGCGAAGTGGTGCTCGGCACGGTGTTCATGCTGGTCGGTGCCAATAGCCGCACCGTGGCGCAGGCCGCGGCCGAGCGGTTGAAAGTGGCCAACGCCAGCTTGCCGGCCGGCGTGCAGGCGGTGCCGGTATACGACCGCACCGCCTTGGTCGACCGCACCATTGTCACCATCGCCAAGAACCTGATCGAAGGCGCGTTGCTGGTGATCGTGGTGTTGTTCCTGCTGCTGGGCAATGTGCGTGCGGCGTTGATCACGGGCGCGGTGATTCCGTTGGCGATGCTGTTCACGCTCACCGGCATGGTGCGCGGCGGCGTGTCCGGCAATCTGATGAGTCTGGGCGCGCTGGATTTCGGTTTGATCGTCGATGGCGCGGTGATCATCGTGGAGAACTGCCTGCGCCGCTTCGGCCAAGCGCAATTGCGCCTGGGACGCGTGCTCGCGCGCGATGAGCGTTTTGAGCTCACCGCCCAAGCCACCGCCGAGGTGATCCGCCCCAGCCTGTTCGGGCTGGGCATCATCACCGCGGTGTATCTGCCGGTGTTCGCGCTCACCGGGATCGAAGGCAAGATGTTCCACCCGATGGCGATCACCGTGGTGCTGGCACTGAGCGGGGCGATGCTGCTGTCGTTGACCTTCGTGCCGGCAGCGATTGCGTTGCTGCTCGGCGGCAAGGTGGCCGAGCAGGAAAATCGTGCGATGCGCTGGGCGCGCGACGTCTATGCGCCCTTGCTCGATCGCGCGCTGCAACACGGGCGCTGGGTGGGCATTGCGGCGTTGGCAGCAGTGGCGTTATGCACGGTGCTGGCCACGCGCCTGGGCAGCGAGTTCATCCCGAACCTGGATGAGGGCGATGTCGCGCTGCATGCCTTGCGCATTCCCGGCACCAGCCTGGAACAGGCCATCACCATGCAATCCACACTGGAAAAACGCATCAAGCAGTTTCCGGAAGTGGCGCATGTGTTCGGCAAACTCGGCACTGCCGAAGTGGCCACCGACCCGATGCCACCGTCGGTGGCCGATACGTTCTTGATCATGCATCCGCGCGATCGATGGCCGGACCCGCGCAAGCCCAAGGCGCAGTTGCTGGCCGAGATCGAGCAGGCGGTCAAACAACTGCCCGGCAACAACTACGAGTTCACCCAGCCGATCCAGATGCGCATGAACGAGCTGATTTCCGGCGTGCGTGCGGATGTGGCGATCAAGGTCTATGGCGACGATCTGGACACGCTGGTCACGCTCGGGCAGCGCGTGCAGGAGATTGCCAGCGCGGTGCCGGGTGCGGCCGATGTGAGCCTGGAACAGGCCACCGGGCTACCGATGCTGGCGGTGGTGCCCGATCGCGCCGCGCTGGCCGGTTACGGGCTCAATCCCGGCGTGGTGCAGGACACCGTGGCGGCTGCGGTGGGCGGGCGGCAGGCCGGGCAATTGTTCGAAGGCGACCGGCGCTTCGACATCGTGGTGCGCCTGCCGGAATCGCTGCGACAGGACCCGACGGCATTGGCGGATCTGCCGATTCCGCTGCGCGGCGACGGCGAGCGTGGCGATGTCGACGAATCCAGCCGCGCGGCCGGCTGGCGTAGCGGCGCGCCGACCACCGTGCCGTTGCGTGAGGTCGCCAGGATCGAGACTGTGCTTGGCCCGAACCAGATCAATCGCGAAGACGGCAAACGCCGCATCGTGATCACCGCCAACGTGCGCGATCGCGATCTGGGCAGTTTTGTCGCCGAGGTGCAGCAGCGCGTGCGGGCGGAGGTCGCACTGCCCACCGGCTACTGGATTGGCTACGGCGGCACCTTCGAGCAACTGATCTCCGCCGGCCAGCGCCTGGCCTGGGTGGTGCCGGGCACCTTGTTGCTGATCTTTGCGCTGCTGTACTGGTCGTTCGGTTCGCTGCGCGATGCGCTGGTGGTGTTCAGCGGCGTGCCGCTGGCGCTGACCGGCGGCGTGGTGGCATTGGCGCTGCGCGGGTTGGCGTTGTCGATTTCCGCAGGCGTGGGCTTTATCGCGTTGTCGGGCGTGGCGGTGCTCAACGGCCTGGTGATGATCGCCTTCGTGCGCAGCCTGCGTGCCGAAGGCATGTCGCTGGAGCAGGCCCTGCGCGAAGGCGCGCTGTCGCGTTTGCGCCCGGTGTTGATGACCGCCCTGGTGGCTGCGCTGGGCTTCGTGCCGATGGCCTTCAATGTGGGTGCCGGCGCCGAAGTGCAGCGCCCGCTGGCCACGGTGGTGATCGGCGGCATCGTCTCCTCCACGTTGTTGACGCTGCTGGTGTTGCCGGTGCTGTATCGCTGGCTGCATCGGGACAAGGCCGCGCGTGCGGCGCCAGCGGATGGCGCTGTTCCGCAGCGGGGCGGGGCGTGAGCGTGCCCTGTTCGCGCTGGAGGGACATCGGTGGCGCCGGGTGTAACCGGGGCGGCGATCAACGCGGGCGGGCTCGTGCCGATGCCGGGGCGGGACCTGTCCCGGGAGTGCTGCGGCGTTTTCTGCTGCGGCCCGAGCGCGCGCAAGCGGCCGGCACCTCGCTCGCCACATCGGCAGGGGAGTGCTGGGGGCGGCGACGGCAAGCGATGCGGCAGGCAGGCCGCATCGCAGGCACCGTGCGCAAGGTGCCTGCCGCACGTCATCGGCGCCTGGCTAAGTGCTTGCAGCACAAGGGATTGCCGTGCATAATGCGCGGCTCGCTGTGCCCGGATCGTTCCGGACGGCGGCACCCAGCGCGATGTGGTGCCGGCCTGTTCCCAGCGTTAAGTGATTGATTCCCAACGTTGCGTGGCAGCCAGGCTGCTGTCGGGGCCGCCGTTTTCCTGGCTAAGGAAGACACCGAACTTTATCGAGGTGCGTAATGTCCCGCGTATGCCAAGTGTCCGGCAAGCGTGTGCAGACGGGTAACAACGTCTCCCACGCAAACAACAGAACCCGTCGTCGCTTCCTGCCCAACCTGCACGAGCGTCGCTTCTGGGTTGCCAGCGAAAACCGCTGGGTGAAGCTCCGTGTCTCCGCGCATGCATTGCGCACCATCGACAAGAACGGGATTGATGCCGTTCTGAAAGAGCTGCGTGCGCGCGGCGAAAAGGTCTGAGGAGTAAGCAGTCATGGCAAAAGGCAAGCGTGACAAGATTCGTATGATTTCCTCGGCCGCTACCGGCCACTTCTACACCACGGACAAGAACAAGAAAAACACTCCGGGGAAGATGGAAATGATGAAATACGACCCCGTCGTGCGTAAGCACGTGATGTACAAGGAAGGCAAGATCAAGTAATCCACCGATTACGCGATCTGCATCCAAGCAAACACCCGCCGAACGGCGGGTGTTTGCGTTTGTGGATTTGGAATTCCGTATTGGTGCGTGACAAAGCCCCTCTCCCCTCGGGGCGACAAGGCACGGCTTGCGCACCGAAGGTGTGCGTGCTTTGGAGCGCTCGCGCCGCTGGCGCGGGCCGGGGCGCGGAGCGGGGGTTGGGGAGAGGGTACGGGTGAAGCCACTCGGGACGGATGACACGAGGCTTCGCACGTACCCTCATCCGGCCCTTCGGGCCACGTTCTCCCGGTGGGAGAAGGGCTACAAACCCCGCGCACGCAATTGCGCATCCAGCCGCGGATACACCCGCCGCGCATTGCCTTCGAATACCTTGCGTTTGTCGGCATCGGAAATCGCCAGGGCATCGATATAGCGTTTGGTGTCGTCGAAGTAGTGGCCGGTCTGCGGGTCGATACCGCGCACTGCGCCCACCATTTCCGAGCCGAACAGGATGTTGTCGATGTCGATGACCTCGAACAGCAGATCGATGCCGGGCTGGTGATACACGCAGGTGTCGAAGAACACATTGCGCATCACATGCGTGGACAGCGGCGGTTTGCCGAGCATGTCGGCCAGGCCGCGAAAGCGGCCCCAGTGATACGGCACCGCGCCGCCGCCGTGCGGGATGATGAAGCGCAAGTCGGGGAAATCAGCGAACAGATCGCCTTCCAGAAACTGCATGAACGCGGTGGTATCGGCATTGAGATAATGCGCGCCGGTGGCGTGGAAATTGGCGTTGCAGCTGCCCGATACATGCACCATGGCTGGTACGTCGAGTTCGACCATCTTTTCGAAGAACGGATACCAGGCGCGATCGGTCAATGGCACGCCGTTCCAGTGGCCGCCGGATGGGTCGGGGTTGAGGTTGCAGCCGACGAATCCAAGTTCATTGACGCAGCGTTCCAGTTCGGCGATCGAATGCGCGATCGACACACCCGGCGACTGCGGTAGCTGACACACCCCGATGAAGGTCTGCGGATACAGCTGCACCACGCGCGCGATCAGATCGTTGCAGTGGCGCGTCCACACCTGGCTGACCGCTTCGTCGCCGATGTGATGGGCCATGGTGCTGGCACGTGGCGAAAAGATTGTCATGTCGGCGCCGCGCTCGCGCAGCAGACGCAGTTGATGCAGTTCGATACTTTCGCGCAGTGCGTCGTCGCCGATGTGCGGATACACCGGTGCAGGCGCTTGCGCATCGTCGTAATGCGCGATCTGCGCCTTGCGGAACGCATCGTGCGCGGCGGGCGCGGTGGTGTAGTGGCCGTGGCAGTCGATGATCATGGCAATGGTCTGTGGGTTGCAGCGGAAGCGGCGAGCGAGCGGTTGCCCGTGCGTAAGGTGGGCCGGTTGGGTGCACGGAATCTGCAGGCCCCGACATATGTCGTAGGTCCCGCATGCAGGCGCGTAAAGGTCGCCGCGCACTGCGTTCCAGCAGCCGCATCGCGCGGCACACGCAGAGATGTGACCCGGTGATCGCGGTCGCTGCAGCGCAGCGATGCATCGGAATAGTCAGCCATATAACTCCCCATCGAATAGTTTGCGTGCCGTGCGCACTACCGCGGCACGGACCACGGCGCCGTGTGCGTCGAGATCGATCAGGCAGCTGCTCGCCCCGCTGAGGTGTTCGACATCCAGCCGTTGTGTCCGCCCACCGGGCAACTGCGCCAGCGCATGTGCAGGCGAGCCGGGCAACAGGCAGGCGGTGGCGACGGTGACTGCGCCCAGCACGCCGATGGACGCATGGCAGCGGTGCGGGATGAACGAGCGCACGCTGATCGCGCCACCCGCGCGCGGTGCGGCGATGAGCATCATCTTCGGCACCGTGGCCTCGCGCACATCACCCAACCGCATCAACGGGCCCGCCTGCAGGCGCAGCGTTTCCAGGCGCGCCTTGAGCGCAGCGTCTGCATCGAGGGTGGCGCGGTCTTCGTAACCGCTGATGCCGACATCGCTGGCGCGCACCACCACGCACGGCATGCCGTTGTCGATCAGGGTGACCTGCGAGCCGTCGAGCGTATCCACCGCGTGTCCGGTCGGCAGCAGCGCGCCGCACGAAGAACCGGCGATATCGGCAAATGCCAGCGCGATCGGCGTCGCCGTGCCGGGCACACCATCGATCCGCGTATCGCCGTCATAACGCACCTGGCCATCGGGCGTCTGCACGGTGGCGGTGGCCAGGGTGCCGGTGTTGCGCATGAAGATGCGCACCTCGGTCTGGCCATGGCGTATGGGTAGCAAGCCGCGTTCCAGCGCGAACGGGGCGACGCCGGCCAGCATGTTGCCGCAGTTCTGCGCATCGCTGACCTGCGCCTGTTCCACGGCCACCTGCAGGAACAGATAGTCCACGTCGGCGTCGGCACGTGTGGAGCGCGACACCACGGCCACCTTCGAGGTCAGCGGGTCGGCGCCACCCATGCCGTCGATCTGGCGCAGATCCGGCGAGCCGTAAGCACGCAGCAAAAACGCATCGCGCGCGGCGGTGTCGGCGGGCAACTCGTCGGCCAGGAAGAAGCCGCCTTTGGAGGTGCCGCCGCGCATCCACATCGCGCGCACGCACTCAGACATAGCGCAGGCCTTTGGCTGCCAGACGTTCGCGCATCGCGTAGATGTCCAGGCCCAGTTCGCCATTCGCCAGGCGCTCGCGCTTGAGCAGCTCGCGTGCCTCGCGCGCCTGCGCTTCGGCCAGCACATCGGCGGCGCGTTCGCGCGCCACCACGCACACGCCGTCATCGTCGGCCACCACCACATCGCCGGGTTGCACCAAGGCGCCGGCGCAGACCAGCGGCACATTGACCGAGCCCAGCGTCTCCTTGATGGTGCCCTGCGCGCAGATGGCGCGGCTCCAGGCCGGGAATTGCATGGCGGTGAGATCGCGCACATCGCGCACGCCGGCATCGATGATCAGCCCGCGGCAGCCGCGCGCCTGCGCCGAGGTGGCGAGCAGGTCGCCGAAGTAGCCGTCGCAACAGTCGCTGGTGGGCGCCACCACCAGCACATCGCCTGCGTGCAGTTGCTCGATGGCCACATGCATCATCCAGTTGTCGCCGGGCGGAATCGACACGGTGACCGCGGTGCCGGCGATGCGGCAGCCGGCATAGATGGGGCGCAGGCGGTGATGCAGCAGCCCGCTGCGGCCCTGCGCCTCGTGCACGGTGGCCACGCCGGCCTGCGCCAGCCCGTCGACGATGGCCAGCGGGGTGCGCGCGATCCGGGTGACGACCTGGCTCATCCATCCATCCTCGTTAAGGGTGCGCCGAGTCTGGCTGGGCAGAGCAAGCTGGCTCAAGATTCATTTGAGGTATGCATATTGGTTTTGCTTATAGTTAGAGCATGCAGCCGATCCCGGAACCGAATCTGCGTCACCTCTATGCCCTGGCCATGGTGCACCAGGCCGGGAGCATCAGCGCGGCCGCGCCGCAGGTGAATCTGTCGCAGCCGGCGTTGACCCAGGCGGTGGCGCGGTTGGAGCAGCAACTGGGGGTACGCCTGTTCGACCGGCATCCGGGCGGCATGCTGGGCACCGAGGCCACCCAGTTGCTGGTGCCGCGCATCGAGCGGGTGCTGGCGCATCTGGGCCGGGGCATCCGGGTGGCCCGGCGTGCATTGCGCCTGCCGGCGCGCCCCGGCCTGGAACGGCGGGTGTCGCTGGGCCAATTGCAGGCCTTGGTGGCGGTGGATGTGGCGGGCAGTTATTCGCTGGCGGCGGTGCGCGCCGGCGTCTCGCAGCCGGCGATCTACCGCGCGGTGCAATCGCTGGCCGATGTGATCGAAGTGCCGCTGACGGTACGCCGCGGCAAGACCATGCAGCCCACGCCGGTGGCGGTGCGGCTGTTGCGGCAGGTGCGGCTGGCGTTGGCCGAGTTGCGTGCCGGGCTGGACGATGTCGCCGCACTGCGCTCGCAGCACGCCGGCCGCCTCACCCTGGGGGTGATGCCGCTGGCGCGGGCGATCCTGTTGCCGCAGGTACTGGCGCGGTTTGCGCGCGCGTATCCCGGGGCCAGCGTCCAGGTGGTCGAGGGCCCGTACGCTGAATTGCTGGCGCATCTGCGCGAAGGCGGGCTGGATCTGTTGATCGGTGCGCTGCGCGAGCCGCTGCCGGTGCGCGATGTGCTGCAGGAGCCGCTGTTCGACGACGAGCCGGTGATCGTGGCGCGCAGCGGCCATCCCTTGGCCGGGCGGGCCTATGCGTTTGCGCAATTGCTCGATTACCCCTGGGTGATCGCCGCCGCCGGCACACCGGTGCGCGCGCGCTGGGAACAGCTGTTCCGCGAGCATCAGCTGGAGCCGCCGCCGCTGCGGATCGAATGCGGCGCCGAGCTGACTGTGCGCGGGCTGCTGCTGGAGGACGACTGGCTGACCTTGATGTCGCGCGATCAGTTCCTGTTCGAGCGGCGCGCCGGGCTGCTCGAGGAGATCGGCAGCGCCGGGCCGTTGCTGCGCCGGCAGATCGGCATGACCACGCGCAGCGACTGGTACCCCACCCGCGCGCAGTCGGCATTCGTGCAGACGTTGCGGCAGGTCTGTGCCGAACGCGTGCAGCCGGCCGATGCGCAGGGCGGGCCGTTTCGCTATTGCGTGCCTGCCTGTGCGCCGCTGCCGTTGCGTTTACGCGCGGCCAAGTCAGAATCGGCTTCCTGATGAAAACGGAACACTGATGCTGCCCGATTGGGTGACAGGGACCTGGCTGCTGGCGTTGGACTGGACAATCCGCCTGGCCGCGCTGCTATGGATTCCCGCCCGCACCACGCCTGGTGCGGCGCGCAGCTGGCTGCTGCTGATCGGCTTCGTGCCGGTGGTCGGCCTGCCGCTGTATCTGCTGTTCGGCCACCCCTGGTTGTCGCGTCTGCGGGTGGAGCGGCAGGCCACCGCCTCGCAGGTGATTCGCGAACAACAACTGCCATTGCACGCCTTGCGCTGGACCCCGCAGGCAGACACCAGCAGCGCCGAAGTGGTGCCGCTGATCGAGCGCGAAGGTGATTTCATGCCGACGCTGGGCAACGCGGTGGAATTGCTGGACGACTACGCGCACGCGTTGCAGGCGCTGATCGCCGCGATCGATGCGGCCGAAAAACGCGTGCACCTGCTGTATTACCTGATGTTCGACGATGCGGTGGGCGATGCGGTGGTGGCGGCGCTGCAGCGCGCCAGTGCGCGCGGGGTGCGCTGCCGCGTGCTGCTGGATGCGGTGGGCGCCAAGCGCGGTCTGCGGCGCTATCGCAAGCGGCTGCAGGCCGGCGGCGTGGAGGTGCTGGCGGTATTGCCGGGCGGCCTGCGCTGGCGTCGCAGCGGGCGCATGGATCTGCGTAACCATCGCAAGATTGCGGTGATCGACAACCATGTGGGCTTTGTCGGCTCGCAGAATCTGGCCGAGGCCGGCTTCATCCATGGGGTGCCCAATCGCGAACTGGTGGCGCGCGTGCGCGGGCCGGTGGTCAATCATCTGGAAGCGGTGTTCGCCAGCGACTGGTTCACCGAAACCGGGCAGCGCCTGGATGTCTGGCCGGACGCACCGGTGTGCGAGGCCAATATCGCCACGCAGTTGCTGCCCAGCGGGCCGGCGTACCCGTTCGAAAACGCGCGCGATGCGATCAATGCGGTGATCCATCTGGCGCGGCGCAAGGTGGTGCTGGTGACGCCCTACTTCGTGCCGGATGAGGCCTTGCTGAGCGCGTTGCGCATCGCCGGGGTCTCGGGCGTGGATGTGCAGTTGATCCTGTCGGAGAGCAACAACCAGCGCCTGGCTGCGTGGGCGCAGGAAGCCTATTTCGAAGAGCTGCTGCGCTGCGGCGTGAAGATTGCGCTGTACCGCCCGCACTTTCTGCATGCCAAGCATCTGAGCATGGACGAGGACATCGCGCTGGTGGGCTCGATCAACCTGGATATCCGCTCGTTCGCGCTCAACGCCGAGATCGGCATGCTGTGCTACGACAGCGGCGTGGTGCGGCGCTTGCGCGAGATCGAACAGGACTATCTGGCCAATGCACGCCAACTGGAGCTGGAGCAGTGGCGCCGCCGCCCGGCCTGGCGCCGCAGCCGCGAGGGCATTGCGCGCCTGGCCGATGCGTTGATGTAAGGGGGCGCGTATGCGTGGTCTGGGGCGGCGCAGTGCCGGTTGGTAGGTGTGTCGATGTCTGCGGCTGTGGGGGCAGTGGTGCGAGCAAGCGCGCATTGGCACGCCCTGGCCAGGCCCTGGAGTGCCGGCCCTGCAACGGACGCGTCAGGCGACCGCTCTATCTGCGCGCCGGCCGGATGGCGGCTGTCATCGGTGCGGCGTGACGCATCGCCTACAATTGCCCCATGAATACATTGCGTGATCCCGGCGATGCAGTGATCGCCATCGTCGGCGGCGGCGCATCCGGTGTGCTGGTGGCGCTGCAGCTGTTGCGTCAGGCCACCGCGCCGGTGCGAATCGTGTTGATCGAGCCGCACGCGGCGCTTGGCGAAGGCGTGGCGTATTCCACAGCGCGTGCCGAACACCTGCTCAATGTGCCGGCGATGCGGATGAGTGCGTTGGTGGAAGCGCCACAGGATTTCGTCGATTACCTGCGTGCGAATGCGTGTTGCCCCGAGCTGGACGATGCACAGCTGCCGCAGCAGTTCGTGGGGCGCCGGCATTACGCGCCGTATCTGCGCGATCGCCTGCAGGCTGCCCGTGTGCATAGCCCTGCAACGCTGACCATGCACGCTGCACGCGTGCAGACGTTGCAGCCCAACGCAGCCGGCGCGCTGTTGCAGCTGGACGATGGGCAAACGCTACAGGCCACTAGCGTGGTGCTGGCGGTCGGCAATGCGCTGCGGCCGCTACCGCTGCGCGGTGCCGCCGGGTTGTCGCATGCGCAGCGGGTGGAGGCCTGGGACACTGAGGCGGTGGCAGCATTGCCGCAGGACGCGGCGGTATGCATCGTCGGCTCCGGGTTGAGCATGGCCGATACGGTGGTGACGCTGGCGGCGCAGGCGCATCGCGGCGCCGTGCATGTGGTCTCGCGGCATGGGTTGTTGCCGTTGCCGCAGGCGCATGGCGGCGTGGCCGCGTTCGATCCGCAACCGCTGCTGGCGATGCCGCTGCGCATGCGCATGCGCACGCTGCGCCGGCACGTGCGTGCCGCCGCAGCGCAGGGCCTGCCCTGGCAGAGCGTGATGGAGCGCATCCGGCCGTTGAGCCAGGCGCTGTGGCAGACGCTGTCGGTGGCCGACCAGCGCCGTTTTCTGCGGCATGTGGTGCGTTACTGGGATGTGCATCGGCATCGCATCGCCGCACCGGTGCATGCGCAGCTGCAGGCGATGCAGGCACGTGGGCAGCTGCAGGTGCATCGCGCGCGGCTGGATGTGGCCTTCGAGGTGGGCGCCTGCGTACGCGTGAGCGCCGGGGCCGCCAGTGCCGTGCATGCGTTGCAGCTGGATGTGCAGACCCTGGTCAATGCCACCGGCGTGGAAATGCGCGTGCAGGCGATGCGCAACCCCTTGCTGCAGCAATTGCTGGGGCAGGGTATTGCGGTGGCCGGCCCGCACGGGATCGGTGTGGAGAGTGCCGCGGACGGTAGCCTGATCGATGCCGATGGCCGCACCAATCCGCGGCTGCGGGTGATCGGTAGCCTGCGTATCGGTTCGTTGTGGGAAAGCCTGGCGGTGCCGGAGTTGCGCGAGCAGGCTGCGGCGATTGCGCGGGATGTGTTGGTAATGCTGGGGCGGTGATTGGTCCGATTGTTCCCTTCTCCCCTCGGGAGAAGGTGCCCCGCAGGGGCGGATGGGGGTACGGGCGAAGCCTTGGGCCACCCACCATTGGGAGCGGCTTCGCCCCGTACCCTCACCCCACCCCCTCTCCCGCCGGGAGAGGGGCTTTGTTCCTTCTCCCGCCGGGAGAAGGTGGCGCATAGCGCCGGATGAGGGTACGTGCGAAGCCTCGCAATCCCAACCGCTTCATCGCAATCTCAGCCGCAGCGACGCCACAACCGGTAAAATGCTGCGGTGGATGTCTCTCATTTGCTCGATCATTTAAACCCCGCCCAGCGCGAGGCCGTTTCCGCACCGCCGGGGCATTACCTCGTGCTGGCCGGCGCCGGCTCCGGCAAGACGCGCGTGCTGATCCATCGCATCGCCTGGCTCAATGAAGTCCAGGGCGTGCCCAACCACGGCATCTTCGCGGTGACCTTCACCAACAAGGCCGCCGGCGAAATGCGCCACCGCACCGACCTGCAGCTGCGCAATGGCAGCCGCGGGATGTGGATCGGCACCTTCCATGGGCTCGCGCATCGGCTGTTGCGTCTGCATTGGCAGGACGCGCGCTTGCCGGAAGGGTTCCAGGTCATGGACAGCGACGACCAGCTGCGGCTGGTCAAGCGCGTGGTGCAATCGCTGGAACTGGACGAGAGCAAGTATCCGCCCAAGCAGATGAGCTGGTGGATCAACGAACAGAAGGACGAAGGCCGGCGTCCGCAGCACATCCAGCCCGAGCCCAACGACGATTGGACCGAGGTGCGCCGGCAGGTGTATGCGGCCTACCAGGAACGCTGCGACCGCTCCGGCTTGCTGGACTTCGCCGAATTGCTGCTACGCGCGCACGAACTGCTGCGCGACACGCCTGCGTTGCTGGCGCATTACCGCGCGCGCTTCCGCGAGATTCTGGTGGACGAGTTCCAGGACACCAACGCCATCCAGTACGCCTTCGTGCGCGTGCTGGCCGGCGAGTCCGGCAACGTGTTCGTGGTGGGCGACGACGACCAGGCCATCTATGGCTGGCGCGGTGCCAAGGTCGAAAACGTGCAGCGCTTCCTGAAGGATTTCCCTGGTGCGCAGACTGTGCGGCTGGAGCAGAACTACCGCTCCAGCGCCAATATTCTGGGCGCGGCCAATGCGGTGATCGCGCACAACCCGGACCGCATCGGCAAGCAGCTGTGGACCGACTCGGGCGATGGCGACCCGATCGATCTGTATGCGGCCTACAACGAAGTGGACGAAGCGCGCTATGTGGTCGAGCGCGCACGGCAGTGGGTGCGTGACGGCGGCAGCTACGGCGAAGTGGCGGTGCTCTACCGCAGCAACGCGCAATCGCGCGCGCTGGAAGAAGCGCTGATTTCCGAGCAGCTGCCCTACCGCGTGTATGGCGGCATGCGCTTTTTCGAACGTGCCGAAATCAAGGATGCATTGGCGTACCTGCGCCTGCTCACCAATCGCAGCGACGACGCGGCGTTCGAGCGCGCGGTCAACACGCCCACGCGCGGCATCGGCGATCGCACGCTGGACGAAGTGCGCCGGTTGGCGCGCGCCAATGCGCTGTCGTTGTGGGAAGCGGCGATGCTGTGCACGCAGCAGAACACGCTGGCCGCACGCGCGCGCAACGCCCTGGCTACGTTCCTGAGCCTGGTCGGCCAGCTGCATGCCGAAACCGGTGCAATGGAACTGGCCGAACGCATCGACCACGTGCTGATGCGTTCGGGCCTGCGCGAGCATTGGGCCAAGGAAAGCCGCGGCGGGCTGGATTCGGAATCGCGTACCGAGAACCTGGACGAACTGGTCTCGGTCGCCTCGCGCTTCAATCGCCCCGACGATGAAGACAGCCAGGGCATGACCGAGCTGGTCGCGTTCCTGGCGTATGCCTCGCTGGAAGCCGGCGAAGGCCAGGCACAGGCCGGCGAAGAAGGCGTGCAGTTGATGACGCTGCATTCGGCCAAGGGCCTGGAATTCCCCATCGTGTTTCTGGTCGGCCTGGAAGATGGACTGTTCCCGAGCGCGCGTTCGTTGGAAGAGAGCGGGCGGCTGGAAGAAGAACGGCGCCTGGCGTACGTGGGTATCACCCGCGCGCGGCAGAAACTGGTGCTGTGCTATGCCGAATCGCGGCGTATCCACGGCCAGGACAACTACAACGTGCCCTCGCGCTTTTTGCGCGAAATCCCGCGCGATCTGCTGCACGAAGTGCGCCCGAAGGTACAGGTTTCGCGCACTGCTTCGCTGGGCGCGGCGCGCGGCGGGCCCGTGCATGGCGTGGTGGAAGCGGCGCCGATCAAGCTCGGCGCCAACGTCGAGCACCCCAAGTTCGGTGGCGGTGTGGTCGTCGATTACGAAGGCGCCGGCGCGCATGCGCGCGTGCAGGTGCAATTCGACGAAGTCGGCGCCAAGTGGCTGGTGATGGCGTACGCGAATCTGACGGTGGTGTAGTCAGTTTCACTTGCCTGCGATTGCTTTTTGTTTGGCAGCGAAGACGGCGCGCGAGTGCATTGTGAGCGGAGCAAGAGCAGCCGGCCGCTGGTGCAGGTTACGCGCTGAGCCAAGATCGGGTGACTGTGTGCGGCAAGCGGTAGCTGGATGAAGCGTGGCCTCCGTTGCTTTTGGCTTTCAATAACACCACCAGCAAACCATCTGGTGCGGTGTCCTTACCGATTGCGGGACCGTTGGCGGCATGGATGCCGCCAGCGAGCCCATGGACGGGTTCATGGCGTGTCCCGCGAGCGGCGAGGGTACTGCGCGCTCGACTCACTCAGGGTTTGATCCGGATTTCCGACTGCATCCACCATTGCGGCCGACAAACCATGCCCTCGCTGCCAAGCGCGCGCACTACGTTTATTAGCCGCTTTAGATCGGTAATCGAGTCGATTGGTGCATCGCTCGATGCGTACCGAGCTCCACCCATGCCACCCTGCCACCACTTCATTGCACACAGGCACGCGGCGGCATGCAAACCGAAAAACAAAAGATGCTGGCAGGCGAACTCTACAACGCTGCCGATGCGCAGCTGCAGGCCGATCAGGCGGCAGCTGCGGAGTGGATGGTGCGCTATAACGCCACCGGCGCGCAGCCGCCCGCGCAGCGGCATGCATTGCTGGTCGAGCGGTTAGCCGAGGTGGGGGAGGGCGCGGTGATCCGGCCGCCGTTTCATTGCGACTACGGCTACAACATCCGTCTGGGTGCGGGCGTGTTCCTCAATTTCAATTGCGTGATTCTGGATATCTGCGACGTGCATATCGGCGATGGCACCCAGGTGGGCCCCGCGGTGCAGTTCTATGCCGCCGACCATCCGCGCGATGCGGCCGGGCGTGCCAGCGGGTTGGAGTTCGGGCGGCCAATCCGCATCGGGCGCAACGTGTGGATCGGGGGCGGGGCGATCATCCTGCCCGGTGTCAGCATCGGCGACGATGCGCTGATCGGTGCCGGTGCGGTCGTCACGCGCGACGTGCCGGCCGGCGCCACCGCCGTTGGCAACCCGGCGCGCGTGCGCGAACCGCGGCACGCGGCCGATGCCGTGCCCACCGACTGACAGCGGTGAACAGGGTGGCTGCGTGCGGTCATTCAGGCACGGCCGACACCGCGCGAGGGATGTCGCTTTTACACTGCAGGTTCGCGCGTGCTGCCGGCACGTGCTTGACTGCCGCTCGCCACGGTGGGCCGGCATTGCAAGCGTTACCGTCTGCCAGTTGCCCGATTGATCCGTATCAAGGTATGTGTTGCTGAGTGCTGTCAATCTGAAGTCGCCGGCGAGGCCGCCGGTCCATCCGGGAGGTCATCATGTACAAACGAATCCTGATCGCCATCGATGCATCCGAGCTGTCGCATCGCGGCTTGTTCCAAGGCCTGGAGCTGGCCAAGGCGACCGCTGCAAAAGTGGATATCGTCACCGTGTCCGAACCGTGGGCAATGGGTATGTACGACGCAATGGGCTGGAGTGTGGGTTACGAGGCCAGCCCGGAATACCGCGCCGAGCGCGAAGCAGCCGCCGAAAAGATCCTGCGCCCGGCGCTGGAGCTGGCCGCCGCCGCCAACATCAAGGCCACGCCGCGGCACGTGCTGGATCGCTTTGCGGCCGAAGGCATCGTGCAGACCGCCAAGGAATGCAACAGCGATCTGATCATCATGACCTCGCATGGCCGCCGCGGTGTGCGGCGCATGCTGCTCGGCAGCCAGACGGTGGAAGTGCTGACCCATAGCACGATTCCGGTGCTGGTGATTCGTTGATCGGCAGATGTCTTGCTGCACAAGAACACCCGCAACGCGGCATATGGTTCAGGGCGCAGATTCTTTCGTAGGAGCGTGCTTGCGCGCGATGAAGCGTTATCGGTAACACTTCATCGCACGCAGGCGTGCTCCTACGTCGAGCGGATCAGTTTTCCATTGGTTCCGGCTGACCCGCAAAGCGGCGTGCCGGCTGGGCAAGACGCCGTAGTGCTTCGGTATGCATCAGCGGAGCAGGATGCGCCAGCAGCGAACCGGCACGCGCCGGTGCATAACCGTGTTGTGCATCCTGGCTCAGCTCGCGCATGAAACCCCACATCGGCACGTAGTTGTTCAGTCCCGGCATTAGATGGATCGGATCCACCTTGAACAAATCGGGTTCGGATGTCCACTGTTTGCAGATGAATTCATACGGTGTCAGACCCTTCAGGGCTTTGAGCCTGCGACCGTAGTTGTAGGCGTGGATGAAGTCGGCCAAATGCTGTTGCAGTTGTGCGTGATCGTCGTAATGGACGCGTTTGACAGTGGCCTCGTTGATGGTCCGATTCATCCGCTCGACCTGCCCGTTGGTCCAGGGGTGCTTGACCTTGGTCAAGCGGTGTTCGATGCCGTGCTCCTCGCAGACTCGACCGAAAATGTGGGGGCAGGCATGGCGGTCGGAACTGCGGTTGGTGAACTGGATGCCGTTATCCGTCAGAACCGTGTGCAGGGTGTAGGGCACCGCCTGGATCACATTGCGCAGCAATTGCGCTGCAACC
>NZ_LYMI01000031.1 GCF_001660815.1 Xanthomonas nasturtii
CTTCAACCCGGCCCTGCGCGAGTTTTACCAGCGGCTACGCACGCAGGGCAAAGCGGGCAAGGTCGCCCTCGTGGCGGCGATGCGCAAATTATTGGTCATCCTCAACGCCAAGATGCGAGATCAACTGGCGGCTAGCGCCGCCAGTTGATCAAGACAGTTGCTCTCCCGTAGGAGAGGGGCTTGTTGCCTGCGGAGTGGTTCTCTGTGGCGCAGGCTTTACGTTGGAGAGGCCAACGCTTGTTGCGAGGGAGCAAATGTTTCAACAGGACCTTGTCTGTCGAACGCTGCCGCCTGCCAACCCCGGATCCCAAATGCCAGATCCCGGATCCACGGACCCTAATTCCCAAATCCCAATTCCCAATTCCCGAATCCCGAATCCCGCCCCTAACGCACTGCCACTGCGATGCCGACAAAGATCGCCAGACCTACCCAGTTGTTGTGCAGGAAGGCCCGGAAGCAGGGGCCGCGTTCGCGGTGGCGGGCGATGCGGAATTGGTAGATGACCAGCAGAGCCGCCACGCCCAGGCCTGCCCAGTAGGCCGTGCCGAGATCGGCCCGCAGGCCGACCGCCGCCAGGGTGGCGAACATCAGCGCATAGAGCGCGCCTTGCGCCAGCAGATCGTACGTGCCGAACAGGATGGCGGTGGACTTGCTGCCCATGCGGATGTCGTCGTCGCGGTCGACCATGGCGTACCAGGTGTCGTAGGCGGTGGCCCACAGGATGTTGGCTGCGTACAGCAGCCAGCCCAGCAGCGGCACGCTGCCTTGCACGGCGGCGAAGGCCATCGGGATGCCCCAGCCGAACGCCATGCCCAGATAGACCTGGGGCAGATGGGTGTGGCGCTTGAGGTAGGGGTAGCTGGCGGCCAGGAACACACCAGGCACGCTCAGCGCCACGGTGAGCCAGTTCAGCGTGAGCACCAGCCCGAACGCCACCAGCATCAGCACCACGAACACCCACAGCGCATCGCGGCCGGAGACCGCACCGGTGGCCAGCGGGCGCGACTTGGTGCGCTCGACGTGCGGGTCCAGCCAGCGGTCGGCGTAGTCGTTGATCACGCAGCCGGCCGAGCGGGTCAGCCACACCCCGGCGGTGAACACGCACAGCGTCCACAGCGGCGGCAGGCCGTCGGCGGCCAGCCACAACGCCCACCAGGCAGGCCACAGCAGCAACAGGCTGCCGATCGGGCGATCGCCACGGACCAGTTTCCAGTACTGCCCCAGTCGCTGCGGCCACGTCAGCGCGCGCGCTGCCGGCAGTTGTTCGACACCGTGCTTGCT
Organism: Xanthomonas nasturtii; assembly: GCF_001660815.1. GTDB lineage: Bacteria > Pseudomonadota > Gammaproteobacteria > Xanthomonadales > Xanthomonadaceae > Xanthomonas > Xanthomonas nasturtii. Next base: position 1,282 of record NZ_LYMI01000031.1, read on the forward strand.
CATGTTGCGAAGGGTAGCAGCGCGGCTTGGCCGTGGTCATGCGGGCGCGCAAGGCATGCCCTCCATCCACCCGGTCAGAGTGTCGATTGGTTGCGGCCTGGCATAGCGGCAGGTCACGTCTTGCCAGGCCCCGTCACGCGCGAGGCGGCTGTTCTGGCATAATGCGCGGCCAGGCGCTCGTAGCTCAGCCGGATAGAGTAGTGGCTTCCGAAGCCATTGGTCGGGGGTTCGAATCCCTCCGGGCGCACCAGATCCAAACCAGTCGGCCCGCCGCAGTGTCACTGCAGCGGGCCGATGTCGTTTCTGGATCAGCATGTGGCCGGCGCTTCGAGTGTTGCGACCTGGTGGCACTGCGACACCATCGCTGCGCCGGTTGGCAGGGTGGCCGAGGCCATCCTGCCAGGCGCATCTCAGGTCACAGCATTTCCGGCGGCGGAGCGGTGGCCTTGGACTGCTGTTTGCCGCGTGCGTGCTCGATGGCGGTGCGCAGCTTGCGCGCGGCACCGGTGACGGCGGAGGCGGTGGTTTCGGCGCTGTTGGTGGCCGCAATCGGTGGCAGGCCGGCGACATGCGCTTCGATGCTGCAGGTTCGATCCGCCGCGCCGCCGCGCTGACCGTTCTCATCGCGCAGATGCACTTCCACGCGGGTGATGTCGCTGGCGAAATGCGCCAACTGGGCGGTGCAGGTCTTTTCGACATGCGCCACAACAGACGGATCGTGCGGCACGTGCTTGTCGGTCTGGATCTGAATCTGCATAGAGTGTCTCCTTCGCGGTCATCCGCTACGTCTGCGTAGCGGTGGCTTGATTCTGCGTCAGCTCGGTGTTGCCGCAAGGTGACAAGCCACTGCATGTTCATGCAGTGGTTGGCTGGCCCGTCGCATTCCCCCGGACGCTGCGCTTTCGTCCGCATGAATCGCCGCCCTAGCGGTGGGCGGCAGGGTGGGGGCGGTGGCTTAAGATGCCGGCACCGCGCGGTCCTGCGCCCGTCCGATGCCTGCCTGTGTCCCGATTTCGTTCTATGTCGTCTGCCCGTTCGAGCAAGGTGTTGCGCGTGCTGCTGTGCTGCGGCCTATGGCTGGTCTGTGCAGGCGCGGTGCTCGCCCAGGATGAGGACAGCTTGCTGGAGACCGCGCAAACACAGTTGGACAGTGCGCAAAAGGTACTGGATCAGGGGGAGGCCGGGCTGGAGAAGGCCGATACCGAACTGCTGCGCTCTTTGACAGACCAGGTAACGCTGGCGCAGCGGCAGGCGCAAGATCTGGCGCGACAGCTGGATCCACCGCTCAAGCAAATCAGTTCGCAGCTAGCCGGCTTGGGTGATGCGCAGCTAGGCGAGGCGGCCGATCTCAAAAAGCAGCGCGAAGCGTTAAAGAAAGAAAAAAACGCCTTGGATGCAGAATTCAAGCGCGCCAATCTGCTGGACTCGCAAGCCCGTGAGCTCGCCGATCGCCTGGAACAAAAGCGCGCGCAGCTTTTCAGCGTGCAGCTGTCCACGCGGGTCGCCTCGCCGCTATCGCCGGCGCTCTGGAACCAGATTGCGCAGCAATGGCCGGATGATCGCACCCGTCTGCGCGGCTTGTACGACGATGCTGTCCAGGCGGTGCGCGCCGGCACGGCGGCCAACGGCGTTGGCCGCCTGGTGACGGGTGTGGCCATCGCGCTGCTGCTGGCCTTCCCGCTACGCATTTTTCTGCGTCATCTGGGGCGGCGTTATGCAGCGTCGCGTGCCCCGGGCGGGCGGTTGCGACGCTCCGGCTTGGCGCTGTGGTTCCTGCTGGTCGGCACGCTCAGTCTTGGGATGGCTGCCTGGGTGCTGGCCGAAAGCATGCGTGCGACTGTCAAGGTGCCGGCCGATCTGGACGAGTTGCTGGGTGCGTTCGTCTTCATCAGCTTCATCGCCGCCTTTGTCGGCTCGCTCAGTGCCAGCCTGCTGATGAAGCACCAACCCACCTGGCGGCTGTTCCCGCTGGACGACGCCACCGTCGATCGGCTGCGCGTGCATTGCCTGGCCACCGCCGCGGTGAGCTGGCTCAGCGGCATGGCGATGAAGCTCAACGAAGTGGCGCGCACCAGTGCCGTCGCTACCACCGCGACCGATGCGGTGGCTGCGTTGTTGTATGCCGGGTTGATCCTTTCTGCACTGGCCGGCCTGAGCCTGTCGTTGCGCGCGCGTGCCGCAAGCGCCGGGGCCGCCAGTGCCGATAGCAGCGAGCCGCCGCCGGTGGTGTCGCGTGGCGGCGGAGTCATCGTGCTGATCCGCCTGCTGGGGCATGTGGCGGTGATCGTATCGCTGCTGGCGGCGTTGTTTGGCTATATCAATCTGTCGCTGTTTATCGCACGTCAGATCATCTGGATCACGCTGATCTGCAGCCTGCTCGGTTTGTTGGTGGTATTTGCCGACGACCTGCTGACCTGGATCTTCAATCCAGAGGGGCGCTTCAACCGTGCGTTGTCGCATGCTTCGGGCATAGGCAGCGGACGTCTTGTGCAACTGGGTCTGCTGCTGTCAGCCGTCGTCCGTGTCGTGTTGATCCTGCTGGGAATCGCGGCGCTGATCACGCCGTATGGCGCCAATCTCTCTGCGGTCACCGGCTGGGCCGAGAACGTCTCGCACGGCCTCTATCTCAGCGACGAGCTCACCATCACACCGGTTGCGGTCGTGCGTGCGTTGCTGGTGTTCGTGCTGGGCCTGGGTGTGGTGCACGTGGTGCAGCAGTGGCTGCTCAACACCTACTTGCCCAATACCGAGCTCGATGCCGGCGCGCGCAATTCGATCAGCACGGTGGCGCGTTATTTGGGCTGGTTGGTGGTGGTGGTATGGGGGCTGACTGCCCTGGGTCTGGACTTGAAACGCTTGGCGCTGGTGTTGAGTGCCTTGTCGGTGGGTATCGGTTTCGGTCTGCAGGCGATCACGCAGAACTTCGTGTCCGGGCTGATCCTGCTGGCCGAGCGGCCGGTGAAGATCGGCGACTGGGTGCGCATTGGCGACCAGGAGGGCGATGTGCGCAAGATCAGCGTGCGCGCCACCGAAATCCAGGTAGGCGACTGCTCCACCTTGATCGTGCCCAACTCGGAGTTGATCACCAAGAGCGTGCGCAACATGACGCTGTCCAATCCAATGGGCCGTGTGCAATTGCAGTTCTCGGTGCCGCTGGAAACCGACGTGGCGAAGGTGCGCGACATGCTGCTGGCCTTGTTCGCCGAGCATGCCAAGGTATTGGCCGAGCCGGCGCCATCGGTCTTCATCGATTCGCTGGCGGGCGGGCATGTCAATTTCAATTCGTTTGCCTACGTCAGCAGTCCGCGCGATTCCTATGGCGTGCGCAGTGAGCTGTTCTTCGCGCTGCTGCAGCGCATGGAAACGGTAGGTATTGCGCTGCAATCGCCGCAGGAAATCCGCTTCAGCCGTGCAGGTGCAGCGGTGGCGCGCGAGACCGGGGATGGCACGCCTGCTTCGGAAGATTGAGGCGGCGAATTTGGCGTGGCTGTGTAGCGCTGGATAGAACGTGAGCGTGCTGCCGACGCGGCCATCTTCGGCCGTCCCCGTTGATGCAGTAGCAGCGCCAGACCTCATGGCGGTGCAGCGGCCCACATCAGGAGCGATCAGCCACCGGGGTGTCCTTGACCAAGGCCAGATCGTCCACGCTGACGTCTTCGGTGTAATCCAGCCAGGCGCGGATCTCCAGGTCTTCCACCGCATGCTCCAGGCCCACCGGCATGCGGATGCGTCCAGCGGCGTCGGGCACCACCCATTGCTGTGCCAAAACCACCTTGCGCTCGGAGGACACCGCTTCGACCCAGAACGCGCGCGTGGGCCGGCGCTTGGCGTAGAGCTCGAGCATGTAGCTGCCCGCATCGGTCTTGCGCGCGGCCTGGGTGAGCATGATGGGCTGGCGCACGCGCGGGCGCGGGGCTTGCGGGGTAGCGTCCAACGGCGCATCGACGGCAATGCCGCGGGTCAGGTCCGGGTCGCGATACAGCTTCATGTTCCGCTGGCGATCGACCACCAACGCGCACCAGTCGCCATCGGCTGAGCCGTCTTCGAACGCGGTGCAGCGGTCCACGTAGGCCAACGGGCCGTCGGAATGGGTGCGGTCGAACTGGCGCGAAGTGTTTTCCAGATACACCGTTTTCAGATTGGTGTCTTCGTCGTATTCGAGCAGCACCGGTGGGCGCACCTGTTGTACGCCTACCACTAAGTCGCCATTGCCATTGACGCGCAGCATGCGGGTGCTTTGCCCGGTCCACAGCGTGCGCGCGAAGGCGAGGTAGCGCGGGTACTCCTTGCCGCTGTCGCGGCTGGCGGCAACGCTGGCGCTGGGCGGTGCATCGCTGGCCAGCAGCGAGCGGCCGAAGCCCAGCGTGCGCATCCCTGGTTCCAGCAATTGCAGCAGCGTGGCACCGGAATCGAGCGTGCTGCCTGCATGCGTGACGACCTGTTGTGGCGCGATGCCCTTGCCGAGGAACAACAGCAGGTTTTCGCGCTTCTGCTTGGCGAGCACATCGCTCAGATCGTTCGGCATGGCCAGATGATCGGAGGCGATCACGATGATGGTGTTGTTGCCGTAGCGGCTGTTGCGAATGCGTGCAACCAGCTCGCCGATCAGCCGGTCGCTGCACTTGATCGCATGCAACAGACCGATGTCGCCCAGGGCGCTGTCGTAGTGCTGGCCCTTGCACGCCAGCGGCAGGTGTCCGGCCGGGTGATGGGTGTCCATGGTCAGCGTGGTCAGCATGAACGGTTGGCCGGCCCGCGATAACGTCTGAAAACTGTCCCAGGCATCGTCCAGCAACACGTCGTCGTGCACGCCCCAGGCGGAAAAGTGCTTCGGCGCGACGCCCTTGTCCTGGAAATAGTGCACGTCATGTACCACATCGAAGCCGTGGCTGGACAGAAAACGGCCTTTGCCGGCGAAGCTGGCATCGGCACCGCCCACGTAGTGATTGCGGTAGCCCTGGTCCTTGAGGTAATCGCCCAGGCAGCGTGCTTCGGGCAGGAACATGCCCATGCGGTCCATGCTGTTTTCATCGCCCGGCGCGGTGGTGAGCGGCACGCCGCACATCGAGGCCACCATGCCGGCGATGGTCCAGCCGCTGCCTTCGGTGGAGGTGATGTTGCGCACATCCACCGCTTCGGTGGCCAGCGCACGCAAGTTGGGCGTCAGGCCAGGGAACACGTCTTCGTCGAAGTAGGTGCGTTCCAGGCTTTCGCCGTAGATCCAGACGATGTTCTTGCGTTTCTGCAGCGGTTGCTGCGGCACCTGGTATTTCGGCACCACGGTGGCGTAATCGACCGGGCGCAACTGGTAGTAGAGACGCTTGCCATCGCGATACAGCGGGCTGACTGCAATGCTGATGAGCAACATGCCCACGAACGCCGCAAACACCGCACCGCCACCGCGCGGGCGCCGAAAGCGTCGTACCCGTACCAGTATCAGCGGGCTAAGCGAGAGCAGCAGCATGCCGATGAAGACCGCGATGTAGCCGGAGAAATCGCTGACGCCGGCGCCGTCCATGTCCGCACGCAGGTGATAGAGCGTTGCGGCATTGATGCCGTCGCCACTGAGCCGGTCGACCAATCCCCAGGCGCTGAGCACTAGCAACAGCAGCGACAGCAGGCCAGCCTTGAGCCACGCCAGACGCGGCGAGGCGACCAACAGCCACAGCAACAGCAACAACGAAACCAACAACATCCAATGCATGCGCAGCGTCCGTGGGAGAATGATGCGAGCGCGTGCCGGACGCCTTGCTCGCCATGTCCTGTTTGTCACCTGAATCATGACACCCGGATGACGGACTATGCCGCGCTGAAGCTGACTGAAATGTTTGTTGCGTTGTGGGGTATGGGGTTGATGCGTTGGTCGATGCGGGTGTGCACGCGCCGGGGCCACTTGAGATCGTGTTGCGTCGTGCGGTCGATGCACGGATGAGTGGCTCCGCCTCGTACCCTCACCCCAACCCCTCTCCCGCGGGGAGAGGGGCTTGTTGGCTGCTTGTTTCTCTATGTGGGTGTGCATCTAGCGCACGCGGATGGACCAACGTTGCTAAAGACACGCAGCAGCGCGACGTGATCGACCGCGCGCTAGCGATGCCCGCGCTCTTCGCGCGCACGCACGCGGCGGTCGAAGAACAACGCGCTGAGCACGATGCCCAGGCCCAAGAAGACGCCGAGCAGGAACAGCACCATCGCAATGGCCGGGTAGCCCCACAGCTTCAGGCCGGTTTCGATGCGCATCATCTGCGCCGAGGCCATGATGAGCGCGGCAGTCACGATGCCGGCCGCAACGCGGTTGGCGATCTTCTGCAGGCTTTCCATCAGATGCGATTCCTCCAGCCCGGTGACGCGCATCTGCAGGCGGTTTTCCGCGGCCAGCGACAGAATTTCGGACATGCGGCGCGGGCCTTCGCGCACCAGATGCTGCAGTTCCATCGCCTCGCTGGCCAGGTTGGCTGCAGAGAGGGACTTTTTCAGCCGCGCCCGCATCACGTGCTGCAGATGGCGCTCGACGATGCGGCGTGTATCCAGGTTGGGCGACAGCGCGCGGCACACGCCTTCCAGATTCAGCAGCGTCTTGCCGAGCAGGCTCAGTTCCGGCGGCGTGCGCAGGCCGTTCGCTGTGGCGATGCGCACCAGATCCAGCACCACGCGGCCTTCGGAGGTGGTGTCGTGCGCGGCGTAGCGGGCGATCATCTGCCCGGTTTCGCGCTGATAGCGGTCCTCGTCGTAATCCTCCAGGCGCGTGCTGAGCGCGATGGTCTCTTCGGCCACTTCCTCGCCACGCCCATCGACAGCGGCAAACAACAGCTTGAGCAGGCGCTCGCGCAGGCGCGGCGGCACGTGCGCGACCATGCCCAGGTCGAAGATGGCCAGGCGCCCGTCCTGCAGCACGCGCAGGTTGCCCGGATGCGGGTCGGCATGGATCTCGCCATGCACGAACATCTGGTCCAGATAACCCTTCACCAGCTCGGCGGCCAGGTTGTCCATCGGCTGTTCGGTGCGGCGCAGGCCGGAGATCTTGTCCACGCGCACGCCTTCGGCCAGCTGCATGGTCAGCACCTTGCGGCTGCTCAGGTCCCACACCGGCTGCGGGATCCACAGCAGCGGGAACGGCTTGAGATGCTTGCCGAAGCGCACCAGGGTTTCGGCCTCGTCTTCGTAATTGAGCTCGGCGCGCAGGGTCTTGCCGAATTCGCCCAGCCAGTCGGCAAAGCGCACGCGGCGGCCGATGCCGGTCAGCCGGTCGGCGGCGGTGGCAAAGCTCTTGAGCACGTCCAGGTCCGAGCGCACCTGCGCGGCGACTTCGGGCTTTTGCACCTTGATTGCGACCGGGGTGCCGTCGCGCAACGCGGCACGGTGCACCTGTGCCAGCGAGGCGCAGCCCAGCGGCACCGGGTCGAAAAACGAGAACGCCTTGTTGACCGAGACCCCGAGTTCTTCCTCGATGATCTGGCGGATGCGCTCCACCGGCACCGAGCTGGTGTTCTCCTGCATGCGCTCCAGCGCGGTGGCGAACTCCGGCGGCACGATGTCCGGGCGCGTGGACAGCATCTGGCCCAGTTTGACGAAGGTGGGGCCGAGCGATTCCAGGTCCGAGACAAACTGGTCCGGGGTGCCTTCGGCAGGCACTTCGTACTCGTTGATGGCGGCCGGGTCCAGGTTCATGCCGGCAAACACGCCCGACCCGCGATAGCGCAGCAGCAGCCGCAGGATCTGCGTGCGCCGGCTCATGCCGCCCACCACGGCGTGGTCGGCCGGGGTCGCGGCAGAGGCCGATGTGCGGTGCGGATCGTTGGGACTCAAAGGCCATCTCCGGGCGTCATGCAGGCGGCGAGTGTGGCCAGCGCCGGGTCGTCGCCTGGTGAATCCAGGCACGCCATGGCCGTGGTGCGCGCGCTGCCGGGCCCAGGCGCGGCGCAGGCTGACGATGCAGCCGTAGTGCCGGCATCGGCCCGCAATGACCGCGCAACCGTCTGCCATCACCCCACGCGGCGGCGGGATCGGCGAGAATTCACGCCCAATCACGCATGACCACCACGAAGGACCTTGCGCATGGCCGGTGCCAGCCTGTTCACCCTGCTCGACGACATCGCCACGCTGCTGGACGACGTTTCCATCCTGACCAAGGTCGCGGCCAAGAAGACCGCCGGCGTGCTGGGCGACGACCTGGCGCTCAACGCGCAGCAGGTGACCGGCGTCACCGCCGACCGCGAACTGCCGGTGGTGTGGGCGGTGGCCAAGGGCTCGCTGGTCAACAAGGTGATCCTGGTGCCGGCAGCGCTGGCGATCAGTGCGTTGGAGGCCTGGCTGCGCGGGCGCGGCTACAACATCCCGCTGGTGATGCCGCTGATGATGATCGGCGGTGCCTACCTGTGCTTCGAGGGCGTGGAAAAGCTGGCGCACAAGTTCCTGCACGACGAAGCGGAAGAAGCGCAGCGGCACGCCGAGCGCACTCGCGCGCTGGCCGATGAGAAGGTCGATGTGGTGGCGCTGGAGAAGGACAAGGTCAAGGGCGCGATCCGCACCGACTTCATCCTCTCGGCCGAAATCATCGTGCTGTCGCTGGGGGTGGTGGCGGGTGTGTCGTTCGGGCAGCAGGTGGCGGTGCTGGTGGCGATTGCGCTGGCGATGACCATCGGCGTGTACGGCCTGGTGGCGGCGATCGTGAAGCTGGACGACCTGGGCCTGCACCTCACCAAGAAGGGCGCCGCACTGGCCGCGCTCGGTTGCGGCATCCTGGTCGCGGCACCCTGGCTGATGAAATTCCTGTCGGTGGCCGGCACGCTGGCGATGTTCCTGGTCGGCGGCGGCATCCTGGTGCACAACATCCCGGCGCTGCATCACATCGTGCAGGATCTGACCAAGTCGGCCGGCGGTCTGGGCTGGCTGGTCGATGCGCTGGGCAACATGCTGGTCGGCGTGGTTGCCGGTGCAGTCGTGCTGGGCGCGGTCATGCTGTTCCAGAAGCTGCGCGGCACCAAGCCGGCGCATTGAGAGTGCGCGGTTGCGGCGGCCAGCTGGCGACGCTGGCCCCCGCAGTAATGCGCAGCTAGGTGAAACCCGGCAGCCGCGACGGCAGCCTTGCACGTCTGCGCCGCTAATCGGGGTGCGGTAGGCCGACGTTGGCGGCTAGTCCGCGCTGATCACCCGGTTCTTGCCGGCCGCCTTGGCGTCGTACATGGCGCGGTCGGCGCGGCGGATCACATCGTCCTGGGTTTCGTCGGTGTGGCGCAGCGCCACGCCTGCGCTGAAGCTGATGAAGATCCGCACGTCTTCATGCAGCAAGGAGCGTTGCGCCAGGGCGCGTTGCAGGCGGATGACCGCGGCGCTGGCTTCGAAAATGGTCGAGTCCGGCAGCAGCAGCACGAATTCTTCGCCGCCGAAGCGGGCAATGGCATCGGTGGTGCGCAACACTGCCTTGGCCACGTCCACGGTGTGGCGCAGCGCGGCGTCGCCGCCGGCGTGGCCGTGTGCCTCGTTGAGCCGGCGGAAGTCGTCCAGATCCAGCATCGCCACGCACAGCGGCTGGCCGCTGCGTTGGGTGCGCGCCGCCTCGCGCTGGAACAGTTCTTCAAAGCCGCGCCGGTTGAGCGCGCCGGTCAGTTGGTCTTCGCGTACCAGCCCGGCGACGGCGTTGAGCTCCTGTTCGAGCGAGGCGATGCGTTGTTCGGCGTCTTCGACCTGGCGGCGTGCGGACAGTAGCTCGTCGCGCGCGGCCAGCGCCTGCGCCTGCACCCCGGCGGTGTCCTGCAGCACGTCCTGCAGCAGGCGATTAAGATCTGGAATGCTGCGAGCGTCGCCGATCGCCTGCGAATAGCCGGCAACGCGGTCATGGTACTCGCCGGTGCTGGTGGCCATGCCGTCGAGCTGGTCGACGAAGGACACCATCATCTCGCGCATGGCGGTCTTGGAATCGGCGATGCCCTGTTTGAGCAGGCCCTGCTTGTAGATCACCTCGCGCAGGGTGCCGCGCGCCTGCTCGATCGATTCCACGTCCAGCGGCCCGGCCAGCAGCTGCCGCACCACCGAGATCTGGCCCTGCAACCAGCTGCGATCGTCGAGGAGTTCGCCGACGTTCTCCAGCAATAGGTCAAACAAGCCCAACAACAGGTTCTGCTGCTCGCTGGCATCGTCGGCGCGCAGGCCGATCTGGTGGCTCAGTTCGCGCAGGCGCTGTTCCAGCGTGATCAGTTCATGCCCCGGGCGCCAGTGACGCAGCGCCGAGGCTAATGTCTGGGCCTCTTCGGCCAGCTCGGGGCTGCGTTGCAATAGGGTGGCCAGGGCATTGCCCAGCGCATGCCGCAGCAGGTCGCGCAGCTGTTCGGCTTCGGTGCGGCCTTCGGCCAGCGAATCGCCGATATCGATGGTGCGGATGTATTTGTCGATCAGCTGGCGCAGCGTGCGGCCGTAGCCGGGCCAATCGCCGGCCGCATACGCCGCGCTCAGGCGCACGCCCATGTCGCCGAGTTCGCCATGCAGGCTGGCGATGCCTTCGGCGAACGCGAGCAGCAGCGCCTCTGGATGCGCGGCATGCGAGAACAGCCGCATCAGCAAGGCAGTGGCGGCGGCGGGGTCGTGCGCGCCGGACTTGGCCTTGGCCGGCACCAGCTGATGTGCGGACAGGCCCTGCCCGCCGCGCTCGCCGTTGATCACTGCGGGCAAGGCAGCGGCGGGGCGCGCAGTATCAGCGCCGCCCCAGGGCAACAGACGGCGCAGCCCGCCACGCGGGCGGCTTGAGGGGTCGGGCTGGTCTGCCATGCGCCGGGGTCTCGAAAGGTCTTTTACTAACGCTCGTTATCGGCGCGGGCACGGGCCGCTTGAGCAAGCCGGGCCGTAGCGCGCAGCAACAGCATGCAGGCAATGCGCGAAGCGCCGTCGCGACAAGTGACGCGGACGCGTCGATGAACAAGTTATCCAGGTGACGACGAACGCGGCAGAGTTCTCCCGCACCGGGTGCATCTCACTGCGTATGCACCGATACGGGGATGTCATCGCACTGCAATGACGTGCTTATGCCTGCGCGTATGCGCAGCTGTGCGCAAAGAAATGTAGCCTGTCGCAGAAAAGTCAGCACGTGTTCACGCATATTTTATTTGGTCGGGGTGTAAATTCGTCGGCAAGGACACCGTGGAGTACGCGCGTTGGCCCCGCTCCTCATTCGTAGCAAGTCGTCTGGCTGAATCGGCAGACGGTGGTTTCCGCTTCGCCGTTTTTCCGTCTCACCCCACATTACGACGGATGTTTAGATGGTTGCTATGATGCCGCTTCACGCTACCACCGCACGCTTAGAGCGCAGCACGATGCTCCCTACTCTGAAGAAGAGCGGGCGACCGCGTGATGCGCGCGGCCGCTTCATCCGTCACCACGAGCGCCTGCCGGTGTCGCTGGCGGACACGCGCGGGGCCTTGTTCGTGGTGTCGGAGATGGCGGACTTCATCAAGGCCGGCGGTCTGGGCGATGTAGCGGCCGCACTGCCGCGCGCGTTGCGCCATCGCTACGACGTGCGCGTACTGATCCCGGGCTACCGCGCGGTGCTCGAGCGCGCCGGCAAGGTGGAAATCGTCGGCCGCGTGTTGGCGCATGCCGCGCTACCGGCCTGCGACATCGGCCGCATCGTGCAGTCCGACGGGCTGCCCATCTATATCCTGCTGTCCAAGGAACTGTTCGAACGCGACGGCTCGCCGTATGTGAGCGCCAGCGGTTCGGAGTTCGAAGACAACGCAATCCGCTTCGCCACCCTGTCGCATGCCGCCGCGGAAATTGCCGCCGGCCATGCCGGGCTGGGCTGGAAGCCGCGCCTGCTGCACCTGAACGACTGGCCGTGTGCGCTGGCCGCCGGCTACGTGCGCTGGTCCGGCGGCACCACGCCGTGCCTGCTGACCATCCATAACCTGGCCTACCAGGGGCTGGTGCCGTATTCGATGGCGGCTGCGCTGGGCATCCCCGCCGAGCGCGTGGCCGAGCTGGAGTTCTACGGGCAGATGTCGTTCCTGCGCGGCGGCATTGTGAATGCCGACCACGTCAACACCGTCAGCGTCAGCTACGCCAAGCAGATCACCGGCCCGGCCCAGGGCTGCGGCCTGGACCGGCTGCTGGCCGGTCGCGCCGCCAAGGGCGCGCTGACCGGCATCGTCAACGGCATCGACGCCAGCTGGGACCCGCGCACCGACGAATACCTGGATTCGCACTTCAGCGTGAACCAGTGGCAGGGCCGCCAGGCCAACGCCACGCAGGTGCGCAAGGCGTTCGGGCTGCGCGAGAGCACCGGCCCGCTGTTTGCGGTGGTGTCGCGGTTGGTGCACCAGAAGGGCCTGGACCTGATCTGCGAGGTTGCCCCGCAGATCGTGGCCGCCGGCGGCCAGATCGCAGTGATCGGCGGCGGCGAGCCGGAGATCGAGCGCCAGGTGGCCGAGCTGACCCGGCGCTATCCCGGCCAGATCGGCGCTTTCATCGGCTTCGAGGAAGGGCTGGCGCGGCGCATGTTCGCCGGTGCCGACTTCCTGCTCATGCCCTCGCGCTTCGAGCCCTGCGGCCTGAGCCAGATGTACGCGCAGCGCTTTGGCTGCCTGCCGATTGCGCACGCCACCGGCGGGCTGATCGACACCGTGGACGATGGCGTCACCGGCTTCCTGTTCCAGCACGCCAGCGTGGAAGCATTGCGCCGCTGCCTGGAGCGCGCCTTCCGCACCTTCCGCTTGCCCAGCCTGCTGTCGGCGATGCGCCGCGCGGCCATGCTGCGGCCCAGTGGTTGGGACGTGGCCGGCAAGAAATACCTGTCTCTCTACGAACGCACCGCTGCAACCGCGCCCGCGCTTGCGACGGTGTCATGAGCGAACGGCAGGGCGTGCAGGAGCAGGATACGGAAGCAGACGGCGTGACCACGGAAGGGCTCTCTGAAATGTCGCAGACCCTGCAGGCGCTGGCCGATGGATTGCCGGCCGACGCATTTGCGTTGCTTGGGCCGCACCCGCTGGCCGATGGCCGCCGTCAGGTGCGCGTGTTGGCGCCGAGCGCCGAGGCGATGGGGTTGATCGATCCGCGCGGCAAGTTGCTGGCGCGCATGCAGGTCAGCCCGATCGACGGCGTATTCGAAGGCACGCTTGCCCTCGAAGGGCCATACCGGCTGCGGATCGTGTGGCCGGACGTGGTGCAGGAGATCGAAGACCCTTACGCGTTCGCGGCCACGCTGGACGAATCGTTGTTGCTGCAGATCGCTGCCGGCGACGGCCAGGCCTTGCGCCGTGCGCTGGGCGCGCAGCACGTGCAGTGCGGTGATGTGCCGGGCGTGCGCTTTGCCGTGTGGGCGCCGCATGCGCAACGCGTGGCGGTGGTTGGCGACTTCAATGGCTGGGACGTGCGGCGCCACCCGATGCGGCAGCGTACCGGCGGCTTCTGGGAACTGTTCCTGCCGCGCGTGGAAGCCGGCACGCGCTACAAATACGCCGTCACTGCGGCCGATGCGCGGGTGCTGCTCAAGGCCGACCCGGTCGCGCGGCAGACCGAATTGCCCCCGGCCACTGCGTCGGTGGTGCCTGGCACCGGCACCTTTGCGTGGACCGACGCGGCGTGGATGGCCAAGCGCGACCCCAGCGCCGTGCCGGCGCCGCTGTCGATCTACGAAGTGCACGCCGCCTCCTGGCGCCGCGATGGCCACAACCAGCCGCTGGATTGGCCAACGCTGGCCGAGCAGCTGATTCCTTACGTGCAGCAGCTCGGCTTCACCCATATCGAATTGCTGCCGATCACCGAGCACCCCTTCGGCGGTTCCTGGGGGTATCAGCCGCTGGGCCTGTATGCGCCCACCGCGCGTCACGGCAGCCCGGACGGGTTTGCGCAGTTTGTGGATGCCTGCCACCGCGCCGGCATCGGCGTGATCCTGGACTGGGTCAGCGCACACTTCCCCGACGATGCGCACGGCCTGGCGCAGTTCGACGGCGCCGCGCTGTACGAGCATGCCGACCCACGCGAAGGCATGCATCGCGACTGGAATACGCTGATCTACAACTACGGCCGGCCGGAAGTGACCGCCTACCTGCTCGGCAGCGCGCTGGAGTGGATCGACCACTACCACCTCGACGGCCTGCGCGTGGATGCGGTGGCCTCGATGCTGTATCGCGACTACGGCCGTGCCGAAGGCGAGTGGGTGCCCAATGCGCATGGCGGCCGCGAGAACCTGGAAGCGGTGGCGTTCCTGCGCCAGCTCAATCGCGAGATCGCCACGCAGTTTCCCGGCGTGCTCAGCATTGCCGAAGAATCCACCGCCTGGCCGGGCGTCACCGCCGCGATCAGCGATGGTGGCCTGGGCTTCACACACAAGTGGAACATGGGCTGGATGCACGACACGCTGAGCTACATGCAGCGCGATCCGGCCGAACGTGCGCAGCACCACAGCCAGCTCACCTTCGGGCTGGTGTACGCGTTCGACGAGCGCTTCGTGCTGCCCATCTCGCACGATGAAGTGGTGCACGGCACCGGTGGGCTGCTTGGGCAGATGCCGGGCGACGACTGGCGCCGCTTCGCCAACCTGCGCGCGTATCTGGCGCTGATGTGGGCGCACCCGGGCGACAAACTGCTGTTCATGGGCGCCGAATTCGGCCAATGGGCCGACTGGAATCACGATCAGTCGCTGGACTGGCACCTGCTCGACGGCGCGCCGCATCGTGGCGTGCAGCACCTGGTGGGCGACCTCAACGCTGCGCTGCGCCGCACCCCGGCGCTGTATCGCGGCACCCATCGCGCCGAAGGCTTCGACTGGAGCGTGGCCGACGATGCGCGCAACAGCGTGCTGGCATTCATCCGCCACGATCCCGATGGCGGTGCACCGTTGCTGGCGGTGAGCAACCTCACCCCGCAACCGCTTCACCATTATCGCGTGGGGGTACCGCGTGCCGGCCACTGGCGCGAAATCCTCAACACCGACGGTGCCCATTACGGCGGCAGCAACCTCGGCAACAGCGGTCGTCTTGCGACCGAGCCGATGGGCATGCACGGGCATGCGCAACGTCTGCGCCTGACGCTGCCGCCGCTAGCCACGATCTATCTGCAAGCGGAGAAATAACCATGAACCAGCGCAACGACATCACCCCGGCCTGGGGCGCCTGGCCGGCGGGTGAGGGACAGGTGCGCTTCGCACTCTGGGCACCGCAGGCCAACACCGTGGAGGTGGTCTTCGACGACGGCACGCGCGGCGCGCTGCAGGCGGCGCAGGATGGCTTCTTCAGCGCCGTGATCGACTGCGCCCCCGATGCGCGCTACCGCTACAGCGTCGACGGCGGCGAGCCGGTGCCGGACCCTGCCTCGCGCTGGCAGCCCGAGGGCGTGCACGGCCCCAGCGCGGTCCAGCCAACCGATGGCTACGCCTGGCAGAACACCCAGTGGCAGGGGCGGCGGTGGGACGAAGCGGTGATCTATGAGTTGCACGTGGGCACCTGCGGTGGCTATGCCGGGGTGCAGGCGCAGTTGCCGCAGCTGGCGGCAATGGGCATCACCGCCATCGAGCTGATGCCGGTGAGCGCGTTCCCCGGTGCGCACAACTGGGGCTACGACGGCGTGCTGCCGTACGCACCTGCCGAGGCCTATGGCACCCCCGACGCGCTGAAGGCGCTGATCGATGCCGCGCACGGGCATGGCCTGATGGTGCTGCTGGATGTGGTCTACAACCACTTCGGCCCGGACGGCAATTATCTGCACAGCTACGCCGGCCCGTTCTTCAACGAAGACAAGCCCACCCCGTGGGGCGCGGCGATCGACTTCCGCAAGCCGCAGGTGCAGCGCTACTTCCTCGACAACGCACTGATGTGGCTGCACGAATACGGCTTCGACGGACTGCGCCTGGATGCGGTGCACGCGATCACGCCGAACGCATTCCTGGACACCTTGCGCGAAACCGTGGAGACCAGCCTGCCGGCCGGCCGCCACGTGCATCTGGTGCTGGAAAACGAGGCCAACCAAGCCTCGCAGCTGCAACGCGGCTACACCGCGCAATGGGACGACGACTTCCATAACGCCTTGCATGTGCTGCTGACTGGCGAAGAAGAAGGCTATTACGCCGCGTTCGCCGACAAGCCCACCGCGCATCTTGCGCGCGTGCTGGGCGAAGGCTTCGCCTACCAGGGCGAGCCGGACCCGCGTGGGCATGTGCGTGGCGAGCCCAGCGGTGCGCTGCCGCCGCATAAATTTGTGGTGTTTGCGCAGAACCACGACCAGATCGGCAACCGCGCCCGCGGCGAACGGCTGAGCGTGCTGGTGTCGCCACAACGGTTGCGTGCCGCCTTGGCGCTGACCGCGTTGACGCCGATGATTCCGCTGTTCTTCATGGGCGAGCCGTGGGGCGCGACGCAGCCGTTCCTGTTCTTCACCGACTTCGGCCCGCCGCTGGACGATGCGGTGCGCGAAGGCCGCCGCAAGGAGTTCGCCCATTTCGCCGCGTTCGCCGACGAGGCGCAGCGCGCCACCATTCCCGACCCCAATAGCCATGCCACCTTCGAGGCGTCGCGTTCGCCGATCGAGGACGCAGCGCAAGGCGAGGGCGCGCACTGGGCAACCTGGTTCACCGCGCTGCTGCAGGCGCGTCGCCAGTGGTTGGTGCCGGGGTTGGCGCAGGCGCGCACCGTGCGTGCCAGTGTGCTTGCCGATGGCGCGCTGACAGCCAGTTGGGAGTTGCCCGGCGGGCTGTGGCATATCGCCTTCAATGTCGGAACCCAGGCGGTGCCGTTGCCGCCGGTGCGCGGACGCGTGGCGCATGTTGAAAATGTCGCTGCCGACGCGCAGGAACTGCCGGTGGATGGCTTCATCGCCTGGCACGAGGCGCAATCGTGAGTACGCGCGCGCCGGGCGGCAATGACCTGCACACACTGGCTGAGGCGGCCGGAGTGATGGTGGATTGGGTGGATGCCAGCGACCAGCCACGGCAGGTGTCCGAGCAATCGGTGCATGCGGTGCTGACCGCGTTGGAGTTGCCCGCCGCTACCGCAGCGCAGCGCGAAGACAGCCTGCGCCGCTGCAAGGCGCAGGCCGACGAGCCGGCGCCGCTGCTCACGGCGCAGGTGGGCGAGCTGCTTGCGTTGCGGGTTGCCGCCGACGCGAGCGGCCGCTGGACCGATGAGGCGGGTGCCAGCGAAGACGCACGTGCCGATGCGCAAGGGCAGCTGCGCGCACCGCAGCGCTTCGGTTACTGGACGCTGCAGATCGGCGCGTTGACCCAGCAGGTGGCGGTCGCGCCGCAATGCTGCTTCAGCGTGGCCGACGCCTGTGGCCAGCCGGCGCCGCGTGCCTGGGGCATGGCCTTGCAGGTGTATGCGGCCTGCAGTCTCGATGACGGCGGCATCGGCGATGCCGCCGGCACGGTGGAATGGTTGCGGTATGCGGCACTGGCCGGCGCCGATGCACTGGCACTGAGTCCGGTGCATGCCTCGCGCCCGGTCACCGGCGGCTACAGCCCGTATTCGCCCAGCGACCGGCGCTTCTTCGATCCCTTGCATGCCGCGCCGGTGCGCGTGCTGGGCGAGCTGGCACTGGAGGCGATCGCCGAGGTCGACGGCCTGCGTCAGCGCTTCGACACGCTGCACGGCAACACCTTGATCGACTGGCCGGCTTCGGCGCAGGCCAAGTGGACATTGCTGCGCCATCTGCACGCGCGCGTGGCACCGGACCATGCCGATCTGGTCGCCTTCCGCAATGCGGGCGGCGACGCATTGGACGGCTTCGCACGCTTTGCTGCGCGCGATTTCGGCGACAACGACCCGCAGCTGCATGTATTTACCCAGTGGCTGGCCGCGCGCAGTTGGTCCGATGCGCAACGCGAGGCGCACGAGCGTGGCATGAAGATCGGCTTGATCGCCGATCTGGCGGTGGGCTTCGACCCCAACGGCGCCGAAGCCGCGGCCGCTGCAGATACCGTGTTGCGTGGCCTGGTGCTGGGCGCGCCGCCGGATGCCTTCAATGCCGATGGCCAGCATTGGGGCATCGGTGCGTATTCGCCTACTGCGCTGCGGCGCAGTGGTTTTGCACCGTATATCGCGCTGCTGCGCGCGGTGCTGCGCGACCGCGGCGGGATCCGCATCGATCATATTCTTGGCCTGATGCGGCTGTGGGTAGTACCCGATGGCGCCGGCTCCAACGAGGGCGCGTATCTGGCCTACCCGCTGCACGATCTGCTCAATCTGCTGGCGCTGGAATCGTGGCGGCATCGCGCGATTGTCATCGGCGAAGACCTGGGTGTGGTGCCGCCGGGCATCCGCGAAGAACTCTCGCGCCGCGGCGTCATGGGTATCGATGTCTTGATGTTCACCCGCGACGAAGACGGCGCGTTTGTCGCGCCGGCGTTGTGGCGGCCCGATGCCATCGCCACCACCACCACGCACGATCTGCCCACGCTCACCGGTTGGCGTGCAGGCCGCGACATCGCCTGGCGGCGCAAGCTGGAGTTGATCGCGCCTGCGCAGGCAGACGGCGACACCAAAGACCGCAGCAAGGATGTCGCGCGGCTGGATGCGGCGGTTGAACACGCCGGCTTGGCCGCTGCGGGCGACCCGCTGCTGGGCGCGCTGCGCTTCACCGCCACCAGCGTGTCGCCCCTGGCCTTGCTGCCGGCGGAAGACGCGCTGGCGCTGGAAGAACAACCCAATCTGCCGGGTACCGTCGAGGTCCATCCAAACTGGCGTCGACGCCTGCCCGATCCCTTGCCGCATGCGCGCCTGAGCACGGCGCTGCAGGGCTTTGCCGAGGCGCGTCGCGTCGCGGCCGTTACGGAACCGCACCCATGATCGATCTTCGCGCCACCGCCCGCCTGCAGCTGCATGCCGGCTTCACCCTGCACGACGCGCTCGCGCAGGTGCCGTACTACGCCGGCCTGGGCATCAGCCATCTATATCTGTCGCCGATCGGCACCGCGGTGCCGGGCTCCACGCACGGCTACGACAATATCGACCCGACCGTGGTCAATCCCGAGCTCGGTGGCGAAGAGGCACTGGTCGCGTTGTCGCAAGCCGCACGCGAACACGGCATGGGCCTGATCGCCGACATCGTGCCCAACCACATGGCCACGCATGCGCAAAACGCCTGGTGGTGGGATGTGTTGCGCAACGGCCGCAGCGCCAGGCACGCCGATTGGTTCGACATCGATTGGCGCGCGCCTGGGCGCGATGGGAAGTTGTGGCTGGCCGTGCTGGACCGCCCGTATGCCACCGCGCTGGCCGAAGGTCTGATCACCCTGGTGGTCGAAGACGACGGCAGTGCCGCACTGGCGCATTACGACCAGCGCTACCCGATCCGCGCGCAGACGCTGGAGGTGCCGGACAAAGCGGCACGCGCGCAGTGGCTGCGCGACTACAACGACGGCGCCAAGCGCGGCGATGGCCGCCTGCACAAGTTGATCGAGCGCCAACCGTATCGCCTGAACTGGTGGCGTGTGGGCAACGACATGCTCAACTACCGCCGCTTCTTCGACATCACCTCGCTGGTGGCGCTGCGGGTGGAACTGCCGGCCGTGTTCGACGCGGTGCATGCGCTGCCGCTGCGGCTGGTGGCCGAAGGCCATCTGGACGGCCTGCGCATCGACCACGTGGATGGGCTCACCGACCCCACCGGCTATGTGCGCAAGCTGCGCAGCCGGCTGGATGCGGCCGGCCGCACGCGCGGGCTCAAGCCCGGCACGCTGGGGCTGTATCTGGAAAAGATTCTCGCTCCCGGCGAGCACCTGCCGGCCGACTGGCCCTGCGATGGCACCACCGGTTACGACTTCATGGACCAGGTGGGCGGCGTGCTGCACGACGCGGCCGGCTTCAAGCCGTTGGCGCGGGCCTGGCAGCGGGTGAGCGGACGCAGTGGCGATTTCGCGCAGGAAGAACGCGCTGCACGCGACGAGATTTTGCGTGGCCCGCTGCAGACCGAATTCAACCGCGCTGTCGGTGCGCTGTCGGCACTGGCACGGCTGGACCCGCCTACGCGCGAGTTCAGCCCGCAGATGCTGGCGCGTGGTTTATGCGTGCTGCTGCGCTGGTTCCCGGTGTACCGCACCTACGCCGGCGCCAAGGGCGTGACCGGCAGCGAAGCCGAGCGCCTGCGCGCCACCGCTGCGCAGGCACGCGACGGCATGCCCGAATCGATCGTCGCAGCCGTGGATGCCATCGAGCGCTGGCTGCTCGACGATGCCGGCGCCGACCGCGCGCAGATCGCCTTGCGCCGCATCCTGCGCCGGCGTGTGGAGCAGCTGTCTGCACCGCTCAATGCCAAGGCGGTGGAAGACACCGCGTTCTACCGGCATGGCGTGCTGCTCTCGCGTAACGAGGTCGGTAGCCATCCGACCCATTTCGCCAACGAGGCCGCCGAGTTCCACGCGCAGAATGCCGAGCGCGCCAAGCATTACCCGCGCGCGCTGCTGGCCACCGCCACGCACGATCACAAGCGTGGCGAAGACCTGCGCATGCGGCTGGCGGTGCTGTCCGAACAGCCGCGGTGGTGGGTCGAGCAGAGTGCCCAGTTCGATGCCCTGGCCGAAGCGCTGGAATCGCCCGCCCTGGCCGGTGGCGACCAGCAGATGCTGTGGCAGACCCTGGTGGCCGCATGGCCGGTCGGGTTGGGCGCCGACCAGGCCGAGCCGCTGGCCGCCTACGCCGAGCGCGTGGCGCAGTGGCTGCTCAAGGCGGTGCGCGAAGCCAAGCTGCATACCAGCTGGACCGATGGCTCGGCCGCCTACGAACAGGCCGTGCAGGCAACGGTGGAGCAGGTGCTGAGCAGCCGCGCCGGGTTGCCGCTGCGTCGCGCCTTGCTGCGCGCCAGCAACCACATCGCCGCCGCCGGCGCGCGCAACGGGCTGGTGCAAACCACGCTGCGCCTGACCGTGCCCGGCGTGCCCGATCTATACCAGGGCACCGAAGGTTGGGATCTGTCGCTGGTGGACCCGGACAACCGCCGCCCGGTCGATTACGCGCAACGCCAGCAGTGGCTGGCGCAGGCGCGCGACTTCAATACCCTGCTGCGCGGCTGGCGCGATGGCGCGGTCAAGGCGCGGCTCACCGCGCTGCTGCTGCAGCTGCGTGGCGAACATCCGGCGCTGTTTGCGAAGGGCGACTATCAGCCGTTGAACGTGGCTGTCAGTGGCGATGCGCAGGTGCTGGCGTTTCGTCGCCAGTACCGCGGGCAGGCGTTGGTGGTTGCAGTCATCCGCTTGGGTGCCGGCGCGCAGGACGAGGGCGACCTGCCGTTGCTGGTGCCGCCGGCCACCTGGGGTCAGGCAACGTTAGCCTTGGCGGAGGGCACATACCGTAATGTGCTCGACGGCAGCACGCTGCAGCCGCAGCGCGGCCGCCTGGCGCTATCGATGGTGTTTGCACGCGCGCCGGTGGCTGTGTTGTTGTCCCAATAAGTGACCCCCCGAGAGAAACGTACGCAATGAACGACATGGAACGGCAAGCCCGGCTTGCCCAGTTGGCACAGGAGATCTGGGAAGCGGAAGGCCGCCCGGACGGGCACGCGGACCGCCACTGGGCCATGGCCGAGCGCCTGGTGGATGCCGAAGAGCGCGCCGCCGAGCAGGCCGCCGAGCATACGGTCACGCCCATCACTGCACGCCAGTAACGCGGCCTTTGTCACCTTGCACGGGCGCAGTACCACGCCCGTGCAGGATGACCTGCCGCTGCAAACGCAATCGCACACCGTCTTGAGTTCACCGTTCTAAGGAGTTACCGATGGCCACTCGCAAGTTCACTCAGCGCTCGCGCATCCGCGAAGGCCGTCCCAATCCGCTCGGTGCCACCTGGGATGGCTTGGGCGTCAACTTCGCGCTGTACTCGCGCAATGCCACCCGCGTGGAGCTGTGCCTGTTCGACGAGCGTGGCCGCGAGCAGGAACGCATCGCACTGCCCGAATACACCGACGAGGTCTGGCACGGCTACCTGCCGGATGCCCGCCCGGGCCAGCTCTACGGCTACCGCGTGCATGGCCCCTACGCGCCCGAGGCCGGGCACCGCTTCAACCACAATAAATTGCTGCTGGACCCGTATGCCAAGCAGATCGTCGGCGAGCTCAAATGGGCACCGCACCTGTTCGGTTACACCATCGGCCACCGCGACAAGGACCTGAGCTTCGATCGCCGCGACAGCGCCGCGTTCATGCCCAAGTCTGCCGTGATCGACCCGGCCTTCACCTGGGGCCAGGACCGCCCGCCGCAGACGCCGTGGAACCGCACGGTGATCTATGAGGCGCATGTGCGCGGCCTGAGCATGCTGCACCCGGCAGTGCCGCCGGAAGAGCGCGGCACATTCTCGGCGCTGAAGACCGACGAATTGATCGACCACATCAGCTCGCTCGGCGTCACCGCGGTGGAACTGCTCCCCGTGCATGCGTTCGTCGACGACCAATATCTGCTGGAAAAAGGCCTGCGCAACTACTGGGGCTACAACACGCTGGGCTTTTTTGCGCCGCAGGCGCGTTACATGTCCACGCGCACCGTGGCCGAGTTCAAGCAGATGGTGGCGCGGCTGCATCACGCCGGCCTGGAAGTGCTGCTCGACGTGGTCTACAACCACACCGCCGAAGGCAACGAGCTGGGGCCCACGCTCTCGTTCAAGGGCATCGACAACGCCAGCTACTACCGCCTGGCCGACGATCGCCGCTTCTACATCAACGACACCGGCACCGGTAACACCTTCGACCTGACCAACGTCGGCGCGCTGCGCATGGTGATGGATTCGCTGCGTTACTGGGTGCAGGAAATGCACGTGGACGGCTTCCGTTTCGACCTGGCCAGCATCCTCGGCCGCGAACGCTATGGCTTCGATCCCTCCGGCAGCTTCCTGGATGCGGTGCGCCAGGACCCGGTGCTGAGCCAGACCAAGCTGATTGCCGAACCGTGGGATATCGGCCCCGGTGGCTACCAGGTCGGCAACTTCCCGCCCGGTTGGGTGGAGTGGAACGACAAGTTCCGCGACAACGTACGCGCGTTCTGGCGCGGCGATGGCGGTCAATTGGCCGAGTTGGCCACGCGCCTGACCGGCTCTGCCGATCTGTTCAATCACAGCGGCCGCCGGCCGACCGCTTCGGTCAATTTCGTCACTGCCCACGACGGCTTCACCTTGCGCGACCTGGTCAGTTACGAAGGCAAGCACAACATGGCCAACGGCGAGGATGGCCGTGACGGCAGCGACCACAACATCTCGGCCAATTACGGCGTCGAAGGCGACACCAACGACGCGGCGATCAAGCAGCTGCGTCGCCAGCAGATGCGCAACCTGCTCGCGACGTTGCTGTTATCGCAAGGCACGCCGATGCTGCTGGCCGGCGATGAATTCGGCCACAGCCAGAACGGCAACAACAACGCGTATTGCCAGGACAACGAGCTGACCTGGATCGATTGGACGGCGGCCACCAAGGCCGCCGCCGCCGATCAAGCCGCGTTCGTGCGCCGCCTGATCCGCATCCGCCAGCGTTACCCCTTGCTGCATCGCGCGCGTTTCTTCGATGGCAAGTTCGACGAAGCGCTGGGCCTGAAGGATTTGACCTGGCTCGCACCGGATGGCCACGAGATGGACGAAGCCGGCTGGCACGACCCGGAAGCGCGCGCGCTGATGCTGCGCCTGGACGGCCGCTCGCCGACCACCGGCCTGCGCGAGATCGCCGCCAACGTGACCTTGCTGATGTTGATCAATGCCGCCTCCACCAGCGTGGCGTTTACCCTGCCATCGATGCACGACGAGCATTGGCGCGTGCTGGTGGACACCGCGCGCCACGGCGGCCGCGTGGTGGCCGGTGGCAGCGAATGGAAGGCGCCGGCGCACTCGCTGACACTGTTGGCGGTGGAACGCGACCGCATCATCAGCAGTGCGCGCATCGTTTCCGAAGGAGCGCGCTGATGGCGAGGACGGCCTGATGGATGTCTTGTTGGCAGGGGCGACCGGCCTGGTCGGCAAGCAGGTGTTGCAGCAATTGCTGGCCGACGCGCGCTGTACGGGCGTGGTGGCGATCACGCGGCGGCCGCTCACGCAGATTCACCCCAAGCTGCGCAATCAGGTAATCGACTTCGAACGGCTCGATCACTGGACGGCACCGCGCATGGAAGCGGCAATCTGCGCCCTGGGCAGCACCATGAAACAGGCCGGCTCGCGCGAGGCGTTCTACCGCATCGACCACGATTACCCGATGGCCATCGCACGCGCAGCCTGTGCGCAAGGCACCTCGGTCTTCGTGCTGAACTCGGCGGCCGGTGCCAATGCGCAATCGCGCATCTTCTATAGCCGCGTCAAGGGCGAACTGGAACGCGATCTGCGCGACATCGGCTTCCCCTCGCTGACTTTCGTGCGCCCCGGCCTTATCGGCGGCGAACGCGAGGAGCGCCGTACCGGCGAACATTTCGGCAGCCTGGTGCTGGGCGCGCTCGGCCCGATCCTGCCGCGCCGCTTCCGGATCAATCCGGCCGAACGGATTGCTGCGGCGATGGTGGCTGCAGCGCTGGCCCCGGCGCGTGGCGAGCATAGTGTCGAGGCGGCGGAGCTGGTGTAGCAGCTGCGTCGATTGCTTGGCTTGTATAGGAGCGCGCTTGCGCGCGATGAGGCATCATCGGGAACGCTTCAACGCGCGCAAGCGCGCTCCGACAGAGCTATTGTGCTACCTGCTCACACGCCCAACGACTGCCCACCATCCACCGCCAGCACTTGGCCGGTGATCCAGCGCGCCTGTGGTGAGGCAAGGAACAACGCGGCGTCGGCAATGTGTTGTACCTGCCCGAAGCCACCGAACGGAATGCTGTCGCGGATGCGTGCATATAACTCTGGTTCCTCGCGGCTGCGCGTGTCCCACAGTCCACCGGGGAACTCGATGGACCCCGGTGCGATGGCATTGACGCGGATACGCTCGCGCGCCAACTCTGCAGCCAGGGTGGTGGTGTAGTAATTCAGCGCCGCCTTGGCGGTGGAATAGGCGATCGCGCGTGGGGTTGGGCGTTGTGCGTTGATCGAGCTGATGTTGAGGATCACGGCTGCATCGCTGCTGCGTAGATACGGCAAGGCGGCGCGATTGCAGCGCACCGCGGCCATCAGGTCGACATCCAGTCCGGCCTGCCAACTTGCATCGTCGTTGCCATGTCCGTAGCCGGAGGCGTTGTTGATCACCACGTCCAGGCCATCCAGCGCCTGCGCGGCGGCCTGTACATAGGCATCGATCTGGGTGGCGTCGGCCAGGTCGCAGGGCAGTGTGTGCACCGGCGCGCCATGCGTTGCCAATGCGCTCGCAGCCTGTGCAAGGCCGGCGGCATTGCGTGCGCAGATCGAGACCTGCGCGCCGTGACGCACGAATGCCTGGGCGATTGCCAGGCCGATGCCACGGCTGCCGCCGGCGATCAACACGCGTTGCGGGCGAACAGCGGTGTTTGACATGGCGACTGCCCGATTCGGAAACCGGCATTATCCGACAGCCGCGCGCGACCGGGTTGCCACGCGTATCGCCAGTGAGGCACGGACCACCATCGCTGTGCACGCTTGCGTGGCACCGGCACGTTGATTGCAGCGGTCTGCATCGCCGCATTGCGCAGCGCTGCAAAAACCGGCATGCGCAAACGCACGCGACACCACCACGTACGGTGGCGACCGCTGCCAGCTCGCTGCCATGTGCGATCGGCGTTGCCTGCGCCACACGCCTCATCACCGCTGGCAATCAGCTCATGCCGTTTTTGCTTGCCCGGCGCTAACCAAAGGTTTACATACCGGCGCCCCGCTGCGGGCACAACGTGCGAGTCATTCAGTGGGATTTGCACATGGAAACCCATATCACCGTCATCGGCGCCGGCTTCTGCGGCACCGCGCTGGTGCGTGCGCTGGCACAGACGGCCGATAGGCATATGCAGAACTGTGCACCCGAGCACGCGCTTTGCCGAACAGCGCAAACATGCGGCGCGATGCGTAGTGCGGCGCGCGGCATCGAGCTGGGCTGGGTCATGGTGATCGTCCCGGACAATCTGATGTCCAGAGCGCTTGATTCCCTCCTCTGCCTGGAGTTCGCCCTGCCCCGGCTTGCTCCCGCTGTCTTTGCCGCTGCGCTGTGTGCCTGTGCCGTGCCTGCCATGGCCAGCACATCGCTCAATTCGCGTGCCGACGTCATCGCCGCACTGGACGCCGGCTACGACGTCAGCCTGACCACCGATCTCAGTCGCTGCACGCCCGAACAGGGCACGCCGGCCAGCCAGACCCGCGGCGGCGGCCATCGATGCCTACCGCATCACCGAGGACGGCACGGTCGCGTTCTCCGGCTCGCACTTCACCGTGGCCAGTAATGACAAGGTGCGCAAGCAATCCAGGCTTCGCACGTACCCTCATCCGCCCCTGCGGGGCACCTTCTCCCGGCGGGAGAAGGGACGTCTTTTCGCTGTGCAGGGGAGTGCGCGCGGCCGTAGCCCCTCTCCTGCGGGAGAGGGGTGAGGGTACGGGGCGTAGCCACGCGTGGCGGTTGGTGGTCAGAAACAGAAACATGTAAGCATCACCTGCACGAACGCTGGAAATCGGCGGCGTTGTAGGTCATGGCATTAGATGCATGATGCCGGCGTTGTTGACCAGCCCATCGATTGCGCCATACGCCGCGATCAGTGCTGCCACGCCGGCGTTGACCGAGTCCTTGTTGGCGACATCCATTTCCAGCACCAGCGCTTGGCCGCCCGCCTGCTCGATGTCCGACTTCAACGCCTGCAGTCGGTCGGTGCGCCGCGCCGCAAGGCCGACCTTCATGCCTGCCGCTGCGGGTTTCTTTGCCGTTGCGTTGCCGATGCCGCTGGAGGCGCCGGTAATCAAGGCCACTTTGCCGTGGAACTCATTCGTTGATTTGGACAGTCTCTCGTCGGTTGTCGATACGGGATTGGACGCGGCCAGGCCCCGTCGAATCGGTTGTCAGTATCAGCGAGATGATGTCCATCCTATACCTGGTTTCAATTACGCACCTGGGGGTAACTCGATATGGCCGAGGAAACCGCTGCCCCCTGCGACCTCTATCGCCTTGCGGACATCCGCACGGTGCTGGAGCCGATCGCCAACAAGTGGTCGGTCATGATCATGACGGTGCTATGCAACGGGCCAATGCGCTTCAACCGGATCAAACGGCAACTGGATGGCGTGACGCACAAATCGCTGACCGAAGCGCTGCGGCGGCTGCAACGGATCGGGTTGATCAGCAGGGAAGTGATTTCTTCGTCGCCGGTGGCCGTGCAATACCGGCGCACGCCGTTGGGCGACACCCTGGAAGCGCCGCTGATCGCGCTGCTGCACGGGTGCCAGGACCGCGCCAATGAGGTGATTGCAGCCGAGCAGGCGTTTGCAGCCAGTCCCCCCGCTGCGGCCTTGGAACCGGCATCTGCAGTTCTGCGGCGACCTGGAAGCGGCCGGTATTTTCAGTCGTGCGCCATACGTGGAGTGCTGCTGGATGGGGGGCGTCGGCCCGGCGACTCATTGCCCCGATCAGTCTGCGAGCCTGCTGATTGATCCACCGGAACGCCGACGATTCACCCACAACGGCTGTGTGGCCTCACAATAGGCGGCCAGTTCCCAACCGATGTCGCCATGCGCAAGACCTACCAGCTCAACCTCGAAGGCAAGAACCGCGATCGTCTGCTGGAGTCCAGCAAGAACGAGATCCGCAAGTACATCCGCCGCGAGCGCCGCAAGGACCTGCCGGAGGGCGCGGATTACTGGGACTTCGACATGCGCTTCGGCGTGGATGAGGCCAGCGCGCAGCCGTTGCCGCCGGCCGAGCTGATCCGTTCGATCAATGCGCTCACCAGCGAGGGTGGCGAGCAGTTTTTCGTGGAAATCCTGCGCAAGCCGGGCAAGCGCACGCCGCGCGCAGGGAGCGACCACGGCTTCGGTGATGGCGAGCTGGATTTCGAGCAGGATTGAGGCCGCACCCTGCGTCGGCAGTTTCACTGCGCACCGCGGCATTACCGTCGTTGAGCATCGCGACAGATCGCTAGCCGCGATGCGTGCGCAGGTCCGTCAGGGCCGCTGCGCCAGGGAGCACCACATCGCCGCGCTCAGTCGGGTTTTGCGGACGCCGCCGCCGCGCGCAGCTTGTCTTTCTTGCTGGGCCGCTTGCCCTTGATGCCGCCGTTGTTCTCCGGCGCGGCCGCATCCACGCCTTGTGCTTCACTCGCAGGCCTGGCGTTTGCAGGCGTTTCTGTCGTCGCCGTCGGTTCGAACCCGGCGACAACGCGCGTGGCGACCCGCAGGCCCTGGCGTTTTTCGATCAGCCGCCATTGCTGCGCGCTTTCGGCCGTGACGAAGCTGATCGCCACGCCGCGGGCACCGGCGCGTGCGGTGCGGCCGATGCGGTGGGTGTAGTCGACGGTGGAGCGGGGCAGGTCGTAATTGAGTACCGCAGGCAAGGCGTCTATATCGATGCCGCGCCCGGCCAGATCGGTGGCCACCAGCACCTGCACTTGCGCCTGTTTGAAGGCCCGCAACGTGCGTTCGCGGCGGCCCTGGCTCAATTCGCCATGCAGCGGCATCGCCTCGATGCCGGTCTTGCTCAATTTTTCGGCGACCTTCTCGGCGGTGTGGCGGCTGGCGACGAAGACCAGCAGCTGCGGCCATGCGTGTTCCTGCAGCAGATGACGCAGCAGCGCGGTGCGCTGGGCGGTATCCACCGCGATCGCCTGTTGCACGAT
The DNA here is from genome assembly GCF_001660815.1 of Xanthomonas nasturtii. Classification (GTDB taxonomy): domain Bacteria; phylum Pseudomonadota; class Gammaproteobacteria; order Xanthomonadales; family Xanthomonadaceae; genus Xanthomonas; species Xanthomonas nasturtii. The sequence goes on from NZ_LYMI01000031.1 coordinate 29,918, forward strand.
CGCCGGTGCCTGTTCGGGCGTGGCCTCGATGGTGATGCGCAAGGGATCGCGCAGACGTCGCTTGGCCAGCGACGCGATGGTGGGCGGAAACGTGGCCGACACCAGCACGCTCTGCCGCTGCGCCGGCAATAGCGCAAGGATGCGATCGAGTTCGGTACCGAAGCCCAGTTCCAGCAGGCGGTCGGCTTCGTCCAGCACCAGCGTGGCCACCTCGCTCAGGCGCAGTGCGTTGTGATCGACCAGATCCAGCAGCCGGCCCGGTGTGGCCACCACGATGTCGGCGCCACCGCGCAGCGCCAGCAGCTGCGGGTTGATCGAACTGCCGCCGGTGGCGGCAACGATCTTGAGCCGTCGCGGCAGGTGCGCAGCCAGCTGGCGCAACGTGGCCTCCACCTGTGCGGCAAGTTCGCGGGTGGGCACCAGCACCAACGCACCCAGCACGCGTGGCGCGGTCTCCGGTGCCAGCATGCGTTGCTGCAGCAACGGCAACGCATAGGCCAGGGTCTTGCCCGAACCGGTCTGCGCCATCGCAATCAGATCGCGTCCGGCCAGCATCGGCGAAATCATGGCGACCTGGATCGGCGTGAGCGTGCGCACACCGGCCCTGGCGAGCGCGGACTCGAACGAGGGCGGTAGCTGTAGCGACAGCAAATCTGCTTTCAGTGACATCGCGCGATTATCCACGCATTGTCGACGACGTGCATGCCGAAACGAAGTGCAGGTGCGCTTGCAGCACAGACCGATCCATGGTGCCGCCAAGCGGCGGCAACAAAAAATCGTTGTGTCGGTCCCAGGTCTGATGCATCCAATGCGATTTGCCCTCGGCCGTGGCCCGGTTTTGTGCGGATGGTTAATCGCCGGAGATCAGTTGTACAGATCACGCTTCAGCATGGATTATTACCGCTTATCTGCGATGCGTCGTTCAGCGATTTTCAGCTGTTCGCATTATCGCCTAGATCTTCGCGCAACGGAAACAAGGTTTACGATTAACGCGCTCTAATATAGATGCGACTCCATGAGAGTGCAAATTCAGATCCATACAAGCGATGGTGGTAAAATGAAGAAGTTTTTCAGATCATTGGGAGTGGGTGGTTCGAGCAGCAGTCGTTTTCAGCCTCATATTCCAGAGGCTGACTCAGCACCCAGTAGTAAGGCGTCTACGCCTCCGTCCTCTCCGCCTCCGGACTCCCCGCCTAGTAACTCTGCATTTTCCGCTCTCCCAGCCAGACCTCGCAAGAAGGCCGAGGCCTTGTCGGATGCGGTGCAGTCGCGTGGACATTCAGCTCCATCAAGCTTGGTGTCTTATGCCAACGCAACTCTCGATCAGCTGAGGCGAAACGAACCTATCAGCGAGTCACTTCGGCTAATGGATATTGAGAACCTCCCCCATCTAGTTCGCTCATACGATAATAGATTGAAAAATCTAAATTTGCGCAGCTTCGATACACCCGGGGAGTTCTTGCATGAACTGGGTCGCTGGCATAAAACAGGATTGCCATTAAGGGCGGTAGTGCGACTGGACGAAGATCCGCGAAGGTGGCATCGCGTCGCATTCGACGTGCGCAATCACGAGAATGGTCACACGACGATTATCGCGCTGGAACCTGCGTCTGCTTATAATCCGGACCACATGCCCGGTTTCGTAAAGATTAGAGAAAATCTTACGTCTCAGTTCGGAAAGAAAATTTCTTTTTCGGTGATCGAAGCGGAAGCGCTTAAGTCAATAGGTGGATGCGTCATATTTTCTCTTGACTATGCCCTGGCGGCATACCAAGAAAGAAGCACTTTCGACCGGTGGCATAAAGATCTGCGAAAGAAGGGAAATATCATGGGAATGACTCCGGAAAGTGAGTACCTTGACGATCTTGGCGTCTATTTGCTTAGAGGAACCAGATTGTTGCCTGCAAATTTTTATAAACATGCGCATTCCAGGCGCAGCATCGACGAGCTCGAGGCGTATCAGCCTGGTGCATCGGCCACTGATGTGAGGTCCGGCAGAGCCGCCGTGTACAAGGAGTCGCTGAGCCGTAGACTGGAGGAGTTCCGGGTCGAGCGCGATAAAAGTTACAGCATGTCAATCGAAGCATCCAGAGCCAGAAAGATCCGCCATGCTTTAGAGTCCTGAGACAATTATTAAATATTATTTATGCTGCTTGGCATACAAAGCCCGCCTTCTCGGCGGGCTTTTTCCTGGGATGCTGCAGCGGCGAGCCTGACGGAAAGCGTAAAGGCCGGCCTGTAGCTTCGCCAAGCAGACCTATTCCCCTTGTGGTAGAAGCTGCGGGCGCACCATCACAGATATGAAAGCGCAAGCAATGTCATCTATTGCGCCCTGTTCTTGGCCATGCCACCTATCGGACCAGGGTGTAACCGAACTAGCGTTTGATCGAGGTTCTTTAGGGATGGTCTGATCAACGACGTCGGAGGATGATCTAAACCGCATCAGCCACTCTGATAGCGCTCAGACCCTCGATTTTTTGCCGTTTCCGCCGCGTTTGCGGGGTGTTGCCCGGGTTACAGGCACACCGTCCCCACGACAGGCATCAACTGCTTTCGCTTCAGCCAAAGGTTCGACAGTGCAAACAGCGTCAGCACCTGCGCGGTATTCTTCGCCAGGCCGCGATAGCGCACCTTGACGTAACTAAACTGGCGCTTGATCACCCGAAACGGATGTTCCACCTTCGCCCGCAGGCTGGCCTTGGTGTGCTCCCAGCGCTTGGTCCACTGCAGCTGGCGCGCACTCTTGATCTGCTTGAGCTTGGACGGCTTGGCTGCAATCAGGTAGCGCAACATGCGCTTGCGTGCCATCTCCGCGCGCTTGTCCAGCCCCGTGTAACCGCTATCCCCGCTGAGCATGTCTTCCTTGACATGCATCAGCTTGTGCGCCTGCGTGATATCGGCGACGTTGGCTGCCGTGCATTCCACGTGGTGCACCAAGCCGGACACATCGTCTACCCCAATGTGCGCTTTCATCCCGAAGTAATACTGATTGCCCTTCTTGGTCTGGTGCATCTGCGGGTCGCGCTTGCCGTCCTGGTTCTTGGTCGAACTGGGCGCTGAAATGATCGTGGCGTCTACGATCGTCCCGCCGCGCAGGCTCTGCCCCTTGCGCGACAGGTGCGCGTTGACCCGGTTGAACAGCTTGCGCGCCACATCGTGTTGCTCCAGCAAGTGGCGGAAGTTGAGTATCGTCGTCTCGTCCGGCACCTCATCCAGGCCGCCGATCTTTGCAAAACGCCGCATCGACACCGTGTCGTACAGGGCTTCTTCCGCCGATGGATCGCTCAATGCGTACCACTGCTGCAAAAAGTGGATGCGCAGCATCGTCTCCAGCCGATACGGCTGTCGCCCCGGCTGCCCCGACTTTGGATAATGCGGCTCGATCAGCGCCAGCAGGTCTTTCCACGGCACCACCTGATCCATCTCGGCCAGAAATACCTCGCGCCGCGTCTGCTTGCGCTTGCCGTTGTACTCCGCATCGCCGAAGCTCAGCTGCATCGAAATCGTCCGCTCGGTTCGTTGATCGATTGTCGCAGATCATGCTGCTTTGTTCAGAGCTTCCTTAGCACACCGAAACGTTGCACGGCTACAGGCGCCATTGATGTTGGGAGTCAGCGGCTGCATTGCGCTCGTTCACCCGGCACGTGCGCGCGCGCCTGCTTGTACCTACGTTCGTGGTTTCTGACAGAGCGTCTTCAATCCTGCGCGGCGAGCCGGCAAGGCCCGCCGCGCACGTGCTCAGTTGGCCAACGCCAGATCGTCCAGCAGCGCGCGCAGGAAACGTGCGGCGTCGCCGCCAGTGGCGGCGCGGTGGTCGAAGGTCAGCGACAGCGGCATCACCTTGTGGGTCTCCACACCGCCCATCACCGGCACGAGCTGGTAGCGCGCGCGGCCGGCAGCCACGATCGCCACGCACGGCGGCACCACCACCGGGGTGGCGTAGCGGCCGGCGAACATGCCGAAGTTGGACAGCGAGATGGTGTAGCCGCTCAACTCGGAGGCGGCAATGCTGCGGGTTTCCACCTGCTGGCGCAGCCGGTTGACGCCTTCGCGGATGCCGTGTGCGTCCAGCATGTCGGCGTTGCGCAATGCCGGCACGAACAAGCCTTCTTCGGTATCCACGGCAATGCCGATATCGACCTGGTGGTGCAGGGTGCGGCTGAGTGCGTCGCCGTCGAACCAGGCGTTGAGCGCAGGCACCGCCTGGCAGGCGCGCACGATGCCGCGCACCAGGCGCACGGTGACATCGTTGCCGGGCTGCCAGGCGTGCAGGTCGGCATCGTCGTTGAGCGTGGTCGGCACCACCTTGGTATGCGCATCGGCCATCACGCGCGCCATGTTGCGGCGCACGCCCTTGAGCTGCTCCGGCTGGCCCTTGGCGCTGATGCCGGGCGATTGGGTGCGCATCGGCTTGCCGCTGGCTGAGAGCGGCGAGCGGGTAGTGCTGCCCTCATCCGCCCTGCGGGCACCTTCTCCCGCGGGCGGGAGAAGGGTCGCCGTTGCTGGTCGATCCCTGCCGTCGACAATGATCGCAGCGGCTCTCCCACCGCCACCGATCGGACCACCTCTCCCGCTTGCGGGAAAGGTCGGCGCGCCATGCGCGCCCGGTGAGGGCTGCGCGGTGCCGGCGGCCGCTGCCTGCTTTACGTCTGCAAGCGTGACCGTGCCGTCCGGTCCGGTGGCACGCACCTGCGCCAGATCCACGCGCAGCTTGCGTGCGAGCGCCCGCACCACCGGCATCGCGCGCACGCCGCCGACGGCGATCGCCTGTTCGCTCTGCACGGTGTTGGAGCTCTGCATGGCACCCACCACGGTGCCGGCGTCGTCGCGCTCGCCAGCGCCGGGATCCGCAGCGGCATCGGCATCCGCATCGGCAATTTCGCCGCCGTTGTCGGAGGCAACCACCCGCGCGGTGGGACCGGCCGCGCTCTGGCCGGTGCTCGGCGTTGCCGCCTGCGCGCTGCCGCCGTGACCATGTCCGTGCCCGGTGTCCTGGCCATCGGCCCGTTGCGGCTGCGAGGGGTCCAGCGCGAACTGCGCCAGCACCGCACCGGTGACGATGATGTCGCCGGCCGCACCGGCCAGCTTGACCACCGTGCCGGAGAACGGCGAGGGCACCTCGACCACCGCCTTGGCGGTCTCCATCGAGACCAGCGGGTCGTCCAGGCGCACGTTGTCGCCTTCCTTGACGAACCATTCGACGATAGTGGCGTCGGGCAGGCCTTCGCCCAGGTCGGGCAGGTGAAAATTCTTGTTGTCGCTCATGGCAGATTCTCTTGCGCGGCAGGCAGCTGCGGCGTGGTGTCGTCGAGGAGTTCGAGGTCGGCGGCCGGCAGCCAGCCCTGCGTGCTGTCGGCACGCTCGGACCACCACCAGCCACCGTGTTCGTGATGCAGCAACACGTCCTCGCCTGCCTGGGCATCGAGTTCGCGTGCGTCGTAATCGCGCAGGGCTTCGGCCAGGCCGTCGCCCAGCGGGCGCAGCCAGGCCAGCGGCGCCCAGCCGGCACGGCCACCGTCGGTGGTGACCCAGGCAAACGCCGGCCATTCTTCGTCGCGTACGCCGACGCTCACCTGCTGGCCTGCCTGGAAGCGGACCGGGTTGGCGTAAGCGGCGCGGTGCTGGCAAAGCAGACGGGCGCGCATGTCAGCCGGCAGCCACCGCGCGCCGCGCCGCGGTCACGATGCGCTCCACGCTCGGCAGGTATTTCATTTCCAGCCGGAACAGCGGGATATGCGTGTCGTAACCGGTGACGCGTTCCACCGGAGCCACCAGGTCGTACATGGATTTTTCAGCTAGCTGCGCAGCGATTTCCGCGCCGAAGCCGGCAGTGCGCGGGGCTTCCTGCACGATCACGCAGCGGCCGGTCTTTGCAACCGATTCGGCAATGGTGTCGAAGTCCAGCGGGCGCAGCGTGGCCACGTCGATGACTTCGGCACTGATGCCTTCGCCGGCGAGTTTGTCGGCCGCTTCCAGCGCTTCCTTGACCTGCGCGCCCCAGGTGACCAGGGTGACATCGGTGCCGTCGCGCAGCACGAAGCACACATCCAGCGGCAGCGCTTCGCCATCGTTGGCGACCACTTCCTTGTACTGGCGATAGATGCGCTTGGGCTCCATGTAGATCACCGGGTCCGGGTCGCGGATCGCCGCCAGCAACAGGCCGTACGCACGCTGCGGCGACGACGGCAACACCACGCGCAAACCGGGCACGTTGGTGAAGATGGCTTCGTTGGCTTCGCTGTGATGTTCCGGTGCGCGGATGCCGCCGCCCCACGGCACGCGCAGCACCATCGGGCAGTGCAGGCGGCCGCGGGTGCGGTTGCGCAGGCGTGCGGCATGGCAGATCAGGTGATCGACCATGGGATACACGAAGCCGTCGAACTGCGCTTCGGCCACCGGCTTCATGCCTTGCGCAGCCAGCCCGACGCTCAGGCCGGCAATGGTGGTTTCGTCCAGCGGGGTATCCAGCACGCGCGCGCTGCCGAAGCGTTGTTGCAGGCCGGCGGTGGCGCGGAATACGCCGCCGTTGACGCCGACATCCTCGCCCAGCACCAGCACCGCGGGGTCGTGTTCCAGCTCCCAGGCCAGCGCCTGGGTGATGGCTTCGATCAGGGTGATGGGCGAACTCATGGCACTCTCTCCGCGCGTTGCTGCAGCGTTGTAAGGGGCACTGGCGTGCTGGGAGGTTTCTGCGTGCACATGGGTGAGTTCATCCATGACGCGTCTCCAGCGCCATCACTTCGGCGCGCTGTGCCAGCAACTCGGCCGGCGGGTCGCCGTAGAGGTAATCGAACATCGCTTCCACCGGCTGTACCGGCGTGTTGAGGTAGGCGTTGACCTCTTCATCCACGCGCGCGCCGCATTCGGCCTTCCAGGCGGTTTCCTGCGCCTCGTCCCACAGGCCCTGCGCGGTGAGATAACGGCGCAGGCGCAGCAGCGGCTCGCGCGCCCAGCCCTGCTTGACCTCTTCTTCGCCGCGGTAGCGCCGCGCATCGTCGGCGGTGGTGTGGTCGGAGAGGCGATAGGTGAGGAATTCGATCACCGTGCCGCCATCGCCGGCCAGTGCACGCACGCGTGCCTGACGCATCGCTTCGAGTACGGCAACCAGGTCGTTGCCGTCCACCTGCAGGCAATGCAGCCCGCCGGCCAGGCCCTTCTGCGCAAGCGTCTGCGCGCCGGTCTGCGCCGAACGCGGCACCGAAATCGCCCAGCCGTTGTTGATCACGCACAGGATCAGCGGCAGCTTGTAGGCGCCGGCCGAATTGAGCGCGGCGTAGAAGTCGGTCTTGGAGCTGCCGCCGTCGCCGCAACAGGCCACCGCGACGTGCGGCTTGTTCTGCAATTTGAACGACAGCGCCGAGCCGGCTGCGTGCAGGCACTGGGTGGAGATCGGCACGCAGATCGGGAAGTCGATTGCCGCATCGGCATCGCGCGGATAATCGCTGCCGCGCTCGTCGCCGCCCCAGTACAGCAGCACATCGCGCGGGCGCACGCCACGTTCGAACATGGTGCCGTACTCGCGGTAGCTGGGCGCGAACACATCGCCGCTGCGCATCGATGCGCCAATGCCCACGTGCGTGGCCTCATGGCCGATGCAGGCGGCGTAGGTGCCCAGCTTGCCGGTGCGCTGCAGGGCCACCGACTTGGTGTCGAAGGTACGCACGAACAACATGCGCTTGAACAGGGCGAGCAGGGTTTGCGGGTTGGCGGCGTCGGCCGGAAGGTCGTCGCGGACCCAGTGGCCGTCCGCGTCCATGTATTGCAGATAGTCGATCTCGAACTGCGCGGCTACGCTCATTGCGACGACACCTTCACCAAGAAGTTTCAAATGATATGAGTTGCCATGTTAAGGACGGCGAAGCAAAACGCTGTCCTGCACCGCAGCACACAATGATGCTGGCTTGCACAAAAAAAAGGGCGCGGACCAGGCCGCGCCTTTGTCGCAGTTGAGAACTGCGACGTGTTGCACTGCGATCAGCGACGCCCGTCACCTCCGCTGATCGGGGTGACGATCAGCGCAGCGTTGTTGGTCGGATTGGCATCGGGCGAGCTGGAAGTGGCAGTGGCCTGCACCCGCACCGCGCGTTCGGCCGGGATCGGCTTGGCCGCGACGGTGAGCTGGAAGGCTGCCTGGGCGCCGGGCAATACCACCGTTGCCGTGCTGCACACGAAGCGGGCGCTGCGCAGCGACTGCACCTGCTTGTCGCAACGCCAGCCCTGCGGGGCCGCTAGCTGCGACAACGCCGACACCGTGTTGCCTTCGATCACCAGGCTGGCACCGGTGGCCGGTGCGGCGCCGATGTTGCTCACCAGCACGCGGTAGCTCGCATTGAAGGCGGTGGTCGGCAGGCTGGTAGGGCCGTCGAAACGCACCGCCAGGTCGCTGCGGGGTTGCGGCCGTGCCTGCACCGTAACGGCCGCAGTGTCGGTGTTGTTGTCGGGTTGCGGATCAGGCGATTGCGAGGCCACGGATGCAGCCAGGGTCAAGGTGCGGCCTGCCAGTTCCGAGCCAGTATCCAGTTGCACCGCAAAGCTCTGCATGGCGCCAGGATTCAATGCGGGCAGATTGCAGGTAAACGTGGTCTGCGTGGCATTGGTCTGGTTCTGGCAGATCCAGCCCGTCGGCGCTGTGACACGTGCCCGCACCGGCAGGTCGAACACCAGCGCCAGCGCGGTGAACGGTGCCCGATCCGGCCCGCGGTTTCCACATCCACGGTGTAGTCGATGCGCTCGCCTTCGGTGACCTGCGCGCTTGCGGCCGTGACTGCCACGCCCAGGTCGGCATTGACCTGTTTGGTCATGCGCAACAGCACCACCGTGGGATCGTGATCGGACAAGCGCGTGGGCGTATTGGCTTCGTTGCGCGCGGTGCCGGGGAAGTCGGCATTGATGCGTGCATGGCCGACCGAGAGCGAGGCGATGCCGGGTGCGCGCATCAGCGCCTCGTTGGCCAGGATGTGATCCAGCGACTGCACGTTGCCGTCGAAGGCGTACGAGTAGCTCTGGTCGGGCGTGTTGAACCAGGTCAGGTCGGTGTAGTCCGGGTTGACCAGATCGGCGCCATCGCCGCCCACCACCGTCTGCGCATCCGGCGCCGGCCGGCCGGTGACCGTGCCCATCCCATCCACGTAGCCGTCGTTGAACTCGAAGGCGTTGAAGTCGCCCATCACCAGCACTTTCTCGTCGGGGTTCAGTTGCTGACGCGTCTGCAGCAGGCGCGCCAGATATTCGGCCTGGGCCTGGCGTTTGGCGCGGATGCGGGTGCCGGCGGCATCGTCGGTGTCGGCGCCATTGAGCGAGCGCTGATGCACCACGATGGCGGTCAGCGGCAGCGTGCGGCCATCGGCCTGACGCACGTTGGCGGTGAGCACCAACGGCGGGCGGTCATTGAGCAGGCTCACGCCGCCGGCCGGTTCGGTCCAGGTGGCGGTCTTGCCTTCCTGGGCGATGGAGAGCACTTCCACCCGCGGCACGCCGCCGGCGACCCAGGCGGTCTTGACCAGGAAACCGACGTCGATGCCGCCGACGTCGTTGCCTTCCTGCAGATACGCCACGTACTGCGGGTTGGGCTGCCCGCCGGCCACCGCATCGGCATTGATGCGCGCGGCCAGGGTCTGCAACACGCTGATGTTTTCCACTTCCACCGTGCCCAGGATGTCGGGCGTGTGCAGATAGTTTCGGATTGCCAGCGAGGCCTTGTTGAGGCGAGCCTGGAACGCGGCCGGGGTGAGCACCGGTTCGCCGATCGCCGGGTCGTTCTGGTCGTCGAAGAAGCGCTCCATGTTGTAGGTCGCCACGGCCACATCGTCGGCCTGCGGCAGCGGTGCCTGGCGCGGTTGGTCGGCACCGTTGCAACTCACCTGCGGGGTACGTTCCGGGTACAGCGTGTAGCGGCGGAAGCTGTAATCCAGCGGGCCGGCCACATCGAACACCATGCAGCCGGAGGCCAGATCCAACCGCTCGCCGCCCACGCCGGCACTGCCGACCGCGATCACTTCCGGGTTGGTATTCCAGCGCGGCACCCCGGCTGGCGAGCCGGCCGGCAGCGGGTCGGGCAACTGCACGCCCGGCTCGCGGAAGGCGCGCGGCACGCCGGTGACCACCGCATGGAACACGCCATTGCTGGTGGCCGTGGCATTGGTCTCGTTGACGCTGCCGCCGGTGGGCGCATTGACGGTGAGGCTGGCGGCGGCCACGCGCATGCCTTCCAGCGCTTCGAGCTGGTCATAGGCGCCGTTGGGGTTGGGGAAGTCCGCACGCAGCATCACCGGCGATGGCAACGGGTTGCCGGTGGAATCGGCCAGCACGGTGACACTGCCGCCGATCTCGGTCAGCGGTGGCTGGGTCGGGTCGGCGGTGGGCACGTATTCGATCACCGTGCCCTGCACGCGCACCCGGTTGCCGATGGCGGCCGCGTCCGGCGGGGCGCTGCCGGTGTAGACGTAGACGCCTTCGGAGGTGGACGGGTCGGCGTCGGCTTCGGTATCCGGCACCTGCAGGAAGAACCCGGCGCTGCGGCGTGCAGTGACGATGCCCGAGGTGGCGACGACCTGGCCGTCCAGCGGCGAGCGGGCGCCCTTGCCCTGGATGGCGTGGATCGGCAGCAGGCTGAAATCGTCGTTGACGATGGTGCCGGTGGCACTGAGCGTGGCTGGCAGCGCGCCGGTGACCCCGCTGATCTGCAAGCGGAAGCTCTCATCCGGCTCGGCGATGGTGTCGCCTACCACGTCCACCGCAATGCTGGCCGTGCGTTCGCCAGCGGCGATGCGCAGGGCAGTGGCGGGCAGGGCGACATAGTCGCTGCCGGCGGTGGCGGTGCCATCGACGGTGGCGGCGGTGAAGCTCACCCCGCCCGCGCCGGCCGGCTGGCTCAGGCTCAGCGTGAACACAAGGCTGCGGGTGCCGGTATTGCCTTCGGCCTGGCTGACATCGGCCAGCGTGGCGATCGGTTGGCCGCCGCCGCTGCACAGGCGCGCGGGGCTGGCGGCATTGCGCGGGACCGGCGCGCCGGTGGCGAAGTCGGCCGCGTTGTTGTCGGTGTCGGTGCACCCTTCATTGCCGCGCAGCACCGCCAGCGTGTTGCTGGGGGCCGGTGTGGGCGCGTTGCCTTCGGCGCAGCTGGCCGTGCTGCCGTAGCCGACCAGATCGGCATTGCCGGTGGGGCAGGTGCCGCTCAGCGCGGAGGCGCTATTGCTCAGCGCCACCTTGCCGGCGGTGCCGCTCATGGCCAGCGTGCCGGTGGCATCGGGGGTGGGCAGCGCCACGCTGCCGCCGCTGCCATCGGCCTGCTTGATCAGGTAATAGCCGCCGGCCGGCACCGTGCCGGCCAACGGGGTGACCTGCCAGCTGCTGCCGGCAGCCGAGGCGTACTGCACCGACCAGCCATCCAGGCTGACCGTGGTGCTGCCGATATTGTGAAGCTCGATGAAATCGCTGCGGAGGGTGGCGCCGCTATTGCCGCCACCGCCGTAAACCTGGCTGATGACGACCTGGGCATTGGCGTGGCCGGCAAAGGCCAGCGCACACAAAACTACGGCTGCACGACGCTGCAACACATGCATGAGATGAGAGTCCCCTGATCCTTGAGACGTGAAACGCTCCCCTGGTCCGGCCACGTCCCTGGCCGGCAGCGCCGTTCGATTCTGCATGAATTTGCAGACCTAGGTTGACGATACGGTGACAGCGGCGCAGTGGCTGCGACCGCGCCGGACCCGTGCTGGGTGGTTCAAAGGTGAAAAGAAGCGGTCTCGACGCGGAGGGCTGGGTGTGTGAATCGTGCGTATGGGCTGCCTGCAAGGCACCTGCGCAGGTAGCGCTGGCCCGATCACCTCAAAGAATCCCGCCGGGGCTGCAAGCAGCCAGCCAAGGCCGGCCATGGCCGTGGCCGAATACGCTTCGCCATCCGCCATCCGCCATCCGCCATCCGCCATCCGCCATCCGCCATCCGTCATTCCCGAATCCCGAATCCCGAATCCCGAATCCCGAATCCCGAATCCCGAATCCCGGCCGCTGCGCTACCCTGCGTGGCCCGATCTTCAGCGCTGCGCCATGCCCGTCGACAAGAACCTGCGTGACCTGGAACCCGGCATCCACACCGATCTGGAGGGGCGGCTGACCTACGGTGGTTATCTGCGGCTGGACCAGTTGCTATCTGCGCAGCAGCCCCTGTCCGAGCCGGCGCATCACGACGAAATGCTGTTCATCATCCAGCACCAGACCTCCGAGCTGTGGCTGAAGCTGCTGGCGCACGAACTGCGCGCGGCCATCGTGCATCTGCAGCGCGACGAGGTCTGGCAATGCCGCAAGGTGCTGGCGCGCAGCAAACAGGTGCTGCGCCAGCTCACCGAACAGTGGTCGGTGCTGGAGACGCTCACGCCTAGCGAATACATGGGCTTCCGCGATGTGCTTGGCCCGTCGTCGGGCTTTCAATCGCTGCAATACCGCTACATCGAGTTCCTGCTGGGCAACAAGAACCCGCAGATGCTGCAGGTATTCGCCTACGACCCGCAGGGCCAGGCGCGGCTGCGCGAAGTGCTGGGAGCGCCGAGTCTGTACGAAGAATTCCTGCGCTATCTGGCGCGCTTCGGGCACGCAATTCCGCAGCAGTACCAGGCCCGCGACTGGACCGCCGCGCACGTGGTCGACGACAGCCTGCGCCCGGTGTTCGAGCGCATCTACGAAAACACCGACCGCTACTGGCGCGAGTATTCGCTGTGCGAAGACCTGGTGGATGTGGAAACCCAATTCCAGCTGTGGCGCTTCCGCCACATGCGCACGGTGATGCGCATCATCGGCTTCAAGCGCGGCACCGGTGGTTCCAGCGGCGTGGGATTTCTGCAGCAGGCCTTGGCACTGACGTTCTTCCCGGAACTGTTCGATGTGCGCACGTCGGTGGGCGTGGACAGCCGCCCACCGCAGGGCAGTGCGGACGCTGGGAACGACTGAGCAGGGAGGTAAGTTGGAGCGCGCTGAAGCCCCTCTCCCCTCGTGAGAGGGGTTGGGGTGAGGGTACGGGCTTCATCCCTATGGATCAGCCAGAGCCTAGGCGAGTCCCGCAATCGCCACCACCCAGCGGCACCTCACCCTCATCCGCCATGCCCGCCTCCCTTCTCCCGGTGGGAGAAGGGAGGCGGGCATGGCCGCCATGGTTCTGAAAGCCCCTCTCCCCTCGGGAGAGGGGTTGGGGTGAGGGTACGGGCTTCATCCCTATGGATAGCCAGAGCCGAGGCGAGTCCCGCAATCGCCACCACTCAGCGGCACCGCACCCTCATCCGCCCTGCGGGCACCTTCTCCCGGTGGGAGAAGGGGAGGCGTGCGCATCTGAGCAACATGACGACCACTGGCGTACCTATTCGATCCTGCACCTCCCACCCTGCGCCATCAGGCTGCCGACGCCGACGAATTTGACGCGAACATGACGTCTAAGTGATCCTCGCGCGTCGCCCAGGGTTCGGCCCTGGTGCACCCAGCCATTACTGAATACGCAAGGGACACCACATGAGCGTTGACGCAACTGCGCCGACATCCGCTTCCACTCCGCCGCAGCCGCCGGCGCCTCCCGAGTTCCCCACGTTGCTCGGCCACCCCCGGCCGCTGTGGATGCTGTTCATGACCGAATTCTGGGAACGCTTTGCGTTCTACGGCATTCGCTGGGCGCTGGTGCTGTACATCGTGGCGCAGTTCTTCAATGGCGATGCCACCGGCCAGGCGCCAGCGGGGCGCACCTACGGCGCCTATCTGGCGCTGGTCTACGCGGCGGCGATCTTCGGCGGCTACGTGGCCGACCGGGTGCTCGGCTACCAACGCTCGATCCTGGTGGGCGCAGCGGTGATGGCCACCGGCCTGTTCCTGATCGCCATTCCCGACCACACCATGTTCGAGATCGGCCTGGCCACCGTGGTGGTGGGCAACGGGCTGTTCAAGCCGAACATCTCCACCATGGTCGGCAAGCTGTATTCGGTGGCTGATCCGCGCCGCGACAGCGGCTTCACCATCTTCTACATGGGCATCAACCTGGGCGCGATGATCTCGCCGGTATTGACGCAGTTGCTGGCCGAAAAGGTGTTCGGCACCGAGGCCATGCCGTCCTACAAGATGGTGTTCATGGCTTCCGGCGTGGGCATGCTGATCAGCCTGGTGTGGTTCTGGATCGGCCGCGCCCAGCTCAAGGGCATCGGCGCACCGGCACCGCATGCGCAAGGCATCGGCCGCGTGCTGATGGTGCTGGTGGGCTGCGTGCTGGCGATTCCGGTGGTGTACTTCCTGCTCGCCGTGGGTGCGGACGTGCTGCAGATCGTGCTGACCGTGCTGTTCGTCGGCCTGTCGGTGATGTTGCTGGTCGAAGGCATCCGCGAGGGCAAGGTGCAGCGCGACAAGGTGATCGCGATGCTGATCATCTTTGCCTTCAACGTGCTGTTCTGGATGTTCTTCGAACAGGCCGGCAGCTCGTTCACCTTCCTGGCCGACAATATCGTCAACCGCAACTTCGGCAGCTGGACCTTCCCGACTGCGTGGTTCCAGTCGGTGAACTCCATCGCCATCATCGCGCTGGCACCGATCATCGCCTGGATCTGGGTCAAGTCCGGCCGCTTCAATCCGTCGATTCCGCGCAAGTTCGGCCTGGGCCTGCTGTTCAACGGCCTGGCGTTCCTGCTGCTGATGTTCGCGCTGTCCAGCCTGGTCAACGACGCCGGCAAGATCCCGTTCTGGACCTTGTTCATGGTCTACGTCATCCAGTCGATCGGCGAGCTGTGCCTGTCGCCGATCGGCTTGTCGATGGTGACCAAGCTGGCCCCGGTGCGGCTGGTCGGCTTCGGCATGGGTGGCTGGTTTTTGTCCACCGGCATCGGCAACAACCTGTCGGGCATTTTCGCCGGCCATGTCAGCGGGAACGAAGGCATGAGCGTGTCCTCGGCGCTGGGCGGATATACCTTCGGATTCTGGGCGCTGATGGGCGCCGGCGCGTTGCTGTTCCTGATCGCGCCGCTGATCAACAAATTGATGCATGGTGTGAAGTGAGGAGAACAGCGATGTCGATCAAACCCCTTGTCTGCGGCCTGTTGCTGACCGGCGTGCTGAGTGCCTGCGGGCAGACCAGCAGCCAGCAGGAAGCGCCACGGCCGTTGGATACGTCGATGCAGAAGCCGCCCAGCGCCGATCCCAGCCAGCCGGTGTCCTCGGGCAACACGCCCACCGCTGCGGACATTGCCGCGGCTGCCGCGCTCAATGCGCAATACGACCCTTCGCGCGATCCGGCCGCCGATCTGGAGACCGCCAAGGTCGAGGCCAAGCGCGGTGGCAAGCGCATCGTGCTCAACGTGGGCAACGCGGCCTGCGAGCCATGCAAGGCGCTGGACGAGCTGATGGGCGGCGATGCCGAGCTGCGCAGCTTCCGCGACGCGCACTTCGTGGTGGTCAAGGTCAACCGCGATGCGGCCAATGAAAATGCCGCATTCCTGTCGGCGTTCGCCCAGCTCAACGACTATCCGTCGCTGTTGGTGCTGGACAGCGACGGCAAGCTGCTGACCACCCAGGCCGGTCCTGAGCTGCGCAAGGGCGAGGGCTTCGACCGCAGGAAGCTGTTCGACTTCCTCAAGCAGTGGGCGCCGCCGCAGGCCTGACGTCCCGCGGACGCCTCAAACAAAACCCCCGCACTGCTGCGGGGGTTTTGTTTGCAGAGTGCCGGCGCACATTGCACATGCGCAGGGGCTGCCACGCGCGCTGGCTTCCACATCACCCGATGACGCATCGCTGGCGGTGGCAGCGTAAACGGCAGCAGACGTGCTGCTGCCACGGCGCCGCGGGTCCAGCATCGACGCCAGCGTTGTGCCGGCGTCTCACACCTCTGCACCTGGATCAGCCACCGCGCATTGCAAAGGCTGCACGCAGCAGCTCACCGCGCAGCGCTGCTCAGTCCTTACCCGCCATGCGCGGCAGTCCGTCCTTGGCCAGCCGGTCGATCAGCTTTTCCAGGATCTGCTGTTCTTCGGCGCTGAACACCGACATCAGCCGTTGTTCCATCTCGTTGACCAGCGGGGCGACGGTCTCGTAGACCTGGCGCCCGGCCGGCGACAGCGCCAGCATCGAACGGCGGCGGTCGTCGCCATGGGTTTCGCGGCGGATGAAGCCGCGCTCCAGCAGCCGCGCAACCGCACGGCTGACGGCAACCTTGTCCATCGCGGTGCGGTCGGACACCTCACTGGCCGAAGAACCCGGATACAGCGCCAGGATGGTGATCACCCGCCACTCGGGAATCGCCATGCCGTAACGATCGCCGTAGACCTTGGCGATGTTGCTGCTGATGCGGTTGGACAGCACGCTGAGGCGATACGGCAGGAACTGCTCAAGGTTGAGCAGCACGGGATGTTGCGGCGGATGGGGGGCGTCGAGATCGCTCATGTTGCACTGTGTCTTGATTTTGGTTTCATTTGCAACTACAAACCGAGGGTGGCCTGCGCATTCTCGCGGGTCTTCTGCTACTCCGCATAGCCCTGCGGCCCCCCCAGCGTGGAGAAACGACGATGAGTGCACAACCGAACACCACCGCAGCGCGCCCGGATCCGGGTATGCAGGTCACCACCTTCGACAATCCGATGGGCATCGACGGCTTCGAATTCGTCGAGTTCGCCGCACCGGCCGGCCAGGCGGCGCAACTGCACGATTATTTCCGCAAGATGGGCTTCAGCGCGGTGCTGCGTCACCGCAGCCGCCCCATTACCGTCTATCGCCAGGGCGGGGTCAACTTCCTGCTCAACGAAGACCCCGATGCGTTCGCTGCCGATTTCGCCGCCGCGCACGGCCCCTGCGCCTGCGGCTTCGCGATCCGCTTCCGTACCCCGGCCGAGACCGTGCTGCAGACGGTGCTGGGCAATGGCGGCGCAGCGGTGCAGGACAAGGCCGACACCCGCGCTGTGCCGGCGCCGGTGGTCAAGGGCATCGGCGACTGCATGCTGTACCTGGTGGACCGCTACGGCGATGCGGGCAGCATCTACGATGCCGACTTCGAGCCGATCGAAGGCGCCGACCAGCACCCGGCCGGGTTCGGGCTGACCTTCATCGACCACCTTACCCACAACCTGTATTTCGGCAACATGCAGCGCTGGTCGGATTACTACGAGCGCTTGTTCAACTTCCGCGAGATCCGCTACTTCGACATCAAGGGCGCCAAGACCGGCCTGGTGTCCAAGGCGATGACCGCCCCGGACGGCATCGTGCGCATCCCGCTCAACGAATCGTCCGACCCCAAGAGCCAGATCAACGAGTATCTGGACGCCTATCAGGGCGAAGGCATTCAGCACATCGCCTGCTTCACCGACGACATCTACGCCAGCGTGGAAAAGATGCGCGCTGCCGGCGTGAGCTTCCTGGATACGCCGGACACCTATTTCGACGTGGTGGACCTGCGCATCCCCGACCACGGCGAAGACGTCGAGCGCCTGCGTCGCAACAAGATCCTGATCGACGCCGACGTGGACACCAAACAGCGCAAGCTGCTGCAGATCTTCACCACCAACTGCATCGGCCCGATCTTCTTCGAGATCATCCAGCGCAAGGGCAATGAAGGCTTTGGCGAAGGCAATTTCCAGGCGTTGTTCGAAAGCATCGAGCGCGACCAGATCAAGCGTGGGGTGCTTTGAGGGCTGGGATTGGATATTGGTGATTCGGGATTCGGGTCAGTAACCGCGTTGTTACGTATGCGAGTGGTGCGTTTCGCCGCGATACCGAGCGCTGCTCCCGGAAGGTCAGATGTGGCGACGCTCCCGATCAAGCGAAGTGAGAGAGCATCGCCAAGTACGCACCAAGTACCTAGTTTTCTGACAGCGCGGCGGGACAAAAATGCAGGTGTTTAAGCCCCTCTCCCGATGGGAGAGCAACTGTCTTGATCAACTGGCGGCGCTAGCCGCCAGTTGATCTCGCATCTTGGCGTTGAGGATGACCAATAATTTGCGCATCGCCGCCACGAGGGCGACCTTGCCCGCTTTGCCCTGCGTGCGTAGCCGCTGGTAAAACTCGCGCAGGGCCGGGTTGAAG
>NZ_LYMI01000032.1 GCF_001660815.1 Xanthomonas nasturtii
CCGGTCTTGAGCCGCAAGGCCGGGCGCTATGCGCATGCGCGCCAGTTCAAGCGCATGCACAAGGTGCTGCGACGCCAACGCACGCTCCTGGGACGCGTATTACGCGATCTGCAACGCAAGCTGGACCCCTTGATGCGTGAGCGCATCAGTGTCTGGCTGGAACGCGCACAACGGGTGTTGACACAACGCCCCAAGGACAAGCAAAAGCTCTACGCCCTGCATGCGCCGGAAGTGGAATGCATGAGCAAGGGCAAGGCACGGACACCTTACGAATTTGGCGTCAAGGTCGGCATTGCGGTGAGTGCGCGCAAAGGCTTGATCGTGGGCGCGCGCAGTTTTCCCGGCAATCCCTACGACGGCGATACGTTGGCCGAGCAGCTGGAGCAGACGCGTGGGTTGCTGCAGGATGTGAATGTGACCCCGCAGGTAGCGATCGTGGACCTGGGGTATCGCGGACGTGAGGTAGATGGCGTGCAGATCCTGCATCGCGGCAAGGCCAAGACGCTGACACGACGGCAATGGAGCTGGATCAAACGCCGGCAAGCGGTGGAGCCGGTGATTGGACATCTGAAACAGGACTGCCGCTTGAATCGCTGCTATCTAAAGGGTGCCCAAGGCGATGCACTACACGTGCTCGGCTGCGCCGCCGGCTACAACCTGCGCTGGCTGCTGCGCTGGATCGCCTTTTTGCGTGCCTGGTTGCAGGCGATGGCAGGGGCATCCTTGAGCCTGGTGCACCGGTCGCCGCTGACCTTTGGTGCTTGAAGGGGGTTTTTCAGGGGCGACTAAGTGGCTTCGCCTGCATCCTCACCCCACCCATCTCCTGCAGGTGAAGGGCTTTGATTCCTGTTCATCTCGGAAGAAGGTGGCGCGCAGCGCCGGATGAAGCTGCGTGCAAAGCCACATGGAGTGGGAGCGAAAAAGGGCTTCGCCCCTTACCCTCACCCCAACCCCTCTCCCGCAGGAGAGGGGCTTTGAACCCGGCTTTACTCAGGCTGCTGTTGCTGCGTCGGCGCAGGTTGCGTTTCCGGGCGCGGCGGCACGACGCGTGGAAAGCCTGGCGGCATCGTTTGTTCTGCGGGCGTGGTGCCGGGTGCCGGCAGCGGCGCCGTCGGTGGCGGTGCGACCATTGCCGCATCAGGCCGCAGTTTCAGCAGTGCGGCCCAATCGCGACGATTGAAATCGCAGAGTTCTTCGTGTGCCGGCGTGCATTCGCTTGCAATGCCCAGGCTGTCTTCGTTCTGATCCTGATTGCTATCCGATTGCGGCGTCGGCAATACCACGCGGCCGGCGCGATCCAACGGCATCTTGCGCATCATCACCGTATTGAATACGTTGCCGCCGATCAGATACAGCGTGCGATCGCCACCGACGTTGGCGGCCACCACCACATCGCAGTGCGATTGCCACGGCATCGGTGCGCTGCCACCCAGCGCAGCCTTCAGACCCGCGTAGCCCAGCGCCACGCTGCGGCCGCGCAGCAGACACAGCATGTCACCGGGCGCGGGTTTTTCGACTGCCGGATCGGTGAACTGGTAAGGGCCGGTGGCGCCGTCGTTGTAGGCGCTGCGGATGTAATCCAGATGGCGTGCGGAGCGATGAAAACCGCTCAGCCCGGACTGTGTCATCACCCAGGAAATGAAAGCGGCCGACCACGGGTTGTCGATCAGAAATGCGCGGCAGTCGCTGGCGGTGTAGCGGGTTCCATCCAGTGCCGCGCAGCTCGATGCACCGGGGCGGCCGCCCATCGAGGCAAGTGTGCCGCTGTCGCGCCAATAGCCTGCAACGCGCTGCCAGGCCACCACACCGTGATCGGCGAGATAACCCGACTCGGCTTCGGTCACGCCCAGGCTGGCAAGACGGCCCTTGGCATCGATAAACGGGTGCTGCCACAAACGGTGCTCGTTGCAGGCACTGCGCACGATGGCGATCGCGGCGGGACTGGTGCCGAACCGCGGCGGCATATCGCAGACTTCTGCAGCTGCTGCGCTGCTTCCCCATCCTGCCAACAATAGGCAGAGCCACGGCCAAGGTTTTACGGTCATCGCAGGTCCTGCACAGAACAATCGCAGCAGGCTGACAGAGCTGCCTGCGTACATGCGTGAAATCAAGCCGGCGGCGGGCCGAGTTTGAGCGACAGATCCACCGCCTGCACGTGCTTGGTGAGCCCGCCGATGGAAATGCAGTCCACGCCGTCTTCGGCAATCGCGCGAATGCCGGCCAGATCCACGCTGCCGGAGACTTCCAGCGGAATGCGCTGTTCGCTCGGTAGGGCGGCAACGATACGCACGGCCTCGCGGCGCATGGCCTGGTCGAAGTCGTCGATCAGGATGCGCGTGCAACCGACCTGCAATGCTTCGCCCAGCTGCTCCAGCGTTTCCACTTCGACCACCAGCGGCAGCTGCGGTTGCTGCACGCGTGCGGCATGCACCGCCGCGCTCAACGATCCGGCGGCGCGGATGTGGTTTTCCTTGAGCATCACCGTGTCGAACAGGCCGATGCGGTGATTGTCGCCACCGCCGCAGCGTACGGCGTATTTCTGCGCGGCGCGCAGACCCGGCAGCGTCTTGCGCGTGTCCAGGATGCGGGTGTGCGTGCCGGCCACTGCAGCCACATACGCAGCGGTGGTGGTGGCCGTGGCCGACAGCGTCTGCATGAAATTGAGCGAGGTACGTTCGGCACTGACCAGGCTGCGGCTGCGGCCCTGCAGCAGCGCCAGCACCGTGCCTGCGTTGACGTGCTGGCCTTCGTGCACCTGCCAGTCGATGCGCACCTGCGGGTCCAGCGCGCGATGCGTGGCATCGAACCAGGGCCGGCCGGCGATCACCGCATCCTGCTTGCACAGCAGGTAGGCGCTGTCGGCCTGGTCGGGCAGCAGCGCGGCGGTGACATCGCCGCTGCCGACGTCTTCGGCCAGCGCGCGCGCCACATCGGCCTCGATCGATTCGGCAGGCGGCGCGTCCGGCACGCTCATGCGCACGGGCGGGCTCACTTTTCGGGGAAGTCGGCGATATGCGTGGTGGCGATGGCCTCTTCGGCCAGCAGCACCGGAATGCCATCGTCGACGCGGAAGATCTGCTTGCGGTCGCGGGTAATCAGCGCTTCGCGCAGTGGCTGGGTCTGTGCGGTGCCATCGGCGCGCTGCAGGGTTCCGCCAGCGATGGCGGTGTTGAGTGCCTCCAGGCCCTTGCCGTCGAGCAGCGAAAGCGGCTGGCGGGTGTCGGGCGAGCACAGCAGGTCGAGCAGTTTGCGATCCATCGAAGTCTTGTCTTGCGTGGAGATTGGCTAGAATACGTCTTTACCGCAGGGCAGGGCCATGACCTCCAACCACTCCGCGCCGCTGGTCGGCATCGTGATGGGCTCCCGTTCGGATTGGGACACCATGCAACACGCAGCTCAGAAGCTCGACGCGCTGGGCGTGCCGTACGAAGTCAAGGTGGTCTCGGCGCATCGCACGCCGGATGTGTTGTTCACCTATGCCGAGCAGGCTGGCGAACGCGGCCTGCGCGCGATCATTGCCGGCGCCGGCGGCGCGGCGCATCTGCCGGGCATGCTGGCCGCCAAGACCGCGGTGCCGGTGCTTGGCGTGCCGGTGCAGTCCAAGGCGCTCAACGGCATGGATTCGCTGCTGTCGATCGTACAGATGCCGGCAGGGATTCCGGTGGCCACCTTTGCCATCGGCAATGCGGGCGCAGCGAATGCGGCGTTGTTCGCCGCGGCCATGCTGGCACCCGAGCAGGCGCAGATCGGGCAGGCGCTGGCGCAGTTCCGCGCCAACCAGACCGACGATGTCATGGCCAGCGACGACCCGCGCCAATGAGCACCGTCGGCATTCTTGGTGGTGGCCAGCTGGCGCGCATGCTGGTGCTGGCCGGTGCGCCGCTCGGCGTGCGCTTTGCGGTGTTCGACCCGGCGGCTGATGCCTGCGCGGCACAGGTGGCGCCGCTGCAGGTCGGCGCGTTTGATGATGCCGCCGCACTTGCCGCGTTCGCCGCGCAGGTGGATGTGATCACCTTCGATTTTGAAAATGTGCCGGCCACCAGCGCGCAGCAGCTCGCCACGCAGGTGCCGGTGTTTCCAAGTCCGGCTGCGCTTGCGGTTGCGCAGGACCGGCTCAGCGAAAAAACCTTGTTCCGCGAACTCGGCATCCCGGTGCCGGAGTTCGCAGCGATCGACGACCGCGCCGGTCTGGACGCGGCGCTCGCGCGCATCGGCACGCCGTGCGTGCTCAAGACGCGTCGTTTCGGCTACGACGGCAAGGGCCAGTTCCGCATCAAGACGCTTGCCGATGCCGATGCAGCGTGGGACGCACTGGGCGCGCAGGCGGCCAAGGTCGGATTGATCGTGGAAGCCTTCGTGCCGTTCCAGCGCGAGGTCAGCGTGGTCGCGGTACGCGGGCGCGATGGCGAATTCCGCGCCTGGCCCTTGACCGAAAACTGGCACGTGGACGGCGTGCTGTCGGCCAGCCTTGCGCCGGCACGGGTGGATGCGGCACTGCAGACCTTGGCCGAAGCGCATGCGCGTGCGGTGGCGGAAAAACTCGGCTATGTGGGTGTGTTTGCGCTCGAATTGTTCGTGCGCGACGGTGAGCTGCTGGCCAACGAAATGGCGCCGCGCGTGCACAACTCCGGCCATTGGACCATCGAAGGCGCCGAGACCTCGCAGTTCGAAAATCATGTGCGGGCTGTGCTTGGCTTGCCGTTGGGCAGCACGGCGATGCGCGGCCAGGCCTGCATGCTCAACTGGCTGGGTGCGATGCCGGACGCCGCGGCGTTTCTGGCGGTGCCCGGCGGGCATTGGCACGACTACGGCAAGCAGGCGCGCGACGGACGCAAGGTGGGACACGCAACACTGCGCGCGGAGACGGCGCAGGCGCTCGCGGCGGCAGTGAGCGACGCAGGCACAGCGCTGCAGCGCGATGCGCAAGTTCGGCCGGTGGTTGCGCGCTTGAACGAAGCGTGATGCGCATAGCGCGCTGACGACAGCGTTTCAGCGCTGGGTGGCCTGGTGGCTGCGATGGCGCCGGATGTGCTGCGTTTGAGACGCTATACACGGCAACGAGCCCTCGCTCGTCGTCGCCCAGCCGGTTACGCAGCGCGTCGCTCATCGTCCCTGCGTTCCGTCGACGAGCCGGAAGACTGCATTGGTGCTGGGCCGAAACGTCGCAGCATGTGAGCAACGTCTCATCTTCTGCGAGCGTGCGAGCGCTCAGCCCAGCCGGCTTGCCACAAAATCCCAATTGATCAGTTTCCAGAACGCGTCCAGGTACTGCGCGCGATCCTGCTGGTAGTCCAGGTAATAGGCGTGCTCCCAGATGTCGCAGGCGAGCAGCGGAGTGTCTGGCCCGGTGAGCGGCGTGGAGGCGTTGGGCGTGGCGACCACCGCCAGCGTGCCGTCCGGGCGCTGCACCAGCCATACCCAGCCCGAGCCGAAAGTGCGCAAGGCCACGCGATTGAATTCCTGCTTGAAGTGCACGAAATCGCCGAACGATGTGGCGATGCCGTCGGCCAGCCGTCCAAGCGGCTCGCCGCCGCCGCGCGGTCGCAGGCACTGCCAATAGAAATTGTGGTTCCACACCTGCGCGGCGAGCTGAAACAACGTGCCCTGCGCCTGCGCGATGATCTCCTCCAGCGTCAGCTCGGCAAACTCGCTGGCTTCGATGCGCGCGTTGAGCCGTTCGACCTCGCTGCGGTGACAGACGCCGTGATGCGCCTCCAACGTTGCCGACGACAGATGCGGCTCCAGGGCGGCGCGGGAATAGGGCAGTGCAACGTGTTCGATCGGCATGATGTCAGTGGCAGCGAAGGGAGTGCGGCGACAGGTCGCGCCGAAGGCTTACAATGCGCGCCTTTGCGGAAGTCTATCCGACCCGGCGGTCGGGCCTGCCGCTCCCAGTCAGGAGAGTCCAATGCCGGTGATGGAACGGATCCAGGCCGAAGTCGAACAACACCCCATCGTGCTGTTCATGAAAGGCACCCCGCAGTTCCCGATGTGCGAGTTTTCCAGTCGCGCCGTGCAGGCCCTGGTGGCTGCCGGCGCCGACCAGCTGCGCACAATCAACGTGCTGGAAGAACCCGAAGTGCGCGCGAATCTGCCGCGCTACTCCAACTGGCCGACGTTCCCGCAATTGTTCATCCATGGCGAGCTGATCGGCGGCTGCGACATCACGCTGGAACTGTTCGAAGCCGGCGAGCTCAAGCGCATTGTCAGCGAGGCGTACCAGCCGTGAGTTCTGCGCAGCTGCAGTCAGAGACCGCTGCCTTGGCTGGCCGCGTAGTGCTGATCAGCGGCGCCGCCGGCGGTCTTGGCGCCGCCGCGGCGCAGACCTGCGCTACTGCAGGCGCCACGGTGGTCTTGCTTGGCCGCAAGCTGCGCCCGCTGGAGCGCGTTTACGACGCAGTCGCCGCGCTGGGGCCGGAGCCGTTGCTGTATCCGCTGGATCTTGCCGGCGCCACGCCCGACGACTACGCCGCGCTTGCACAGCGACTGCAGTCCGAGCTCGGTGGCCTGCATGGCCTGCTGCACTGCGCTGCCGACTTTGCCGGCCTGACCCCGGCCGAACTCGCCGCGCCTGCGGATTTCG
The DNA here is from genome assembly GCF_001660815.1 of Xanthomonas nasturtii. Classification (GTDB taxonomy): domain Bacteria; phylum Pseudomonadota; class Gammaproteobacteria; order Xanthomonadales; family Xanthomonadaceae; genus Xanthomonas; species Xanthomonas nasturtii. Next base: position 6,584 of record NZ_LYMI01000032.1, read on the forward strand.
CACGCAGCGTGCACGTCAACCTCACTGCGCGTGCGTGGCTTACGCAAGCTTGCCTGCCGCTGTTGCGGCAACAGCAAGACGCGGCGGTGGTATTTGTAGTCGACGACCCCGCGCGCGTTGGCCAGGCCTACTGGGGCGCGTATGGCGCCGCCCAGCATGCGCAGCGTGGTCTGATCACCAGCCTGCACCATGAAACTGCTGCTGGCCCGGTCCGTGTCAGCGGCCTGCAACCCGGCCCGATGCGCACCGCACTACGCGCACGCGCCTTCACGCATCAGGAAGACAGCGACGCGGTCGACGCCGCGCGTTACGCCCCAGCGTGCGTCAGCCTGTTGTCGGATGCCGGTGTGGCGCATCGCGGTGTGATCTGGAGCCCTTCAGCATGACCATTCTCTCTGCGGCGCTGCTGCTGTTCCTGATCCTGGACCCGCTCGGCAACATCCCGGTGTTTCTCAGCGTGCTCAAGCCGCTGCCGCCCAAGCGCCAGCGTTTCGTGCTTGCGCGCGAACTGTTGATCGCCTTGGTCGTGCTGATGGCGTTCCTGTGGGGCGGCAAGTACGCGCTGGAGCTGATGCACCTGCGCCAGGAGTCGGTAGCGATCGCCGGCGGCATCGTGCTGTTCCTGATCGGCATCCGCATGATCTTCCCGCGGCCGGAAGGCCTGATGGGCGAAATCCCCGATGGCGAGCCCTTCATCGTGCCGCTGGCCATCCCGTTGGTGGCCGGCCCGTCCGGCATGGCTGCCGTGATGCTGATGGGCAGCAACGAGCCCACGCGGCTCTGGGACTGGAGCCTGGCGTTGATGATCGCCTGGATCGGCGCCTCGTCGATCCTGGCCTCCGCACCGTTGCTGTACAAACTGCTGGGACACCGCGCACTGACGGCCATCGAGCGCCTGATGGGCATGCTGCTGGTGGCGATTTCGGTGCAGATGTTCCTGGACGGGCTGGGGACGTATTTCAAGCTGCCGGTGTCGATCTAGGGTAGCTGCAGGAGGAGGGCTGCTTCGGGTTCCACGGCATGCGGCCGGTGCCTTGCAGCAGTGGGATTGGTCTGCGTCCCGTGCTCGCTGCCCTGGTGCGATTCGCCCCTAGTGCGGGAGTGTCACAGCGAGATTGAGGCAGCATGCTGGGGCTTGCAGATGCATGCCGCAGATGACGCAGGTACCGGCGCTGGCTACCGTTCTTGATGGCCTCCCTCATCGCAGCCGGGTTGAAGCGAAGTGTCATCTTCGCAATCTGGTTCGACATGCGGCGTCCACAGCTACGGCGTACAGGCAATGGACCAATCGATTTGCGCTAAAAGGCCGAACCCGCTTCCCGGCCAAGCAGCCGGCTCAAGTCGCGACACACGTCTCCCTCCTGCTACGACCTTGCGCAATCTGGCGCTTACGCCTTCACATGCGCAGTTCATGTTGCAGTGCGCGAAGTTTGTCACACCGCCGTCACAATCAGGCCTTAGCGTGTTAATCTGTTGTTAACCGTTGCGGCAGCAACCAGCCGCGCGGCAAGGGACCCCAGATCATCGGCAGCCCACCCCGGGAACGGTTGGGCTGACTGCGCCTTTTTGTCACTGCCCAACCTGTATCGAGGCTACCGAAATGACCCACCCCCGCTGTCTTCGCATGTCCAAGCTGACGCTTGGCCTGGTCGCCGCACTCGCTGCTGCCCCTGTCTTTGCCCAGAGCACCTCCGCCGGCGTCGCTGGTTTGGTCACCAGCAGCGGCGGCCAGCCGGTGCCGAGTGCCGAAGTGACGATCACCCACGTCGAATCCGGCACGGTCAGCCGCGCCACCACCGATGCCAGCGGACGCTACAACGCGCGCGGCTTGCGTGTGGGCGGGCCGTATACGATCACGATTACCAAGTCGGGTGAAGGCACGAAGACCGAAGAGGGCGTATATCTCAACCTCAATCAGGTCAACAGCGTCGACGCATCCCTGGGCGGTGACGTCACCACGCTGGGTGCTGTGCAGGCCATCGGCGGCGATTACGGCTCGGCACTGTTCAGCGCCAACAAGATGGGTACCGGCACCAACGTGACCCGCGAGCAGATCGAATCGCTACCGTCGATCAACCGCAATCTGCAGGACTACGTGCGTCTGGATCCGCGTGTGGCGCAGACCGACAAGGCGCGTAACGAGATTTCGGTGGGCGGCCAGAATCCGCGCTTCAACCTGATTCGCGTTGACGGTATCAGCACCAACGATGCGTTCGGCCTTGAATCCAACGGTCTGCCTACTCCGCGTCAGCCATTTTCGATGGATGTCATCGACGAAATCTCGGTCGACGTAGCGAATTACGACGTGACCATCACCGGCGCCACCGGCGGCGTAATCAATGCCGTCACCAAGTCCGGCACCAACGAATTCCACGGCTCGGTCTACGGCACCTATCGCGAGAACGATTGGTCTGGCAAGAACCAGAACGACATCCGTCCGCAGCTGTTTGACAACGAAACCACGTACGGTTTGACCCTGGGCGGCCCGGTGATCAAGGACAAGCTGTTCTTCTTCGCCAACTACGAAAAGTACAAGGGCAAGGGCGTGTTCACCGGCGCTTCCGGCTACGGTCCCCTGGGGTCGGGCGAGAGCAATATCGTCGGTATTTCGCAGGCGCAGGTCGATCAGATCATCGACATCTCGCGCAATGTCTATGGCTTCGATCCAGGAACCTTGGCACTGCCGGCATTGGATTCGGACTCGGAAGAAAAGGGCTTCAAGCTCGACTGGAATATCTCCGACAAGCACCGTGCGTCGTTTCGTTACGGCGAGAGCGAGCAGAGCACCGCCAATCTCAATGGTTTCGGCAATCAGGCGTTGTCGCTGAATTCGTTTCACTACGTCCGTGATTTCAGCCTCAAGACGTACACGGCGCAGCTTTTCAGTGACTGGACGGACACGTTCTCCACGGAAGCCAAGGTGTCGTACCGCGACTACTCCGCTGTGCGCACTGCGGCCTCGCAGCTGCCGGCCGTAGCGGTGCGTATCGGCAACAACACCGTCAATCTGGGCACCGAGCAGAGCACCCAGGCCAACGAACTGCGCACCGAAACGTGGAATGCCTTCTTTGCGGGCACGTTGTTCTTGAACGACCACACCGTCAAGTTCGGCTTCGACTATGAAGACAACGACCTGTTCAATCTGTTTGGTCAGCGTGTTTTCGGTTCCTACACGTTCAACTCGATTGCCGACTACGCCGCCAATCGCCCGCTGAACTACCGTTATTCGCGCTCCAACAGCGGCAACATCGACGACATCGCGGCGAACTGGGGCATGCGCAATGTCGGCGTGTTCTTGCAGGATACCTGGGCCGTCAACAACAACCTGACGCTGACGTTCGGTGTGCGTTATGACGAGCCGATGGTCAAGAACAGCCCGGCCTACAACGCAACCGCGTCGACGCTGTTCGGCTTCCGCAACGACCAGACCATCGACGGGAATGGGTTGTTCGAGCCGCGCTTCGGTTTCAATTACACCTTCGACAGCGATCGCCCCACCCAGTTGCGCGGCGGCGTGGGCCTGTTCCAGGGTGCTGCGGCAACCGTGTGGTTGTCCAATCCGTACTCCAACACCGGTCTGGCTTACACGGATTACAACTTCTCCAGCCAGACGCTGGTGAACACCAATGGCATCCGCTTCACGCCTGACATCAATAACCAGCCGATCGGTAATGGTTCGTTGAATGGCGCTACGCAGTCCGTCGACTTCGTCGACAGCAAGCTGGGTCAGCCGTCGGTATGGAAGGCCAACTTAGCATTCGATACCGAACTGCCTTGGTACGGGATCGTAGCGTCGGCCGAAGCGGTGGTAACCCAGGTCAACGAAGCGATTTATTACCAGCAGCTCAATCTGGGCAATACCACCCGAGTGGGCCAGGACGGCCGTAATCTGTACTGGAATACCCCGGGCTTGAATCCGGCTTGCTGGCTGGACGACGGCCGCAATCCGACAGGTGCGGGCGCTCCGTCAGCATGTCTGCGTGGCACCGGTTCGTCGGTTGACGCTCGCGGCTCGCGCGATCCTCGCTTCAACGATGCGATCATTGCGCGTCCTACAGATAAGGGCGGCAGCGAGAGCTTCACCGTCGGTCTGAACAAGCCTTTCAATGGTGGCGATTGGTCGTGGGGCCTGTACTACACCTACACCGATGCCGACGAAGTCAGCGGCCTGACCAGTTCGATCTCGGGTTCGCAGTTGGGCAACAATGCGGTCTTCCAGGCTAACGAAAACGTCGCCTCGACCGCTGCGTACGAAGTGAAGAACAGCATTCTCGGCACCTTGAACTGGAAGCATGCTTTCTTCGGCGACTATGAAACCAAGTTGGGCCTGATTTACCAGGGCCGCAATGGTCGCCCGTACAGCTATGCGTTCGACAACGACGCCAATGGCGACGGTCGCTTGAACGACCTGTTGTATATCCCCGCCGGCCGTGGCGATGTGTTGTTCGGTACCGCTCGAGAAGAGCAGGCGTTCTGGAACTACATCGAAGGCAACGAATATCTGGCCGCCCGTCGTGGTCAGGTCGCCGAGCGCAATGGCGCACGTAACTCCTGGATCAACCAGTTCGACCTGCATATCGAGCAGGAAATTCCCGGCTTCTTCAAGGGCAACAAGGCCTCCCTCTGGCTTGACGTCATGAACGTGGGCAACCTGCTCAACAAGAAGTGGGGCCGTGTCGAGGAGTACGGTTTCCCGGGCATGCGTGGTGTGGTGGAATACGGTGGTGTCGATGCGGCTACTGGCAAGTACGTCTACCGCTTCAATACGCCGGACCAGTCCACGGTCTACGACGATCGTGGCATCTCCCGCTGGGCGCTGCAGCTGGGCTTCCGCTACCAGTTCTAACGCTGGCTAGCGTGTCAGGGTTTGCAAAAACGGCCGGGGTCTCCCGGCCGTTTTCTTTTGTGCGGGTGAGTACGCTAAAGTCGTGCAGATACGACAGGAGCAAGCTATGGAACTCAGCAGTACGGCAGCACGGGCGCTGCCGGTGGTGGATGCGCGGATCTATCCGCGCGGTGGCCTGGACGTGCTGTCCAAGGCGGAAGTGGCCCGGTTGCGCGATGCATCCAGCGGCGGCATGCACGAGTTGTTGCGCCGTTGCGCGCTGGCCGTACTCACCAGTGGCAGTGCCTCGGACGACCCGCGCGCTGCGCGCGATCTGTACCCGGATTTCGATATCCAGGTGAACCAGCAGGACCGCGGCATCCGCATCGATCTGAGCAACGCACCGGCAATGGCCTTCGTCGATGGCGAGATCATCCGCGGCGTGGCCGAGCTGTTGTTTGCGGTCGTGCGTGACCTTGCGTACATGGCCATCGAGCTCGAAGCGCAGCGCGCCGATCTCGACACCAGCGAAGGCATCACCAATGCAGTGTTCGGCCAGCTGCGCAATGCGCGCATCCTGCAGCCGTCCGACCCGAATCTTGTCGTCTGCTGGGGTGGCCATTCCATCTCGCGCGACGAATATCTCTACACCAAGCAAGTCGGCTACGAGCTCGGCCTGCGTGGGCTGGATATCTGCACCGGCTGCGGCCCGGGCGCGATGAAGGGCCCGATGAAGGGCGCCACCATTGCGCATGCCAAGCAACGCAAGCATCACACCCGCTACATCGGCGTCACCGAGCCCGGCATCATCGCCGCCGAATCACCGAACCCGATCGTCAACCACCTGGTGATCATGCCGGACATCGAGAAGCGCCTCGAAGCCTTTGTTCGCATCGGTCACGGCATCCTGGTGTTCCCGGGCGGCGTCGGCACCGCGGAGGAAATTCTCTACCTGCTCGGCATCCTGCTGCGCGAGGAAAATGCCAGCTTGCCGTTCCCGCTGATTCTGACCGGGCCGACCATCGCCGCGCCGTACTTCGAACAGATCGACCGCTTCATCCGCCTGACCCTGGGCGATGCCGCCGCCTCCCGTTACGAGATCATCGTCGGCGACCCGGTCGCCGTCGCGCGCCGCATGGCCGAAGGCATCCACGAGGTGCGCGCGCACCGCAAGGACCAAAAGGACTCGTATTACTTCAACTGGTCCGTGCACATCCCGCTCGAGTACCAGCAGCCGTTCGAGCCCAGCCACCAAGCCATGGCTGCCCTGGACCTGCACCACGGCCGCCCGGCACCCGCCCTGGCCGCCGACCTGCGCCGCGCCTTCTCCGGTATCGTCGCCGGCAACGTCAAGGAAGACGGCATGCGCCGCATCGAGGAATTCGGCCCCTTCGAGATCCACGGAGACCCCGACATCATGCAGGCCCTGGACGAACTCCTGCGCGGGTTTGTCGAACAGCGCCGGATGAAGATCTCGGGGGATTACCGGCCTTGTTATCGGGTGGTGACGTGACTCGCTAGCCACGGTGTTGACGTTTGTCGGTCAAGATAGCCGCTTGTCGGTAGATCGCTTGTCTTTACCACTGTAGCCATTCATGCTCCTCTGCACTGACGCTGGGGAGCGTATTGATGCCTTTTTGCCGTGCCCGCGGGTTCACGCTAGTTGAGTTGATGACTACGATTGCGGTGGTCGCGATCGTGGCTGCTATCGGGTATCCAAGTTTTCAAGGTGTCATTCGGTCGAACCGAGCTGTTACCGCAAATAACGAAGTGGTCGGGTTGCTTAACCTCGCCCGGAGCGAAGCATTGCGCTCCGGCCAGAGCGGCGCGATCTGCGGAAGCAGTAATGGCAGTGCCTGCGATGGGAGTTGGGGCGGAGGCATCCTTGCATGGAGCGATATCAATGCAAACGGTGCATTGGATGGCGGAGAGCCGGTCCTGCGCTACTGGCTTGGCAATCCCAAGCTCGTTGTTCAAGGCCCAAGTAGCGGTCTAGTGGCTTTTGACGGCCGAGGGCGAAGAATTTCCGCAGCCGACCAGCAGATCACTGTGCGCCCTGATCAATGTGCTGGCCAGCAATTGATGCGGACGCTGCTCATTAATGCAGCTGGGCAAGTAAGAAGCAGAAAGGATACTTGCCAATGAGACAGTACAGCACTAGACGGGAAGCATCTGGGTTTACATTGATCGAAGTATTGATAGCGATCATTGTTCTCGCGTTCGGGCTGCTTGGCTTTGCGCTGCTACAAACGATGAGCGTGCGCTTCGTGCAAAGCGCCAACTATCGAACACAGGCGACGAATCTCGCCTATGACCTTATCGATCAAATGCGCTCAAATCGCTACCAGGCTAGTCATTATACAGTGGCCAGCTTCGCCGCGGGTTCGGTGCCCTCAAGAGGAGCTTGCGGTCGCCCGACCGGCGAGAGCGTGTCCATCACCCAAAATATTACTCGCTGGAAATGTCAGGTTGCCAAGGCGTTAGGAGACTCTTCATCGGCAAATGTCGTAGTCGCCAACGGACAGGTCACTGTATCCATCTCCTGGGGTGATCAGAAGTGGGATGCGACTGATCCGGACACATCGACGACATTCGCATTGCAGACAGAGATCTGAATCATGACTGCACGTTCCAGAGTGGCGGGTCTATCGCTTATTGAAATGATGATCGCGCTGGTCATTGGCCTTGTGCTGCTGCTCGGGGTGATCCAGGTCTTTTCCGCTTCGAGGACAGCATTTCAGCTGTCTGAAGGAGCGTCCAGAGCCCAGGAAAATGCACGGTTCGCCCTGGATTTTCTGGCGCGTGACATCCGGATGGCGGGCCACTTCGGTTGCGTCAACGATCAAGCGCATTTTGTGAAAGGACAGGGGGATCCTCGCGTCAGCTTATCTGCGGCAACCGGAAGTGGCAGTCCACTGGACTTCTCTGTATCGATTCAAGGGTACGAAGCGACAGGTACATCGCCGGGAACGCAGCTGCGGCTAGGCGGAACGTTGTCCGCCGCTGCTGGCGCGCCTTCGCAAATTCAAGGGCTCAGTCCTGCTCCGCTGCCAGGCAGCGACATTCTTGTACTACGCTTTCTTTCCCCTGAAGGTGTGCCGGTTACTGGACTGGTACGTACAGGTAGCAACTCGATCGCCAGCTTCGATGCAGCGCGTTTGTCGCGCTTGAATGGTGGCGGCGTTGGAACTCCCACTTTATTCGGTATCGCCGACTGCTCGCATGCAGACTTGTTTGCAGGGACGTCTGCTGCAAGTTCCGTAACGACCAGCGTAGATTTGTCGCGGTATACCGCGCAGCCGACAGGGCAAACAATGCTCTACCGTGCCGAGTCACTGGTGTACTACGTCGGCGCTGGAGCCTCCGGTGAGCCTGCACTGCGTCGAGCACGAGCGGCGAGCGATGGCACGTACGCTCAAAACGAGGAGCTCGTCGAGGGCATCGAAAATTTGCAGCTGCTATATGGACTGGATTCGACAGCCAATATCTCAAGCGCCACCCCGCCAGCGGGCAATATAACGTCACAATTGACGGCGTCAGAATTGGGGGGCAGTGCAGATGCAGCCGGCGCTAACCAATGGCGACGGGTTGGGTCGGTCCAGGTAGGAATTCTGGCACGTAGTCCCAATACGGCTAACGCAGTTGTCACGGCTAATGACGATCCGGTAGGTGTACTGGGAGTCGGTATGCAGCCGCCATCTGCACCCGATGGCCGATACCGAGCCAGTTATGAACTGTCCATCGCACTTCGCAATCGCTTGTTTGGTAACTAACCATGACTCACCATCGCGACGTCGTGAATAAAATACGTTTGTCCTCACGCAGTCGGCAGAAGGGCGCTGTCTTGTATGTCGCTCTGATCATGTTGATTCTACTTGCGTTGCTGGGTATCTCTGCAATGCAGGTAGCAGGGATGCAAGAGAAGATGGCCTCCAACTATCGTGCTGTTAACCGGGCTTTTCAACAGGCGGAAGGTGTCGTGCGTAATGGCGAGGCCTCGGTTGAGGCGATTTCTAACCGCACCGCGCTACCGACCGGCAGTACGGTGACTTCTGCCAGCATAAAACGTGGATGCGATGATGGTTTTGATCCAGTGCAGTGGGCTCGCGATCAAACCTCGACCGAAGCCACGAATGTACGCCAGATAGACCAATGCATTGAGGGAGAAGCGAGTATTGGGATGGGGCCGCCAATGGATTCGGCGTCGCCAATCTTTCAAATCACAGGTGTTTCCGTCGACGACGAGACAAACGCCTCGTCGAGATCCGCCATTGACACCGTCTTCAAGCTTTAAAGGCCCACAGTCATGCCATCGCGCAAAGTAAAGCGTATTGCTGTCTCCACTATGGTCAGCCTGCTTGGGCTGGGCTTGGTCTATATGCTGGTTGCTGCGCAAGGCCAAGGGCCGCTCGCGCAGGTGCCGCTCAATAATCAGATTCCTATCCCGCCAGCATTCATTATGACCGTGGATGATTCTGGTTCAATGACGTTTCAGACACAGTTTCCTGGTGCTGATGGGCAGGGATGCTGGAGTGATAATCGACTAAGTTTCTTCTCATCCCCAGGTGTGCTCAATCGCGCTGGTGATGCGTGTGGGTACAATCATGTGATGATTGGTCCTCGTCTCGAATTAGGTCGGCTTGGTATACCGCCGCTTGATATCTATGGATTCGCAAAATCGTCTGCTTACAATCCAACTTACTATAATCCTCAGGTCAAGTACGATCCCTGGATAGGTCCTGACCGAAAGGCTTATCCTGATGCGGATACTGGTTTAACAAAAATTGACCCGCGTCTCAATACGAATAGTAATCTTGTCAATTTGACCGATGATTTATTAATACCTAATTGGCTTGATGCAGGGCTCATGCAGGACCGAATGGTTATTCCGAGCGGGACGCGTTATCAGCGTGTTTTGGTAAATAACAGGGGTGCTGTGACTGGGTATGGATCAATTCAGGTTGCTAATGGCACAGCCTGGAGTGGCGGTGAAGTGCATGTAGTGATTTCGCATAGAAGAGCAGTTTTTTTTGTGCCTTATACGTCAAATAACGATCCACGCCCCGTTCTTCCTGGAGCGCCCAATGCCTACGATGGAGTGGCGCGCACACGTGTGGCTAATGCATGCGGGCAAGGTTGTGATCTTTGGAAGTACACGATTCCTGCGAGTGCGACAGCTGCTTTGAAAAACTTTGCCAATTGGTTTTCGTTTTATGGGAACCGAAACAGAGCGATGATTGCGGGGATGACACGCTCATTTGACGCAGTGGAGGAGAATCTTCGCGTCGGTTATTTCCGAATCAACCAAAATACAAGTTTTGATTCGGTCGATGAGCGCTTAGTGATGAGGAATATAGGTGTTCTGGCTGACCGAAACGCCCTTAATAATGAAATGATTAGTCTCACTGCATCCGGTGGTACGCCAAATCGGGAGGCAGTAAATGCGGCGGGAATTCAGTTTACGCGTTCGGATTCGGGGGCGCCAGTCCAATTGGCATGCCAAAAAAATGCTGTAATGCTTTTTACGGATGGATTTAGTAACGATATCGATAATAATTTTGCTGCTGTTGCTAACGCCGATGGCGATGGTGGTATGGGTATTCCGTTTGCTGACAATTACTCTAACACTATGGCGGATATTGCTGCGCGATATTATAATAACTTCAATGGCGCATCGCCGCTTCGCCCCGACCTGACGGCGGGGCAAGTTCCTGTTCCCAGTGAATGTGCGTCGGCACCAAGTGTTAGGCTTGATTGCCAGAAAAATCTGCATATTAATTTCTTCGGTATAACCCTAGGGGCAAGGGGTAATATTTTTAATCCGGATATAGTTCAGGATGCTTATGCAAGTCCGGCTATTTATCAGAATTGGCCGGCACGCTCCGATAACAACCCCTCTACCGTGGACGACATATGGCACGCTGCCGTTAATACGCGCGGCGAGTACATTAATGCACGTACACCTGCTGATATCACGGCCGCAATTGACCGCGTTCTTGCGTCTGTGACTCAAGGTGAATCCCCGTCGGGAACTTCCGCGCAGACTGGTGCTCGAATTGGAAACGGTTCGTTTGCTGTGACGCCCTCTTATAAGATCGCGACTGACGGCACTGACTGGTACGGCCGCCTGGAGGGTAATCGTGTGGCCCTTGATCCCATATCTCGGTTAGCTACGGCCACACTGGTCTGGGAGGCCAGCGCCCGTCTTGGTGGGACTGACCAAGAAGCGCGTAACATCGTTGTGAACAAGGGGGGCAATGCGGTCAATTTCAATGCCACCAACGTTTCGCTCTCTGATTTGTGTGCCAAACCTGCTGGACTTTATCCCGGAATTACCAAGTGCACTGAGCTTGGCTTGACGCAGATTGGCGCAACTGCGCAGTCTGCCGTGTTTTATCTCAGAGGTGATCGGGAGAATGAAGTTAAAAATCAAGGTAGGTTTCGTGATCGAACTTCTTTGCTTGGCGATATCATTAATTCGTCGCCAGTTATCAGCGCTCCGACCGATGACTACGGCTATCGGGCGCTTCAGGGTGCATTAGGGACGACCTATGGTACTTATCTCGCTGCCAAAACAACATCTGGACGTTATACGGTATATGTAGGTGCGAACGACGGAATGCTGCACGCATTCGATGCGGGTATGACGGCAGATGGCTCGATGGACGTGAATGGGGGGGCTGAGCGTTTTGCGTATATTCCCTCAACTGCACTGGGACACATGGGCGATCTAGTTTTGCCTTCGGATCCCACAAATAGGAATGTCGAGTACGAGCATCGTTATTATGTAGATGGCCCGGTTGTGGTAGGTGACGCTAATTATGGCGGTGGCTGGAGGACGGTTGCCGTCGGAACTGCGGGAGCGGGTGGGCGCAGCGTATTTGCACTTGACGTGACGAATCCTACGGCCTTCTCTACGTCTAGCAAGCTTTGGGAGATTAGTGATCTTGACACCAGCCTTTCGGCTGCGATTAGGAACAATATCGGTCATTTGCTCGGAAAGCCTGTCATCGTGCCGGTTAGAAGTGCTGCAGGAGCCGTCACTTGGAAGGCAATTTTTGGTAACGGCTACAATAGTCAGAGCGGCAAAGCAGTACTGTTCGTGGTAGATATTAAAGCGGGTGCACCTGCTGTCACGATGATCGAAGCGACAGAGGCTGGCGCCACAATTGCCGGCACTAATGGGTTGGGGAACATAGTTGTTGTGGATCGGTGGGGTGGGGTTTCTCAAACCGACGCGGTTCGCGATGGGTTAGCTGATACTGTTTATGGCGCTGATCAAAAAGGCGCTGTTTGGAAATTTGATCTTCGTAGTACGGCAACCGCCATCACGGTGCCATTTTTTACTGCGCGAACCTCCGCAGAGAATGGGCAAACTTATCGCCAGCCGATTACCGGAGGGCTTGTAGCGACCGCCGGAGATGCCGGTGGAGTGATGTTGTTTTTGGGAACCGGAAGTTTTTCGTTCACGAGTGATATTAGGGATGAATCGATCCAATCGCTTTATGGTATTAACGATCTCTCCAGAGGCGCACCCGTTTCCGCGCTCACCCGAGCAAACCTTCAGGGCAGTACGGTCGTTCAGAACGGTGATCGGACTCTGAGCCGTGCTGCGGCTCCTGCTGGCTCACGGGGTTGGTACGTAGATTTACCAGCGAAGGAGCGGATGGTGGGTAACCCCTCGATTGCCTCGGGGATTGTGTTCATTCCGACGTACACGCCGGCCGTGGTTAGTTCGGGTTGTGAGCCAACTGGAGCAAACTGGCTGTTCGGCCTGGATACGCGTACCGGGGATGGCGGTTTGATGGATGCGCGCAAAGGGTCTCCCACGGGCGCTAGCTTTGGCGCAAGAACGGCTGCAACACCGCTAACTACGGGCGGTACCGCTCCAGTCAAGGATGTTGGAGTCTCTGCGATTCCCCGGCTTTCCCCGGCTGAAAGTGATGCTGTGCCTGGCGGGCAGGCCTGCTGGATGGTCGTCACTGCCGCTGGCTCTGGTCCGCTCTATATCCCTTACCCATGCGGCAGGCAGTCCTGGAGGCAGGTCCAATGACAACTTTCTTGCAAGCACTTAGACGGCGGGCGGCTTCAACGCGGAAATCGGGACGAGCCGTCTCCGGGTTCACGTTGATCGAGTTGATGATCGTCGTAGCGGTAATAGCGATCTTGTCTGCTATTGCATTTCCGAGCTACGCAGAGTACGTCCGTAGGTCCCGAAGGGCGCAGGCTAAGGCCGATCTCGTAGAGTATGCGCAGTTGGCGGTAAGGTTCTATACGGTACGGAATACATACGTTGATTTTGCGCTGCCCACGCAAGTCTCGCCTCGGGAGGGGGGGGCGGCCGCGTATCGGCTTGCTCTTCAAACCACCCAGTCGACTTTCTCGATCTCTGCAACAGCACAGGGCAACCAAGTGCAAGATAAGTGCGGCGATCTTGGCATTGATCAAGCTTCAAGGAAGTCCAATTCCAAGGGAACCAAGTCCGACTGTTGGTGATGTAGGAGCCTGTGGATTAGGGGTTGCATCTTTGGAGTGGTCTGTCTAGAATACGCCTCCCCGCCCGAATAGCTCAGCCGGTTAGAGCACTTGACTGTTAATCAGGGGGTCGTTGGTTCGAGTCCAACTTCGGGCGCCAAGTTGTTCAAAAAGCCGCGACGTGTCGCGGCTTTTTGTTTGCCCGGTCATTAGGGCGCGCAGCTCACGGCGCTGGTGTAGCGTACGGTGCGTGCTCTTCCTGAGTTGTTGACCACCACGTCAGCGAGTCGTCTGGCATTGCTGCAGAGGCTGATGGTGATGTTTGTCCCGCTGCTGCGGCCGTTCGGCAAGAAGCGGACGATAGACCTTCCGACTGTACTAGTGATGTCGATCCCGCCGGTGGCGGAGGCATGCTCTACTCGTACGATGGATGCCAGGTGCGTCGGCTGTCCGTCGCGTTCGGGATCCTTGAAGAGGATCCATCCTTGGCTCCAGTTGCGATCTGTTCGGCAGCTTGTCCCGTCCGTGGTGGGGCAAATGCTGACAGGCTCGCCCTGTGTGACGGCAAGACTTCTGGCCATTGCAAGATGTGCGGTCAGCAAATGCACGCGTGTGGTCGCGCGCTGCCACTCCATGAGTCGTGTAAAGCTGGGCATGCCAATGACTGCGCCGATTCCGATGATAGCCATCACGATGAGCAACTGGACCGCGGTGTACCCTCTCGCGCTCGAATAGTCTGCTGCCTCCATTGCGCCGCTCCTTGAAGTGGAGCAAGCAGTCTCAACACTGGTTGCCTGCCAGGTCACGCTGTCTCCACTTGCATGCGTGTCAGAGTTTTACCGATGCTGGCCTCCGTAAATTCGTGCAGCCTGCCCCCCGAGATCCGCTCCATGACCGACCGTTTTCAGCTCGTCTCCCCGTACTCCCCAGCCGGGGACCAGCCCGCTGCCATCGAGAAGCTGGTGGCCAATTTCGAGGCCGGCCTGGCCAAGCAGACTCTGTTGGGGGTGACCGGCTCGGGCAAGACCTACACCATTGCCAATGTGGTCCAGCAGGTGCAGAAGCCGACCTTGGTCATGGCGCCGAACAAGACGTTGGCGGCGCAGCTGTATGGCGAGTTCAAGTCGTTCTTCCCGCACAACGCGGTCGAGTACTTCGTCAGCTACTACGATTACTACCAGCCGGAGGCGTACGTGCCGTCGTCGGACACCTTCATCGAGAAGGACAGTTCGATCAACGAGCACATCGAGCAGATGCGCTTGTCGGCGACCAAGACCTTGTTGTCGCGGCGCGATTCGCTGGTGGTGGCGACGGTGTCGGCAATCTATGGCCTGGGCGCGCCGGAAGACTATTTGTCGCTGCGCCTGATCCTGTCGGTCGGCGAGCATATCGATCAGCGTCAGTTGATCCGGCACCTCACCGATCTGCAGTACATCCGCAACGAATTCGAGCTCACGCGCGGCGCGTTTCGCGTGCGTGGCGAAGTGCTCGATGTGTTCCCGGCCGAGTCGGACACCGAAGCCCTGCGCATCGAGTTGTTCGATGGCGACATCGAGCAGCTGACCCTGTTCGACCCCTTGACCGGCGAGACCTTGCGCAAGCTGCAGCGCTACACCGTGTACCCGAAAACGCACTACGCCACCACGCGCGAGCGCACATTGAGTGCGGTGGACACCATCAAGGAGGAGCTGAAACAGCGCCTGGAGCAGCTCTACTCGCAGAACAAGTTGGTCGAGGCGCAGCGTCTGGCGCAGCGCACGCAGTTCGATCTGGAAATGATGGCCGAAGTGGGCTTCTGCAACGGTATCGAAAACTATTCGCGGCATCTCACCGGCAAGGCGCCAGGCGAGCCGCCGCCGACCTTGTTCGACTACCTGCCGCCGGATGCGCTGCTGGTCATCGACGAGTCGCACGTGACCATTCCGCAGATCGGCGCGATGTACAAGGGCGACCGCTCGCGCAAGGAGACGCTGGTGGAGTTCGGCTTCCGTCTGCCGTCCGCGTTGGACAACCGGCCGTTGCGTTTCGAAGAGTGGGAGGCGCGTTCGCCGCGTAGCATTTACGTGTCGGCAACGCCCGGTCCCTACGAGTTGCGC
The DNA here is from genome assembly GCF_001660815.1 of Xanthomonas nasturtii. GTDB lineage: Bacteria > Pseudomonadota > Gammaproteobacteria > Xanthomonadales > Xanthomonadaceae > Xanthomonas > Xanthomonas nasturtii. Next base: position 21,980 of record NZ_LYMI01000032.1, read on the forward strand.
GAGTCGGCCGGCGAGGTTACGGAGCTGGTGGTGCGCCCGACCGGCTTGATCGACCCGGTGGTGGAGATCCGCCCGGTCGGCACGCAGGTCGACGACCTGATGTCCGAGATTCACGAGCGCATCAAGCTCGGCGACCGCGTGCTGGTGACCACGCTAACCAAGCGCATGTCGGAAAATCTCACCGAGTATCTGGGCGAACATGGGATTCGTGTGCGCTATCTACACTCGGATATCGACACCGTTGAGCGGGTGGAGATCATTCGCGATCTGCGTCTGGGTAAGTTCGATGTGCTGGTCGGCATCAATCTGCTGCGCGAGGGCTTGGACATGCCGGAAGTCTCGCTGGTAGCCATCCTGGATGCCGACAAGGAAGGCTTCCTGCGCTCGACCGGTTCGCTGATCCAGACCATCGGCCGTGCCGCGCGCAATCTGCGTGGCAAGGCCATTCTGTATGCCGACAAGATGACGCGTTCGATGCAGGCTGCGATCGACGAGACCGATCGTCGCCGCGAGAAACAGGTCGAGTACAACCTGGAACACGGCATCACACCGAAATCCGTCGAACGGCCGATCTCCGACATCATGGAAGGTGCACGCGAAGATGCGGCCGAGAAAAAGTCGGGCAAGGGGCGCTCGAAGTTGCGCCAGGTTGCTGAAGACGCGCCCGATTACCGCGCCATGAAGCCTGCGGAAATCGCCGGCAAGCTCAAGAGCCTGGAGCAGAAGATGTATCAGCATGCCAAGGATCTGGAGTTTGAGGCTGCAGCGCAGATTCGCGACCAGATCCAGAAGCTGAAAGCGGCGAGCCTTGCGTAGGGGGAGGGGACACTCGAACGCTGGGAGGGCTTGTGGTCCACGAAACCCTGCGCTAGAATGCGCGCCCTGCACAGCGCAATGCTGACGCAGGAACCGGGCGGTTAGCTCAGCGGTAGAGCACTACCTTGACATGGTAGGGGTCACAGGTTCGAACCCTGTACCGCCCACCACTCCAAGTCCAGATAGCACAGCGACTTGAGTGGTTAGAGGAAAATCATCTGGTGTTGAATGCGACTAGAGGGCCTTAGGGCACACTGGTCGCGACGTTGTGCGTCAGTGCTTTTGAGTGGCGTGTTTACAGGTCTTGTTGAAACCGCTTTCTCCGTCACACGTCTTGCTTTAGCATCGCCTCCGCGCTGACGGAAAGGAAGGCTGGCGATGGACGAATATCAGCACACCGTGCTGACCAGGGGTGGGTACCGCGTCGTGGCCATCACGCGTGACGAGGTGTATGCCCCCGACGCGGTGGTGGCATACGCTGTTGTAACCGATGCGGGGACCCGAATCACGCCGGATCTATCGCTGGATCAGGCCAAGGTCTGGATCGATTCGTTGGTGGAGAGCGAGAGTGGCGGACGCAAGTCCGACCTTGTCGCCCATAAGCCCGTCGTACGTCGCTAAACCACCATCGTTGTGCAAGCCTAAGGAGAAGGGCGCATGTCCAAACCCAAAATCATCGCAATCGCCACGATCGTGGCAGTGCTCGTTGGATACTTTTTGTCCGGCTATCTGACGCTGCTGTTGTTGCGGCTCGATACCGGCCTGTACGCGTGGGACACCTACTACCGCTATTTCAGCGCGCTGGGGCTATCCGAAATAGCGCCATTCGCGACCAAGATCAAGATCGCCGGCGTGCTCGGGTTCGGCCTGCCTGCACTCATCTGGGCAATTGCTGTCGTGCTCATGGTGAAGCCCAGGGCGCGCGCCCTGCATGGCGACGCGCGCTTCGCCGGGGCTGCCGATCTTGCCAAGCATGGCCTGTTCAAGCCGAGCGGAAACGGCATTGTCGTCGGCAAATTCAATGGGAAGCTGGTGCGATTGAGCGGTCAGCAATTCGTGATCCTTGCTGCGCCAACGCGCTCTGGTAAGGGTGTCGGTGTCGTCATCCCGAATCTGCTCGAGTATCAAGAGTCGATCGTTGTGCTGGATATCAAGCAGGAGAACTTCGACCTGACCAGTGGCTGGCGCGCCAGTCAGGGGCACGAAGTTTTCTTGTTCAACCCGTTCGCCGAAGACCGTCGCACGCATCGCTGGAATCCGTTGACCTATGTGTCCAACGACCCAGCGTTCCGCGTCTCGGATCTGATGAGCATTGCGGCAATGCTGTATCCGGATGGATCGGACGACCAGAAGTTCTGGGTGAGCCAGGCACGCAACGCGTTCATGGCGTTCGCTCTGTACCTGTTCGAAAACTGGGACGAAGAGCTCTCGCTGGGCTTCCCGGGCGGGGCAGGGGCGCCCACGCTGGGCGGAATCTATCGGCTCTCGTCGGGCGACGGCACCGACCTGAAGAAGTACCTGAAGTCGCTGTCGGAGCGGCGGTTCCTCAGCAGTAACGCCAAGTCGGCTTTTGCCAACATGCTGTCCCAGGCGGATGAGACCTTCGCCTCGATCATGGGCACCTTGAAAGAGCCGCTCAACGCGTGGATCAACCCCGTCCTGGACGCCGCCACCAGTGCAGACGACTTCATGCTCACCGATCTGCGCAAGAAGAAGATGACGATCTACATCGGCATCCAGCCGAACAAGCTGGCCGAAAGTCGCCTGATCATCAACCTGCTCTTCAGCCAGATCATCAACCTCAACACCCGTGAGCTGCCGAAGTCCAACCCGGAGCTCAAGTATCAGTGCTTGCTGCTCATGGATGAGTTCACCTCGATCGGCAAGGTGGACATCATCGCGACGGCCGTGGCCTACATGGCCGGCTACAACATCCGTTTGCTGCCCATCATCCAGAGCATGGCGCAGCTGGACGCCACCTATGGCAAGGATCTGTCGCGCACCATCATCACCAACCACGCCCTGCAGATCCTCTATGCACCACGCGAGCAGCAGGACGCCAACGACTACTCAGAGATGCTGGGCTACACCACCATCAAGAAGAAGAACGTCACCCGGGGGCGGGAGACCACGCATAGCGTGTCGGAAGAGCGTCGGGCGCTGATGTTGCCGCAGGAGCTCAAGGCCATGGGTAACGAGAAGGAGGTGTTCCTGTACGAGGGGATCCCGCACCCGGTGAAGTGCGACAAGATCCGCTACTACGAAGACCGATATTTCACGGCTCGCCTGTTGCCAAAGACAGATGTGAAAACGCTTACGATAAGATTGTGATGTGCATCACACAAGTCGCGCGAAGCGAGCTCGGTAATTCTTGACGGATCCATCCGTTAAGAGCAAAGTTGTCAAGAACCTGCGGTATAGATACATCGGTGTAGGGGGGCGGCGCTGGACGGGGCCGTACTGGAGTAAGGCTATGGACGGTTTGCTAACGTATTCATCTTTTTCAAAAATGTGTTGCGGCACCTGGGGCGACTCGGTGGCGCACGTGTGTGCGAGTGGGACACTAACAACAACTTTCCTCCGGTACCCACTGGTACGCGGAGGTGTATCGCTGCCCGTTTTAAGACCGAAATTTCATAAGTTGGAGAAGTCAGAGTGAATCCGATGTATGTGTCCAAGCTGTCGTTGGTGCTAGTGGCTGCAGCATTGGTGAGCGCCTGCGCGACCAAGCCTGCTCCCGATTTTGGCGGGCGTTGGAAGCACGTCAATCACTTTGACGAGGCGCCAACCGAAATTCCGCTCTACACCTCGTACACATATCAGGCCACGCCGATGGACGGCACGCTGAAGACGATGCTGGAACGGTGGGCCGCGGATTCCAATATGCAGTTGTCGTACAACTTGCCGTCCGACTACACCTTGATTGGGCCGGTTTCCACTATCAGCACCACCAGCGTCCAGCAGGCTGCCACCGAACTAAGTGCCGTGTATGCAGCCCAAGGTGTTTCGGTGTCGGTTTCCGCCAACAAGCTGCTGGTACAGCCGGTACCGGTATCGTCCGGCTCCAAGCTCTAAAGGTCCGCCGTCTGATTCATGCCTTCCAGGCATCGAGCCTTCGGTACTCCTGCCTTCTCAAGTGCCCGCAACGTGTTGCGGCAATAGTTTCAGGCCTGACAAGGCCCTACGGTGACGGATCTAGACATGTTGCGTAAGAAGGTCAGTGAAAAGGACGGTTCCGCCCAAGTGGGTGCGGCCGTCCAGAAAGCGGTGAATTACGAGGTCAGCATCGCCGACCTCGCACGACGCAGCGAAAAGCGTGCCTGGATTGTGGCCACCCTGTCGATGCTGGTCACCGTCATGACAGCAGGCGGCTACTACTACATGCTGCCGCTGAAAGAGAAGGTGCCCTATCTGGTCATGGCAGACGCCTATTCTGGTACAAGCACTGTCGCCAAGCTTGAGGCGAATTTTGGTGGGCGGACCATCAGTACAAGTGAGGCGTTGGCGCGCAGTAATATTGCGCGCTTCATCATCGCCCGAGAATCATTCGATTTGTCGATCATCGGCCAGCGTGACTGGAATACCGTGTCAGCAATGGGTACGACAAATGTGGTGAACGAATATCGGGCGCTGCATTCGGCAAATAACCCATTAAGGCCCTTGAATACATACGGCAAGCTTCGAGCTGTTCGCGTCAATATCCTGAGCATCACACTGATCGGTGGGAAGGGGCAGCCTTATAAAGGTGCGACCGTGCGCTTCCAGCGGACCGTATACGACAAGAATTCAACTGTCTCTACATTGCTTGATAACAAAATTGCGACCATGGGATTTGTTTATCAGGACAATCTGGAGATGAGTGATAGTTTGCGGGTCGAAAATCCCCTGGGATTCCGTGTCACCGATTATCGGGTTGATAACGATTACTCGTCGCTCCCGGCCGCTCCTGCAGGTGGCGCCGTCATAAGTGCGCAGCCTCAAGCAGCGCTTCCGCAGCCTGGCGCGGGCGTTGCCGACCCCAATGCTGCAAATGTTTCTGGTGCGGCCCCGCCTGGAGGCGTTCCGCTCCAGCAAGGATCCGCACCCCAGGGCGGCGTGCCGCTACAGCAAGCACAGCCAGCGTTTCCCGATCAGATGCAGCAGCCAGGTCAGTCCGGGGCGCAGCCCGCGATTCAACCTCAAGGGATGCCGAATAATGTCAATGGAGCAAGCGGTCGATGAAACTTTTTAATCGGTACAGGGCTTCATTATTTTCAGCGCTGCCACTTGCGCTATGTGCCTTTTCAGTAACGGCCCAGGTAGTTCAGGAATATGAGTATGCGCCTGACCGTATCTATCAGGTTCGCACGGGTCTCGGGATTACTACCCAGGTCGAGCTAAGCCCGAACGAAAAAATCCTGGACTACAGCACCGGCTTTACCGGTGGTTGGGAGCTTACGCGGCGTGAGAATGTCTTTTATCTCAAACCGAAAAATGTCGATGTCGACACGAATATGATGATTCGTACGGCGACGCATTCTTATATTCTTGAGCTCAAGGTGGTTGCAACGGATTGGCAGCGCCTGGAGCAGGCGAAGCAGGCGGGTGTTCAATACAAGGTCGTGTTTACTTACCCGAAAGACACGAGTTTCCAGAATGTGGAAGATGCGGACGCATCGAAAAAAGGTCCATTGCTGAATGCAAAGATCTTGAAGGATCGTCGTTATTACTACGATTATGATTACTCGACACGCACCAAAAAATCCTGGCTGATTCCTAGCCGTGTTTATGATGACGGCAAGTTCACCTATATCAATATGGATTTGACGCGCTTTCCGACTGGGAATTTTCCGGCGGTCTTCGCTCGCGAGAAAGAACACTCCGAGGATTTTCTCGTCAATACGACGGTGGAAGGCAACACCCTGATCGTGCACGGAACCTATCCTTTCCTGGTGGTTCGCCACGGCGATAACGTCCTCGGTCTGCGAAGGAACAAGCAAAAGTGAACTCGAATATTCCAAACGGCCCAGATGATCGCTCTCCGAACAACCGCGGAGAAGAGTCGCGAAACGGCGAGTATGACGAGCGCAATAATCCGTACTTTGCGCGTCAACAGGCCAGTGCCGCCCCTGACCTGGATGCCAATGAGCCAGTGCTGCGCTCCAGCGACATCAAACGCCTGAATCGTAAGGCGCTTGTATTCCTGGCTGCCATCGCAGCTCTGCTGATTCTCGTCATCTTCTGGCTGGCGACGCAAAGCGGGGACGATTCGGCGCCGCCAAAGCCGCGAGCCGAGACAGTTGTCGCACCTGCGCTGCCACAGAACATGACTGCGCCCGTCGAAGAGGCACCGGTTCCCCTCGCGCAGCAGCCCAGTCTGCCGCCACTGCCGCCGATGCCGACAGATGATAATGAAGAGGTGAGTTCTGCGCCCGAACGTCCGCGTGGCCCCACATTGTTGGAGCGTCGAATCCTTGCCGAATCCGCTGTCAACGGCGCGGGCATGCCAGGCCAGCCCGGTCAGCCAACTGCACCCGGAGAGGAAGACACTGCGGTCACGCTAGCGAAGCCCATTAGCAACCCGGATGGTTTATTGGTGCGTGGTACCTACATTCGTTGCATTCTGGAGACCCGGATCATTTCCGATTTCGGTGGCTACACATCGTGCATCGTGACCGAACCGGTGTACTCAATCAACGGACATAACCTGCTCCTGCCGAAGGGTTCCAAGATGCTTGGTCAGTATGGCGCCGGAGAGCCGACGACACGCCGCCTGCAGGTGGTCTGGGATCGTGTTACGACGCCTACGGGACTGGATGTCATGCTTGAGGGGCCCGGCATTGATACGTTGGGTAGTGCAGGTCATCCAGGTAATTACAACGCGCATTGGGGCAACAAGATTGCATCAGCGCTGTTTATCAGCATGCTGAGCGACGCCTTCAAGTACGCGGCTGCCGAATACGGTCCGGAGACGACCACAATCGGTGTTGGCACCGGGACTGTCACTCAGCAACCCTTCGAGAGCAATACTGCACGAAGCATGCAGCAGCTCGCCGAGCAGGCAGTGGAAAAGTCTGGGCGCCGTCCGGCAACCTTGACGATCAATCAGGGCACGGTGTTGAACGTATATGTTGCCAAGGACGTCGATTTCTCGGCGGTCCTGCCGAAGTGAATGACGTGGCTGCCATGACGATCGACGATTCACCAACGGCGCGTATTTCGAACGACTTCTTGGACTACCAGTACTCTGTGCTGGGAATCCTGGATTATCTAAATTCGCCTGATGTGACCGAAATTTGCATCAACCGTCCGGGTGAGTTGTATCTCGAGACCATTCATGGGTGGCAGCGGGTCGACGTGCCGTCCCTCACCTACGACCGTGCTCGGCAGTTCTGTACGGCGGTCGTCAATGAGAGCAATACCGGGCAGCGTATTACCGACGCTGACCCGGTCGTGTCACTCACGTTTCCGACTGGGCAGCGCGCGCAGTTTGTGATGCCGCCTGCATGCGATGCCGGCAAGGTATCCATCACGATCCGGCTTCCCTCAAAGCACACCAAGTCGCTGGAGCAGTACAAGCACGATGGGTTCTTCGACGAGGTGCTGGAGCAATCGGCAGATGTCAGCGACCACGATCAGGAGCTGCTGGAGCTACGCCGCAAGCGTGACTACGCCGAGTTCTTCAAAAAGTGCGTGTTGTACAAGAAGAACGTGGTTGTTGCTGGAGCGACTGGCAGCGGCAAGACGACCTTCATGAAGGCATTGGTGAATCACATTCCGAACGAAGAGCGCCTGGTGACCATCGAGGACGCTAGAGAGCTGTTCATCAGTCAGCCTAATTCCGTGCATCTGCTGTATTCAAAAGGCGGGCAGAGCGCCAGCAACGTGACCGCCAAGAGTTGCATGGAAGCGTGCCTGCGCATGAAGCCGGATCGCATCATCCTGGCAGAGTTGCGCGGCGACGAGTCGTTCTATTTCATCCGTAACTGTGCTTCGGGGCATCCAGGTTCCATCACCAGCTGCCACGCCGGTAGTGTCGAGCAGACCTGGGACCAGTTGGCGTTAATGGTGAAGGCATCTAACGAAGGCTCTGGCCTGGAGTTCGAGGTGATCAAGCGTTTGCTGAGAATGACCATCGACATCGTGGTCCACATCAAGGCGCACGCGGGGCGCCGGTTCATCACGGGCATCGACTTCGATCCTTTGAGAACCTTGCGCGGCGGTTGAAAGTAACTTCTTAAGTTGGGGCTGGTTTGGTTTTGCAAGGAGGAATGACATGTTGCCTGGCATGGAACTGATGGGGTGCACTGGACTTGCTGTTCCTGGCGAGGTGATGCAGCACGTTGTCCGTGTCGAGTCGTCGCGCAATCCGTATGCCATCGGTGTGGTTGGCGGGCGCTTGGTGCGTGAGCCACGCGGCTTGGCTGAGGCGGTCGCCACTGCCAAGATGCTGGAACAGAAGGGTTACAACTTCTCACTCGGGTTAGGCCAGGTCAATCGCTACAACCTGCAAAAATACGGGCTGACCAGTTACGAGATGGCATTCGACAAGTGCCCCAATCTTGTCGCTGCCTCAAGGATTTTGGCGGAGTGCCATTCGCGCTCAGGCGCTAATTGGGGCAAGTCGTTCAGCTGTTACTACTCCGGCAACTTCGAGACCGGCTTCAAACACGGTTACGTCCAGAAGATCTATGCGTCCATTCGTCAGTCGGTAGCATCCTCTGGAGCAGAGCCCATCACGGTCGTGCCGACGCGGCAAGTGCAGTTGCGGCCTGCCAATCCGCTCAAGCAGGCGGCCGCCGAATTGGCGGATGCAATTGTCGCGCGTCGCATTCAGGATCTCTCGGGAGCGGGCAACACGGTGGCTTCACCGGCAGGGCCTATGCTACCGGCACCGTCAGCACCTTACTCTCTGCCGAGCCGGGCCACCCCTGTGGCTCCTGCGGCGGAGAACGAGTTGTATGTGATAAAGCCGACAGGTCAGGGGCGTGGGGTGGCGTTGCCCGCCGCCGCACCGAAGGCCTCGACGCAGACCGACCAATCCGTAAGTCCCGTCTCCATGCCACGTGCACCACAGACGGCGCCGCAAGTAGATAGTGCATTTGTTTTTTAGGATGGAAGATCGCCAAGGAGTTGGCTGCTGGACCCCCTCTGTTCCCAAGGAGTTAGACATGAAGTTTGAAATCGACAAGAAAACAATGGCAGACGCCAAGATGGTTGGCGCGCAGGCATTCAAGGCGTTGGTATTTACCTCTCTTTTGGTGATAGCTGGCGGCGCAGGCGCAACCACTGGCGGCAACGGCCTCGGCGGTACTGACACTCAGGTTTGCGGCTTTCTGAATAATGTGAAGAAGCTTCTGAATATGGGTTCGATTGCAGTGGTCACCATTGCAGTTATCGTGGCCGGGTATCAGATCGCTTTTGCACACAAGCGCATCTCCGAGGTGTCCCCGATCCTCATCGGTGGTGTGTTAATCGGTGCTGCCGGCCAGATTGCCAACATGATCCTGCAGAACAAGGACGCTAATAACGGAGATTGCTCGGGAGTCGGCGCTTCGTTGGTGCAGATCGCTCAGTACTATGCATAAAGACGTCCTTTTCCGCGGCTGCACCCGCCCGGCGATGTTTCTGGGGGTGCCTTACATCCCCTTCTTCGTCGGTGCCGGTGGTGGCCTGCTGTTGGGGATGTACATCGATCTTTGGTACCTGCTCACCATTCCCGTCATCATTTTCGCCATGCAGCAGATGGCCAAGCGTGACGAGATGATCTTCAGGTTGCTCGGGTTGCGCTGGCTGTTCCGCATGCGTGCCCGAAACCTCCAGCGTTATTCGGGAATGTGGGTATTCAGCCCTAATGAATACCGCAAGAGTCCCCCGGGTAAGTCGCGGTAAGCAAGTGAATTGTTCAACCGACCCCACGCGCAAACCCGCGTGGGGTTGGTGCTTTCGATACTCCCTGGTGTGATGCTTCCTTCTTAACTCGGTAAGACCATGTTCAGCCCAGACAGTCCAATCAGCGAATTTGTTTCCATTTCGACACACGTCGCGCCGTCTGTCGTCAAGACGACCGCAGGCGACTACCTGTTGATCTGGCATCTGGCTGGCCTGCCGTTCGTGGGGCGGGACGAGTTCGAGCTGGAGCAACGGCACAACACCTTCAATCGTCTGTTGCAGACCCTGCGTGCTCCTGACTTTGCCAATGTCGCCTTCTGGGTCCATGACGTGCGTCGTCGTCGCAAGATTGGCAGCGGTGGGCGTTTCAGACAGTCCTTCAATCAAAATCTCTCTGACGAGTACTACGCAGCGCTGTCCTCGCAAAAAATCATGCAGAACGAGCTGTACTTCAGCATGATCTATCGGCCGGTCGTGACCGGGCGACGCTTGGTCGAAAAGTCGGCAAATCCAGACAGGATCCGTGCCGAGGAAGAGCAGGCGGTCGCCAAGGTCGTCGAGCTTGCCACCAATGTGGAGGCGGTCCTCAAAGACTATTCGCCGTATCGGCTGGGCATGTACGAGGCCAAGAACGGCGTCGTGTTTTCCGAGACCCTCGAATTTCTAGGCTATCTGCTCAACCGTATCGATGAGCCGGTGCCGGTATTGCAGGCTCCCGTGCCCGCGTACCTGCCTGTCAGCAAGCACATGTTTGCCAACAAGACGGGCGATTTTGTCATCCGCACACCGGATGGCGTCAATCACTTCGGTGCGATCCTCAACATCAAGGAATATGCCGACGGGACCTACCCCGGCATTCTCAATGGTCTGAAGTACCTTGATTTCGAATACGTCATGACGCATTCGTTCAGCCCGGTTGGACGTCATGATGCGTTGAAGGTGCTGGAGCGCACCAAGGGTATGATGATTTCGTCGGGCGACAAGTCGTCCACCCAGATCCGGGATCTTGATGTCGCCATGGATGACGTGGCGTCGGGCAACTTTGTGCTGGGCGAGTACCACTTCACGTTAGCGGTATACGCCGACAGCCAGGAGAAACTGGCCAGGCAGATCGCCACCACCCGTGCCGAGCTCTCCAACGCCGGTTTCGTTTCGGCCAAGGAAGATCTGGCGATCGCTTCATCGTTTTACGCGCAGTTGCCGGGCAACTGGCGCTTCCGTACCCGCATCGCCAACCTGAGCTCACTCAATTTCCTGGGCTTGTCGCCGTTGCACAACTTCGCCCAGGGCAAGCAGCACAACAATCCGTGGGGTGATTGCGTCACCACGCTGCAGACCACCAACGGCCAGCCGTATTATTTCAATTTCCATGCCACGCATCCGGCCGAGAATTCGCTCGGCGAAAAGGCGATCGGCAATACGATGGTGATCGGTAAGTCCGGTACCGGTAAGACGGCGCTGATCAATTTCCTGCTGAGCCAGGTGCAGAAGTTCGATCCAATCCCGACGATCTTCTTCTTCGACAAGGACCGAGGCGCGGAGATCTTCGTGCGGGCCTGCGGCGGTAACTATCTGGCGCTGGAAAACGGCTCCCCGACTGGCTTCAACCCGTTCCAGTGCGAGCGCAACGAGGCCAACACGCAGTTTCTGGCCGAGCTGATCAAGGTGCTCGGCGGCAAGGCCGAATACAGTGCCCGCGAGGAAGAAGACATCTATCGCGCAGTGGAGGGCATGCTGGACACCCCCATGCATCTGCGCAGCATGAGCAACTTCCGCAAAAGCCTGCCCAATATGGGCGACGATGGCCTGTATGCGCGTCTGCGCCGCTGGACTGCCGGCAATTCGCTAGGCTGGGTGTTCGACAACCCGGTCGACACGATCGATCTGACCCGTGCCTCCATCATCGGCTTCGACTACACCGATGTGATCGACAACGCCGAAGTGCGCGTGCCGGTGATCAACTATCTGCTGCATCGCCTGGAAGCGTTGATTGACGGCCGCCCGCTGATCTATGTGATGGACGAGTTCTGGAAGATCCTGGACGGCAAGGGGGGATTGAAGGAATTCGCCAAGAACAAGCAGAAGACCATCCGTAAGCAGAATGGTCTGGGCATCTTCGCCACGCAGAGCCCGGAAGATGCGCTGGCTAGCGACATTGCCGCCGCCTTGATCGAACAGACCGCCACGATGGTGCTGTTGCCCAACCCCAATGCCAGCCGCGACGACTACATCGAAGGCCTCAAGCTGACCGATGCCGAGTACCAGGTAGTGGTGTCGCTGGATGAGCGCTCGCGTTGCTTCCTGGTCAAGCAGGGCCACGCCTCGGCGGTGTGCCAGCTCAACCTGCGCGGCATGGACGATGCGCTGTCGGTGATTTCGTCTTCGACCGACAATATCGAGATCATGCATCAGATCCTGGCCGGCAAGGCCAGCAAACTGGGCGTCAGCGTCGATCAGCTGACGCCCGAGCAGTGGTTGAACGATTTCTATGCCAACCGCAAGGGCTCGGGCAAGCGTAAATCGGCGAAAGACAAGGAGGCCGAAGATGCATAGTCCCCATCATCGTCAGATCACTTTCCACGCATCAACTTCATCTGTGTCAGGAGGCAAAAACACCATGGCAACCACGTTCAGACATTTTTCCCGAGTCTTCATGGGACTGGTGCTGCTTAGCATGGCGGGAGCGGCCAGTGCGCAGTGGGAGGTGGTGGATAAGGAGCTCAATAAGACTGCCGAGAAGATTCTGGACAACCAGAAAGTCGGCAAGGGCAAGGGCAAGGAATCCAGCGGCAAGGAAGTGGATGAGCCCAAGGAAAAACTGGCGAAAGTAAAAGACGATCAAGGTGTGGCGTCGTGTGCGGCTTCAACGAAGGGAACGCCTGTGTCCGACTCGCAGAAGGAATCTTGCGAGTTGATTCAGCGCACGCTGAACTCGCAGTACAACTATGTGGTGGCAATGTACGAAATCAGTGCCAAGCGGCTTGAGAAGCTGCGCGAGATCGAAGAAGAACGAGAGGACATCAAGGACGGGGAGATCGGCTTGCTGGAAAGCAATACCAACAAGCTATTGGCGCTAAAAGCCTTGATGGATATCGACCGCCAGCAGATGGAATCGGCAATGTTTGCCTATGACAAGCGCATTGCCTATCTAACCGGGCAGCAGACAGCAGCGGCCAAGGCGGCAATGGCGGGTAAGGAACCGCCAAAGGGAGATGGCACAGATTCGTGGCTGCCGGCTTGGATCCCCGATGATCTGTTGAGTCTGGGCAAGACCGTCGCAGCCGGTCTGGTGATGAAAGGGGCGTTCGAGACGATCAAGAGCGACACGCCATCTGGCATGAAACCGTTGGCGATCGACAAAGACTGATCTCGCAGCACGACCGAATCATGCAACGTAATCAACCCCGGGGCAGCGACTGCCCCACGGCGTAGCCGTTAAGTGGATGTGGTGACATATGGACTTTTTGACGAACATCGCCAACTACGAATTTTTTCGTCTGATCAACGATTACCTGCGCGACGAGATCGCGATTTTCCAGTGGAATCTGTTGCAGCGGACGACGGCGTGGGTAGGAGTGGTGGCGCTGACGGTGCTGACGCTGTGGATCTTGATCCAGGGCTACCGTCTGGCGACGGGCCAATCCCGTGAGGCGGCGATGGGCCTGGTGGTGACGGCGCTGCGTGCAGCGTTGATCATCGGCTTGGCCACGAGCATGGCGCAAGGGTCCTCGCAGTTGTATTGGACCTTGACCGACGGGGTCAGCCATGCGATCACCAAGACGGTGACAGGCGATTCGGACAGCCCATACGAGGCAATCGACAAGAACCTGATGCTGATGCAGGTGGCGATGTCGGGTCTGGATCAAATCAAGACTGGTGGCGATGAAGAAAGCAAAGACGAAAAAGACCGTGCCCGTTGGTTCACTGGTATCGGGATGGCCGGGCCGGGGGTCGTGGCCGGCTCTATGTTGTTGCTGAACAAGCTGGCGATGGCACTGGTGGTAGGCTTCGGGCCGCTATTCATCCTGTGTCTGTTGTTCCAGGCCACGAAGTCATTGTTCAGCAAGTGGCTGCTATACGGAATAGGCACTGTGTTTTCGCTGTCGGTATTGACGTTCACGGTAAGTCTTGCGACCAAGGTGGTGGGCGCAGTTGGTGCGGCCTTTGTGGCAAAGTGGGCAATGAACGGCGGCAGCGGCGAAGGCATCAGCAGCATGGCGCTGCAGCAGGGAGGATTGGGCTTGGTGTTGACCACATTGATCATCACGGCTCCCCCGATGGCAGCCGCTTTCTTCCAGGGTACGCTTGGCCAGTTCTCGGCTTATTCGGCGTTAGGGCAGCTTGATCGAGCGGGCCAATCACCAGGCGCTGGGCGGCCGTATGAGCCGGGGGCGCCGGCTACTAATGCTGGCGATACGTCTGATCGTGATAGAACTGCAGCCACTACCACCATTAATAGAGATACGACTTCATCTTCAGAACCTAGTTCTGGTAGTCGCGGTCTTGCGCAGAAATAATTTGCTAACTTCTTGGTGAAAATTATGGTCCGTATCTTTTTGTTTATTTTTTTGAATGCAATTTCACTTGGCGCTGCTTTTGGTCAAACAGCTTGTCCGGTGGGGATTGCTCCCGGCAGTCCGCAATGTGGATCTGATTCTGGTACATCGAGAGGTGATGCTCCCGCGCCTCCACCAAGGCCAACCGGTGAGTGGATAAAAACTTGGGGCGCAATTGCTAACTCAAGTACTACGGGAGGGGCCGGCACCACTGTGGGGAAATTGTCTGAAAATGAAGCAAGGCAGGCGGCTCTTCGTCAATGTGCTGCAGGTGGGGCAACTGACTGCAAAGTTAAATTGACTTATCAAAATCAATGCTCTGCTTTAGTTTCTTCGAGTTCAGAGACTTTCTTCCAAGCATCTCCGACAGAGACACGTGCAATTAATTTGGCAACGAAAAGCTGTGAGAAGAGTGACGGCGGTTTATGCAAGGTAATGTACTCAGAGTGTACGAAGCCAATCTTCAATAAATATTGATTGTAGCTTTATAATTCTTGGGTAAGAAGGAATTTCATGCGCCTATGTTTTCTTATTCCTCTTTTAGTGGTTGCTGTTGCGGGTTTTGGCTGTGAAAGCGGGGCTCAGCAATCAGTGAATGTATCAGTTGAAAATAAAAATGAAGTTTCCGCTCGTTTGTCAAAGCCATCTTCACAAACTTCGGGAGCTCTATCTTCCGAGAAAAGCATGGCCGGTAAAGAGGGTCAGAATAAGGCTGCTTCAGCAGAAGTTCTTAAGCAAAAACAGCTCGCGCAACAATATGACGATGAATTAGAGAATGCACTGAAAGGACCTCTTGACGCTGAGCGAGTGAATTTTGGTCGGCCTACCAAGTTGCGAGATTCTCATGCTTTATGCGTAGAACGATCTGGCGGTGCTACGCCAGATTTAATTGATTGTGATAGCGAGGAGTACAAATACCAGGATCTTCGTTTAAATCGTGTTTATCGCTCTGTGATGGCGAAGCTTGATGTCGCAAAAAAACAGAAGCTGCTGAACGAGGAAAGGGCATGGATAGTCAAGAGAGACCAGCTGTGCAATTTGAACGGTCAGCTCGGTGGCGGACAAGCAGAAGATATTGAGGAAAGTAGTTGCCGGCTGAATGCTACAGCGAGGCGTGCTGATGAGTTGGAAAAGCGATAGGTGTCTAAGTGAATGTTTTTCTAAAGGAAGAGAGTTGATAAATGTCAGAGATAACGGGTTGGCATATTGGAATGACCTCATCTAGCTACGAAAGTAGTGGTCGAGGTGCCGGTACTATCTCAACCGGGAAAAACGACCATGGTGGTGTCTCATATGGGACCTATCAATTGTCTACATCCCAAGGAACATTACAGGAGTACTTGGATCAGTCTCGCTATGGCTCTCAGTTTTCTGGTCTTGTCCCCCAAACTGATGCATTCAATGAAAGATGGAAGTCGCTTGCCAATAAGGATCCCGCATTCGCGCAGGATCAGCATGAATTTATTCGCGAGACTCATTGCGACAAGCAGGTTGCACGCCTTACTGCAGTTGGAATGGATTTAACTGATCGAGGGCTTGCGGTACAGGATGCACTTTGGAGCACCTCGGTCCAGTTTCGGAATTTAACTCCAGGAATATTTCAAAAAGGGTTATCGGAGAAGTTTGGTGAGGGTTATCGACTCTCTGATCTTTCTGATAAGCAGATAGTGGAGGCGGTTCAAGATTATAAATATTCTCATACCGAGACATTGTTCAAGAAGTCTCCTGGCTCATGGAGCCAGCTTCGTGATCGTGCTTTAAATGAGAAACATGATCTGATGGAGCTCGCAGAAGGCCGATTGCCGACTCATCCCTCAGCATCCAGACACCAGGCTGGACCGTCATCCAATGATGGTAAGTTAGAACAAGGCGAGCGCGATGAGCAGGTGAAGCAGTTGCAAGGCCAACTTACGCAACTCGGTGCTGTTGGCCGCGACGGCGAGCCCTTGCACGCTGATGGTGACTTCGGCGCCAACACCAAATACGCGGTCGAGCAATTCCAGCACGCGCGTGGTTTGCACGTAGACGGCGTGGTTGGCCAAAAGACGCAGGCAGCATTGGAACAGGCGTTGTCCCAGCATTCCAACAAACACGCGGAGCAAACGGCTTCTCCCTCCGCGCAAGCTTCATCCTCATCCGGCCCGTTGTTGTCCGACCCGCGTCATCCAGACAACGCCATGTTCGTCGGTGCTGTCGGCAAGCTGGAGGCGTTGGGCGAGCGTGGCGGTTTCTCCGACCGTAGAGAGCTTGAACAGGCGGCCGGTCAGATCGTGTTCGAGAGCAAGGTCGCCGGCCTTCAACGCATCGACCATGTCGTGCCCAACAAGAGCGGCGACGGCTTCTTTGCAGTCCAGGGCGAGATGACCGACCCCGCGATGCGGCGTGTGTTTGTCGATCGTGATCAGGCGCAAGGACAATCGTTGGAGCAGAGTAGCCGGCAGGTCGCTGAGGAAAGTCAGCGTCAGGTACAGCAGACAGCGCATCAGACACAGCAACACGCTGAGACGCGCAGCGGCCCGACGCTGTAAGACAGATACCATTGGACATGTGGCCCTGGCACTGCCAGGGCCATTTTTTTGTGGCCAATTGCAGAAGTTCGCTCCGATCCCGACGATCTTTTTCTTCGACAAGGACCGCGGCGCGGAGATCTTCGTGCGGGCCTGCGGCGGTAACTATCTGGCGCTGGAAAACGGCTCCCCGACTGGCTTCAACCCGTTCCAGTGCGAGCGCAACGAGGCCAATACGCAGTTTCTGGCCGAATTGATCAAGGTGCTCGGCGGCAAGGCCGAATACAGTGCCCGCGAGGAAGAAGACATCTATCGCGCAGTGGAGGGCATGCTGGACACCCCCATGCATCTGCGCAGCATGAGCAACTTCCGCAAAAGCCTGCCCAATATGGGCGACGATGGCCTGTATGCGCGTCTGCGCCGCTGGACCGCCGGCAATTCGCTAGGCTGGGTGTTCGACAACCCGGTCGACACGATCGATCTGACCCGTGCCTCCATCATCGGCTTCGACTACACCGATGTGATCGACAACGCCGAAGTGCGCGTGCCGGTGATCAACTATCTGCTGCACCGCCTGGAAGCGTTGATTGACGGCCGCCCGCTGATCTATGTGATGGACGAGTTCTGGAAGATCCTGGACGGCAAGGGGGGATTGAAGGAATTCGCCAAGAACAAGCAGAAGACCATCCGTAAGCAGAATGGTCTGGGCATCTTCGCCACGCAGAGCCCGGAAGATGCGCTGGCTAGCGACATTGCCGCCGCCTTGATCGAACAGACCGCCACGATGGTGCTGTTGCCCAACCCCAATGCCAGCCGCGACGACTACATCGAAGGCCTCAAGCTGACCGATGCCGAGTACCAGGTAGTGGTGTCGCTGGATGAGCGCTCGCGCTGCTTCCTGGTCAAGCAGGGCCACGCCTCGGCGGTGTGCCAGCTTAACCTGCGTGGCATGGACGATGCGCTGTCGGTGATTTCGTCCTCAACCGACAACATCGAGATCATGCATCAGATCCTGGCCGGCAAGGCCAGCAAACTGGGCGTCAGCGTCGATCAGCTGACGCCCGAGCAGTGGTTGAGCGATTTCTACGCCAATCGCAAGGGCTCGGGTAAGCGTAAATCGGTGAAAGACAAGGAGGCCGAAGATGCATAGTCCCCATCATCGGCAGCACACTTTCCACGCATCAACTTCATCTGTGTCAGGAGGCAAAAACACCATGGCAACCACGTTCAGGCATGTTTCCCGAGTCTTCATGGGACTTGTGTTGCTCAGCATGGCGGGAGCGGCCAGTGCGCAGTGGGAGGTGGTCGACAAGGAGCTCAATGAGAAGGTTGAGGCAATCCGCAAGAACCAGACCATCAAGAATGGCGATGGAAAGGAATCCAGCGGCAAGGAAGTCGAGAAGCCTAAGGAAAAGATCGAGAAGATTCCCGATGACCAAGGTGTCGCAGCGTGTGCTGCTTCAACGAAGGGAACGCCCGTGTCCGATTCGCAGAAGGAATCGTGCGAGTTGATTCAACGCACTCTCAATTCGCAGTACAACTACATGGTCGCCATGTATGAGATCACCACCAAGCGTCTTGAACGCCTACGCACGATCGAGGATGAACGCAAGAAGATCGGCGACCAGAAGATCGGCGAGCTTGAGAGCAACACCAACAAACTGCTGGCGCTGAAGGCGATGATGGATATTGACCGCCAGCAGATGGAGTCGGCGATGTTTGCCTATGACAAGCGCATTGCCTACCTGACTGGGCAGCAGACAGCAGCGGCTAAGGCGGCAATGGCCGGCAAGGAACCACCAAAAAGCAATCGTTGGAGTTGGGTGCCGGACTGGGTGCCCGACGATGTGCTGAGTCTAGGTAAAACGCTCGCGGCCGGTGCAGTGATGAAGGGCGCGCTCGAGGCGATCAAGAGTGACAAGCCATCTGGCATGGAACCGCCGTTGGCAATCGATAAAGACTGAAGATATGGCACGACCGGATCATGCAACGTAATCAACCCCGGGGCAGCGACTGCCCCACGGCGCAGCCGTCTAGTGGATGTGGTGACATATGGATTTTTTGACGAACATCGCCAACTACGAATTTTTTCGTCTGATCAACAACTACCTGCGCGATGAGATTGCGATCTTTCAGTGGGAGTTGTTGCAGCGCACGACGGCCTGGGTGGGTATGGTGTCCCTGACGGTGTTGACGCTTTGGATTTTTATCCAGGGTTATCGCATCGTGACCGGTCAGTCGCGCGAGGCGGCGATGGGCTTGGTGGTCACGGCGCTTCGCGCGGCGCTGATCATCGGATTGGCGACCAGCATGGCGCAAGGCTCTCCGCGTTTGTATTGGACGCTAACAGACGGGATCAGCTCGGCGATCACCCGGACAGTGACGGGCAGCTCAAAAAGTCCCTACGAGGCGATCGATAAGAATTTGATGCTGATGCAAGTGGCGATGTCGGCGTTGGATCAGATCAAGACGGGCGGTGACGAGGAGAGCAAAGATGAAAAAGACCGGGCTCGGTGGTTCACCGGTCTCGGAATGGCCGGTCCAGGCGTAGTCGCCGGCTCGATGTTGCTACTCAACAAACTGGCCATGGCGCTGGTAGTAGGATTTGGGCCTCTGTTCATCCTGTGTCTGCTGTTTCAGGCGACGAAGTCGTTGTTCAGCAAATGGCTGCTATACGGATTGGGCACTGTGTTTTCGTTGTCGGTGTTGACCTTCACGGTGAGCTTGGCGACCAAGGTTGTGGGCGCAGTGGGCGCAGCCTTCGTTGCAAAGTGGGCATTGAACGGGTTTACGGGCGAAGGCATCAGCAGCATGGCGCTGCAGCAGGGAGGATTGGGACTGGTGCTAACGACATTGATCATAACCGCACCACCCATGGCCGCGGCTTTCTTCCAGGGCACGCTGGGCCAGTTCACGGCCTACTCGGCGCTGGGGCAGCTGGATCGAGCGGGCCAGTCGCCGGCAGCTGGGCGGCCTTATGAGCCTGGGGCGCCGGCTAGAGATAATGATCCTAGAGATACTCATGAAAAGCACAATAGAAACGCCACAGTTCGTACTGAGACTGTTCCGAATCAGGAGCCAAACACCGGTAGCCGTGGTATTGCAGTTAAATAGCTTTGTGAAATTTAACGAGATATGATTAAGTCATGAAATTAATATTACTGGTTATTTTAGTCTGCATTTCAGCAAGTTTATTTCCGCTGGCTGTTGGCCAAACGGCATGTCCAAGTGGTGTGGCGCCTGGTAGCCCGCAATGTGGGCCTGACTCTGGCACATCAAGGGGCGACATTCCATCGCCCCCGCCTAGGCCAACCGGTGAATGGATAAAAACTTGGGGTGCAATTGCAGGCTCAAATTCTACTGGTGAATCGGGAGCTGTTGTAGGAAAATTGTCTGAAAATGAGGCAAAAGAATCGGCGCTTCACCAATGTAATTTAGGTGGGGCAGATGATTGCAAAATAAATCTCACTTATCGCAATCAGTGCGCCGTTATGGTTTCATCGCCCACCGATAGTTTTTTTCAGTCATCCTCGAGTGAAAAAGCAGCTGCCGAACTGGCTATGAGGAATTGTGAAAAAATTGGTGGTGGCTCATGTAGGATATTATATTCCGCCTGCTCTGATCCAATTTTTAGAAAATATCACTAAATTTTATTTTTTGGCAGATGCCGTAAGAACTGAGGGGTTATGAAGGAATTTATTAAAAATGCGGATAATGGAAAATTCTTACCGTTAAGCAAATTCTTCAAGGCTTCTGTTCTTTTTGTGTGGGCTGCTTCCCTTGTTGCTTGTGCTCCACAGACTGATACGCCACGAGATCAGGTTAATTCTTCTAAAACTGCTACGGAAGCAGCTAGCGCGAGTGGATCGGCTAGCTCTACTGTGGATGTCAACAAGCATTTCACTCCGAATTCAACAGAAATTCATTCGATATTACAGGACGCGATGGACTCCGCTTACGGAGCTGCTAACTTTGATTCATCGCGCCAATGTTGGAAGTACGAGTTTCAGGCGGGTAACGAGTCATTAGACTACTGCATGCTTGGCGTGGTCTCAAAAATTTTCAGTGACGCCGATGGGAAAACAGTCTATGTGCAAGCTCATAGTGATCCACAGGCTGAAATCTATTCGCAAGTAGACCCGGGCCTGCAGGGGCTGTTCGTTGTCGGTGTGGAGGCTGGCAGAAAAGTCAAAATGCTAGCCGCGAGGCCTGCCATCGATATGGGGCAGGCAGGTGATTGCGGTTGTCTCGATGCGAAAGTCATTCAAGTTGGGCCTGCTCGTTATGGCTGGCTTTCCACCTCGGGTGGGATATGGCAAGGGGTGCACGTGACGCGCTATTCACTCCACGTTCCCCTGGGTACGGAGATTCGTGACGTTTCGACGATCCCCCGTGTGAGCGAGAAGTCTCCTGACGAGACCAATGATCTGAAAGTCGAAACTGGCGGTAAAGTGATTGCCGGAATGTATCCGTTGGAGGTTACGCATAAGCGTGGCGACACCATCCTGGAAACTCGGTTGGTGTCTTACGACGAAGAAAAAGGAATTTACCCCTGGAGTCCTTGAGTTAATTTTAGATTTGGATTAAGGAGAAAAGTGCATGGCAAGGATTGATGACAGATGGGCGGAGCATCGGCAAGAGCTTGTAAATGCTGCGCATGCCGCGGGCATTGACCCGGGCGTGATGGTTAAAATTGCTGGATTTGAATCTGGGTTCAACCCAGCGGCGAGACCGGTCGCGATCAGCAATCCTGAAAATAATACGGTCAAGCAATTTGATGGCACCATGGCCATCTCGTCTGCCTATGGTTACGGCCAATTCTTGAATAGTACCTGGCAACAGATGATCAACACATACGGCGAAAAATACGGCGTTGAAAACGCTGCCGATCTTACGCGAGCTCAGGCAAATGCGCCTGCGCTTCGTCAAGATACACGCCTACAAGCTGCGATGTTGGCGGAGTTCACACGTGAGAACATTGATCGTGCTGCAAAGTATGGTGGGAAGGATGTAGCGGCGAACGTGTATGCGATGCACAACCTTGGCACAGGCGATGGACCGAAGTTTCTGCAGGCCGTGCATGACAATCCAAATGGGAAAGTCAGCAGTGTCTTAAGTGTGGATGTTATCAAGGGTAATTCGTCTCTTTATGGCGATGGCAACATCACCAATGCCCAGGCATATGCTGCCATGGGACGCAAGATGGATCAGTACGCCGTCTATGCGAACAGCGTGGGTAACAGCTTGCCGGACCGCAACTCGATAGAAGCCAATAGAAGGGCTGCGCTTTCGCATCCGATCGAAGGTGCCTCGCCCAAGTCTCATGCCGGTCCCTCACCGCACGACGGCAAACTGGAACAAGGCGAGCGCGGCGAGCAAGTGAAGCAGCTGCAAGGCCAACTCGCCCAACTCGGTGCCACCGGCCGTGACGGGAAGCCGCTCCACGCCGATGGCGATTTTGGCGGCAATACCAAATATGCGGTCGAGCAATTCCAGCGCGAGCATGGACTGCAGGTCGATGGCGTAGTGGGACGGCACACGCAAGATGCATTAGACCAGGTATTGTCGCAGCACACCGCCAAGCAGGCCGAGCAGAAGGTCATTCCGGCAGCGCCGGTGCAGGCATCCAGCCCCTTGTTATCCGATTCCCGCCATCCAGATAACGCGATGTACAACGGCGCGGTCAGCAAGCTGGAAGCGTTAGGCGAGCGTGGCGGCTTTGCCAGCCGCAAAGAACTTGAGCAGGCAGCCGGGCAAATCGTGTTTGAGTCCAAGGTTAGCGGTCTACACCGCATCGACCACGTGGTGCCCAACAAAAGTGGCGACGGCTTCTTCGCGGTACAGGGCGAGATGACCGACCCGGCGATGCAGCGGGTTTTCGTGGATCGCGCCCAGGCACAGAACCAGCCCTTGGAACAGAGCAGCCGGCAAGTGGCTGAGGAAAGCCAGCGTCAGGCCTCCCAGGTGCAGGCTCAGGAAACTGCCTCGCGGTCGATGTCGATGTAATTCGCGAGTGTTGGCCGTTGCGATTTAGCTACCTGGTAAATCGCCAGGGCGGTCAGGAATGGCCGCCTTGGCTCGACTTCTTATCACTTGCGTGATGAGATTGCGATCTTTCAGTGGGAGTTGCTGCAGCGGACGACGGCGAGGGTAGGAGTGGTGGCGCTGACGGTGCTAATGCTGTGGATCTTGATCCAGGGCTACCGTCTGGCGACCGGCCAATCCCGAGAGGTGGCGGCGGGCTTGGTGGTGACGGCACTGCGTGCAGCATTGATCATCGGCTTGGCCACAAGCATGGCCAAGGGCTCGCCACAACTGTACTGGACCTTGACCGACGGGATCAGCTCGGCCATCACCAAGACGGTGACCGGCGACTCGGACAGCCCGTACGAGGCGATCGACAAGAACCTGATGCTGATGCAGATGGCCCTGTCCGGGCTAGATCAGATCAAGACCGGGGGGGATAAAGAGTCGCCCCTGAAAAACCCCCTTCAAGCACCAAAGGTCAGCGGCGACCGGTGCACCAGGCTCAAGGATGCCCCTGCCATCGCCTGCAACCAGGCACGCAAAAAGGCGATCCAGCGCAGCAGCCAGCGCAGGTTGTAGCCGGCGGCGCAGCCGAGCACGTGTAGTGCATCGCCTTGGGCACCCTTTAGATAGCAGCGATTCAAGCGGCAGTCCTGTTTCAGATGTCCAATCACCGGCTCCACCGCTTGCCGGCGTTTGATCCAGCTCCATTGCCGTCGTGTCAGCGTCTTGGCCTTGCCGCGATGCAGGATCTGCACGCCATCTACCTCACGTCCGCGATACCCCAGGTCCACGATCGCTACCTGCGGGGTCACATTCACATCCTGCAGCAACCCACGCGTCTGCTCCAGCTGCTCGGCCAACGTATCGCCGTCGTAGGGATTGCCGGGAAAACTGCGCGCGCCCACGATCAAGCCTTTGCGCGCACTCACCGCAATGCCGACCTTGACGCCAAATTCGTAAGGTGTCCGTGCCTTGCCCTTGCTCATGCATTCCACTTCCGGCGCATGCAGGGCGTAGAGCTTTTGCTTGTCCTTGGGGCGTTGTGTCAACACCCGTTGTGCGCGTTCCAGCCAGACACTGATGCGCTCACGCATCAAGGGGTCCAGCTTGCGTTGCAGATCGCGTAATACGCGTCCCAGGAGCGTGCGTTGGCGTCGCAGCACCTTGTGCATGCGCTTGAACTGGCGCGCATGCGCATAGCGCCCGGCCTTGCGGCTCAAGACCGG